>CAJBNH010000183.1 GCA_903955385.1 uncultured Myxococcales bacterium | reverse complement strand
GGCGTCGACGCCCACCCACTCGTCCTGCGCGGCGTTGGCCCCCCGGACCGAGTAACGCTCGCTGGGCACCAGCAGGAAGCTGGGCATGTAACCCCAGTGATTCATGCCTGTTGGATTGCCCCAGTGGGCGGGCTGCCCGGCGGGCGGGTCGATCGGCTCAAGCACCGGAAACGAGGTGACGGGCATCAGCTCGACACACGTGATGCCCAGATCGCGCAAGGCACCCAAACCGCCCGGTGCGGCAGCATCGGCCAGCCCAAGATAGGTCCCGGGATGCGGGTTACCGGCGCTGGGATGCGCAGTGAAGTCGCGCACATGCACTTCGGAGATGATGGCATGGCCCACGTCGGTGCCGGGCCGTACGTCGCCCTGCCAGTCGAAGGCGGTGCGCCGCGCGACGGACCAAGTGGGGTGCCCGAGGCGGAATTGACGCGCCACCGCCAGCGACCATGGGTCGGCGATGTCAAAGGTCTCGGTGCCTTGCACGACGCGATAGCGGTAATACGTCGCGGGGTCCGGCTCTGCAACCTCCCACACGAACCCGTCGCCGTCTGGCTGACGTTGCATCGGCCGCACGACCTCGTCCGGGTCCTCGGGATGGCGGCGAAGCACCAGCGAGACGGCGGTGGCCTTGAGCGCCACCAGCCGGAACACGCGCTCCGACTCGACCCAGCCGAGCGCCTTCGACGGCCAACCTTGCATGCGGATTCCTGGGACGCGAGAAGGAACTAGATGCAAGTACCCGACTGGCACATCTTCTGCCCGTTGTCGCACAGCGTGCCGGTCAGCTTCTTGCCGACAATGCACTGGCCCATCGCGCAGACGTCGGGGCCGGTGCAGTCGTTGCCGTCCTCGCAAGGCACGGCGTCCAGCTTGACCGAAGTGCAGAAGCCGGTCGCCGGGTCGCACGAATCGACGGTGCAGGGGTTCTCGTCGTCGCAATTCACCGGGTTGAGCTTGCACTTGCCGTCCACGCACTTGTCGAACGTGGTGCACTTGCTGCCGTCGTCGCAGCCGGAGCCGTCCTCCAACGTCGTGAACACGCACTTGCCGGTCTCCGTGTTGCAGGAGTCGCTGGTGCAGGGGTTGTCGTCGTTGCACACGGTCGCGGCGCCGGGCTTGCACTCGCCGAGCCAGCAGACGTCACCGACGGTGCAGCCGTTGCCGTCGGAGCAGACCACGGTCACCGGCAGATACGTGCAACCCATCTTGGGGTCACAGGAATCGTTGGTGCAGAGGTTGTCGTCATCGCAGGACTTCGACTGGGTCGTGCACGCGCCACCCGAGCAGACGTCGGGGCCGGTACAGGCGTCGCTGTCATTGCAGGCGTTTGCGTTGGGCGTGAACACGCAGCCGGTCTTGGGGTCACAGGAGTCGTTGGTGCAGGCGTTCTTGTCGCTGCAGAACAACGGACTGGCGACGCAATTGCCGGCGGCGCAGACGTCGTCCTTGGTGCACGCATCGCCGTCGTCGCAAGGACCGGGCGTGACAGAGTGCTTGCACTTGCCATCGACACAGAAGTCGGCGGTGCACGCGTTGCCGTCGGAGCAGTCCATCAGCTTGCCACCGCACTTGCCCGCTGCGCAGACGTCCGAACCGGTGCACGCGTCGTTGTCGTTGCAGGGCAGAGGCGCCTTGGGGTAGGTGCAGCCCTTGGCCGGCTCGCAAGTGTTGGCGGTGCACTGGTCGCCATCGTCGCAAGTTGCCGAAATATCGACGTGTTCGCACTTCAGGTCGGCAGTGCAGGTGTCGGTGGTGCACGCGTTCAGGTCGTCGCACCCGTTGTCGTCGGTCGCCCCGTCGCAGTCGCTGTCCAAGCCGTCGCACAGCTCAGCCCAAGGCTTGGCGGCATCGCACGGGCTCAAGCCCACGGTGGTGCAGTACCGTTCTCCCATACACTTGCCGATGAGCTGGCCCTTGCCATCGAACGCCGTGGCGAAACAGACGGTGGCCAAGGCGTCGTTCTTGGCGGCAAGGCTGCAGTTGCACACGCCGTCCAGCGGAACGCACTGCTTGGACTTTCCGCCCTCAAACACGTCGACTTCCGCGCACTTGTAACCCACAGGGCAATCTGTGGTCGCCGCACAATAGGGCGCGCAGTACCAGCCAGACTTGCCCGCGTCACCGGCAGGGGCGACGCAGCGAGCGTTGATATCCGCAGGCGAGATGCAGGCTTGGGTGCCCTTGCAGGGATTGCACGCGTAGGGTGACCGGGGCACGCACAGCTTGGACGTGGTGTCGTCGGCCAGCGTAACCACTGCGCACTTCTTGCCGGCGGTGCAGGTGCCCTGCGCAGTGCAGGGTCCGGCGCAGACCTTGCCGGTGGAGCTGGCCACGCAGCCGCCGCCAGGGCAGTCGGTGTCGGCGGTGCAGTCGCAGCCCGGCTTGCCGGGACAGCTGCTCTCGGTGTCGGGCGTCACGTCGACAATGGCGACGTCGTCTACGTCGCTTTCATCGGTGACTTCCGCGCCGGTGTCGGGGTCGCCGCTGGAGTTGGACTCTGCGCTGCAACCGAGCCAGAGCCCGCAGCACGCAAACAGCGCCACCGCCACGAGGCCGCGTCTGCGGTCAAGGTCGGGGAGAGCGAGAGGAGAGGACATGATGCGGAGTTGCACGGCGTCGATCCTGTGCTGCGGGGCCGATGCGCAGCCATGTAGGCGTGGCCATACGACGTTTCCGGCGGAAGTCAAGCTAGTTGCGTGTTTGCCCACCGCCCTCGCAGGTGGGTCGTCCCGCCGATGGGAGGCCGCCATGCGTGACAGTCTAACACATTTCGCCGACGGCTCACGCCAACGGTGTCGGAAGGCGTGCGGCGGGACACTGCGGTCGTCCCATGGTATAAGCCGCCCGCCCCGCCGCCCGTCGCCGCGGACCCTGCCGGAGCCGACATGTCCGACCGCTTCTACGTCACCACGCCCATCTACTACGTCAATGATCGCCCGCACATCGGCCACGCCTACTGCACCGTTCTCGCCGATGCCGCGCGCCGATACCACCGCCTGATGGGGCAGCCGACCTACTTCGTCACCGGCACCGATGAGCACGGTCAGAAGGTCGAGCAGGCGGCCGCCAAGCGCGGCATCGAGCCCCAGGCCCACTGCGACGAATTGCATCAGGCCTTCAAGGACCTGTGGCCGACGTTGGACGCTGCGCCGGACCAGTTCATCCGCACGACTGAGCCCCGGCACAAGGCCGTGGTCCAGCGGGCGCTGCAACAGCTGTGGGATCAGGACCTCATCGTCGCCCGCACCTTCGAGGGCTGGTACTGCACGGCCGACGAGCGCTTCTGGACCGAAAAGGACCTCAAGGAAGGCCAGTGCCCGGACTGCGGTCGCGCCGTGTCCCGTCTGGCTGAGAAGAACTACTTCTTCCTGATGAGCCGCTACCAGAACCAGCTGATCGAGGCTATCCGCAGCGGCCGCATGGAGATTGTGCCCGCCAACCGCGCCAACGAGGTGCTGGGCTTCCTGCGCGAGCCCCTGCAGGATCTGTGCATCTCGCGCCCCAAGGAGCGCCTGAAATGGGGCATCGACCTGCCCTTCGACACCGATTACGTCACTTACGTGTGGTTCGACGCACTGCTGAATTACGTCACGGCGATCGGAGGGTTGGGCGCGCTTCCGCCGACCGGCGACGGCAACACACCGGCACCGGGGCTGGACGGCGCAACCTCGTTCGAGGCCTGGTGGCCCCACGTCACCCACTTTCTGGGCAAGGACATCCTGACGACCCACGCCGTGTATTGGCCCACGATGCTGATGGCGCTGGGTCTGCCGGTGCCGCATCGGCTGGTGACGACGGGGTGGTGGCTCACCGACAATGCCAAGATGTCCAAGACTTCCGGCAATGTGGTGAGCCCGCTTTCGATGAAGGACAAGTACGGCTCGGACGTGCTGCGGTACTTCCTGCTGCGCGAAATGGCGGTGGGCCAGGACTCGAACTTCAGCGAGGAGGCGCTGGTCCGGCGCAACAACGCCGATCTGGCCAACGACCTCGGCAACCTGGTTCAGCGCGTGATGGCCTTGGCGATCAAGCACTTCGACGGCAAGGTGCCGACCCCGCCCGCCGACCGCGCCCATAGCCCGGCGCTGGCTGCTGCCATCGCCTACGGTCGCTATCTGGTCGACGGAACCCCCGCGAACGACGGACAGTTCGGCGATGCGGGCCCCCTGCGGGAGAGCCTGGCGCAGTTACGGATCCACAAGGCCGTCGCCGACACGATGGGGTTGGTGCAGCGGCTCAACGGCGTGCTGACGGCCGACGCGCCCTTCCATCTGGTCAAGACGGACAAGGACGCCGCAGCCGTGACGCTGTACAACGCCTTGGAAGGCATCCGTTTTGCCGCACACCTGCTGGAGCCGGTGCTGCCGCGGACGTCGGCCGAGATCCTGCGCCGCATCGGTTGGACCGGCGGCTGGCGATCCCTGAACGACCTGCGCTGGGGCGACCTTCCCGCCGGTGCGCCGCTGAGCGAAGGCACCCCCATGTTCCCCAAGGCGAATTTTGTCGTGGAGCCGCCGACTGCCGCGGCGACCGAGCCGACTTCTCCACAGGTCGTTGCGCCGGAGCAGCCCCTCGAGCCCCCGCCGCCGTTCGCCGAGGCGATCGACATCGACGCGTTCGGCAAGGTCGATCTGCGTGTGGGGCGCGTGGTGCTGGCCGAGCCGATCCCCAAAAGCAAGAAGTTGTTGCGGCTGTTGGTCGACTTGGGCGAGGCGGAGCCCCGGCAGATCCTCGCCGGCATCGCCGAGTCGGTCGCGCCTGAGGTGTTGAAGGACCGTCAGGTGCTGGTGCTGGCGAACCTGCCGCCCCGCACGATGATGGGGCTGCAGAGCCACGGGATGCTGCTGGTGGCGGAAGACGGTCGCGGTGGACGCACGCCGATGTCGCCGGCGCGGGAAGTGCCGCCGGGGTCACCGGTCCACTAGCACAAACAGAAAGACAGGGAGTTACTTGGCGGGCTTGCCCTTGACGGCGGGCTTGGCCTCGTCCTTCTTGGCGTCGGCCTTGGCGCCGGCGGGCTCGGGCAGCACCTGGCCCAGCGAGGTCACGACGGGTTCCTTGGTGGCGATGCCGTCGACGGCGACTTCGACGCGCGTCCCGGTGATCTTCTTGACCTTGCCGGGGTACATCATGCCGACCCAAGGCGCCTGGACAGCCTGGCCGACCTTCAGTGCCGGCTTGAGCGGAATCGGCGTCAGATCCTTGGACTCGAAGATGCCCACGCGGCCAGCAAAACGACGGGTGACCCACTTGTCGCCGCTCTGGGCGATCAGCAGCACTTGGTGGGCACGACCGTCTTCCTGTGCCACCGCGAAGTTGCCCGGATTCAGGCCCTCGGTCTGCTTGGTGACCTCACGCAAGTCCTTGACGGCGGTGACGCGGTCCTCCGGCCAGCTGTCGGGCAAATTCGTGTAGCGGACGCTGACCTTGTCGGTGTCGATCTTGGTGACGATGGCGTGCTTGAGCTCGCCCGCCCACTCGGCCAACACCATGTCGCCCGGCTTGACGTCGGTCGCGGCGTTGACGCCTGCCGGAATCACGAACAGACCCGTGACCTTGAACGACCCGCCGCCCAATTCCTGGATGGTCAGCACGTCGCCCTTGGCCTCGCCCAAGTCATAGGCGAACAGGCGATAGACGGCCGTGGCGCTGTCGTAGGTGCGGTCCTTGCCCTGCGTCAGCACGAAGACGCGGCTGCCGTCCTTGGCCGAGGTGCCACGGGCGGGCAGACTCCAGACGTTGCGCAACGGGTCCGGCGCGGCAGCGGCGGGCTCTGCGGCATCGGTGGTGGTCGTTGCGGCAGGCAGCGCCTCCGCAGGCTTGACGACGGGGGCGGTAACGGCAGCCGCGGCCTGGGGAGCGGAAGCAGCGGGTGCGTCCTTCTTGCAGCCTTGCACGGCCAGAGCGGCAAGCAGCACGCCACTCGCGAGGGCCAGATTCGTCAGCTTCATGGCAATTGTCCTCAGCAAGGGGTCAGGCGCAGATGCCCGACCCAAGGGTTCAGAATCGCTCGACCTTCCAGCCGTCCGCCGTCTTGGCGAAGATCGGCTTCAGCTCGCGGCCGCCCGCCGACGGAGTCAGCACGACTTGGCGAACGCCGGCGCTGTCGCCGGGTCCTTCCGAGACGTCAAAGCCCGCCTCCAGCAGCGCCAGATAGCGATCCATGTGGCGCCACAGGCGTTCACCGTTCTGCGGCAGGGCCTCACGCAACGTCGTGGCCAGTCGCGGAGTCAGCTTGCCCACCAGCCCGTCGAGGTCCCGCGCCTTCATCGGCCCCCGCAGAGCGCCCAGAACCGCGCGAACTTCCATTGCCGAAACGCCGCCTTCCACCGTCGCGGCGTCCTTGCCCGCCGTCGGGGTGCCGCCCTGCAGCCGGGCCGCGCGCAGCACCTGTCGCACCGGGTCACCGGCGGGAACGTCGATCAGCCGCTGGCCACGCCGCGCAGCCATCTCGTACGCCGCCCGGTCGATGCGGCGGTTTCTGACCGTGGGATCAAGCCCCTCGGAAGGCGCGCTCGCCCGATGTTCCGCAGGCTTGGGAGGCAGCACCGAAGAACCCGGGGTCGGGCAGCGGTGTGGCTCCAGACTACAGTCAACGGGCTCTGAGCACGCCGCAGTCAGCAGCAAGGACGCAGCCACGGCAGCCCGCCAAGGCAAGGCGGACGCCAGGGCGAAAGGCACCTGTCGGGTCATGGAATCCTCACGTGGCGGCAAAAGGCCCCCGAACCCTCGCGCGGCAGGGGCCGGGCGCGGCCTAGTGGCGGATGATGCGCACCGCGTCGAGGGTGACGGGCTTGCGCGGGCGGTCGTTGCGGTCGCGCGGCGTGTTGGCGATCTTCTGAACGATGTCCAGACCTTCGACAACCTCACCGAAGACCGAGTGACGGTTGTCAAGGTGGGGGGTGGCGTCGCAGGTGATGAAGAACTGGCTGCCGTTTGTGTTCGGACCGGCGTTGGCCATCGACAGGATGCCGGCGCGGCTGTGGCGCAGGTCCTGATGGAACTCGTCGGCGAACTGGTAGCCGGGACCGCCCATGCCGGTGCCGGTGGGGCAGCCGCCCTGCACCATGAAGCCAGGGATGACGCGGTGGAAGACCAGACCGTCGTAGAAGGGGCGCGTCTCGTCGGTGCCGGCCGGATTCTTCCAGCTGGTGGTGCCTTCGGCGAGCTGGATGAAGTTGGTCGTCGTGTTGGGGGCCTTGTCGACGAACAACTTGACGCGGATCGTGCCCATATTGGTGTCGAAGATCGCCTCGACGTTGCGGGTGGTCTCAAGCGGCGCGATGGTCTTGAGTTGCTGGGGCTTCTTGAAGAAGGACATGGGGATCTCCTGACGACAGGTCATGGGGGAAGGGCAGAGATTCTAGGATCCTGAGGCGCGGTTGTCCACTTGCGCGATTCTCCCCACGCGAACGGGATCGGTGCCCGGAGCGCCAACGCTCCAAGCCGGTGCGACATTCCTTCGCCGCCGACCGCCGTTGATGCGCTCTGTCCCGCCGCCGGGGGGCGGCAGGCGTCGACTTCTTCCGGTTGGCCCACGCCGTGCTACGCTTGGCGCATGGTCGTCCGCCGCCTCTCACCCGCCCGCTCACGACTGCCCGACGCCGCCCTGGTGGTGCTGACGTTTGCACTGCTGAACGCGTGCAGTGGCGGCCACCAAGTGACGGAGGGCGACTTCTGGCGCGAGGCGTTCCCGGACCCCGTCGTGACCCTGAGTCCCGACCCCGGGTTGCCGCAGGCCGCAGCACCGGGAGGGTTCGACGTCCTTGCCGCCGTCATCGGCCACCGCATCGCCGTCGGTGCCGACTCGGTCTACCGCCTCGATCTCGAGGTAATGCCGGGCAACCAGATGATCACTTTGGAGTATCGCCTTGTTCCCGGCGAACGAATTCCGGTCAAGGCCGGCGACGCCGTGCGGTTGGCCGTTCCCATGCGCCAGTTGGAAGGTCGCGTCGCCCGCGGCATGCTGCTTTGGGTGATCGACACAACGACGAGCGAGCAGGCCTCCCGACTGGTCGCAGTGATCGACGACAGCGGCGCCATTCCGCCAGAGCTGCTGCCCGAGGCGCTGGCCCACGTGCAGCCGACCGACACGCTGGTCTACCAGACCTCGCACAAGGTTGGCGGCGAGTGCTATGCCTCTGTTTCCCATCAGAAATTCGCGGTGGGTGCCGATGCTGTTTCGGGCGCTCCCGACACGCGCAAGCTGCTGCCGCCGGGCAGCCGTCTGGAGCAGCGTGCCGGTCGCGAGGTGTGGAACCTGTGGCTGGCGGACAACCGACGAACGCTGACGACCAGCTGCCCGCCGCCCGCCGCTCCTTCCTGGACGTGGACCGCCCTGCGGTTGGCTGACGTGCCAGGTCCGGTGCAGCCCGCGGTCGCTCCCCAACCGGCCGGAGCGCCGACCGAGCCCCGCGCGGCGCCGGGCGCCCCACGAGGCAAGTTCCCGCCTCGCCCGCGTCGCCTTTGATTATGGGCAGTTGCGCAAGCCGCGCTGTTCACACCAGAGAGTTTCTCCGTCATTTCAGGAAGTTCGGATCGCGCCCACGATTGCGCATCCCTTTGCGCGAACCCACCCAGGGGGCAGTCCGGAGTTCCTCCGTCCTTCCAACCGCTTGAATCCGATCGCGAATCCTCCCCACAGACACGCCGACCCTGGGGCCGTCGGCAAGATCCTGCGTGGATCCGAAAGGGTAGAAATCTGGACGGCCGATCGCCCGCACCGACACTCCCGGCAGCTTTGCCGAGGTGTCCATGCCGTCCGCTTCCACGTCCCGTCGCCTGCGCGTCCTTCAACCTGCGCTGCGCAGCGCGGCGCCGTTCATGAAGTGGGTCGGGGGCAAGGGCAAGCTGCTGGGACAGCTGCAAGAGCTGATGCCGACCGGGAAGTTGCGCTACGCCGAGCCGTTTCTGGGCGGCGGCGCGATGTACTACTCGCTGTGGAACCAGGACCGCCTGGCATCGGCGCTGCTGTGCGACCTCAGCCCCGATGTGGTCGCCGTCACGACCGTTCTGCGCGACCACCCGGAAGAGCTGTTGCTGGCCCTCGACACCCATGATCGCGAGTACATGCGCCGCGACGAGGTTGAGCGGGCCGCGTACTTCTATCTGGTGCGTGAGCGCCACCCGACCGACCACGCCATGACCGACATCGAGCGGGCGGCGCGGATGCTGTTTCTGAACCGCACGTGTTTCAACGGGTTATGGCGCGAGAATTCGCGGGGCCGCTTCAACTCGCCCCATGGCCGCTACCCCGCGCCCAACATCCTCAACGAAGTCAAGCTGCGGGCGGCGCACGAGGCCCTGCGCGAGGCTGAGGTGCGGCGGTCCGACTTCCGCGCCCTGCCGGAGCTGGTCGCCCGACGCGGCATCGACTTCGTGTATCTGGACCCGCCCTACCACCCGGTCAGCCTCAGTTCGTCGTTCAACGCCTACTCCGGCGGTCAGTTCCCGGCCAGCGCGCAAGCAGAATTGGCTGAGGTGTGCCGCGAGCTCGACCGCATGGGCGTGCGCTGGCTGCTGTCGAACAGCGACTGTTCGTTCATCCGCGACCTGTACCGCGACTTCGACATCCAGGTCGTGCGTGCGCCGAGAGCCGTGAACTGCAAGGCCGACAAGCGCGGCGACGTGGACGAGGTGGCGGTGCGCAATTACGCCGCTACCGGACGTCGCTTGCTGTCCGTCGCTCGCGGCTGAGTTTTCGGGAATCGCCGAATTTTCCCCTGAGATCGCGCCCGAGTCGCCCACGATCAAGGGTCGATGCACGGTTGATGCACGGGTCGTGACCTCATTGCGGGATTCTCGAACCCTATTTGACCCAACCGCATCCAACGGTTCGCGTCGGCCTTGATCCCGTGCGAAGTTTGACCTAGATCAAGGAACAAGCGTTGACACCCCGTCACCCCATCCACCCCCCAAAGGAGTGTGCTCATGAGCGTTCTCGTTACCAAGCAAGCGCCGGACTTCACCGCTGAGGCCGTGTTGGCCGATGGCAGCTTCGGCTCCGTCAAGCTCTCTGACCTGCGCGGCAAGTATGTCGTGTTGTTCTTCTATCCGTTCGACTTCACGTTTGTCTGCCCGACCGAGATCATCGCCTTCGACCACCGCATCGAGGAGTTCGAGAAGCGCGGAGTGGTCGTGCTGGGCTGCTCGATCGACAGCAAGTTCAGCCACTGGGCCTGGCGTAACACCAAGGTCAAGGACGGCGGCATCGGCCCGGTGCGTTACCCGATCATCGCCGACGTGACCAAGCAGATCGCTCGTGATTACGACGTGTTGATCGACGAGGCCAAGGCCTTGCGCGCTTCGTTCCTGATCGACCGCGACGGCGTGGTGCAGCATCAGGTCGTCAACGCGCTGTCGCTCGGCCGCAACATCGACGAGATGCTGCGTACCGTCGACGCACTCAAGTTCACCGAAGAGAACGGCGAGGTCTGCCCCGCCGGCTGGAGCGACGGCAAGCCCGGCATGAAGGGCTCGGCCGAAGGCGTGGCGGACTACCTTGCAAGGAACGCCCGTCGGCTCTAGAAGGAAGCCTCGGCCATCCCTTGTCTGGTGATGGGCAGACCCCGACGAACGGTGCACACGCGCTGCCGCCTCGCTGCCCTTGGCCAGACCCACGCCCCCAACGGAGAGAAGAGCATGAATTACAGAATCCTTGCCGTGGCCGCTCTGGCCTCGCTGATGTTCGTTGCCTGCGGCAAGAAGGAAGAAGCGGCCGCCGCAGCCCCTGCCGACGAGGGCAAGACGCTGTACGAGCAGCGCTGCGCCTCGTGTCACGGCACCACCGGCAAGGGCGACGGCCCCGCTGCCGCCTCGCTGGACCCCAAGCCGCGCGACCATACCAATGTAGCTTGGCACGCCACCGTGACCGACGCCGACATCGAAGCGATCATCGGTGAAGGTGGCGCGGCCGTGAAGAAGAGCCCCCTGATGCCGCCGCAGCCCGACCTGAAGGGCACGCCGAAGATCAAGGAATTGGTCAAGTACGTCCGCAGCCTCAAGGGCAAGTAGTCCGGCGCCTTCGGGCGCGAACATGAGCGACGGCCGCGCGAGTGGAACTTCGGTTCCGCCCGTTGCGGCCGTCGTCGTTTCGGGCGATCGCCGGCTTGCAGTCGTCAGGTGGCGAAGTTGTGGCCGGGGGGGCGCGTGCTATCCTCGTCACGACTTTCGGGAGCCGAGATGACGACCCCACCCGCCTGGCTCGAAGACATCCACCTGATCACGTTCGACTGCTTCGGTACGCTGCTCGATTGGCGAGCTTCGCTGGAGAAGGTCGAGATCCGCACACGTGAGGACTTCGACCAGTTCGAGCGCGAGACGCAACGCTTGCAGTCGGCCGACCAACACCAGCGCTATGCTGAGGTGCTGAAGTCGGCGATCTCGAAGGTTCGCCCGCAGCTGCGCCCCGCCGTGATCGGCCTGTTCGCTGACGACTTCGGGCGCACGCCCGCCTTTGCCGACAGCGCCCGCGCCCTTGCAACCCTGCGAGACGTGGTCAAGGTCGGCGTGCTGGCCAACAGCGACGCCAGCCACCAGCTCGACGCGCTTGCCACCCTGGGCGTCGCTTGGGACCTCTGCATCACCAGTCAGGAATTGCGCGCCTACAAGCCCAGCGACCGCGCGTGGGACGCCATCCTGCGCATCGGCGTCGCCCGGTCGGCGGTGACACGCGATGGTTGGCTGCACGTCTCGGCTTTCGACCACCTCGACCTGATCCCGTCGCGCGCCCGCAGACTGCACACCTGTCTGGTTCGTCGCCCCGGTGCCGACGATAAGGTGCCGGCCGACTTGACGGTCGAGTCGCTGGACGAGCTGGCGAATCTGGTCCTGATGGCCAAGAAGGGACCGCTGCAGCTCGAGGTTGCTTCTACCTGCAGCGATTCGGCCACGGCGACACGCCTGTGCCGTTGGCTACGGCAGACGTACCTGGTGGAGCTGCGCGCGACGCCCGGCGTCCGCGGCGCCACGCTGATCGAGCGCGAGGACGGCACTCTGGCCGAGCAGGTGCTGTTCGGTGGTCAGGCGGAGTACGAACAGTATCTGGCGACGTACGCTGCGGAGCACAGAGCGATGGTGCGCGAAGCATTTCCCCAAGGTGTCGAACGGGTTGTGCGCGTCAGCAGCGTGCGGGCCCGAGTCTAGCCCTGCACCAGATCCTCTGCGTCCAGACCGCAGCCGCGCCACTCTGAGCCCGGAATGCGCCCCGCGAGCTCCAGCGCCTGACCCGCCCCCTCGACCGCGACCAGACGCCCCAGGTCCGCCGTCAGCAGGAAGGCGCAGGTGTCCAGGTTGGCCAAGTCCAAGTGGGCGACCATCCCCAAGGCTCCGTCTTCGCAAGGGAAACGGTCGGCCGGACGCAGGATCCGCGACCGCAGCCATGGCGGTGCTGCATGGGCTCTGCACGCAGCCACGTCGCCCTTGAGCCGATGGCGCGCCGTCGTTTCGTAGCGCGGGGTCGCCAGCTCGGTCATGCCCAGCTCGCCCACCAGCAAGTCCGCATCCAGCTGCAGGATCTCGCCCAGGCGGGCGTGTTGGTCGGCGCGGGTCAGCTGCAGGCGCCGCCCCTTGGGACCGCCCGTGTCCATCAGGCGCGAGCCCGGCGGCAGTGGCAGACGCAGGCCGGCCGGTGCGGAGTCGAGCCAGAGCTCCAGCGCCAGACTCGTAGCCAGCAGCAACACCGGTCGACCGTCGTCCCGCGCACGGTGCAGCGCGCGGTGCAGCCCGTCGAGGTCAAGCCCGGGAACCGCAGCCGACATGCCGAGATGCGAGGACCCACCGCCGTCGTCCCAGCGCTGAAACAACCGCTGCACCATGTGGCCCAACGACGAGTGCGGCCGCACCGCAGGACCGGGCACCAACGAGACACAGCGCAGACCACCGGGCGTCGCGTCGGGGGTCACGAAGTACTGAAACCCCGCGTGCAGGCTGGCATCGTACAGCGAGGTGTCGTGCAGCGTGACGCGACCTGGCTGGCCGTCACTGGTGCCGCTGGTCTCGAACACCGCGACCGGAGCCTGCGCGGCCGCATCGGTGGCGAGGCGAGCCGACTTGAAGGCGGTGACCGGAACCAGCGGAATCTGCGAGACGGCATGGACCGTGTCGGGCGTCGCACCTCGGAACCGACAGAAGGCGGCGAACGCTGGGATATGCTCGAATTGAAACGCGAACAGCCGCAGCGCCAGCGAATCGAAGCGCTCGCCGGCCGGGTCGGCGGCCCCCGAGTCACTGCGAAGCCAGGACGCAATCCAGTCGAGCACCTCGGCCTTCAGGGCGGCGCGGTCGATCGGCGTCATCGGCTCAGCCCTCAGCCTGCTCGACGGCACGCCCCAGACCCTCGACCAGCGCATCGACTTGCGCGGGTGTCAGGACCACTGGCGGCGTGACCTGAACGACCTCACCGTGGATGCCTGCGGGCAGCAGCAGCAAACCCGACTGCAGCGCGTGGACGACGGTGGACCAGGCCCTGCGCGGCGCGGGTGCCCCGGTCGCAGGGTCGCGAAATTCCACGCCCATCATCAGTCCGCGGCCACGCACCTCAGCCACGAACGGCTGCCCCGCCAGTCTGGCTGCCAAGCGGGCGCGCAGGTCGGCCCCCAGCGCCTGCGCGCGTCCCGGAACGTCCTCCTCGCGCAGGACGGCCAAGGTCTCCAGCGCCGCGGCAGCGGCCACCGGGTGTCCCAGGAACGTCGAGGTATGCAACGCCTCGCCCGTCGATTCGCCCCACGCGGCCATGACGTGCGGTCGCCCAAGGCAGGCGGACACCGGATAGCCACCGCCCAGCGCCTTGCCGATGCACAGCAGGTCGGGGACCACGTTTTCCGCTTCGCAGGCAAACCAATGGCCGGTGCGACCGCAGCCGGTGAAGATCTCGTCGAGGATGAGCAATACGCCTTGCCGATCGCAGAGTTCGCGCAGCCGCTGCAGGAAGCCGTGCGGGGGGACGAGACTGCCGCCGCGCCCCTGGATCGGCTCGACCAGCACGGCGCCGACCGGCACGCCTCCCATCGCCGGGTGGGAGATCGACGCTTCGACGCGGGCCAACACGTAGTCCAGCAGCGCAGCGGGTGCGACACCGACCGGCGGCCGACCCGGATGCGGAAACGGCACCCAAGTGGTGTTGCGGGCCAGCTGCGCCGCAAACGGAGCGCGGAAGTCGCGGCGGCTGGTCGCGTCCAGCGCGCCATGTCCCAACCCGTGGTAACTGCCGGAGAAAGCGACGACGCCGGCCTTGCCGGTCGCCAGCAGCGCGGTCTTCAGCGCCACTTCGACCGCTTCCGAACCGCCGGTGCACAGCACGCCGTGGCCCAGATCACCAGGCGCTATGCGGGTCAGGGCCTCGAGCAACTCGATGCGCACCGTCGTCGGGTGCACGTCGCCCATGCCGTGAACCAGCCGCTGCGTCTGCGCATTCGCGGCCGCGACGACCCGCGGGTGACTGTGACCGATGAGCGCCACGCCAAACGCCGACGTCGCGTCCAAGTACGTGTTGCCGTCGACGTCGCGCACCGCAGCCCCGCGCGCCGAGTGCCAGACCACCGGGAAGTCGTGGGCGATGCTCGTGACGTTGGGGGACTCCACCGCCCGCAGCCGCGCCAACCACTCCCGCGAGAGTGGACCGGGCGGCGGTACCCGCAGATGCGGCAGCGCGTCGGGCGCCGGGGGCGCGAGGTCGAGAGCGGAAAGCATCATGCGAACTCAGTGTTGGGACCGTTGGGGGGAGCAGGCCATCGGCTAGCGGAAACGCAGGATCCAGACTCCCTCGCTGGCCGCCTCGCCGCTCCAGGCCGCGACGTAGACATCGGCCTCGGGGACGTAGCAGATTTCGGCGCGAACGGGGAGGTTGGTGCCCACCGGAACCTCGATCGCCGGCCCCAGCTGCTTGCCCGGGTCAGACGAGCTGGTGAACGCGAGCTTACGGATACGCATCGCACCGGCCCCGCCGGGCCCTGGCACTCGCTCGATCAACGCGACCTGAGAGGGCTTGCCCGCTGCCGCCACGACCCGATCGACGCCCGGAGCCAAGTCCACGTCGGCAGGCCCAAGCTTCGTGCCGCTCAAGTCGATCCGACGGAAGCGCAAGGTGGCCGGGCTACCGCTGACGAACAGCGCCACGAAGCCGACAGGGGCGGTCATGCCGACGATCGCAGGCTCGGGGTCCAGGTCGACGCCACCGTTGAGGTACTGCTCCGGGTTGGTCGCTGTCAGCGCGTCGGTAAAGATTCGAAATTCGGGGCCTTCCGTGGGGTGGCGCCAAGCCAGCGCCACCTTGTCGTCGACCACGGCAAGCGACACGCCGCTGGTAGTCGAGGGCACGACCTGCACCGGCTTGTCGTCGATGAAGGTCAAGTCGTTTTGCACACGCCGGGCCCGGATCCCTTGGCCATTCGGCACCGCCCACGTCACCACCCAGCGCGAGCTTGGCAGGGCTGCGATGCGAGGCTGGCAGCCGCCGTCGCACGCATCGGTCGCCACCGAGATCGCCGCATCGCCCTGCAAGGCGCCGTCGGGACCGATCGGCCGCATCCAGATCCCCAGAGGCAACGCGCCCTTACCGTCTCGGCCCTCCCACACCGCCAGCAACTGGCCCTCGCTGGTCGCCGCCGCCGCGTAACCGACGCCTTGCAGCGGCTTGGGTGGGTTCTGCTGCCAGGTGCCGGCGCCGACTACCAGCGGCGGCAACGACTCGTCCAGAACCCCGGTCGCCGCATCGACTTTGACGCGTACCAGGTCACCCTTGGTCGTCCCCTGGATGTGCCGGAACGTCAGGACAGCCTGCCCTCCGCCAGCCGCGAACAACGAGGCGCGGCTGAAGTGGTCGCCGGTCGTCAGCTCCTCATGCACCGGCACGATCGAGGTCTTGACCTTGACCGGCTCGCCGAGCAGGTCGACGCCAAACTTGCCGTCACGCGGCACCACAAAAACGCCCGCCATTGGCTTCAGGTCGGCGGTCGTGCCCACAAACGTCCCTCGGAACAAGCCCTTGTCGGTCTGGTCGACCCACAGCCGCCCCGCCACCAGATTCATCTTCAAGTTGCCCAGCGTCGGCAGCACCGTCGAGACCTTCAGCGCCCCCTTGGCCGGCACCTTGGCGAAGTCGAACTCTGTCCCGCCCTTGGCAGAAGCCGGAAACTGGATCGTCAGCAGATTGCCCGCGGCCAGCTTGATCGTGTCTTCGCTGTCCGCAGTTCGCTCGCCCGCTGCCCAGGCCTGCGTGTCCACGACGCCGATGCCCATCCCCTGAGCAGCTGGCCATCCGACCGACACTGGAATGGCCGGCGCGTCGATGCCCGAGACCCGCACGCCGACCGTGGCCGTGCCCGGGCGCAGACCGGCCAACAGAACCTCGCCGGTCTTGTTGTTCTTCCACAGTGTTATGGGCGACTGCGCTGTCCCCGCCGAAGCAAACTTCGACCCCGGCTCCACCGGCTGACCGTCGATCGTCCACTCGACCAGCTCACCGTCCTGCGGTGGCCCCGGGTCGGCGCCGGTGCGGGTGACCTGTACGACCACGGCCGCGCGAGTACCCAGGTCGAGGGCAGGCGTGACTTCCAGCGCAACGCCGACCACGCCCTCGACATTGGCGTCGTCGATCTCCGCTTCGACGTCGGGGATCAGGTCCTCGTCGACGTCCGGAGGAGGAGTCGTATCGAGGACGAAGGAGAATTCGTAAGTGTCTTGAGGCGTTGGTTCCGACGGCTCAGGCGACGAACACGCCGATGCCAAGGCAAGCGCCGCAAGGACGGCTGCCAAGCGAACGCTGCGCCGTCGGACATGCCAGAACGAAATGAGGACCATGGACTCCTGATGGGCTGTGGCAACGGTGGGTCGACGGGCCGTGCGGCGCGCCCCCACGCCTTGGCCCCGGTCGGTTCCGAAGGGGGCAGTCTACGCAAGGCGCCGCAACTGTGAAACCCTCGATCGCTCGGGACCCGCGCCCCCCTCGACAACTCGTGACGGCCGCCTATCTTGACCGCGCCCGCTCGCGCGACGACCGCACACGCTGCTGGGAATAGCTCCGACGGGCGCCGCGTTTCGACACCGCCAGCGATGGCCACTTGCCGTCGCCCCGGCTGGACAAGTTCTCCGTAAGCCCCAGCTTTCGCCGACACGAGGACCCCGACATGCAGGACATCCGCTCGCTCAACGAGATGATTCGACACGAATCGCAGTTCATCGACGCCATTCTGGCCGAGATGGGCAAGGTCGTCGTCGGCCAGCAGCACATGGTCGAACGACTCCTGATTGGCCTGCTGACCGGCGGCCACGTGCTGCTGGAAGGCGTGCCCGGGTTGGCCAAGACGCTGACCGTCAAGAGTCTGGCCAAGTGCATGAACGTCGGCTTCCAGCGCATCCAGTTCACGCCGGACCTGCTGCCTGCCGACATCCTGGGTACCATGATCTACAGCCCCAAGGACCAGACGTTTTCGGTCAAGCGCGGACCGATCTTCACGAATCTGGTGCTTGCGGACGAGATCAACCGCGCCCCGGCCAAGGTGCAATCTGCGCTGCTCGAGGCGATGCAAGAGCACCAGATCACGATTGGCGACACGACCTACCGCTTGGACGAGCCCTTCCTGGTGCTCGCGACCCAGAACCCCATCGAGCAGGAGGGCACCTACCCGCTGCCCGAGGCGCAGGTCGACCGCTTCATGCTGATGGTCAAGGTGGGTTATCCCAGCAAGATTGAAGAGTTGGCGATTCTGGAGCAGGCGACCAGCGGCTATCCGTCTGAGCCCCAGCCGGTGATCGACGGCCCTTCCCTGCTGCGCGCCCGCAAGGTCGTCGGTGACATCCTGATCGACGAGAAGCTCAAGCAGTACATCGTCGACGTCGTGTTCGCTACCCGCGATCCCAAGAGCTACGGGCTGGGCGATCTGCATGAGTTCATTCAGTTCGGTGCCAGTCCGCGTGCCAGCATCTTCCTGACCATGGCCGCCAAGGGCCACGCCTTCCTGCGTCACCGCGGATTCGTGATCCCGGAGGACATCAAGGCCGTGGGGCTCGACGTGCTGCGCCACCGCGTGATCCTGACCTACCAGGCCGAAGCCGCCTCTCTGTCCAGCGACGACGTCGTCCAACGCATCTTCGACCGCGTCCCCGTTCCGTGAGGGTCTAGACTGCCTTTCGCGAGGATCTGAACAGCGATGAGCGAAGCTACCCGAGGTCTCAGCGAGGACGCGGTCCGCCGGCGCAATGCCGCGCGGAGCGGCCCCGACGTGCCCGACGAGGACGACGACGACAAGTCGTTGGCCAGTCAGGTGCGCGACATCGAGATCCTGGCCCGGCGTCTGGTCAACGACGCCATGGCCGGGCAGTACCACGCGGTCTTCAAGGGCCGCGGCATGAGCTTTGACTCGGTGCGCGAGTACGCTCCCGGCGACGACGTCCGCAGCATCGACTGGAACGTGACGGCGCGCACGGGCGAAGTGTTCGTCAAGCAGTTCGTGGAAGAACGCGAATTGACGGTGCTTTTGGCTGTCGACTTGAGCGGTTCCCAAGACTTCGGCACCGAGCGCAAGTCCAAGCGCAAGCTGGCGGCCGAGATCGCAGCGGTGCTGGCCCTGTCGGCCATCTCGAACAACGACCGCGTGGGGCTGATCCTGTTCACCGACCGCATCGAGCGCTACATCCCGCCCAAGAAGGGTCGGGGACACGTGCTGCGGGTCATCCAGGAGCTGTTGCGGTTCGAGCCAGAGGGCCAAGGCACCCGGATCGACCTCGCGTGCGACTATCTGAGCCGAATCCAGCGGCGGCGTGCGGTGGTGTTCCTGCTGAGCGACTTTCTGGGGCCCGAGTACGGACGTGCCTTGGGTGTGGCAGCGCGGCGGCACGACCTGGTCCCCATTGTCACCACCGATCAGGCCGAGCAGAGCTGGCCGCGGTTCTTTCCGCTGCTGACACTGGAAGACGCTGAATCGGCAGAGCTTCTGGCGCTGGACGTCGGCTTGGGACGCAATCCGCAAATCTACGGCGAGCGGGCGCACGTGGCTCGGCAGCGGCGGTCGGACGAGTTCCGCAAGAACGGACTCGAGCCGATCGAGGCGATGGCCAGCCGCGATTACCTCAAGGACCTTGTGGCGTACTTCCGGCGCCGGGCGGCAAGACCATGAAGCGAACGACGATTTGGCTCAGCGCCGTCGCCGTGTGCGCGATGGTTCCCTGCGTCGCCCACGCGATTCAGCCCAAGCCCGCGGACGGGCTGCCTGCCGCCCCTGCCGTGGCCGCGCCGGTCGAGGCCACGCCAACCGCAAGCAGTCCGGACAAGACGGCTGCGCCGGTCACGGCGACGGTCAAGATCTCCAACGCAACTCCGACCTTCGGTGACACCATCCGGCTGGAGGTCGACCTCTCCTACCCGTCGGACTACCGGGTCTTCTTTCCCACCAAGCCCAACCTGAAGCCGTTCGCCACCCTGCCCCAGGATGCCGGCACGTCCGAGCGCGTCGAACAGGGCGGCCGCATCGTCGAGAAGTACCGCATTCCCCTGCTGGTCGTGCGAAATGGCGTGCTGCGAACTCCCGCGATTGAGGTTCCCTACCACGCCGTCACCGCCAGCGGCGGCGCGGGAGAGAGCGGTTCGGTCACGTTGCCCCCGCAGCGCGTCGTCGTGCGCAGCCAGTTCGCCGCTGAGACCGAGGTCAAGCCCGCTGCCCTGCCCGACCCGCGTCCGCTGATCGAGGAAAACACGCCGCTGCAGGTCGCGCTGCTGGTGTTGGGCATGATGGCGGTGGCGGCCGTCCTGACGCTGGTCGGCGTGCGGATGTACAAGGCCAGGGTCGCGCGCCTGCAGCCCAAGCCGCAGATCCCGCCGCATGTTCTGGCGTTGGGTCGGCTGGAGGAGCTGCAGCGGTCCGGGCGTCTGGCGTCTGAAGCGCCTCGACTGGTGATCGGCGAACTGTCCGAGATCCTGCGCGAATACCTGGGCGGCCGGTACCGTTTGCTCGCGCTCGACATGACCTCGACCGAGCTGCTGAACGCGCTTGCGTACGTGGACTTGCGTCAGGTGGCGCTGGACGAAATGCGTCGGTTCGCCGACGACTCGGACCTGATGAAGTTTGCCGGTCTCGCGGCCAGCCCGGACGAAATCGCCGACATGGCGGCCTTTGTGCGGTCGGTGGTCGAGCGCACGATGCAGACGGCCGAGGAACTGGACCGCATCCGCGCGGCGGAAATCGCCCGTCTGGCGCGTCAAAAGCGGTTGCGCATTCAGGTCATGGCTCCTCCGTCGCTGCGATTGCGCGCGTTTGCCCTGGACGTCATGGTGGGCGCCGTGGCCGTCGCGCTGGTGGCTTGGCTGGCCATCGACACGGGGCGCCAGTCGCTGTTCGACGCGGCGTTTGTGCTCGGACTGGTGTGGCTGGCGCTGCGCGACTCGCTGGGAGGCGGCTCGCCCGGCAAGGCCTTGGTCGGCCTGCAGATCGCTTCTTTCGACGACGCCCTGCCCACCCGTCCCCAACCCGCGACCGGTCTGCCCCCGGGACTGGACGACGAGCTCGAGTCCATCGTCGGCACTACGCGCATGGCGTCGTGGACGGCGCGGCTGCAGCGCAACCTGTTGATGTTGCTGCCGGGTGGCGGTCTGGTCGCTGAGGCCCTGACGACCCTGTGGTTGCCGGAACAGCGCCGGCTGGGTGATCAGTGGGCCGGCACCCGTGTCATCGACGGCCGCCACGGTCTGCGGTCCGGCAAGCCGTCGTGGTTGCCCGCCGTGCTTCTGCTGGTGGTCGCCCTGGTGCTGGTCGTGGCGCCATGGGTGCTGGGAGGAGGGCGACCCGTATGACCTCCGGCTGGACGTTTGAGCATCCGTGGTTCCTGCTCGCGCTGTTCGGCGTGGCCGCCGCCTTCTGGGTCCGCTTTCGGTCGCGGCCGGCTGCGGTCAAGGTCTCGACCCTGCAGGTGTTCAAGCAGGTGCCCAGGACTTGGCGTGTGCGCTTGCGCTGGCTGCCCGACGCCTTGCGGGCCATCGCGCTGATCGTGTTGGTGATCGCCCTTGCGCGGCCCCAGCGCATCGATCAGGAGCTGCTCAGCGGCGAGGGCATCGACATGATGATCGCCCTCGACATGAGCGGGTCGATGAACGCGATCGACATGAGTTCCGCCGACATCCAGACGGTGCAGGACAATGGTCTTGAGCCTGACAACCGCTTCGAGGCCGCCCGCAAGATCCTCAAGGACTTCATCCGCGGCCGAAAGTCGGACCGCATCGGCCTGGTCGTGTTCGGCAGCGAGGCCTACCTGCGCTTTCCCCCCACGCTGGACTACGTGCGGCTGTTGAACGCGCTGGACGCACTGGTGCTCGACGACGGGCGGCGCATGGGCAAGGTGGACGCCTGCCAGAACCACTGCACGATCGGCGGCTCGGGCACCGCGATTGGCGACGCGCTGAACCGGGCCTACCTGCGGCTGGAGAAGGCCAAGTCGCGTTCCAAGATGCTGATCCTGATTACGGACGGCAAGCAGGAAGGCGGCAAGATGGACCCGCTGACCGTGCCCAAGTACATCGCGTCGCTGCCCGAGAAGGACCGCGTACGGGTGTTCACCTTCCAGGTGGGCTCAGGTCGCGAGACGCGGCTGCCGGCGATTGATCCGCTGCGGGGCGAGCCGATGACGGACCGCTTTGGACGCAAGGTCTACCAGCGACCAGAGCGGCCGTTCCCGACCGACCCGGAGCTGCTGCGCCAAATCGCCCAGCAGACCGGCGGCAAGTTCTACGACAGCTACGATGCCAAGAAGTTCGCGGAGGACTTCAAGGATCTCGAGACGACGACGTTTTCGGTCAAGGTGCACACCAACCGCAGCGAGCTGTTCCACGGCTGGCTGCTGGCAGGTCTGGCGCTGCTGCTGATCGAACAGCTGCTGCGGCGGTCGGTGCTGCGGACCTTCCCGTGACAGGCGGACCAGGTTGACGGAGGAAACAGGAGCGAGATGCAAGCGGATGCCTTGACCTTTGCGCGAGCCGATTTGGCCTGGCTGCTGCTGCTGGTGGCGGTGCTGGTCATTTGGGCGGCGGCACAGCACAGCGGACGGCACAAGCTTCTCGCGCGACTGGGTACCGGCGCGGCGGTGAAGCGGCTGATGGCTTCCTTCTCGCCCGGCGTCGCGGCGTTGCGCATCGGACTGATCGGCCTGGCGCTGGTGCTGCTGGTGGGCGCCGCGTCTCGCCCCCGTTATGGCTTGCGCGAGACGGAGGTGTCGAACGCAGGTATCGATCTGGCCATCGTCGTCGACGCCTCGAAGTCCATGCTGGTGCGCGATGTGGTGCCGAACCGCATCCAAGGGACAATGCTGGAGATTTCGAGCCTGCTCGACCGGCTGGCAGGCGGTCGCGTCGCGTTGGTGCCGTTTGCCGGCATCCCGTTCGTGCAGGCGCCGCTCACCACCGACCACGACGTCATCCGCACGTATCTGGCGGACCTCAAGCCCGAAGACCTGCCGGTCGGCGGCACCAATGTGGGCAGGGCCATCACGCTGGCCGTCGAGGTGCTGACCGGCGAGAAAGAGAAGGCTGAAGCCGAGTTGCGCGACAACCTGATGCCTCAGTTCAAGGGCAGCAAGCACAAGGCGATCGTGTTGTTCAGCGACGGCGAGGACCACGAAGGTGGTGCGCTGGAGGCCGCGCAGAAGGCCGCCGCGCAGGGCATCCGCATCTACACGGTCGGCGTGGGCTCCGCGTTTGGCGACCCGGTGCCGATTCTGGGCCCCGATGGCACGGCGACCGGCATTCTGAAGGACGAGGCGGGGCAACCGATCTTCTCCAAGCTGGATCTGCCGCTGCTGGAGAAGGTGGCGGCTGCGACGGGGGGCAAGTCGTTCCACTACGCCGACCGGTCCGTTGCGCAACCTCTGGCGGCCGCGCTGGATGCACTCGAAAAGGCTGAATACACAGCGCAATTTCAGGCTCTCGGTGAAGACCGCTACCAGTACCTGCTGGGACCGGCGCTGCTGCTGCTGCTGATCGATGCGGCCCTCTCCAACCGCAGGCGGCGAAAGCGCGACGCAGCACGTGTCAAGGCGAGTCCGGCAGCCAGTCCCGTCAAGGCGGCGATCGCGCTGGTGTTTGTTGCGCTGACGCTTGGCATCTTCGCACCATCGCAGGCCCTGGCAGTGCCCGCGTGGCTGCAACGCGAGAATCCGGACATCGCCGACGGCCGCGAACTGCTGAAGGAAGGCAAGCTGGGCGACGCCGTCGAGGCGTTCCGCGCAGCGCAGGCCAGTCGCCCGGAACACGTGGTGATCTGGTTCAATCTTGGCGTCGCACAAGCGTACATGGGCCTGAACGAAGACGCCGCGACCAGTCTGAACCGCGCGCTGGGAGGGCTGCGGACGCGAGAGCCGACCCTCGAGGCCGACATCCACTACGCGACCGGGACCAACCAGCTGGAGTGGGCGCGCAAGCTCGAGAAGCAGGCGGCCGCCGCGCCGAAGCCCAACCCGGGACCGGGAAAGGCTCCGGGCGCAGGCTCCGCTCCCGGCACAACACCTGCCCAAGGCTCGGCACCCGGTGCTGCGGGTGGCGCAGGTTCCGATCCGAACGCACCGCAGACGGCTCCTGCGCCTCCGAGCGCCGCACAGGCGCTGGCGCACTACCGAGAGGCGGTCAAGAGTTTGGAGCTGGCCCTTGTCGCCGACCCGACGCGGCTCGACACGCGGCGCAACCTGGAGATCGCTCGCTTGGGCGCCTGGCCGTCGTGCCGCACCCGCGACAAGGCGTACGAGCCAAATGATCAGGTGGATCAGGCGACTCCCGTGGCCATGCCGGAAGGACAGCGCGAGCAGACGCTGGATCTGCGCTCGTGTCCTGAGGACCGCGACCTGTTCCGCATGGACCTGCAGCCCGGCGACCGCTTCAGCGCCAAGATCGCTCCCAAGGCGGACACCTCGGCCGAGGCGCAGCAAGAGGACGGCGCCGCAGGCTCGCCGGCGCAGCTCGGCCTGACGCTGCTGAACAGCAACGGCCAGGAACAGCTGCGGGGACCGGCCGCCGGAGCGCCGCCGCTGGACGCGGTCGATCTCGGGCGAGTGGACCACGCCGAGCAGGTGCTGGTCGACGTGCGCAACATCGCTGAAGTCGAGAGCGCCTATGAGCTGAAGGTCAAGCTGCTGCCGGCTTGCCATCGCATCGAGGACAAGTTCGAGCCGAATGACGCACCGGCTGCGGCACGGTCCGCGCCGGTCGGCGAGCCGGTCAAGGGCCGCCTGTGCCCGCTGAACGACGACAACTACTCCGTGTTGCTGAGCAGCGGTCAGGGGTTGCGCATCCGCGCCAAGACCACCGTCGACATCGGCGCCAACCAGGTGGACATCACGGTGCTGGACCCGAACGGTCAGGTGGTGGCCCGCGCGCGTCAGGGCAAGGAGGGCATGGTCGCGCGACTGGCCTCTGCCGTCACCACAGGCGCATATGTCGTTCAAATTCAAGGTGGTCTGGACACGGAAGCCGACTACGAACTCGCGCTGGAGATCCTGCCCCCGTGCAGCGAGCGGGACGACGTCTACGAGGACAACGATCAGGCCGTACAGGCCAACCCCCTGACACCCGAGAACTTCTCCGCGCCGATGCAGGGTCTGTACCTGTGCCCGGGCGACGACGATTGGTATCAGGTCGAGCTGAAGCAGGGCGAGAGTCTGTTCGTGGACCTGACCAGCCAGGTAGAGGACCTGCCGGATGCGCAGGACCTTGCCGGTTCGCTGACGGTCGAGGTGTACGACGAACGTGGCGAGCTGTGGGGCCAAGCCATCGGCAGTGCCGTCTCGGGCGGCGGTGAGGTCGCGAGGACGACGGCGGTGCTGGCTCCTCCCCCCGGCAAGTACCGGGTGCGGGTGACCGGCGGTGGAGTCGCCAAGCCCACGTGGCCGTTGCCGACGCTGCCGCCGGGTTCCGTGCAGATCGCACCGGCGTCGCCTGACCCGCAAGGGCCGCAGGGACTTCCCCCCGGTGCCGCACCAGGTGTGCCGCCTCCGGGTCCGGGGCCGGGACAACAGCCGCCGCAAGTCCAGACGGTGCAAGTGCAGATGCCGCAAGGTCTTCCCGCCATGCCGGGTTTTGCGCCGGGTGGCAGTCCGGGAGCCGCGCCCGGTGGCAGTGCCGGACCTGGCGCCGGCATGATGCCGGGAGCCGGAGGGCCCCCGCCGCCCGGTGCCCCGGTGCCGCACGTCATCTTGCCGCCGGGCCTGCCGTCGCCAGCCGTGGACCCCGCGGTGGCCCGCTTGGACCTGCCGTACGTGCTGAAGCTGCGGATCCTGCCGCCATGTCCCGATGGAAACGACGAATTCGAGCCGAACGACGAGCCGGGTGCGGCCAAGCCGATTGAGCTGGGCCAAGAGCAGCTGCTGCGGATCTGCAAGGGCGACCGCGACTGGATGCAGGTGACGCAGAAGGCGGGACAGAATCTACAGATCTCCGCCCGTTATGACCTGTCGCACGGTCCGCTGGAGATGGAGGTCATGGACGAGGCCGGCGCCAAGTCGATCGCCAAGGGTGTCGTCACGGCCCCGGGCGGGAAGAAGGCGGGACCGGCGTCGATCGACGACACGCCGCAAGCGCGCAAGGGCCGCACGGCCACGACCGCAGCCGCGGTGCCGGGTGGCAAGACCGACCGAATCCTCAAGGTCCGGACGCAAGCGGGCGCAGACGTTGAGAACTTCTACCTACTGCGGGTGGATGAACCGCAGCCGCCGAGCGAAGATCAGCAGCAGAAGCAGGACCAGAACGACAAGAAGGACGACAAGGACAAGGACGACAAAGACAAGAAGGATCAGGACAAGAAGGACAAGGGCCAGCCCCCCCCCGAGGAGAAGGACCAGAAGCCTGATCCCAAGAAAGAGGAGCAGGAGCGGACCCACCAGCAGATGGACCGCAACGACCACAACCCGGACAACCTGGAAGCCCAGGAAGCGTTGCGGAATTCACAGTTTCGCAACACGGCCCCCGCCAAGGACTGGTGATGGACGCCCGCTTCGCACGCCTTGCTCTCGCCACGACGGTCGCGTGGACCGTGGGGGTGGGGGTGTGCGCGGCGAACGACGCCAATGCCCAGCAGGCGCAGGTGCGGATTGAGGTGGGCGCGCGCAGTCTCACGGTGGACGAGGAACTGCAGATCCGCGTGCAGGCGACCGGCCAGTTCGACGAGATGCTGGACCCCACCTGCGACGGCTTCGACCTGCAGCAGGGCGGGCGACAGCAGCAGGTCAGCATCATCAACGGCCGCATGTCGACCATCGAGAACCAGATGTACGTCGCGCGGCCGCAGCGGCCGGGCAAGCTGCGGATCGGGCCCGCAGTGCTGCGGCTACAGGGCCGCGATGTTGCGAAGTCGGAGGTGATCGAGGTCGAGGTGGTCTCGCTGGGCGGAGAGGATGAGGCCGCGGAACCGCCGGAGAAGGCGACCAATCCGCAGCGCTTCGCCGGTCAGGCCTTCTTCGTGCGCCCATCGGTGTCGGTGCTGGCGCCCTTTGCCGGACAGCCGTTTGTCATCACGTGGGAGCTGTACTGGAGCCGCGAGACGCAGACTCAGGGGATCCGCGAAACGCAGGCGCCCAAGTTTGCCAACCTCGACGTGGAGAACCTGCTGGGCGGCAAGGAACCTGACCGGGAAGCCGTGCAATTCTCAGGTCGTCCGTACCTGCGCCAGATCACGCACCAAGCGATGCTGTCGTCTGCGGTGCCCGGTCAGGTCCGGATCGACGGCCCGCGCTACCGGATCGAAGCAGGCGATTTCTTCGAGACGCGTGCGCTGCGGGTGTCGGGACCCGCGCTGGAGATGACCTTCCGGCCGATACCCACGGCAGGACGGCCGGCCAGCTTCGCAGCGGCCAACGTGGGCAAGCTGGAACTGACCGGACGGGTGATGACGCCGGGGCGGGGCGACACGCTGCAAGTGGCTACGGGAGCTCGTCTTTTGATCGAGTATCAGGTCAGTGGCGAGGGCAATCTGCTGGGCCTGCGCGACCTGCGCCCGCCTGCCGTCGCGGGCATGTCGATCGAGGCACTGCCCGGGCGTGGCGACGATCAGGTGCGGCGGACGCTTGCGGGAACCGAGGGCAAGCGGGTCTGGCAGACCATCGTTTCGTTCAACAAGCCAGGCACTTACGTGATTCCGGCGCTGGAGTTTACCGCGTTTGACCCGTACGACGAGAGGTTTGCAACCTCCCGCGCAGGTCCGTTTGAGGTGCTGGTCACGGGCGCTGCGGTCCCGGGCGCTGAGACTCCCGCGTCGGCCGCTGCCGGTGCTACCGGCCTGCAGCCCGGAGAGGGTCCGGCGCAGCCCGTCACCGCCGTCGTCGACGCATCGGCCTTGCTGCGCCCGATCGCTGCCGAGGCCCACATCGCGCAAACTGCCGTCAGCGATTGGACCGCGACGCCGACCTTCTGGGGGATTGCCTTCGCGCCCTGGGGCGCCGGTTTGCTCGTATGGTTGGCCAGCGTGTGGCGGCGCCGACGGTTGCAGCAGTCGCCGCAGCGGACGCGCGCCCACGCGTTGCGCGACGCCCGTCAACAGCTGGATCTGGCGGCGGGATTGGGGCCGGACCAAGGCTATGCGGCCGTGCGCGACACCGTGGCCAAGTACCTGGCGACTGCGACCGGCACGCCCCTTTCCGGCATGACCGAGCACGCGTTGGCAGCTGAGCTTCGGGCAGCCGGGGCAGATCGAGAGACCGCCGACCAGCTCACCGTTGAGTTGCAACACTGTGATTTCGCAAGATTCGCTCCTGGTGGCGACCGCGACGTGGATCTGGCGCAGACGGCGCGCCGCGTGGCCGAAGTGCTGGCGAAGCTGGACCCCGTTCTGACACCGACCAAGTCCTCGACCGGACGAGCGGCCGCGACGGTCCTCATGGTTTGCGCTGCTGCGGCGGTGACCGGATGGCTGCCGGGACAAGCGGACGCCGCGACGCTGGACGACTCGTTCGCAGCGGCCAATCAGGACTACGTGCAGGGGAAGTATGCGCGAGCGCAGCAAAGTTACCGGGCGCTGTTGATCCACGGGCTGCCATCGCCGGCCATCCACTACAACCTAGCGAATACTCTGGTCAAAATGCATCGCTTGGGCGAGGCGGTCGGCCACTACAAGCAGGCGCTGCGGCTGAATCCGCCGACTGAGCTGCGCAGCGATGTCACCAGCAACCTTGCCGCGGTGCGAAGTCAACTGGCGGATCAAGCCCGCAGACGTCACGCAACCCTGCACATCTTCGACGAAAGTCCAGAGTTGGATGTGGCCATCGCACGTGCGGCTCCGCGGGGGCTGCTGGCCGCGCTAGGCGCGCTTGGGGGATTCGCCGCACTTGCGCTGCTGGTCTGGGGGTTGCGCTCGGGTGCTCGGTTGGGTCGCAGGACTGCTCTGGTCGGCAGCGCGGCGGGCCTCGCCGTCATTCAAGTGCTCGCTCTGGTCTGGTTGGCCCACGCCCAGCGGGTGGAAGCTCAGGTGGTCCACGCCGTGGTCGTGGAAGAAGACGCCTCGATGGCGCCGTGTCTGGGTGTCGGCGAGGCGATGGGACTGCCGGAGGGGCTGGAGGTGCGCCGCATCGCCGAGCTGCCGGACGGTCGCGTCGAAGTGCGGCTGCCCAACGGGCGGCAGGGGTGCGTGGCTCCTGATGCGCTGTACTTCGAAAGCAGCCTCTGATCGCCTACTTGGCCCTCGTCCACTCTCGCGCACCTTCGACCAGCAGCGCGCAGCCGACCGCGATGGCCGAGCTGGTGATGACGTCGGTCGGGAAGTGACTGGACGAAACGACGCGTAGGGAAGCCGTCGTAACCGCCGCCGTCCACACGCCCGCCGTCGCCCACTTGCCGCCGGCCGAATCGAGGAAGCCGCTGCGCGCCCAGCCGATCGTCAACGACGTCGCCGTGGCAACCGCCATCGCGGTGTGACCCGACGGAAACGAGCGGTGAGCAAAGTCTTCGCCAATGCCATCGAGCGAGTCGTAGGTATAGGGACGGTCGCGGCCCACGCCCACCTTCAGCCACTCGACCACCGCACCCGTCAACAGCACGGACTCGACCACGGCGGCGCCGCGGCCGCGACGGTCAGGATCCGCAAGCGCGAGGCCCGCGTAGGCCGCGCCACCAGCCAACAGTCCGCCCACCACGACGTCGCTGGTCCGCGAGACCGTCATGTTGCGAGGCCCGACCGCTACCTTGTCGATCGCCCACAATCCGCTGGGGTCGTTGGGTTGGGTGTAGCTGCCCTTCATCGACGCGGGCGACAGGAATGCTGCGGGGACGAGCCACAGCACGCCCAGCGCAAGGGCTGCGCCTCCGTCCCCCGTCAGGCCGGCCTCGGGCGTCCGGTCTGGTGGCGACGCCGATGCCTGAGGTGCCAACGACGTCGCCCCCAGTAGTGTGAAGGCGACCGTCGCGGCCAGCACACCGCCGGGGACAAATCCTTGGCGAATGGAGTGGTTGGCGAACCTGCCCGGTCCTCTGTTCGTGCTGCCAGCGCGGCGGCATACTGCGCGGTCTGTCGTGGCGCCGACCCTGCCCAGCTTTGGGAACCACCTGTCCATGCCGACCCACTTTGCTGCAAATGCCCCTGAAGCCGCCCGACCGTCGCGGTCGGTGGCGCAGGCCAAGGTAGCGGGAAGTGCGGCGGGTGCCAACTGGGCGGTGCGTCTGGGAAAGCTGGCAGGAATCTCCTTTGCGCTGGGCCTCGCGCTGTCCGGCTGTGGTGCGCTGGATGAGTCGGCCCCCGCCGTCGCTGACCCGCAAGCGTGTCCGTCGGTCGAGGAGCGGCTGCAGCCCCTGCTCGAGTTGGCGGCGGGCGGTCACCTGCAACACGTCGCGGACCTGATCGAACACGAGCTGGACCCTGCCAGTCAGCGTGCCCTGCTGGTCCTGCTGTTGGACATCGGCAAGGCGATGCCACCAGGAACGCTGCAGAAAGCCCCTCAGATCCTCGCGGATCTGGACAAGGTCGGTTTGGTGGCGGTGCTGGTGGCGCTGCTGGAACCTCTGGCAGGTGACCCTGGGGCGTCACCGCCGCAGCCCGCCCATCTTGCTGAGCTTCAAGCGTTTTCGAACATCTGTCGCACTTGCCTGGACCAGGACCTGTTTGTGCTGTCGACCCAGCTGTTCCGCGACCCGCGCCTGCCGCCGCTGCTGTTGGCGCTGCTGGCTGAGGCCGAGGCGGGTGCTCCGCAGCTGCGGGCGGTGCTGGCCCAGTCGGGCAGTCAGGGGCGGGCGGGCTTCTCGACGCTGGTTCGGTCGGCGCTGCTGTCGCTCTCGCAGGCCGACTCGGACGCAGAACCGTTGGTTCAGGCGCTGGATGCCCTGGTGGACCCGCTGGCACCCGGTGCGCTGGGCGCCGTGCGCGACTTGTTGGTGCTGGCGGTGCGAGAGGCCGACGGGGCGACACCCTCGCCCACCAAGCTGGCCACCGTTCGCAAGCTGGCCGGTTGCCTGACGCAGCTGGACCCGCAGGGGCTGCTGGCCGGCCATCTGTATGACGTTCTGCTGGCGGGGATCCCGCTGCCCGTCACGCCGCCCGGCGAGGTGACGCAGACGGCTGAACGCCTGGAATTGTTGGCCTACGCGTCAGAAGAGCTCTCGACCAATGCTGCCGCCCGCGACGCCTGGGGCCAGATCCTGGGCCTTGCCCTGCAACCGGACCTCGCGGTCGCCACCATCCCCGAGCTGGTGACGCTGGTGGAGTCGCCCGTACTGGCCGACCTGTTCGCGTTGATCTCGGACCTACTGCTGCAGCCGTGCTCTCCCCACTCGCAGGACAGAGGCGTGCCATGACCCGCCGCAAGTCCCTGCTGATGTTGGTCTTTGCTTGGTCGCTTCTGCCGGCGGCGACGGGCCGCGCAAGCGTCTTCGAGCTGTTTGGCGCTGGGCCCCGGTCGGTCGGCATGGCGGGGGCGATGGCCGGGGCGGCTCGGGGAGCTGAGGCCGCCTTTCACAACCCCGCGCTGCTGGGCGACTCGCGATTGGCGGGGGTCTGGGCGGGCTTCACCTCGACCGTGCACGACCTGTCGGTCCAGCTGGCGCGCCCCGCATGCACGGGACCATATCTGGCGTGTCGGGCGCAGCACATCGCCGGATTCTCCAGTCGCGAAACGCACTTGCCGCGCGATACGGGCGGCCTGACCCTCGGCTGGCACTACCCGCTGGGGGGCGTCTTCCACAACCGCGTGGTGCTGGGCGCGGCGCTGGCGATGCCGTGGAAGGACATCTTGCGCATCTCAGGGCCCGACCCGCAGACGCCGCAGTTTCTGATGTTCGAGAGCCTGCCCGACCGGCTGGCCTTTCTGTTCGCCGGTGCGTGGCGCGTGACCAACCGCTGGTCTGTCGGCGTGGGGGCCCAGGTACTCGCCCAGCTTGGCGCCGAGATCGCTCTGGACCTCGACCCGACCAACCATCGGCTGGACTACGCCTCTACGCGCATCTCGCTGACGCCGCAGGGACGGCTGACGGCAGGCACGTCGTTCCGCGCAACCGACTACCTGACGCTGGGCTTGGGCTACAGGCAGGCACTGTCGCTGCAGTATCGGATCCCGACCGACATCAAGGTGGGCGCGGCGATCGACGCGGTGATGGATCTGGGGCAAGAGACGCTGTTCACGCCGGATGCCGTGCACGCGGGGGCGGCTTGGCGAGTGTCGGACCGGCTATTGCTGGCTGCTGATCTGGGCCTTGCACTGTGGTCGCAGACGCCCGACCCGTCGCCGTACGTTTGGATCGACGTGGGAGGTCAGGCCACGAACGCGCTTGGGGCAGGCGGACTGTTCGACGTCGGCACCGATACCGCACCGCTGGACCTGCACTTCGCAGACACATGGAATCCGGCGGTGGCGGCCGAGTGGGAGGCGTCGCGGTCCTGGGTGGTGCGGGGCGGCTACACGTTTCGCCCATCGCCCGCTCCCAGAGCCATCGGGTTCACCAACTACCTGGACAACCCGACCCACGGCATCGGCGCCGGATTCTCTTGGCGCTTCGGCCAGTTCACTTCGGGCGAGAAGCTGCGTCTGGGTGCCGTCGCGGGGGACAGACCCCCAGCGGGAGAGGCCGCGGCGCCGTTCTCGGTCGACGTCGGGACGCAGCTGCTGGTGCTGCCGCGGCGGACGGTGATCAAGCGGGACCCCAACGACCCGGTGGGCGATCTGCAGCACGGGGGGCAGGTCTGGCACGTCAGCGTGGCGTTTGGCGGGGCTTTCTAGGGCGTCAGCATGGCAACGACGTCTTCGATCCGCTCGGCGCGCCGCACCAGCGGGTGGTGGTAGAAGGCACAAGTCCGCTCGTCGGCTGCGAAAAATCCGTGCACCGGGTCTGCCTGCACGATGACGGACTTGCCCGACGCTAGCGCCATACCCAGCTCCGTGTGCGTCCCCCGCCCTCCCGGCAACAACACGACGACCACGTCGGCGCGCAGCACACCTGACGTCTCGGCCAGCGCAACCTCTCGAATTCGCTCGGGCTTGTCCTTCTGCACGCTGCCGTGATGCGTCCAGTCGTAGGTGATGGCGTGCCCGCGAGCGTTCAGCAGGTCGCGCAAGCGGTTGTGGTCCGCTGCCCGGTCCAGACGGGTGGCGATGTAGTAGTTCACGCGGCGTCTCCTTCCTGCGCGGCGACCGCCGCATCCTTGCCCCGCACGGCGTCGATGGCGACGGCCACGGACAGGTCACCCAGCACGTTGACGGCAGAGCGGCAGCGCGCGACGACCCAGTCGACGGTCAGCAGCAGCGGAATTGCCTCTGCGGGCAGGTGCAGGGCCCCCAGAACCAGCGACAGCGAGATGATGCCCGCCTCCGGGATGCCGCCCACGCCAATCGTCGCAGCCACGGCGACGACCGCCGCCCCCAGCTGACTCGCCAAGCTCAATTCGATGCCGTACGCCTGGGCCAGAAACAGGACGGCGACGACCTCGTACAGCAAGATCCCGTCGTTGTTGAAGTTCGTTCCGACACAGGCCGACAGCCTTGCCGCCCCCGGTGACACCTTCAGGTCCTCCAGCGCCTGCAGCGTCACGGGCAGCGTCGCAAGGCTGCTGTTGATGCCGAAGCCATAGACTACGGGCTCACGCGATGCCTTCCAGAACCGCCGCAGGGGGATACCGGCCACCAGCACGACCCACGTGTGATAGACCAGCAGCACGTGCAACCCCATGCCCAGCACGCAGAATCCGACGTAAGCCGCCAGCCCGCCCATCATCGACAATCCGTGCTCGCCCAAGACCTTGGCCACCGCGCCGAACACAGCTAGCGGCGTCAGGCGCACCACCCAGCCCATCAGGCGCATCGCCACCTTCAGCCCCGCGGCCACCCAGCCTGACAGGGGGGCCGTCGCACGCTTGCCCAGCTCGACGCGCTGCAACAGCCACACCAGGATGCCCACCGCAAGCGCCAACAGGATCGCCAGCACCATCGGGCTGCCCAACAGCAGCGCGGCGATGTGACCGGGACTCGCGTCGACCGCCGGCATCGCCTTGGCCGACGGCGGCAGCGCGTGGCGCAGGTCCAGCCACTGCCCGGGGCGAAACACATTGGACACGACAAGGGCGATCAGGATGGCGCCCGTGGCGTTGCCGGCCGAGATGGCGAACAGTGCCCCCACGCCGCGAACCGCAAACGCATGGGACAGCACGCCGTCCAGAATCGCCAGGAAAAGCAGAGGGATCGCCAGCAGCTTGATCAGCTCGATGATCCACTTGGCCAGCACGCCCAGCGGCGCGACCTGGGGCCCGAGCGTCAGCCCCAGCGCGGCGCCGATGCACAGCGCCACCAGGATCTGCTGATACAGCGGCAGACGCAGCGGGTTCCACCTGCGGCGGGGGGCGGTTTCCATCGAGAGCTCCGGGTCTGGCCGCAAGAAGGGATGGCCGCGGCAGGGCGTCTGAGCGTACCGGGAGTGGGGCGTAGGGGACAAGGAGGCGCGGCACCTGACACCTCGCCTTGTCCCGTGTTACACCACGGCCCGAACCGGGCCACCCCGGAAGGTCGGATCCCCCCTAGCCTCGGAGCCGTGACCATGCGCAAGTCCCTGTTCCTCCTGTGTGTATGCGGACTTTGGCTGACCGGGTGCGGGGCATCCGACGGCGGCACCGGCACCGCGACACCCGTCCAGGACACGACTGCAGGCGACACGACGCCTGTAGACACAACCGTCACCGATACGATTGGCGACACCAGCACCGACGCGCCCAAGACCGACAGCACCACGCCGGTGTGTAACCCGTTCAAGAACACCGGCTGCACCGAGCCCAAAACGCAGTGCGGCTACGACGAGGCTGGCAAGGTCGCGTGCATTCCGGCGGGCGACATTCCGGTGGGCGGCGAGTGCGGCAGCGGCGGCCTTTGCCAGAAAGGCGCTTGCGTGACGAGCCAGTCCGGGACGTCGCAGTGCTCTCCCTACTGCGGCACGGCGGCGCACTGCCCCGGCAGCACCTGCAACAAGATCGAGGGGGGCAACTGGAAGGTTTGCGACGTGGCGAAGTACGTGAGCTGCGATCTGTTCACGCAGAATTGCGCCGACAAAACGCTGTCCTGCTACGACTCGTCGAACGGCTTCGTGTGCCTGAAGACCGGTTCCGCAGAGGAAGGCTCGCAGTGCCAGTCCAGCAACGGCTGCATCCCGGGCTACACCTGCGCGGGGGCCGACACCTTCAGCATGGGCCTGTGCCAGAAGATCTGCCGCGTGGGCGGCGGCGAGCCGTCCTGCGACTCGATCGAGGCGTCCTGTGTCCCCATCCAAGGCAGCGGCAAGTACGGCTTCTGCGACCAGCTGAACCAGTGACCCTGACCCAGCGCGGGAGACCGGCGCGGTGAACTTCCAAGAAACCAACGATATCACCATTACTTGCGAGTGGGCGACCACACGCACGATCGGGTCGTTGTTGGTCCTGCATGGGCGCAGGGCCGTGCTGACGCTGCTGCGGGCGCCAGAGGTCGGCGAGACCGTGCTGGTCCAGCTGGATGACGAAGCCTCTGCCGAGCCCCCTGCCACGCTGGACGGCTGTTGCGTGACAGCGTCGCACAACGAGTGGGGCGAGGCTCTGGTCGAGATCGAGCTGAGTCGGGTGGGCGTCGTGGGCTCGGCGGAGACGCTGCAGGCCTTTCTCGACCGCCACCGTATCGTCGAGGGCGGCGAAGTGACCGCCCAACCCATGCCCGACTCGCCGCAGTTCCTGTGGTGTGTCTATGAGCTGCCGGTGGAGCTGTCGGTCGCGGAGGACGAGGGGCGCGAAACCGAGATCGCTTCCTTCGACCCGGTCGAGGAGCCCCAGCCACTGCACGGTCGCCGCAAGAGCGTACCGGTCCCCCTGCTGTTCATGCCGAATGAGGAGGAGCCGGCACCTTGGCCAGACGAGTCCGACGGCGGTCCGGAAGTTCAGGTCGCTCCTGAGGTTTCGGACGAGCTTGAACTCGACCCCGCCCTGCCCCCGGCAACGGCCCGTCACGCCGACGAGCCAGCCACCTTTACCACCGGGCGGCGCAAGGCAAAGGGCACGCTGCTGCGGATGGCCGAGACCTGGGTCCGCGTGCGCACGACGACCCCTCCGGCACTGTACGAGCGCATCGCGGTGTCGCTGGCGGGCCAGCGACGGGCCGATCCGCCGTTGCAGCTGACGTGCGAAGTGACGCGGGTGTGTCAACCGCAACACGGCCAAACTGAAGCGATCTTCGACGCTCGCGTGACAGTCGGTCATTCGACGGCGACCATGGCGAGGTTGCGGCGGCGCGTGGACCAGACCGAGGGTGCGCCTGCCGTCGGTGAGGTGGAGTGACCATGCGCGGAAACCGACCTCCCGGCCCTGCCATCGTGGCCGCAGCAATCGCATGGACGCTCGCCATCCCTGCATGGGGCATGGAGATTCCGCCGCGACCCGGCGCGCCCGGTATCGCGGTTCCAGCGCCGATTCCTGAAGATGGCGTCGAGGACCGGCGCCCAGTCGAGGACCCCGGCCCGCCCCCGGCATGGATGAAGTTTCTGGGCTGGTCATCGGACGCCACCCGCATCGCATGGCGCGAGGGTGCTGCGGGAGGACGATCCCGCCCCGGAGACCCCGTCCGCATCGCGCGCCTGGACGAGAGCGGCGTCATCGTCGACCGCCTGTTCGTGCGCGACGATGTCAGCAAGTACTTGCAGGTACGCCGGATTCGCGTCGCCAATGGCAACCTTGCCCAAACCGAGCAGGTCACCCCTGCTGACGTGGTGCTGCGCGTGAAGAGCGGACGCCTGTTCGCCGTCGCCGTTCGCGGTCAGCCCGCTCAGGTCGCCGTGCTGGAGAAGCGAGCCGACGGCTACGAACCCGTCGCCCTGATGCCCGTGCGCAGTCCTACCACCCAGGTGCGGGCCGAGGGCTGGGAGTCGCCGGACGGGCGTCTGGTGGCGTTTGTCATGCACTCGGGCAACGGCGCGTCGCGTCAGGCGACGCTGGTCGTCGTCCCTGCAGCGCCTGCCCGCAAGCGAGGTGCGCCGTGACGCCCACCATTCTGGTCGTCGAGGACGAGCCCGACCTGCGCGCGCTGGTGGTCCACAACGTAGAAGCCTCTGGCATGGCCTCGCTTTCCTGCAGCACTGGCAGCGAGGCGCTTGCGTTGGCGGCCCGGCACAAGCCAGACCTGATCCTGCTGGACCTGATGCTGCCCGATCTGCTGGGCGGCGAGGTCTGTCGACGCCTGCGCGCGGACCCGGTGCTGGCGCAGACGCCCATCATCATGCTGACGGCCCGCACGGCTGAGGTCGACCGGGTGCAGGGGTTTGAGGCAGGGGCGGACGACTACATCTCCAAGCCCTTCAGCACCCGTGAGTTGATCCTGAGGGTTCGTGCTGTGTTGCGACGACGTCAGCAGGCCGTTGCTCCCGAAACGACACGCCTGACGGCCGGTGGCATCGAGATCGACGCGGCCCGCCACCAAGTGCATATCGACGGCGCGGAGGTCAAGCTGACGGCGCTGGAGTTCCGCCTGCTGTCCACGCTGCTGGAGCGGCGCGGTCGGGTGCAGACGCGGCAAATGCTGCTAGAGGACGTCTGGGGGGTCAGCCCCGATCTGCACACCCGCACCGTCGACACCCACGTCAAGCGCCTGCGCGAGCATCTGGGACCCGCTGGCGACGCTATCGAAACCGTGCGAGGCGTGGGTTATTGCTTTCGCGCACCGCAGGAGGGCTGAGTGACCGAGCCCGCCCCGCCGCACGCTCCGCCGCTGCAGCAGAGCGTCCTCGCCGCACGCCAGAACCTGTTCTCGACCATGCTGGACGCCATGACGGACGGCGTGATGGTCGTGGACGACAAGATGCGCGTCGTGGTCACCAACCGTGCGTTGCGGGAGATCCTGCTGCTGCCGCCCGGCAGCCACGGTCGACCGCTGAATCAGGTGGTGCGGCAGGCGGGTCTGGACGAGGCGTTCGCGCAAGTGCTCTCCGGCGAAGGCACGCGCAACCTCGAGTTCGTGCACCGCGGGCTGCAGGATCGGGTGCTGGACGTCCTGGTCGTTCCCCTGCCCGACCACGAACACTGGGGCCACCGGGCGCTGGGGGTCGTGCGCGACGTGACAGAGCGGCGGCAGCTGGACCGGATGCTGATGGACTTCATCGCCAATGCGAGTCATGAGCTGCGCACACCGACGACGGCGATCCTGGGCTATGCCGAAACGCTGGTTGACGCGGCGCCGAAGGACCCGCAGGTGCTGGCCGGCTTCCACCAGACGATCTACCGGCACGCCCAACGCCTCTCGACCCTGCTGGCCCAGCTGCTGGAGCTTTGCCGGTTGGACGACGAAACCTACCGCATGCACTTCGAAGCGGTGGACCTGGAGTCGGTGCTGGCGGTGGTGGTCGAGCAGTTGGCCGACATGGCGAGCGAGTCGGGGCTGAGCCTGCAGGTGTCGACCTCGCCGCAGCTGGGGCGGGTGTGGGCGGACCGGGGGGCACTCGAGATTGTCTTTGCGAACCTGCTACAGAACGCCATCAAGTACACGCCGCCGGGCGGGGGCAGGATCGAGGTGCGGATGCGCCCGGAAGGGACTTCACGGGTGCAGGTGTCCGTCATCGACAGCGGCATCGGCATCTCCGCCGAAGACCAGCTGCGCATTTTCGAGCGCTTCTATCGGGTGGACCGCGGCCGCAGCCGACACATGGGCGGCGTGGGTCTTGGCCTGAGCATTGTGAAGCAGCTGGTGGACCACTTGGGCGGCGCCATCGAAGTCAGCAGCCAAGTCGGGCGCGGCTCTACGTTTTCTGTCGTCCTGACGCTGGCGGAAGCCGAAGGTCGCGGGCCTGCCAAGGCGCTGTGACAGCCTCGCGGGGGCGGTGTGACAGCCTCGCAAGTATGGCTACAGGCGAACGTCGCCGAAACGCTTGGTCAGGTACTCTTCGGACACGCGCACGCCGTTGATGACCGACGCGATGAAGACGTCGCGCTTGTCGTACTCGGCCTCCAGAGCGTCCATGATCGGATCAGCTTCGGCGTCAGAGATGGCGACGATGGCCTCGACGTCCTCGTTGATCTGCTTGACCAGCTTCTGCAGCTGACCGTACAGACGCCACTCGGCCTCGTCCCAGTTGTAGATGACCAGCTGAGCCAACAGGCCGTTGTTGCGGGTGAAGATCTCAGCGCGCAGGACCTTCTCGAGAAGCGATGCGTCGATCTTGTTCGGCCGATAGCCCTTGAAGTGGCGATAGTAGACCGCGCGGTCCAGACGCTCGAGCTCGACCAGGAAGGTGCGCAGCGGCACCCGGCGGCACATACGAGCGAACAGCTTGGGCGACAGCTTCTGCAGCGCGCCGATGGCCTCCGCATCGCCTTCTTCCTTCTTGGCCGCGTCTGTGACGGGTTCAGTTGGGGCGTCGGGGGCGGGGGCGGGGGTCAGGTCGTTGGCTTCGCTCATGTGGGGGCGTTCCTGTGTCGGGGCCTCGGTCGGGCCGAAGCGTCGGTTGGGGCGCCGGGACTCTAGGAGCCGCGGGGAAAAAAGGCAAGCCTGACGCGGGTTGGGCGCGTGCGGCAGGGCCAGCGAAGAAACCAGTGCAGCAAAATCGACAAGACGCCCGGGCGCGGACATCCTTGGGGGTTGCGGAGCTTGCCTCCGGCGCGATGGAGTCCTGCATGCGTTCGTCTCTCCACACCGTCCAGACGACGCTGCGGTGGTCATGGCCCCTGCTGTGCGGTTTGGGCCTGACCCTGCTCTCCGCCTGCTCGCAGGACGTCATGACTTCGGGTGCCGATGCGGACTTGGGCGACACGACGCCAGCCGGCACGTTGGTGGCCACCGCGACGGCGGGGCCGCAAGGCGGCACGCTGGTCTCTCCCGACGGTCGCTTTCAGGTTCAGGTGCCGCCCGACGCGCTGACAGAGACGACCGAGCTGCGGCTGTACCGCATGGACGAGACCTCCACTCAGGAAGCACGCGCCGCAGATGACCCGTGGCTGGTGGCTGCGACCCGGTACACCGTCGAGCCTGCGGATCTCGCGCTGAAGAAGAACGCTTGGGTGCGTGCAGAGTTCCAGCAGGTCGAGTCGCCGCTGACGGTGATGGCGGCCGATGTGGCGCTGTTCCGGCGGCCAAGTGGTCAGGCCTGGCTGCCGCTCGAGACAACCGGTACGACGGCCAGTGCGACGAACTACCCCGACATCCTGACGGTCGAGGGCTACACCGCGAACCTGGGCGAGCTGGCGGTCCGCATCCGCGATCCGTACGCGCAGCCCCCGGCTCTGGTCCAGGCAGGCCTGCAGACGGCGATCTCGACGGTCGAAGGACCGCTGGTGACGATTGCGCCCTACGGCACCTTGGACCTGTGGGGCAGCGGCTTCGGCTGGGACCCCACCCGCGTCAAGGTGACCATCGGCGGACAGGAGCAGAAGGCGCTGCTGGTGCAGAACCGTTACCTGCAAGTGCAACTGTCGATTCCACAGCCCAAGGTCGATGTCGAGCTGCCGGTCGTCGTGCTCGTCGACAGTCAGGGTAGCAACGCACTGGTCGTGAGGTTTCAGGGGCTGGTGCCGGGAATCGCAGAAATCACGGACGTTTATCCCACGGGCGGTGCGGCGCTGGGCCAGCGGTTCCGCATGGACGGCAAGTGGTACGGCAGCGAAGAGACGTTGCGAGTGCGGATCGGCGACCGGGTGGTGACGCCGAAGCGCGAGAACGGCAGTCTGGTCGTCACGGTGCCGGATGACGTCACGCCCGGCGCAGTCGAGCTGCGCGTGGATGACGGGCTGGGCTCGGACCTGTCCAACCCTTGGCCCTACCTGATCTTTCCTCTGGCGCCACCGGTGCTGTCGGCCGGTCTCGAGGCGGGGGGCGTCTGGTTGCCGACCGACCCGTCGCCGCCTGCGGAGTACGCCGCGTTGGACATGAACACCGTGGACGTGGTGCTGGATGTCGCCGGACTGGAACCGTACCTGTCGGCATCCAGCCAGCTGTCGGTGCGGTTCTGGAGCATCGGCCACGACACGGGCTGGCAGGACGTCAAGACGGCGTCGAACCTGCCGCCACCGTGCCAGGGCCTGCCGACCGGTCGGTGCGTGCTGCGGCTGCCGCCTCCTGTGGTGCAGGGGCTGCTGCCCGGCAACACGTTCCAAGTGCAGATTCGGATGCGGCAGAAGCTGCTGACGGGCGACGCGCCGCCGGACGACTTTCTGGTGCGCGACAGTGCGCCTCTGGAGCTGAAGGTGGCCGGGCGCCCGGTGCCCGGTTCGCTGGCGCGGATGCAGATCGGCAAGGGTGACAGCGGGTTCCAGGAGGCATTCTGCTCGGCCGAGGCCCAACCGCTGTCGGTCGGCGACCTGTTGTGCCTGCGCGTGAACCTGGGGTGCGGTGCGGAAGGCAAGAACTGCGCGCCGTTGCAGAAGATCACGGCCCCCGACCTGTGGCCCGGCGAGCTGACGTGGGGCGCGGGCGTGCAAGCGGACCAAGGCATTCAGCAGCGCTGCGTGCCGATGACGCAGGCGGGACTGCTGCCGTTGTCGAACCTGACGACGGGCCAGAGCTGCCAGATCCAAGTGGTGAACGCAGGCGGCCGGTACATGGCAGGACAGGTGTCGGCGGTCGACCCCAGCAAGCCGCTGGTGCTCGCGATGGGCGGGGGCCGCGTCATCCTGCCTGCCGGCGCCCTGCCCCCCTTGGACCCGGAGTCGGCGACGCCCCTGTACACCATCGAGGCGTGGGCGCCGCTGCCCACCGACCCCAAGAATCCTCCCGTCCAGAGCGGCGACCCGCAGAGAGCCACCTCACTGGGTCTCTACAGCCTGAAGATCACCCCAGAACCCAAAGAGTTGCTGCTGCCGGTGAGTCTGGACTTGCCCGTGTCGCCTGAGCTCGCGGTCAAGCAGCCGTCGCTCGGCCTGCTCGACACCGCAACAGGGCTGATCCACACGTGCCAAGCGGAGTTGGACGCCGTGGCGATGCGGTTGAAGTGGGAGCTGCCGGCCGGCCAGTACGCCAAGCCCACCGGCCCCGCGCAGCCTGGTGATCCGGCCGTCGCCCTGCCCGACGGCTTCAACACGGCGTTCGCCCAGATCGGCGTGCTGTACCGCAAGGACACGCCGGGGGTACTGGAAGACACGCTGGGCCACTTCCGTGTCGACTATGTGGCGGACCTCGCAAGCACCGATGGCGTCCCGGAGGCCTATGCCTTGGCCGTGTTGGACGCTGCCGTGAACGCGTGGGAGACGCTGGCCGGCCTGGGCTGGCGAGTGCCTCAGGGGCCGATCAACCTGAGCGTGCGCAAGTCCGTGTCGTGGGCGGACTTTTCCGGCAAGGCCAAGGGGGCGACGACTTCGGGCTTTCTGGGTCAGCCCGGCATCGTGGTGCAGAACAGCGTTGCTGACGCAGAGCTGGCGACCGTCGTCAGCCACGAGGTGGGACACCTGTTCCAGCGCCAGTACACGGTCAACCTGACGCTGTCCTGGCTGGATGAGGCAATGGCCGAGTGGACCGCCTTTCAGGTGCTGGGCGCGGACTTTCAGCTCCAAGGCATGACAGAGGACGGCGCGGCCGCCAAGGTCGTCACGTCGGGCCTGCCCGACGGTTGGGGCGCGGTGGCAGCGGATTTCGTTTATGGCACATCCGTCTGGCTCAACTGGCTGACGTGGAAGCAGGGCCCCGACCCGGTGCGCAAGCTCTACGAGGCGCTCGACTGGGCCCCCACCAACTGGGCGAGCGCCTACGCGACGCTGGCCTCTGTGGGCGGCAAACCGGTGGGCGAGCTGCTGCGCGATTTTGCTGAGGACTTCTGGCTGCAGCGCTTCGACCCGGTGTCCAAGGTCAGCGCGAGTGCCCTGCTGGACGCCGCCGGCTTTGACGGGTCGATGATGTTCGCGGGCGTGCTGGGGGCGACCAAGGTGCTGGCCGAGCGGCCTGCGCTGTCGAGTATGCGCTATGCCATGAAGATCACGAATGAACAGGCGGTCATGGTGGCCACGGGCGAGGCGGTTCTGCGTGTGACCGGTCTGGGCCCCGAAGCCGACGTGTCGGTCTGGACGCAGCCGAACTTCACCATGGACGCCGACAACCCCACGCTGGTCGCGCGGTTGGACGAGGCACATCCACTGCAGGTGCTGACCCAAGTGACGGCGGGATCGTGGTGGTTGGTCCACAACCGCTGGGCAACGGCGGGAAGTGTGGGGGGCAAGCTGACCCTCGAACTGCCCCGCATCAGCGCGCTGCAGCCGGGATCCGCAAAGCCCGCAGCGCTGTTGACGATCTCTGGCCAGCAGTTTGGCGCGGGCAAGGGCGACGTCTTCATCGGCGGCGTTCAGGCCGTGGTTCAGACGTGGTCGACGTCGCTTGTGGTCGTGAAGGTGCCGGCCCTGCCCGCCGGCTCGCCCGCGGCCGTGCGCGTGCGGACGCTGGACCAGGCCAACAGCAACCCGATGCCGCTGCAGGTGCTCTAAGCCGTTCCGCTACTTCGGGCGAAACGCCACGCACCGCTCCGGGTGCGTCTCCAGAAAGGCCCCGCCGATCAGGTCGATGCAGTACGGCACCGCCGGCAGGATGGCGTCGAGACACTCGGCGATCGCCTTGGGCTTGCCCGGCAGGTTCACGATCAGGGACTGGCCGCGAACGCCCGCGATCTGGCGGCTGAGGATCGCAGTCGGCACGCCCTTCTGCAGCGAGACCTGCCGCATGCGCTCGCCAAACCCCTCCATCTTCTTGTGGATCACCGCCTCGGTCGCCTCGGGTGTGACGTCGCGGGGCGCCGGGCCCGTGCCTCCCGTCGTCACGACCAGACTGCAGCCTTGGACGTCGCACAGCTCGCGCAGGGTCGCCTCGATCAGCGGCTGCTCGTCGGGGATGACGCGCTCGACCGCCTCCCAAGGACTCGCGAGCACCTCTTGGAAATAGGCGCGAACGGCCGGACCGCCGAGGTCCTGGTACTCGCCACGGCTGGCGCGGTCGCTGACGGTGACGATGCCGATGCGGGCGGGGGCGGGTGAAGTCATGCGGGTTCCCTCGTGCAGGGGTCAGGAAGGGCGTGTGCGGATTGGGACGGGTCGGACCGGCAGCCTACGGCATCCCCGCCCGCCGCGTCAGGGGCGCAACCGCAGCGACAGCTGGATCTCGTCGATGCTGGAGCCCTGAACGCGATAGCGATCGACCGTCCGTCCCGTCTCGATGAAGCCGGCTTGGCGATACAGGTGCAGGGCGGCGGCGTTGTGGCTGAACACCGTCAGATCGACCCAGACCAGCGACGGCTGCTGCCGCAGCCACGCCAGCGCGGCGTCCAACAACCGCCTGCCATGCCCCTGCGCCCGCGCAGAAGCGTACAGCCCCATCGCCAGCGTGGCGCGGTGCAGGGCGGAAGGCAGCATCGCGCCTCGCAAATCGACGTGTCCGCACAGGCCGCGGTCGGGTCGCCGGAAGATCTCAGCCGGTGTCAGCGACGGATCGCGCACCACAAACGCCCGCCGCCACTCCAGCTTGTCCACCGGTCGCAGCAGTCCGCGGGCGGTGGCGTGGGCGCGGCGCTGCACGTCGACGGCGGTGATCTGCAGCTCGTGGGACTCGATCGGCGAAAACAGCTGCCCATGTGCGCCGTTGTCGGCCAGATGCTGGCGCAGGTGGTGGGCAAAGGCCGCGGCCTCGTCGATGGTCAGCCACTCGATGCGGGGCAGTGTCATGGCGGCCCCTTGGCGAGTCCCATCTCTTCGCGCCAAACCCGCATCGCTTCGTCCAGTTGCGCTTGCGCTGTGCTCCAGACGCGCTGGTGCAGCTCAGCCACGGCGTGCGGGTCGTCGGCCAGGCTGGGGTCGGGCGGCGGCACGATGGGCTCGCCGACGTGGAAGGTAAAGCGCCCGGGCAACGGCAGAATCCCGAGGCCCAGCGACACCGGAAAGTCATAACGCGCGTCGTCCTTGCCCACCAGCTTGCGGACCAGCACGCGCTCGTGGAACAGGTACTGGTACGCGTGGTCGACGCCGGCCCCCATGATCGGCAGGATCGGCACCTGCGCGCGCATCGCCAACCGAATGAATCCCATACGGTTCTTCCAGTGCAGCTGGTAGTGGCTATCGGGTCCCTTGAAGGACTCGCCTGCGCCGCCGGGATACGCGACGACCATCTCTCCCTGTTGCAGCAGCTGGCGGGCGTTGCCGGGATTCGCCTCGACCACGCCGGCGTTGTGCAGCACCCGACCGACCAGCGGCGCGTGCGCCAGAAACGTGTCGGCCAGACCCCGTGGCAGGCGATCGACGTGCTGAAGGATCAGCGGAAACAGCGCGAACGAGTCGATTCCCATCAGCGCGTGGTTGCCGACGACCAGCACGCCGCCGTCACGCGGGATGCGCTCGGGGTTGCGAAGCTCAGGTTGCACATGCGCCAGCGCCGACCGCACCAGCGCGATCACGGTGTCCCGGTGCGCGCCCGGCAGCAGCTCGTGGCCTGGTCGGTCCGGCCGAGGGGGTTCGAGCAGAGCCTTGGCCAGCGCCAAGACGTCGCGCAACGCCGGAAGATCGCTGAAGTCTGGCCAGAACTTGGGCGACGCCGCGGGCGAGGCGGACGGGGCGCTGGGTGCGAATTCAGGCTGCGAAGGGGTGGAGTCGGAGTGACGCATCGGGTGCGCGCAGTGTGGCAAGGACCACGGGGCGACGCAATGTGCCCACGCCAGCGCGGCGTTTTCCCGCTGCGGACGATCAGTAGGGCGTGTAACGGAGGTCACCATGCCCACGCCCCCTGCTCACTCTGCCCTTGCGCGTCGGCGCCGACTCGGCTCCACTCGGGCCCCGATGACCCACCGCGCACCGCCCCAGCTGCCCCTTCTGCCCGCCGCGCCCCCGTTCTCTCCGTCCCAGCCGGGCGGGTTGGGGACCGACTTGGTGCGCGTGCTGCGGCAGCGGTTCCGGCTGCAGTCGTTTCGCCCAGGACAGGAAGAGGTCTGTCGGTCGGCCATCGCAGGGCGCGACTGTCTGCTGGTGATGCCCACCGGTGGCGGAAAGTCCCTATGTTATCAACTTCCTGCTCTGGAGCGGAGCGGTCCGTGTCTGGTCATCAGCCCGCTGATTGCCCTGATGGAAGACCAGGTCGCCAAGCTGCAGCAGCTGGGGCTGAACGCCGACCGCATCCACTCGAACCGCTCGCGCGCAGAGTCGCAGGAGGCGTTGCGGGCGTGGCACGCGGGGCGGCTGGATTTCCTGATGATTGCGCCCGAGCGCCTGCGGGTGCCCGGGTTCGCCCAGCGTCTGGCGCAACGCCCGCCGTCGCTGATCGCGGTGGATGAGGCGCACTGCATCTCGATGTGGGGCCACGACTTTCGGCCGGACTACCGGCTGCTGGGCGAGCGACTGCCGGAATTGCGAGGCGACGGCCAGATCCCGATCGTGGCGATGACGGCGACGGCGACGGTGCGCGTGCAAAAGGACATCCTGGCACAGCTGGGGATCCCGGAAGCGCGCGCCTTCATCCGCGGGTTCCGCCGGGACAACCTGGGCATCGAGATGGTCGAGCGGGCCCCCGCCAGCCGTGGGGCCGACGTGCTCCGCCTGCTGTCGGACCCCTTGCGCAGACCCGCGATCGTGTACGCGCTGAGCCGCAAGCAGGTCGAGGAGTTGGCCGACGATCTGGCCAAGCACTTTCCCTGCGCCGCCTACCACGCCGGATTGCCGCCTGAGCGCCGCAAGGACGTGCAGGAGGGCTTCCAGTCGGGCCGCATTCAGGTCGTGGTGGCCACGGTCGCGTTCGGCATGGGCATCGACAAGGCCGACATCCGCACCGTGATGCACTTGGGGCTGCCGTCCAGCGTCGAGGCGTACTATCAGGAGATCGGCCGCGCCGGACGCGACGGTCTGCAGTCCAAGGTGATTGCCCTGTATTCATGGGCAGATCGCCACCTGCACACCCACTTCTTCGAGCGCTCGTATCCGCCGCCCGAAGAGCTGGTCTCGGTCTTGAAGCACGTCCCCGAGGAGGGCATCCGCCGCGAAGACTTGCTGCGCCCGTTCCGCTCCCGGCTGGAGGTCGCTGAGGCCGCCTTGGACAAGCTGTGGGGACACTCGGCGGTCACCATCGACTACGACGACACCGTGCGCGACACGTCCGCCGCTGTGCCCCGCTGGCTCGACGCCTACAAGAACCAGCGCGCCTACCGCGAGGCGCAGGTCGATGACATGTTCACGCTGGCCCGTGACGGCGGCTGCCGGATGGTCGCGCTGACCTCGTACTTCGGTGACGTGCACGACAATCGCCCGTGCGGCCACTGCGACCGCTGTGCCCCCGAGACCGACGCCGTGCGCCGCACCCGTGCCCCCGACCAGCGCGAACAGCGGCTGCTGCAGGGAATCGTCGATGCGCTGGCGGACAGCGGCTCGGTCAGTGCCGGCAAACTGCACCGCGAGGTGTTCGGCTCGCGGTTGGAACGCAAGGAATTCGAGTTGTTGCTGGACGGGTTGGAGCGCGAAGGCGTCATCGACTCCCACGCGGCAAGCTTCGACAAGGACGGCCAGACCATCCGCTATCGCCAGATCGAGCTGGACCGCGAGACGGATCTCGAGGACGGCGAGTGGGTCGAGCGCGTCCGCCTGGAAGGCGACGAACCTCCCGTCCGCGCTGCCCTTCCCAAGCGGAAGGCCGCCGCAGCGAAAGCCACCACCGCCTCTCGCGCAAAGTCCGCTGCTGTTGCCACACCGCCAGCGCGCGTGACCGAGGCCCCGCGGCGTCTGGACCAGGGCCGCGACGAGCGCCTGATCTCCGAGCTGAAGGCGTGGCGGCTGGCCCAGTGTCGGCTCGAGCGCGTACCCGCCTTCCGCATCCTGACCGACGCCACCCTGCTGGAAATCGCCGCTGTGGTGCCCAAGACGATGGCTGAGCTGCTGCGTGTGCATGGCGTGGGTCCCCGCTTCGTGGAAAGATACGGCCGCGAGCTGCTTGCCGAGCTCGATCGCTGACCGCACCGCCTCGTTGCGCCACCCAGAGGTCCCCCCATGACCCTGCCGCCTCGTCCTGCCGCGCTTGCCGAGAACGTGCCGCTGGCGCCGCTGACGACGTTGCAGGTCGGTGGGCCGGCCCGGTGGTTCCTGAAGGCTCCCGACACTGAGACGGTCCGCGCCGGTCTGGACTGGGCGCGGGCGCAGGGACTGCCGTTCTGGGTGCTGGGCGGCGGCAGCAACGTGGTCATCGCCGACGCGGGTTTGCCCGGGCTGGTGGTGCAACCTTGCGGCAAGCGACGTCAAATGGGCCAAGGAGATCAGGAGTTTGCCTACGTCCATGTCGAGGCCGGCGCGCCGTGGGATGAGTTGGTCGCCTGGACGGTCGCGCAAGGGCTGGGCGGGCTCGAGTGCCTGTCCGGGATCCCGGGGCTGACGGGCGCGGCCCCCGTGCAGAACATCGGCGCGTACGGTCAGGAGGTCGCGGATGTGCTGGACGCCCTCGACGTGCTGGACCTGCGCACGGGCGAGCTGGCGCGGCGTCCGGCGGCGGCGTGTGGCTTTGGCTACCGCGACAGCGTGTTCAAGCGGTCGCCCGGTCGATGGCTGGTCCTCAGCGTGACGTTGCGGCTGCGACGCGAGGCACGGCCTGAGGCCAGGCACACGCAAGTGCGTGCGTTGGTGGGCGATCTGCTTGCGCTCCCGGCCGGCGCCGTGGGCCTGCAGCAGGTGCGCGACGCCGTGCTGGCCCTGCGGCGCAGCAAGTCGATGGTGGTCGACCCGGCAGACCCCGACAGCCGCAGCGCGGGGTCGTTCTTCCTCAATCCGGTCGTGGCCGCCCCAGTGGCCGACTCGGTGGCGACGCGCTTGGCCGACCAGCTGCGACCCGACGAGACGATGCCGCGTTGGACGACACCGCTGGGCATCAAGCTCTCAGCCGCGTGGCTGATCGAGCGGTCGGGGATGCCCAAGGGCTACGGCGCAGGAACCGTCGGGTTGTCGCGGCACCACACGCTGGCCTTGGTCAACCGGGGCGGCGCGACGGCTGCAGACGTCATGGCCTTTGCTGCACACGTTCAGGAGCGCGTCCGCCAAGCCACCGACGTGCAACTGGCACCCGAGCCGGTGCAGATGGGCGACTTCGGCGCGGCGTAGCCACCGACTTCACGACCGAATCCAGCGAAACCGCCACGGCAGCTGTGCATCCTCGCCCGCGTAGTCGATGCCGACGCGCGGACCTGCGACGATCTGGTCCGCGGCGACCGGCACCCCCACCTGAAACCACACCGACTGGTCCGGTCGAAGCGGCTGGCCATCCTGGCGACGGTCGATGCCCAGGGCTTGGGTCAGCTTGGCCGGTCCATCGACCCACTTGTCCAGACGGGAGGGTGGCTTGCGCCCGGGCAAGTCGAAGCCACGCCGCGCGCGCACGCACGTGGCCGTGTCGAGGTCCAGCGGCAGTCCGGCGCGAATCAGCACCGCTTCTCCAGTACCTTCGCGGCCGGTGACGACGTTGAACTGCCAATGCATCCCGTAGACGAAGTAGACGTAGGCGATGCCGCCCGCCTGAAACATCGCGGCGTTGCGAGGCGTCCTGCGCCCGCCGTAAGCGTGGGCCCCGCGCTCTGACTCGTGGTAGGCCTCCGTCTCCAGCACCAACAGGCGTACGGCCGACTCTTGCGTTGCTGCAGCAGGGGCGAGTCCGGTCGGCAGCCGCGCCACGACCACTCGCCCCAGCAGGTCTGGAGCCACGTCGAGCACCGGGCGCCGGAAGAACGCTTGCGGCAACGCCGTTTCGTCGATGGCGGGCAGGTCGCCGGGCTGAAACTTACCACACATCTACTTTACACTCGTTCAGCTTAGTTGACATCTACATATCCAGATACTCACCATTTCTATAGTCTGGATTGCGATTTGTCCAGTCACACGCGGCAGGACGCCCCGACCTCGCCCAAGCCCTGCATCGTCGGGTGGGTTCCGCATAGCGGGCAGCCCGGGTCGGCCCGCACCGTCAGCTCGTGAAACCGCATCTGCAGCGCGTCGAACGCCAGCAGCCGGCCGACCAGAGGCTCGCCGAGGCCCAGCACCAGCTTCAGCGCCTCCAGCGCCTGCAGGGTGCCGATGATGCCCGGCAGCACGCCCAACACGCCCGCCACATCGCAGGAGGGCGCAGCTTCTGGCGGGGGCGGCGCGGCATACAGGCAGCGGTAGCAGGGTCCCCGCCCCGGCGCAAACACGGTCACTTGCCCGTCGAACCGGAAGACTGAGCCGTGGACGTGGGGCTTGCCCAACGCAAAGCAGGCGTCGTTGACCAAGTAGCGGGTCGGGAAGTTGTCGCTGCCGTCGATCACGACATCGTAGTCCCGCAGCAGATCCAAGGCATTGCCCGCGTCCACGCGCAGTGGATGCCGCACCACCTTCACTTCGGGATTGACCGACGCAAGCGTCTGCGCCGCGCTGTCGACCTTGGGCTGCCCGATGCGGTCCTGGCGATGCAGGATCTGTCGTTGCAGGTTCGACAGGTCCACCACGTCGTCGTCGGCGATGCCCAGCGTCCCGATTCCCGCCGCCGCAAGGTAAAGCGCGGCGGGGCTGCCCAGCCCGCCCGCACCGACCACCAAGACCTTGGCGTCCAGCAACTTCTGCTGCCCGGCCACGCCGATCTCAGGCATTCGCAAGTGGCGGCTATAGCGGGTCGTCTGCTCCTGCGACAGCCCACTCGCCCCTTCCACAGGCAGTCCCAGCGCCCGCCAGCCTTGAAAGCCACCCGCCATGGACTTTACATTTGTATAGCCAAGCTCCCACAACTCGAACGCGGCGTAGAGAGAGCGCACGCCGGCCGCGCAGTACAGCACGATGTCGGTGTTGCCGGCCGGAGCGACCTCTGCCAGTCGCTGCGACAGCGCCGCCCGACCGGTCAGCAGGGCGGAAGGCAGCACACCCTCTGCGTATTCGTGTCGCTCACGAACGTCGATCAGCACGAAGGGAACCGCCGCGCGCAGCTTGGCGTGCACCTCGCTGGGCGAGATCTCGGCCGTGCGAGAACGCTGCGGGTCCGGGGTGTTGGGAGGCAGAGGCATGGGCGGTCGGACACCTCGCGCGGTCGGGCGCTAGGCCTCGATCCGCAACAGCTGGTCCAGGGCGGCGAACGTGCGCTCCCACCCTTGGCGCACCGCGTCCTGACGCACGTCGTTCGGCAGATTCGCGTGGGGCAGCACGGGGCTGACGACGGTCACGCGACAGCCACCCTCGCACGCGGCGATGCCGAACTGCCACTCGTCGGCGGAACCTTCCTCTGCGTCCCAGACCAGGCGGGCAAAGCCGGGAGCCTCCAGCTCGACCCAAGTGCCTCTGCGCACCCAAGTCTCGCCGTCTTCATCCTGCCAGGTGGCCACCAGCCGACCGCCGGGCTGGACGTCGCTGTCGGCCTGGTCGCAGAACCACGTGGTCAGCTGCTCCCCGCGGGTGAACAGGTCGAACACGCGCTCAGCCGAGGCGGGCAGCTCGAAGCGAAGAACGAGGTTGGAGGAGGCCATGCTGGGTCCTGGATTCAGCTACTTGGTCTTGGCCTTGCCCTTGACCTTCTTCTTCGCGGGCGGCTCGGGCGCGGGGGGCGGCGCTTCGCGAGGCGGCGGTTCCGGCAGACCTTGGCCCAGCTGCTCGAGCAGCTGCGTCGTGCAGAGGTCATTCGGCAGGCCTTCGAGCTGTTCGATGGCATCGCGCAAGAGAATGGCGCGCGACATGCCGGTCGGCAGCCCTTGGTCCAGCTGCTCGTAGACGTGCTGCGCGAACCCGCCGCGGTGGCACAGTTCCTTGGCGATCATGCCCAGGCACTGCTGCCCGTTCGCCTGACCGACCAGAAAGCCCGCCACCTCATTCGACTCGAGCATGGTCGCCAGCTTGGTCACGCGGGTGCAGTCGGCACGGCCACCGTTGTCCAGCGCCGTCGCCGCCCAGCGCGCCAGGAACAGGTCACCCAAGCTCTGGTTGTCGAAGTGCCAGACGCCGACCTCGTGGCCTGCGCGGAACAACGACGACTGCAGCAGCCGCTCGCAGGTGACCTGCGCGACGCCGGTGTCGATGCCGGGCAGCGCGGCAACGCATTGGTGCAGGGCAAACGGCAGGTTGCGTTCGCCGTTTTCGGGGTTCTGCGCGGTGACCATGCGGTCCACGGCGGCCAAAGCGTCTGCAGGCAGCACCTCGACCCCCTGCATGTCGCGGACCAGCTGGGCGGTCATGAAATACGTGTAGATCTGCGCCCTTCCCGCGGTGAATCCGGCGATCTCGGCGCCTTGGACGGCGACGGTGTTGCGCACCAGCCGGTCGACCACCTGAATGTCACGCCAAGTCGCAAGGTGCGGATAGTAGCAGCGGCCATACGCCGTGACCTGCCGGTCCAGCCTGTAACGCTTGACGAATTCGTCGAAAGCCTTGCGATCCTTACCCTCGGCCACCGTGTGCGCGATGGCATCGTCACTCTCGGCGCACGACATCTGCGGAATCTCGACGCGCACATCCACGCTCTGCAGGCCGTAGTTGCTGGTGAAGACGGGCGGGCGAGTGAACACGACCACGCGGGCCTTCGGTGCGATGCGCGTGACCAGATCATCCAGCTGCGCGGCCACGGCCTGACGCTGCAGCAGCGGCACCTCGTCCAGCGAGTCGGCGATCACCAGCCACGGTCGGTCGCCCAGCGCGCGCTTCAGCACGTCCTCGGCGGTCTCGGGGGTAGCCAGACCGACCTCGCGGGCGATGCGATAGGCCAGCGCGACCTTGCCTTCGGACTCGACGCGGGGCGCGATCTCGGTGGCCAGATCCACGCGGAACACAGGAACCTTGGCGCACGCCTGCGCGGCGATCGACCACGCGAGCTTGGACTTGCCTGCGCCTCCGCGGGCCAGCACCAAGGCGATGCGCAGCTGCGTACCGGCGGGGGCGGGCTCCAGCAGACCGGGAACGACATCGAGCTCGGACTTCACGATGCCCAAGTGGGCGGCGGCGGCTCCCGGCCAGGCATGAATCAGAAGACCGGTCGGCACATAGCGCTTCTCAGCCAGCTCGCGGGCGTGCTCGGAACGCAGAGCAGTGCACGTGGTCTCGTAGACACCACCGGGCTCACCGAGGGGCGGACGAGCGACCGGGGCTGGAGGGGCGCCGCACGCCGCAAAGGTCCAAGCGGCGGCCGCAAGGGTCAAGGCGAACAGCGAGCGTCGACGGGTGCAGGTCATGGTCTTCCTCAGCAGGCAAGGCGTGGTGGGAGAAAGCGAAGTATGGCGGCGGACCTCAGCCTTGGCAACGCGCCCGGGGGTACGCCTGGCATGGCGCAGGCGAAAGCGCTTTCCCGCTTGCGTTCGAACGCCGGGGCAGTTGTGGCGGGCGGGGGGCACAGGCACAATCCGCATCCCCGCGAGCGTCGGGACCCCCAGAGGCGAGCCCCCCCGAACCCGGAACATCTCATGCAAGTCCTGATCTGGACCCTGTTCATCCTGCTCATCATGGGGTTTCTGGCCCTGGACCTCGGCGTCTTCAACCGCAAGGACCACGTCATCGGGTTTCGCGAGTCGCTTCGCTGGACTGCGCTGTGGATCACGGTGTCGCTGGCGTTCGACGTCGTCATCTACTTCCTCTACGAGCATCACATCGGTGGCTTCGGCCTGCAGACGGGTGAGACCCTGTCGGGTCTGGACGCCTCGATGCTGTTCCTGACCGGCTACGTCGTGGAGTACTCGCTCAGCGTCGATAACATCTTCGTCATCGCCCTCATCATCGGCACTTTTCGCGTGCCGCGGCAGTTCCAGCACCGCGTGCTGTTCTGGGGCATCCTGGGTGCCCTGGTCTTGCGCGGCGTGATGATCGGTGCCGGCGCCGTGCTGCTGAACCGGTTTGCCTGGATGATGTACGTGTTCGGCGGCATCCTGCTGATCACGGCGCTGAAGATGGCGTTCCAGAAGGACGACCACTTCGACATTCAGAACAGCAAGGTGCTGCGGTTTGCCCGCAAGCTCTACCCGGTGACCGCCGATTTTGAAGGGCACAAGTTCCTGACTCGCCTGCCCGATGGCCGCCGCGCGATGACGCCCTTGATGCTGGTGCTGTTGATGATCGAGACGACCGATGTGGTGTTCGCCGTGGACTCGATACCCGCCGTCTTCGCCATCACCAGCGATCCCTTTCTGGTCTTCACGTCCAACGTGTTCGCCATCCTGGGCCTGCGGTCGCTGTACTTTGCGCTGGCCGGCCTCATCGTGCTGTTCCGCTACCTCAAGGCCAGTCTGGTCGTGCTGCTCGCCTTCATCGGCGTCAAGATGCTGATCACAGAGTGGGTGCACATCCCGCCGGCCGTCTCGCTGGGCGTGATCGGACTGATCCTCGGCGTCGGCATCCTCGCTTCCGTCCTGACCCGCCCCCCCACGCCACCTGCCGCGGAACCTGCCCCATGACGCGATTCTCGCCTACCTTCGAGGGCTTCGGACAGATGCTCGAGGCCAGCGGTGCCGGTCTCGAGCCCGACGCGCTTCGGCAGCTCTGGACGTATCACCAGCTGCTGCGCGACCGAAACGCCGACGGAGATCTGACCCGGCTGCGGTCGTTTGCGTCCATGGTCACCCTGCACTACGTCGACTGCATCCTTGTCGCGCGCAAGCTGGGGGCCAAGCTGCCGTCGCCGCTGCTCGACATTGGATCGGGCGCGGGTTTTCCCGGCATTCCGCTGAAGATCGCCGCGCCGCAGGTCCAGGTCGTGCTGTCCGAGGGGCGCGCCCGCCGCGTCGACTTCATGGACGAGGCCATCACCGCCGCGGGACTGAGGGGCATTCAGACGTTCTGCGGCAAGACGTTCTCGTCGTTTCCACACCCGGTGCAGGGCGTAATTACGCGCGCGCTCGAGAAGATTCCGGTGACGCTGGCCCGGGTTCGCGCGTTCGTCCCGCCCGGTGGCCTGGCGATCTTCATGAAGGGGCCGCACTGCGACGACGAGATCGCCGAGGCCGCGCGCGACTTTGGCCGCTCCTGGCGTCTGGAGGACGACATCGCGTATGCACTGCCGTTTTCGACCCATGAGCGACGGCTGGTCACGTTTCGCCGGCTGGAGGACTTGAGCGAACTCGTGCGACGGCGGACCCGCCCCATCGACAGCGAGGCCAACGAGTCGTTCAAGACGTGGAAGGGGCTGCTGACCGGCCGTGGCGTGCGCAAGTCGGGTCTGGCGCTGCTGTCGGGGCAGAAGACGGTTCCCGAGGCGCTGCGCGACTTTCCACAGCGTTGCCATGAACTGCTGGTGCCGCGAGGACTCGAGATGGTGCCTGAGGAGGCCCCGCCCGACCTGCCCGTCGCCGTCCTGGCCCCCGGTCTGTTTCGCGAGCTGGACGTGTTCGGCACCTCGGCGCCGCTGCTGGTGCTGCAGGTCGACGAGCCGCAGGCGTGGCCGGGAACGCTGGAAGGCTGCACGTTGGCTGTGCCGTTCCAGGACCCCGAGAACGTAGGCGCAGTGCTGCGTTCCGCCGCGGCCTTCGGCGTGCGCGAGGTCGTGCTGCTGAAGGAGGCCGCCTCGCCCTTCCACCCCAAAGCGCTGCGTGCGGGGGGAACCGCCGCGTTTCGGCTGCGCTTGTGGAAGGCGGGCTCGCTGGCCGAGGTCGCTGCCGCCACAGAGGGGCAGCGGGTGCTCTTGTCGGCAGAGGGAAGTCCGCTCAAGCAGTTCGCTTTCCCGGACGACTTCCTGCTGCTGCCGGGTCTGGAGGGCGCAGGCCTGCCGCCAGAGCTGCGGGGCGAAGCCGTCGCCATCCCCATGGAAGCGGGCAGCGAGTCGCTGAACGCCGCCGTCGCGGCCGCCGTCGCGATGTATGCCTGGTACGTGGGCGTGCAATAGCTACGGGTCGGGAACGGGCTCGGGCCGCACGAACCACACCTTCATCGGCGTCGGCTCGTACTGAATCCGCTCTCCCTGCAAGCCAAGGCCCAGCGAACCCTCGGCACCCCAGCACAGAGGCTGCGCGTCGGTCGTCGTAAGCGCGCAGGCAAACACGCCGCCGACACGGATGGCCTTGGCGTTGGCAGGGTGCTGGACCCACGGCGACGACTGCGGGGCACGGGCGTCGTTGCCGCCGTAGCCTCCCCAACACCAGACGGCCCCTGCTTTCAGGGCGCAAGTATGTCCGCCGCCGGCCGACAACCCCTCGACCTTGCCCAAGCCGTCGACTCGAGTCGGCGCCGGTACGACCGAGGTGATGCCTGCCATGCGGTCTGAGCGCGGAACTGGCCTCCCTGAGCCGGCCTGGCCCATGGTGTTGTCGCCCCAACAGCGGACCGTGTCGTCGTCGGTGCGCACGCAGCTGTGGCGGTCGCCCAACGCCAGCTCCTTGGCGGCGCCGATGGCGGGAACGGTCACTGGGGCCGCCGACGACTCGATCATCGGCTCGCCCAGCTGTCCGCGGCTGTTGTCGCCCCAGCACACCGTCTTGCCGCTGCCCAGCACGGCACAGGCGTGCCACGTCCCGGCACTCAGCAGCGTCGCGTTGAACACGCTGGGCACCTGATGGGGCTCCAGCACGGCTTCGGTCTCAGGCACGCCGCACTGGCCGGCCCTGCTGTCGCCCCAGCACTTCACTTCTCCCGCGGCCGTGCGCGCGCACGTGAAGGCGCGACCGGCGGCCAGCTCGACCACGTCAGTCACATTCGGCACCAGGAACGGCATGGCGATGTGACGCGACTGCTTGCCCGTACCCAGCTGCCCCTGCTCGTTGTTGCCCCAGCAGGCGACGCGGCCGTGCTCGAGACGGGCACAGCTGTGGAAACCGCCCGTCACGACCTGTGCCACACCGACCAGACCCGGCACGGCCTCGGGCGTGTCGAGGACGTTGGCCTCGAAGGGCCCGGCCTGACGAAAGGCGTTGCCGCCCCAGCACGCAGCGGTCGAGTCGCTGAGCCTCAGGCAGCCGTGGGCAACGCCCGTCGCGACTTCCTGCGCGGCCAAGGCTGGCGGCGGATCGGTCGGCGGCGACTTGCCCATCGCGGTCCCCAACAGCGGCGCCACGTCGCGCAACCGCATCGCCAGCACGATGCGCGCCGCAGTCACCCCGGTTTGGGCGGCCAGCTCTGGTCGGGCACCCTTGGCAAGCATGGCTCGGATGGGTGTCAGAAAGGTTGCCCCCACGCGCCGACTGGCCTGCACGGCAAGCATCAACGGCGTTACCCCGCCCAAGTCCTGGGCATTGGTGTCGATCTTCGGCGACTGCAACAGCGCCATCACCGCCGGCGCCTTGCCGTCCCAAGCGGCGTGATGCAGCGGCGTCCACCCCTCGTCGTCGGTCTGGTTGGGCGCGGCGCCCTTGGCCAGCAGCAGACCGATCAGCGGGGGCGAGTCGACCTGCACCGCCAGCGCCAGAGCCGTACGCGCTGGACCGACCAGCTTGGCTCCCTTGGCCAGCAGCGCGCGCGACACCTCCAGGTCCGCCTGTGCGACCGAATACAGGATGGGCGGCTTGCCGTACTCGTCCAGCGCGTTGGGGTCCGCTCCCTTGGACAGCAGCAGCTTCATCATCTCTGCGTTGCCGGCACTGGCAGCGACGTGCGTTGCGGTCTGGTCAAAATCCGTCTTGAGCTGCACGAGCTTGCGATACTTGGCGAGCAGCGGCTTTGCCGTGGCGACGTCGCCGTCCTTCACCGCATCGAAGAACTCATAGACGACGTGCTCGTCGATCTCGGTAGCAGCGGCCCTTGCGCTCGGCAACCGAACCAACGCAACGGCGCACACGACGACCGCGAACTGAAGCAACACGCGGGTCTCGCGACCTGGCATGGGCCCTCCCCGGAATGGCACAACGCGTGTGGCCGGACGCGCAAGCTGCGGAACGACCACGCCAAATGACCCCAACAGGCTACGTCCCGGGCGGCAGACGATCAAGAATCGCGGGGATTTGCGCGACGACGTCGGTGACTCTGCCCGCCGCCGACGGGGCAGACACCGACCGGTCGCGCGGTGTAGGCTTGTGTGCCGTCCGTCCCCGGCGAAGCTACGACGGACCGCCCCCGAACCCAGACAGGAGCCCCCACATGGCGACCGAATTACTACTGGATGCAGAGACTTCCGGTCCCGTGCGCGACGACCTGACCGACTTGGACCGTCTGGTGGAGCAGCATCTGGACAAGCTGGACCAGGCCAAAGCCATCGTGCGCATCTGGCAGCGCGATGGCGCCCTGTTCAGCGAGGACCCGGCGGTCGCCCGCGCGGTGCGAAACCGACTGGGCTGGCTGTTCTCGGTCCAGACGATGCGCGATCAGGTCGAACGTCTGGCCGTGCTGGCACGGGTCGTCGAGCGGCAGGGCTACGACCGCGTGTTGGTGGTCGGCATGGGCGGTTCCAGCCTATGGCCCGAGGTCGTGGGGCGTCACCTGCGAGGCAAGCGGGGTCTGCCGATTCGCGTGTGCGACAGCACGCATCCCGAAGCCATCGCCGACTGGATCACGTGGTGCCGCGAGGGCAAGACCTTGTTCGTTGTCGCGACAAAGTCAGGCGGCACGCTCGAAACCCTCAGTGCGTACAAGGCGTTGCGACACGCCTTCGACGACGGCAACCACTTCGTCGCCATCACGGACGCAGGTTCGGGGCTGGAGTCTGTGGCGCGCGCGCAGGGCTTCCGCGAGGTGTTCCTGAATCCGGCCGACATCGGCGGTCGGTTTTCGGCGGCCAGTCTGTTCGGTCTGGTGCCGGCAGCGCTGGCGGGTGTGGCCCTGCAGGATGCATTGGACCGGGTCGATGCGATGCTGACGGAGTGCCGTGAAGAGGACCCGCGTCTGAATCCGGGGGCACGTCTGGGCGCGTTTCTGGCCGCCGCGCAGCAGACCGGTCGTTGGCAGATGCGGCTGGCATTGGGCAAGGATGTCAAGGGATTCGGCAGTTGGATCGAACAGTTGGTCGGTGAGTCGACGGGCAAGCTGGGCACCGGGGTCCTGCCCGTGTTGGGCGGCGTCGAGGGCGCTGGCGCGCACCTGGAGCAGCGGTTGGCCCACGCCGTAGTGGTCGGACTGACGACATTCGCCAAGCCCGACGAGGAGTTCCTGCTGCGGGCCACGGCCGCGGGCATCCCCCAATCGGCCGAGGTGATGCCGGAGGTCGCGGACCTGTGGACCGAGGTCGTGCGCTGGGAGTTCGCCACGACGGTGGCCGGCTGGCTGCTGGGCATCAATCCGTTCGACGAGCCCGACGTCACGTCTGCCAAGACCGCGACCGCCGCGATTCTGGGGGGCCAGCTGGTGCCGGTAGAGCCCACCCGCCGACTGCGAATCGCGTCATTGAACGAGCTGCCCGGCGCCCTGTCGCAAGAGCTGGCGAGTTTGCCCACCGACGACTACTTGGCCGTGCTGGCGTGGCTGGCACCGACGCAGGGCAACCTGCAACGGCTCGAGGCCCTGCGTCAGGCGCTGCAAGCGCGCACGGAAGCGGCCGTGGTCGTGCAGGTCGGACCGCGCTATCTGCACTCGACCGGCCAGTTCCACAAGGGTGGCGTGCCGCGCGGGCTGTTTGTCGTGGTCACCGACGCGGGGCGCACCGACGTTGCGGATATCGCCATTCCGCAAGCTGATTTTGGGTTTGCCCGGCTGGTGCAAGCGCAAGCTCAGGGCGATGTGACGGTGCTGATGCAGCGCGGCAAGCCCGTCGTGGTCGCCGAGTTGGTGCCTTCCCCCCAAGCCTGACCCCGCCGAACCCCGGAGCCGCCCATGCACTGGACCACCTACCTGACCCCGCGCAACCTCGCGATCGCAATCGTGATCATTGTCGCTGGCTGGCTACTGTTCAAGGCCACCAAGCACCTGATCGTGGCCCTGCTGTGCACGCTGCTGGCGCTGGGCGCGATGGTGCTGCTGTTGGACGACAAGGCGGTCGACCAGGCCAAGGAAGCCGCCGCCGACATGCAGCACAAGGCCGGGGAACTCAAGGACAAGGCTGTGGAGTACAAGGACAAGGCGGGCGAACTCGGCCAGCCGACACCGCCGGACCAGCGACGCCCGGATCCGCCACCGCGCTGATCCGACCGGCTACTTCTGGCAGCCCTCGCAGAAGTATGTCGCCCGCGTTCCCAACACCACCCGCTCGACCACGGCATGGTTGCACGGCGGACAGCGGCGACAAGGCGCGCCCGCTTGCCCGTAGACGGCGAATTCCTGTTGGTACGAGCCCGGCATCGAGTCGCCGCCCACGAAGTCGCGCAGCGTCGAGCCCCCCGCACGGATGGCAGCCCAAAGCACCTCGCGCACGCCGACCACCACGCGCTGCCACTCCGCCAGACTCAGGCTGCAAGCCGGGCGCAGCGGGTGCACGCCGGCGTGGAAACACGCCTCGCTCGCGTAGATGTTGCCCACGCCCACGACCCGCCGGCTGTCCATCAGGAAGGCCTTGACCGCGATGCGACAGGTCTCTGCCTGCTGCGCCAGACCGGCTGCCGTCAGGTCGTCCAGCGGCTCTGGCCCCAGCGACGCAAGCAGCGGGTGCGTCGGTTCGTCGCGCGCCAGCATCACGTCCAGCGCGCCAAAGCGCCGCGGATCGACGTACCGAAGGACACTCGGGCCGTGGTCGCCCGTCAGGCGGAAGCGGAAATGCTCGTGCAAACGCCACTCTGGTGGCTCGCCAACCTCGTGAAACAGCCGCCCACTCATGCCCAGATGCACCAGCACCACCCGCGGCAGCCCGCGCGGCAGTTTCGCGTCCAGCAGCAGGTACTTGGCCCGACGCCGGACGTCGTGCAGGGTCGCACCGACCAGGGACTGCACCTCGCGCACCGGAATGGGATACCGCAAGTCCTCACGCCGCAGGTCGACTCCCACGATGCGCTGGTCGGGCAGGCACGCGGCCAGATGACGGCGAACGGTCTCGACTTCGGGAAGTTCGGGCATGGCTTGCGGTTCTCTCGATGCAGCGGGATACGGAAGGTCAGTGCCCCAGCGACCGGGAAACCAAGCGGGAGCACTCCAGCGTGTGAGCCAATCGCTTGAGATCGTTGGCATGTCGCTTGACGGTCTGTGCCGGACTGGCGGGCGGGTCGTCCCCGACACCGGATGCCACGGACTTCAGGTGCCGCTCTCCGTCGCTGGCGCGGTCCTCGGTGTCGCGGCGAACGCACGTCGTCATGCGAAAGTAGAAGCGAACCCTGCCCGCGCGGCCGGGGGCTTCGTCGTCGCCGGCAAGGTCGATCGACTGCTGCGTGGCGATCTCGAGGTACCGGGCCTGCAGAACGGCCGCTCGCCGCGCCAGATCGTTCAATTCGTTGACCAAATCAGCGTGCAGGCGCGACAGCGGCAGGGGGTCGTACGTCTCTCCGTCGGTGGCTGACCGCGCCGAGCTCATGCGGTACAGCGCCTCGACCAGCACGAAGTAGCCTCTTGCCAGCCGCTCAGTCTCCTGGTCGCGGACGGCGGCGTTCTGCACGGCCTCGGCCAAGCCTTCGTCGGGGGCGGCGACACCCGGCGGCGCAGGGGCAGCCTCGACCATCCCCTCGCCCGGCGTGGGCGGAGGGGGCAGGCGGTCCGAAGGAGACGAGGGTTCAGGCGCCGGATAGCGCAACCCTTGGAAACCCGGATCATCCGGCGAAGCCTCGACAACCTGCGACGACGTCCGGCAGCCGACGACAAGCGCCATGGCCGCCGCCGCAAGGCCGACGCGAGCGAGATAGCGTTGGGGGTCGAGCATGGGGGCCAGTCTAGCGACCGGCTCTGCCGGGGGTCAATGCAACCCGCCGTCCACACGAGAAGAGCTGGCGAATTGGCGCAGGGGCCGCAACCGCTACTTCGGGACGCGACCGGCGTTGTCCGGGCCGCCGAAGGGCGCGATCCACGCTGAGGTCTCTGCCTTGCGGCCGGTAGCGAACGCGTGCACGGCGACGCCGTCCCACACGTACAGCGTGCCGTCGGGACCCAGCACGGGAGACGGGCGGATGCCGGGGTTGATCCAGCTGGTTGCCGCATCGCCCAAGTGCGCCTCGAGCATCACTTCTCCCGCCGTGGCGTCGTACATCGCCAGACCAATCATGTAGCCGTTCTTGTCCAACGCGGCGACGGAGCCGTCGGTCGAGACGTACAGCGTGCCGTCCTGCGCCATCACCGGGCGACCGGCGGGGTGGTGCTTGACGTCGGTGGTGCTGACCGGTGCCTGAGTAAAGCCAAAGGGATTCAGAAGCTTGCCGGGCGAGAAGCTGTTCGATCGGCTGGAGAAGCCGTCGTACACCCAGCGCTGCGAGCCGTCGGCAATGTTCAGGGCGAACAGGGGGTCGATGAACTCCTGCTGGTGCTCCTCCCACACCGGGAAGTAGACGACGTCTTCGCTGACGGTCGGTGCGGCAGCAACGGTGCAGTTCGCGCACGGCGGGTTGAACGACCACGCGACCTGACCCAGACCCGTGACGCGCTTGAGCACGTGGACACCACCGGTGACGTAGAACGTGTCGCCGTTGGGTCCGGGGGCGAAGTCCACGATGCCCTGCGGCTCCGCGACGGTCCAAGCCACGCTGCCGTCGGGATGCTCAGCGACCAGACTCGCGTAAATGGGCGCACCGGCGAAGCCGTCCGTGCCGTTGGGGGTCGTCAGGTAGCGCAGCGTGCCGTCGGGCACGACGGCCGCCTGGGAAGAACCCTCGCGAACACGCAGGATTGCGCCATCCTCACGGCCGATGGTGTACAGCGTGCCGTGGCCGTTGCCCTCGCGCACTGCCGCATACACCTGACCGTCGCTGACCGACGGCGGAGAGCCGAGGGCGGTGCCGGGCAGGGAACGCGTCCAGCCGGGGGTCGCCGTCTCCATCCCCGTCCAAGAGCGCACCGTCGCGCCGTTGGCGCCAGAGCTGACGCCGAAGATCGTGCCTTTGCCGTCGGTCGAAGGTGCCGTCAGCGTCTCGCCGACCTGCTGCAGCGTGTGCACCGTGCCCTTGGCATCGATCTCGACCAGTGTGGTGCCGCGCGCCACCAACAGCCGACCGGTTTCGACGGCGACTGGGGGCCACTGCGTCGCGCCGCCCAGCTGGGCCACGTACAGCGGCTCGCCGAAGTCACCGCAGACCGTGACGGCACCGTGCTCTGTGCACACGTCGTCGCCACCGCAGGCGGCAAGCGGAAGAACCAGAGCAAGCAGCAGGGACAACGTGAAGGTGAGCCGCAGCAGAGGCATGGTGAACTCCAATTCCGGCCGGCCACGTTGGGCGGTTGGACAGCAACGTACCGTTCCCGGCCAGCGCATGCAAGCGCGAAGAATCCTCATCTTTTTCAGCAGCTTCACCGCATGGGCGCGGAAATGACTCGCCGACGAGTTGCGCGGTTTTCTCGGGAAATCAGGCTCGGCCCAGCCGACGCAGCAGCCCCTGGACCTGTCGCGGCATCCCCGGCATCCGCCACCACGCGCCCAGCAGCAGCCCGACCACTGCCCATGCGCACCCCGACATCGCCAGTCGGCCCAGGTAGCGCAGCTTGCCGGCCGCCAGGAAGGCCGCTTGCTCACTCCACACATCGACGGCCCACGCCGCCAGCCCGGCGCACGTCGCCACCGCCAGGGCGCGCCCGATGCCCGTCAGCAGGGGCCGCAGGTGCAGGCCCAGCCGCTCGCGGGCCACGACCACCAGCACCACCACTTGCAGGAACATGCCCAGCGTGGCGGCCAGCGCCAGACCGACCAGCGGATCCACGAACGACTGGTGCAGCGCGAGAAACTGGTACAGCGGCAGCACGGCCACCGTCACGACCGACGTCGCGATCATCGGCCGCCAGGTGTCGCCCGTGCCGTAGAACGCGCGCGCCAGGACCGCCTGCGCCCCCCACGCGGCGATGCCCACGGCCAGAGGCACCAGGGCGGCGGCCGAGCGCAGGGTGTCGGTCTGCTTGAAGCGCCCGTACTCGAACAGGATGCCGATCACGGCGTCGGGCATCGCGATCAGAAAGGCGGACAGCAACAGCGAGAGCCCGACCACGGCGGCCACCGACTTGGCCAGCAGCTCGGCCAGCTCGTCGTGGCGCTTCTCTGCGTACAGCTTGGCAATGAAGGCACCGGTCGCCTGCCCCGCCGCGGCGCCCAGCAGCCCGATCGGCACCAGCATCACGCGCCGTGCCATGGCCAGCCACGAGATGGTGCCCGCGGCCAGCTGCGAGCCGAAGTAGCGGCCTAGCCACTCGTCGATGGTCGTCAGGCTCACCCCCACCATCAGCGGCAGGGCCGTCCAAAGAAAGGCGCGCACTTCGCGGTCGGTGGGGTGAAATGCGAAGCGATACCGGAGTTTGCCAAGCGCCGACCACACCGGCACTGCGAAACCGCCCACCGCGGCACCGACCAGGGCGCCCCAACTGAAGCCCTCGATCTGGCCCGCCTGACTGCCCACCAAGCCGCCCACGATGATGCCGGCGTTGTAGAACAGGGGCGTCAGCGCCATCGCCGTGAAGTTCTGCCGGGCGAGCAGCGTGGCCTGCACCAACCCTCCGCACAGAAAGAACAATTGCGCGGGCAGCACGATGCGCGTCAGGTAGGTTGTGCGCGCGATCTGCTCCGGCGTGAAGCCGTGGAACAGGGCGGCGACCAGCGGCTGAGCGAACACCTCAGCCAGCAGGATCAGCACCGCGGCCGCAATCAGCATGACCGTGAAGACAACCGAGAACGCACGGTCTCCCGGGGTCAGGCCACGGGAATCCCGGGCGGGCATCATCCCTTCGGGCACCTGGACCTCGGCCGCGTACAGGGCGGACATGCGCGGCAACAGCGACACCGTCAGCGCGCCACCCGCCAGCAAGTGGTTCAGCATGTCCGGGAGCATGAACGACGCCTGATAGACGTCCGTCAGTCCCGTGGCACCGAAATTGGTCGAGATCAGCCAGTCGCGCCCGTAACCCAGCACGCGGGACAGCAGGTTGCTGGCGGCCAGCAGCAGCGCGACGGTACGGAGGCGAAGGGCGAGTTCTTGCGTCATGGCGGGCGAGCATAGCGCCACGCGAGAGACGGGCCACAAAACGCCGATTTGGCCGACGCTGCGGGCGCTTCCAAGCTTGCTAGTGACGCTGTCGGATCGCCCAGGCCGCCACGCCGTCGACCAGCGAGGGCAGCACCAGCTTCGCCCACCGCCCCAACCGACCGCGACGCGACGTGATCAGCAGGCGCTCGCGCTGCTCCATCGCCGGGATCATCAACGCGGCGCACTCGTCGGCGGTCATGGCGTTGCGCGCCACCGGCGTCGTACGCCCCATCGGCAGCCCGTCTGGACCCAGCGCGCGGCGGTGGATGTCGCTGACGACGTAGTCCGGGCACACGATGGTCACGGTGACGCCATCGGTCCGCAGCTCGACACGGAGCGAATCGAAGAATCCGACCTGTGCGTGCTTGGTGGCCGAGTACGCACTGCGCGTCGGCACCCCGGTCAGGCCGGTGACGCTGGACACGACCACGATGCGACCCTTGGCCCGCTTCAGGTACGGCAGGGCGTGCCAGGTCGGGTAGACGCTGCCCATGAAGTTCAGCCGCATCAGCCGCTCGATGATGGACAGGTCGCGGATCTCGTCAAAGCGGGTCCACATCGTCGTGCCCGCGTTGTTCACCAACACGTCCACGCCGCCGAACGCCGCAACCGCTTGGTCTATCAGCGCTTTGCACGCCTCCGGGTCGGTGACGTCGGTGGGAACCGGCAGCGCCTCAGCGCCCAGACGCCGACACTCCTCCGCCAGCGACTCCAACCGCTCCCGCGTCCGGGCGGCCAGCACCAGCTTGGGCTTCTGGGGCGCCAACTGCAGCGCCAGAGACCGGCCGATGCCCTCCGAAGCGCCGGTCACCACCACCACCTTGTTCTGGAAGACCGCCTGCGCCATGCCGTTCTCCGTGGTGCCGTTCGTCGCCTTGTCTCTCACGTCGCAGCGTTTGGCGCCAGAAACCTGCGCTTCGGCAAGCGTCGAGGCCGCGTCGCCCCTTCTCCCCAGAACGCACCTGTGGTTTCTTGCGGTCCATCGCCCTACGGGCTACACCGCGCGGCCATGCAGCTTATCCACGCCATCGTCTTGGGAGTCGTCGAAGGGTTGACCGAGTTCGTACCGGTGTCGTCCACCGGCCACCTGATCCTCGCCGGGTCGTGGCTGGGGCTGGACGCGGATCCGGCGCGAAAGGCGGCCGTCGACGCATTCGACATCGTGATCCAGGCAGGGGCCGTGCTGGCGTGTCTGGTTTGGTACTTTCCCCTGCTTCGTGCTCGCGCCGCCCAGCTGCAAGCGACGGACGAGGCGACCCGGCTGCGGGCGCGCAACCTGCTGTACAGCATGGTGGTGGCGTTCGTCCCCGTGATGATCGTCGGACTGGCCGCGCGCAAGGCCATCAAGGCCGCGCTGTTCGGACCCGCCCCGGTGGCGTGGGCGCTGGCGGTGGGTGGCGTGGTGATGATCGCGACCGACCTCGCGTTTCGGAAACGCCCACGGACCAAGACGCTGGACGACATGGGGCCGGTGTCGGGTCTGAAGATTGGCCTGATCCAATGCTTTTCGCTGATCCCCGGCACTTCCCGCTCGATGTCGACGATGATCGGCGCGATGCTGTCCGGGTTCGACACCAAGGCGGCGGCGGACTTCTCGTTCCTGTTGGCGATTCCCGTGTTGGGCGCGGCCACGGGGTACGAGCTGTTGAAGGAGTGGCCGGTGCTGGCGCGCGACATCGGCCCCGCGGCGATGGCGGTCGGGCTGGCGACGTCGTTCCTGTTCGGGTGGCTGTCGATTGCGGGCTTCCTGAAGCTGATCGCCAAGGTGGGCCTGCTGCCCTTCGGCCTGTACCGCATTGGACTGGCCGCCGTCGTGTGGTTCTCGCTGCTGCGCTGAGGCATCCACGATGTCCGCATCCCCCACGACCGCCGAACAACCGCTGTGCCTCGTTGTGACGGCTGGCGGCACCCGTGAACCGATCGACGACGTGCGGCACGTCACCAACGTCGCCACCGGGACCCTGCCTGCCGCTCTGGCGCGCGCTTGGCTCGCTCAAGGCGCCACCATCCACTACCTGCACGGTCCGGGCGCCGCCCTGCCCCACCAGATCCACTGTGATCTCCACGTGCTGCCGGCCACGGACGTCGAGCTGCGCGCGCAACTGCAGCAGGTGTCGCAGCAGGCAGAGTCCTGGCGGCAGCGGCTGGCCCGCGGGACGCTGGTGCTGCACCCGGTGGAGACGGCAGCGCAGGCCGCAGCGACGTTGGCCCGCCTGTCGCGCGAGCTGCAACCCGACGGCGTGGCGTGCGCGATGGCGGTGGCCGACTTCGCGCCGGTGCCGGTGCTGGGCAAGATCGCTTCGCGCAAGGATCTTTTGTGGCCGTCGGCTGACGCTGCCGACGGGCTGACGCTGCACCTGTTGCCGACGGCCAAGGCCATCGACGAGGTCAAGGCCGCGTGCCCCACGACGTTCCTGCTGGGCTTCAAGCTGCTGAGTCGCGCCACCGAGTCAGCCCTTTGCGCGGCGGCAGCCCATCTGGCACGGCGAAGCCATGCCGATCTCGTCTTTGCCAACGATCTCGAAGATGTCGAGGCGGGTTGGCGGCGCGGCCTGCTGGTCGACGCGGCGGGCGCCGTGCTGGCGCGACTCGACGGTGGTCAGGGGCCCCAAGCGGCCGAACGGCTTGCAGATCTGCTGGCGGCCGAGCTGGTGCAGCGGGTCAGGGCACGTCGACCGTAACGACCAGCGGCTGCGACAGAAGCGCCGCGGCCATCTGGGCATCCAGACGCTGCATCGACTTCAGGACCGCCTGCGCGAACTCGCGATGCACGCGGTCCTCGACCAGCGTGCGTCCTTCGCGGGCATGACTCAGGTAGCCGACCTCCAGCACCACGGCCGGCATCTTCGCTTCCTTCAGCACGCCGAACGCCGCCTGACGCACCCCGCGAAACGCCGCCGACGGCCGCACCGACCGCAACGACGCGGCCAGCAACTCTGCGAAGTCTTGAGACCTTTCGTGGGCCGACGCCTGGTCCAGCTCGTCGACGATGGCGCCGACCGACCACGGCACCGACTCAGAGCCTGCGCCCTCCTCGATGCCCTCGGCCTGCTCGATGGCCCGACGGGACGACTCGGCGCGGCTTGCGGCGGACAGGAAGAAGACCTCCATGCCCTCCACATCGGTCTTCTCGTGCGCATTGGCGTGCAGGCTGATCAGCACGTCCGCGTGCCACTGGTTGGCCAGTCGCGGGCGCTCGCGCAGGGGCAGCGTCTCGTCCCCGGTTCGCGTCAACACAACCTCCAGATCGCTGTGCGCCTGCAGATAGGCCGCGATCCGCCAGGCCAGCTGCAGCATCAGCACCTTCTCACGCACGCCGATCACGCCAACCATGCCCTCGTTGTCGCCGCCGTGACCGGGGTCCAGCACGACGCGGCGCACCAGCCGGGTCTTGATGCGGTCGGGGAACATCGCGTCGGGCTTCTGCAATTCCGTCACGAACGGGTCAAACGCCGCCGACGGCGGCAGCGCAGAGATCGGAGGGGGAGCGCTGGCGGGTCCGGGGACCGCGGCATCGGCCGTCTTGGGCGCGGGTGGCGGCACAACCACCCGAACAGCGACAGGTTTTGCGCTAGGCGGCGAAGCAACCGCAGCGGGCGGCGGTGCAGGCGCTTCCTCCACGGTCACGGCAGTCGATGGGTCCATCAACCACACGCCCATCCCCACGAACCCCAAGACGAACATGGACTTCCACGGGGTCAGGCGCGCTGCCCAGTGCAGCGCCGTCGCGGACCAGGGCTCTGCCTGCCAGTCCGGCAGCGACCGGTCGAGCGGCGTGGAAGACGGGGCGAGCGTGGACGGATTCCGAGTCATCTGGACGGCGACGGTAACCCGGAGCCGATCGGTGTCAAAAAGCCCGACCTTCCGCCCTTCGCCCCCCACCCGACGATGACGCCCCCGCCCGAATCGCGTAGGCTTGCTGATGCTGTCCCGTCGCTTCCCCCGCAGCACTTGAGTGCACCATGACGCATGAACTTCGGTCCCTTGTCGCCGCCCGTGCCGCGCTTGCCGCGGTGGCCGTGCTAGCCCTGTTCGCCAGCGGTTGCGCCATCGACGGCCTGTTCTTCACCGAGGTCGCGCGTCAGGACCATGTCCGCGTGCCCGCGCCCGCGCCCCAGACGCTGACCGGCACCGTACCGCAGGCTCCAGGGGCCGCCATCCAGCTGTTCGGCGCCAATGGCAAGGCACTGGACGGACTTGCGGCCACCGCCGACGGCCTGGGTGCGTTTGCGGTCGAGATCGAGGGCACGCGCACCCTGACCAACGCCATCCTGCAGGCCCAGTCCGGTCCACGACAGCTGCTGGCCATCGTGCCCAGCCTGCCCGCGCAGACTTCGGTGCTGAACCCGCCACAGACCTATGATCTCCAAGACTTGTCGCCGGGTGCCCTGCAAGTTGACGCAACCACCACCGCCATGACCGTGCTGGTGATGGGCCGCCTGCGCGCCAACGGCCAGTCGCTCGCCGCCACCTCCCCCTACTCGATCACCCAGGCGCTGATCGCGCTGCACCAGGGCCTCGTCCAGCAACAGGCCGAGCTGACGAAGTTCGCCGTGATGGTGGCGCAGCTGACCGCGGTGGATGCTGCGGCAGGCGGTGCGGTGACTCCGCTGCGTTTGATGCCCCTACAGGGCGCGTCGTTCCTTGACCCCGCCTTCCTTGCTGCACAACCCGTCGACTATACGGGCGATGGTGCCGCCGACACGACGACCGCCGAGTTCGATGCTGCGCTGGCCGCCGCCGTCGACAAGTTCGCGATCAAAGGCTGCTTCCAGCCCGACCGCATCCGGGTGGTGCTGATGACGCGCGTCGTCGCAAGCCCGAAGAACGCCAACTGCGAGACCTTCAGCCCGTGGAAAGCCGCGGACGACAAGCCGACGTCGACGGTCTTCGTCACGGGTGGCATCCACAAGGAGACGGTCGCCTGCTCGGCCAGCCGGACCTCCTACTGCCTGACGCAGCCGGTGTTCGACGCCGCGCATGCCTCGCTGGGATCGTGGAAGCCCAATCAACTCGCGATGTACGACGACGCCACCCATGGCGACGAGACCGCGAACGACGGCATCTGGTCGCTCGCATTCGACTTGCCGTATTGGGACCCCGCGCTCGCGCCCGACAAAAGCGGCGTGCGCATCGCGTACAAGTTCACCTACGGCTCGCAGGGGCAGACCTGGACCGGCAGCGAGGAATTCCCCGGCAACCAACGCGTGTTGGAGCTGAAGGACGTCAATGGCGACGGTCTGGTCACGCGCTTCGACCTGTTTGCCGACGAGACCACGAACAAGGACAAGTCCAATGATCTCGCATCGATCAAGGGCGGCTGTGGCCAGATGAAGTGGCAGGCGGACACGGTCGGCGAGTGCGCCAGCGACACCGTCGAACGCAAGGTTGACCTCGACGGCGACTGCGTGATCGACGGCTGGCCCGGCGTGTCGGCGTCGCCCCTGACCATCACCTGCCCCGAGTCCTGACCTGCCGAGAGGTGCCGATGCCCGGACGTCCCTTCGACACCCCCACCGCTCCCCCGCCCACGCCCCAGAAAGCGACCGTCCGCAGCCTGGCCGGCTTGGCCAAGGTGCCCGTGGATGAAGCACTTCTTGCCCTGCAAATCGCCGGTTTCGACGTCAAGCACGCCACCAGCAAGCTGGAAGGTCAGACGCTGCGCAACGCCCGCGAAGCGCTGGGACTGCGCGCTTGGGGCGACAAGGAGCCGCCAGCCCGCCGCTTGCCCACGCGCGAGCTGCTGCTGAAGTGCCTGCGACCCCTGCGGGAAAAGGGCAAGGCCGGCCGCAACCACACCACGCCCATCGAACACGTCTGGGGCCACGGCATCCCCGACCACCAGAAGGACGAGGCGCGAGAGCTGGTCGAGGAGCTGATCACCTTGGGCCACCTGCTCGAGAAGCCAAGCCAGGGACGTCGCCACGTTTACCTTGGCATTTCGGGACTTGCGCTGCTGGAACAGGCCGAGCGCGACGAACTGGCGGGGGAACCGTGAGCGCCTTCGTCGACGCGCTGGCGTCTCGCCTGCCGCCGGGGCGGGTGTCCATCGATCCCGCCGACCTGTTGCAGTATGGCCGGGACTGGACGCGGGACTGGACGCCTGCGCCGTCTGCGGTGACCTGGCCGCGCTCGACCGCCGAAGTCGTCGAAGTGCTTCACATCAGTCGGCATTTCGGCGTGCACGTGGTGCCGTCGGGAGGCCGCACCGGGCTGGCAGGCGGCGCGGTGGCGCGGCAAGGCGAGGTCGTGCTGTCGCTGGAGCGCATGAACCGCATCGACCCGGTCGACGAGCTGGGTCAGACCGTGCGGGTGCAAGCCGGCGCGATCACCCAGATCGTGCAGGAACACTGCGAGCGCGCGGGGTTGACGTGGCCCATCGATCTGGCCGCCAAGGGGTCCAGCACCATCGGCGGCAATCTGGCGACCAACGCGGGCGGGCTCAACGTCGTGCGCTACGGTCACGCCCGGCACTGGGTGTTGGGGCTGCAGGTGGTGCTGGCGTCCGGCGAGGTGGTCGAGGTCGGCGGCGCACTGGAAAAGGACAACACGGGTCTGGACTTGCGCCAGCTGTTCATCGGCAGTGAGGGGACGCTGGGCATCGTGACCGAGGCGACGCTGAAGCTGACGCGCGTGCCGGGCAAGCTGGACGTGCTGCTGTTCGGCGTGGACGGTCTGCCGGCGGCGTTGCGGTTGCTGCGCGAGGTGCGGCAGGGGGCGCCGGGCTTGCTGCACGCGTTCGAGTACTTCACCGACTTCTGTGCGAGCCAAGTGGTCGAGCATCGCAAGCTGCCGTGGCCACTACGGAATCGCCCGCACGCCTATGTGCTGGTCGAGCTGGAGGCCCCCGACGCAGCGGTGCTGGAGTTCTGGCTGGGCGTGGCGCTCGGGGTCCCGGGCGTGTCGGACGGCGTCGTCGCGCAGTCGTCCAAGCAGGCGCGTGAGCTGTGGGCGTACCGCGAGGACATCACGGCAAGCCTGTCTGCCGCTGCCCAACGGCACGGCGTCGGCGCCCCGCACAAGAACGACGTCGCCTTACCCCTCGCGCTGTTGGAGGCCTTTTGCGCAGAGTTGGACGGCGACTGGCGCCAGACGAGAAAGGCCTGGCCGCTTGCCCTGTTTGGTCATCTGGGTGACGGCAACCTGCACTTGAACACGCTGCCGCCCGCAGGCCTGCCCCCCACCGACTGGCCGAGCGCCTGTGCCACCGCCGACCGCGAGCTGTTCGCCTTGGTGCGGCGCCATGGCGGCAGCATCTCGGCCGAGCATGGCGTCGGGCTGGTGAAGAAGCCGTACCTGCACCTGACCCGCAGCCCCGCCGAGATCGCGGTGATGCGTGCGGTGAAGGCCGCGCTGGACCCGGACAACTTCTTGAATCCCGGCAAGATCTTCGATCCGTGACCCCGTCAGCTTGGGATCACGCGGCGGCGCCGTCCTTGGCAGGCTCACGCTTGGCCAGGTCTGCCAAAAGCTCTTCGCCGTGCTCCTCGATCTCGCTCAGCCAGTAGCGGCAGCGCAGGTCGGCTCGCTTCATGAAGCGCTCGGCGGCCTGACGGCGGTCCGGGAACTTCACGCCGTATTTCACGAGGATCCGCGCGATGGTCACGTCCGACAGGATCTTCGTCAGCCGCTCGGCGTGCAGCAGACCCGGAGCGAAATCGAGCTTGGGGTCCCACTGGGAGAACAGCGCGTCCGTCCACGACCCGATCGGCATGTCGTAGGTATTCTTCAGCTTGTTGCGGGCGATGCGCACCAGAATCGTCTGCAGCGCCTTGTACTTGTACGCGAACAGACGGGACAGGCCGCGCTCCAGCGGGTCCTGCTCCGCCACGCGCTTCCAGTTCGCCCGCGCCATCTTGACGATGAAGCGGCGCGGGTCGCGAAGTCCTTGCGACAGCTGGTCTTTCAAGGCCATCAGCGACTGGATCTGGCTGGTACCCTCGTAGATCGGCAGCACAAGCGCGTCGCGCAGGAACTTCTCCGGCGGGTACTCCGACGTGTAGCCCACGCCGCCCAGGATCTGCATCGCCATGCGCGACATCTCGACGGCTTTCTCTGCCGCGATGTACTTCAGCAGCGGGGTCGCGTCGCGGGCCTGGCGCTTGGCGCGGGACAGCTTTCGCTCCAGATCGGCGCGCACCGCCTCGTCGGCAGGCGGGTCGAACTTGAGGATCTGCTCGATCTTGCTGGCCCGCTCGACCTTGAAGGCCGTCTCGAAAGCGAGCGCGCGGATGCCCTTGACGTACAGCTCCATGTCCTCGAGGTAATCGGCGATGATCTCGTGGCGATCGATGGTCTTGCCCATCGTCACGCGCTCAGCCGCGAACTCCTTGGCCACCCGCAGCGCCGCCTCGCAGACGCCCAACCCCTCGAAGCCCACGCCGAGGCGAGCGAAATTCATCAGCGCAAGCATCAGCTCGAAGCCCTCGCCACGGCGGCCGATCAGCTCGCCGATCGAGTCTTCGTAGACCAGCGAGCAGGTGGGCGACGCGTGGTGGCCGATCTTGTGCTCGACCTTGCTCAGGCGAACGTTGGCGAACTCCTTGCCGTCCTTCTGGATCTTGCGGCAGACCAGCATCAGCGACAGGCCCTTGAGCCCCGGCGACTTGACCGCATCTTCGGTGCGCACGAGCACGAGCTGGTACTGGCCGTGACCCGACGTGATGAAGATCTTCTCGCCGTTGATCTTCCACGTGCCGTCCGGCTGCTCGACGCCGGTCGCGCGGATCATCGCAAGGTCCGAGCCTGCGCCGGGCTCTGTCAGGACCATACAGCCGAAGTTGTCGCCCTTGCAGATGTCTTGAATGATCGCGTCGTAGGGCGTTTCGACCACACGGCCGTTCTTGAACTTGGTGCGCGGGTCGCGGATCGCGTAGGTCAGCAGCGCAAGCGAGATGCCCGCGTGAAAGCCAAAATGCGTCATCGTCGACGCGTCGGCGCGAGAGAACATCTCGCAGGCCGCCAGGTACACCACGGCGGGGGCGTTCAGGCCGCCCAGCTCACGCGGAATCGGCAGGCCGTAGACGTCCAGCTTCTTCAGGTCCTTGAAGATCTTGGCAAACGCAGGCGAGACCACGACCTCGCCGTCCTCGATCCGGGTACCAAAGGTGTCCAGTTCCTTGGTGTACGGATCGACCTTGCGGGCCACGAACTTGCCCATCTCCTTCAGAACGTCCTCATAGGTATCGCGGGCGTCGCGCACCGACTCCGGCCGCTCGTCCGCCGGGGCACCGTGCTCGCAAAGATCGACCAGCGAATCCCAGTCCAGGGCCTGCTCGATGTAGAAGCGGAGATCATCGTTGTCGAGGTAGAAGTTGTCGCTCATGACGGGATCCTCCTGGCGTGCGCGGGGGTGCAGAGACAAGGGGTGGACCTGTTGACAATGCGGTCTTCAACGCGCTGCGTCAAGAGCCCGAGCAACGCGCGCCGAGAGCGCGTCAACCGTAGAGATTCCGAGGACCAGCGCGTCAATTGGGCTTTGGGTGTCCCTCGGATCGACTCGCGGCGCGATCGCGGCCGACCGGGCTTTCGAGACGGTCGCGGAGCGGTTATCTGACGACCGGGCCAACGCATGGACGTGCAACCACCTGTTCTTGCTAGGCTCCCCGCGAGGCCCTGAGCAAAGCGCCGGGTCCACGGCTTGAAGAGGAACGGCCGTGCGTGACAGGATGCGAGACCATGACGCGGCAGCCCCACATCTTGATCATCGGCGGAGCTTCGGTGGACAAGCTGCGCGCCGCTGGTCAACCCGTCGTGACCCCCGGCGGCGGTGGGCTTTACACGGCCGTCGCAGCCCGCCGCGCGGGCGCGCACGTGCGATTCTTCGCCTATCGGCCCGACCCTTTGCCGGCACTCTTCAACAGCGCCGCCGAAGCCGTCGATTGGTTTGGCCCCAGCTGCCGACTCGAAGACATCCCGCACTTCGAGATCGTGTACGACGCCGCCGGCGATGCCCGGTTGGAGCGTGCCACGTGGGGCAGCGAGGACTCGCTCGATCCCTCGATGGTGCCGGACGACGCTCTGCAGGCCGACTACATCCACATCGCGGCGATCCACGACCCTTCCCTGCAGATCCGCTTCGTGCAGGACTTGCGCAAGCGCACCAACGCTCGGCTATCCGCTGGCACCTTCGGCTACATGGTGCACCGCGCACCGGACGCCGTGCGGTCGCTGATGGAGTCAGTCGACCTGTTCTTCCTCAATGGTTTCGAGGCGGAGCAGGTCTTCGGTCAGCAGGCTCCGACGGTGCGTCCCGGCCAGATCCTGGTCATCACGCGTGGCGCCGACGGGTCCGACGTCTGGCAGGGCGACTACTGCACGCGCGTCCAAGCCTGCATGTCGACGCCGGTGGACCTGACGGGTGCGGGCGACTCGGTGTGCGGCGGCATGTTGGCCGGCCTGCTGGCGGGGTTGCATCCGACCCAGGCCGCTCGTCAAGGCGCGGCGGTGGCGGCCATCACGATCGAGGCTCCCGGCATGGCTGCCCTGCTCGAAGTCACCCGCGACCGCATCGAGTCCCGGCGCCAGCCCTTGTCCGACGGCCGCGTGCGCGTGCGGGAAGACCAGGTCGCGCGCATGGCCCAGCACTTGCGCGGGCTGCAGGACATCCAGCCTTTCGATTTCACAGGGCCGCACCTGCCCGCCGCGGGACAACCGGGCACGCTCGACTTCCTGTTCGCTTCGGTCCTGCACCAGTTCGGCTTCTGGAGCCCGATGCACGGCGCCTATGCCGGGCCGACGTACGCGATGCTGAACGGGCAGAAGCTGAAGGGCTCGGACTATTGCTTCTCTGCGTTCAAGCGGCTGTTGGACCACGACCCGGATCAACTGTCGCCCCGTAGCCGATCGGTGCTGCGGTGGAGCGATACCGAGGCGATGTTCCGCTCTGACGATGGCTCGGTGCCGATGCCGGTGCTGGCGATCCACCACACGCTGGCGCGCGGTTACGGCCGCGACATGTGGGAGCTGGGGTGGACGCCCGAGCAACTGGTGGAGGAAGCCAACGCCTCGGCCGACCCCGTCAAGTTTCTGGTGCAGGCGCTGGACCACGTCACCGGCTACCGCGAAGACCCGCTGCGCAAGAAGACGATGCTGCTGATGGCGGCGTTGGGGCAACGACCTGAGAAGTTCATCGATCTGGACGGCGGCCGTGCGCTGAAGCCCATCATCGACTACCACCTGATGCGCTCGTGCTTGCGAACCGGGCTGGTCGAGATCGTCGACCCGGACCTGCGAGCCCAGATCGTCGCGCGCCGACTCGTCCGGCCCGCTGAAGAGTGGGCGGTCCGATCCGCGTGCTATCAGGCCGTGTTGGAGCTGTCGGAGCGGTCCGGGCGCGACATCGGCACCATCGACTGGTTCTTCTTTGGCGCCCGACACCGCTGCCCTGAGATGCGCGAGCCCGAGTGCGCCACCTGCCCGGTGCAGCCCGTGTGCGCGCAGCAGCGCGAGATGTTCCAGCCCGTCCTCCGCACGACCTTCTACTAGGCTTGCGGGAGGGGACGCGCGATGAATCAACGCAAGAATCAGCACGACGGCAAGGTCATCGCGTCGAACCGCAAGGCCTTTCACGACTACGAATTCGACGAGCGGTTCGAGGCGGGGCTGCAGCTGACCGGCAGCGAAGTGAAGATGCTGCGGGCGGGCAAGTGCACGCTCACGGGCGCGCACGTGCGCGTGGTCAGCGGCGAGGCATGGGTGTTCGGTCTGACGATTCCCGAGTACCCATGGTCGCACCAGTTCAACCACGAGCCGGCCAGGCAACGCAAGCTCCTGCTGCACGGCAAGGAAATCTTCAAGATCGAGGAACGCCTGAAGTCCAAGGGCTCGGCCGCCGTCATCCTGAAGCTGTACTTCAAGGGTTCGCTCATCAAGGCCGAAGTCGGTCTGGGCACCGGCAAGAAGCTGTACGACAAGCGGCACGACCTCAAGGAGAAGGACGACAAGCGCGAGATCGCCCGCGCCGCCCGTCGTCTGGCTTGACCGTAGATCGCCTCGCCATTTCACGCGTCCCACCTTCCATCGGCCTCGCGCGTCGCGCCGCCGGAAGGGGGATTGCCATGAAGAAGATCGCCACTCTACTCGCCGTTGCCGTGGTCGCGCTGGTCGCCGCTCCGGCGCTCGCCGACCTCGCCCCGCCGCGCCTCGTCACTCCCAGGCCCCGGCCCGCCCCGGACCGCCCGGTCGCGCCCAAGCGCCCGCTGGTGCAGGTGGCCATCCTGCTCGACACCTCGAACAGCATGGACGGCCTGATCGGTCAGGCGAAGACCGAGCTGTGGCGGATCGTCAATGAAATCGCGTCGTACCGCCGCAATGGCGCCGACCCTCTGGTGCAGGTCGCGCTGTACGAGTACGGCAACACCTCCCTGCCCGCCGAGCAGGGGTATCTGCGCCTGGTCAGCCCGTTGACCAGTGACCTGGACGCCATCTCGGAAGCCTTGTTCAACCTGACGACCAACGGCGGCGACGAGTACTGCGGCCTCGCGATCCACCGCGCGACGGCCGACCTCGCCTGGAGCACCAACCCGGACGACTACCGCGCCATCTTCATCGCCGGCAACGAGCCCTTCACCCAGGGCAAGACCGACTACCGCACCGCCGTCGCCGAGGCGACCCGCAAGGGCATCTACGTCAACACGATCCACTGCGGCAGCCTCGACGAGGGCGTGTCGGGCGGCTGGCGCGACGGGGCCGACCGCGGCCGCGGCAACTACATGGCGATCGACCAGGGCGACCGGCAAGTGCATGTGGCCACTCCGTACGACGCCGAGATCGCGGCGCTGGGCGAGAAGTTGAACGGAACCTACGTGGGCTACGGACGCGGCGGCAGGGGCAAGGCGATGAAGGAGCGCCAGGAAGCCCAGGACCGCAATTCGGAGAAGGCAGGCGGCAGCGCGGCCGTCGAGCGGTCGGTCGCCAAGGGCAAGAAGGGCGTGTACTCGAACGAATCGTGGGACATGGTCGATGCCAAGAAGCAGGGCAAGATCAAGGCGGCGGCGGCGGTACCTGAGGAAGAGCTGCCCGACGAGATGAAGAAGATGTCGCCGGCCCAGCGCGAGGCCTATCTGGACCAAAAGGCCAAGGACCGCGAAGAGATCCAGAAGAAGATCGAGGATCTGTCGGCCAAGCGCACCAAGTTCCTGGCCGATGCCGCGGCCAAGGGCGCCAAGGACAAGGACGGGACCTTCGACGGTGCGATGCGCAAGGCGCTGAAAGGCCAGATGACGCAGAAGAAGTTCGAGTCGAAGCAGCCGTGACCGTCCCCCGTCCGGCAAGGCCGTCAGGTGAGGCTTCCCCGCCCCAGCATTGAACAATCCCGACATCCGCCGATTGGCAGCGCTGCGTCGCCCCGTGCTAGCTTCCTCTTGAACACAGGGGGAGTCCGGTGGCTGGCCACAACAGGCGCATTCCGCTGGCCTTGACCCTTGCAGCATGGGTCGCGACGACCGCCGCAGGGGTCGAAGCGAAGCCCAACGCACCGGCGCGACCAAGGAACGACATGGCGGGTTGCACAGGCATCGAGGTTGCAGCAGGCGGCACCGCGCTGGCCCAGGCGGTCGAGGCGGCACCGGCCGGCGCGCGTCTGTGTCTGGCCGCGGGTGAGCACGCGGCTGGCCTGTCGCTGCCCCGCTCGATCACACTGGTCGGGGCTGAGGGCGCGGAGAAGACGGTGCTGAAGGGCGACGGCCGCGGCGCGGTTCTGCGCGTGGACGAGGACGGTCTGGCCATCCATCTGGAGGGCCTGACCCTGACCGGTGGCGTGGCGGACGCTGGTGGCGGACTGTCGGTGTTCGGACGCGGCAAGGTCGTCGTGCACGACTGCGTGTTCACCGGCAACCGTGCGGGGATGGTAGGCGGCGGCGGGCTGTATGCCCGCGAAGGCCTGCTGACGGTCCTGCGCAGCACCTTCCGCGACAACCAGGGGCGTCAGGGCGGCGCCGTGTTCCTGGACCGCGTCGTGCGGGCCGAGCTGCAGCGCTGCACCTTCCAGACCAACGAGGCCGAGTCAGGGGGCGCCCTGCGCGTGACCGAGGCCGTCGAGCTGGAGGTCAAGGCCAGCACGTTCACCGGCAATCGCTCGACAGCGGGTCAGGACGGCACGTTGCGCGCCTCTGGCACCCGAAGCCGTGCGCCGCAGGTCGAGCTGTCGCACTGCGACGTCACGGACGGCGGTGTGGTCAACGGCCCCGAGATTCCTGCCCAGATTCGTCTGAAGAATTCGAAGGTTCCTGTCAGTTGGAGGTCGGTGGCGGGTGTCGCCGACCACGGTGGCAACGCGTTTCGCCCCGAGTAGCCAGAGCCCGACCGACCGAACCGAATCGAGAGGACCGCCATGCCTAGCGCTGCACACAAGAAGAAAAGCCAGAACAAGAAGAAGCCGCAGCCGCAGCCGCCCAAGCCGGTGCAACCCAAGCCGCAGCAGCCGCAGGCTCCGGTGCAGCCCAAGCCGGTCGAGCCCGCCAAGCCCGCCGCTCCGCGCGACCTGGTGGACCCGGCGGTGGTGAAGGACGCCGACACCAAGGCGCTGGACCCCTACGCCTACAAGAAGAACGACCGCGCGGCGAAGCTGTACGGACCCAACGGCATTCAGGCGCTCGACGTCCGGCAGGGCGCGATTGGCGACTGCTTCCTGGCAGCGGCGCTGGCGGCGGTGGCAGGGTCACGGCCCGATGCGATCAAGAACGCGATCAAGGACAACGCGGACGGCACCTACACCGTGCGCTTCTATGAGCTCGACTGGGCCGGCAACAAGACTGTGCACGCCGAGACGGTGGACGCCGACCTGCCGCACAACGGCGAGACGCCCGCCTATGCCAGGTCGACCGAGGTCGTGGAAGGCAAGCAGTGGATGGAGCTTTGGCCGTCGATTCTGGAAAAGGCCTATGCCAACTGGAAGGGGTCGTACGACGCGATCGGCCACGGCGGCGTGTCTGGCGACGTGATGCAGGCGCTGACGGGCGAGAAGGGCAAGTACCAGAAGACCGCGGGCGTGGGAGAGAACGACGCGCTCTGGACCAAGATGAAGGGCGCGAGCGATGCCAAGAAGCCGATGACCGCAGGAAGCGGGGGCGAAGAAGACCCGCGCTACAAGGACGCCTCTGCGGGCGTTTACGGCTGGCACGCTTACACCGTCATGGGCGTCGAGGAGACCAAAGTCGGCGACAAGACTGAGAAGTTCGTCATCATGCGCAACCCGTGGGGCAAGCGCCGGCGCGACGCGGATGCGGCCAAGGTCGGCGACACCACCAATTCGACCGCGGGCGGCGTGTTCAAGCTCAGTTGGAGCGAGTTCCGGCGCCTGTACGACGACGTCACGGTCTCGGGCTGACACACGCAAGCCGCGATTTCGGGTAGACTCCAGCGACCCGGTCCACTGCCAAGGGCGATGGGCCGGGTCGACTGCTTTGGGGGAGGTTCGATGCGACACGCGGCGACGATCCGGTTGTGGTTGTGCATGGCAGGGGTGGCCCTCGCCGCGGGGTGTGCTCAGGACCCGGCGCCGGCCAAGGTCGCCCCCCTTCCCGATGCCACCGACATCTCCCCGATCTTCACCGACGCAAAGGACAGCGAGGCGACACCGGACACCGTCGTGGCGGTCGACACCGTCACCACGGCAGATGCGGCGCCCGATGCCATCGTCGCGCCGGACGCCGAGCCCGATGCCGACCTCGACGTCGCCACCGACACGCCGGTCGACCCCGGTCGCAACCCCGCATGTGGTCCATACGACGACGGAACCTATGGCAAGAAGGTGCCGTGGACGGGCTTCGAACAAGGCGGCAAGACCTACACCTGCAACGTCTGTCGCGGTGGCTATGCGGTCGATCAAGGCAGCTGGCGCGCGATCGACTTCGCCACGGAGGACCCCACCACCCCACTGGGAGACGACTACCGGGAGGCGCTGACCTTCGACGGCAACACGTTCTCGATGCACATCAGCGGTCTGGACCTCGGGACCCCCACCGACGCCGTGATTGAGGGCTGGATGTGGTGCGGTGACCCAGCGGAGCTGAAGAGTGGCAACGCCGCGTTCGTGGTCACGAAAGTCGAGCCAGAGGGCGCGTTCGGCTGGACGACCGGCTTGGTCTTCACCGGCAACCTGAAACACTCGGGGGCCAACCTGCTGGCCTGGGGCTTCTTCATGGACTTCGAGAAAGACTGGGTCGGTGAGGCGCTGTACTGCCGGATTGGCACCACGGTCGGCAGCAAGCCCTGCGAAGACCCGTTCGGCACCTGATCCCTGCCCGACGGGAACAACCGGCCCCGCGGCGCGGTTGAGCGACGGCCCCGACTGCCTGCCCACGAGCCGCCGATGCACCTGTCCCCCAAGTTTCTGGTCCTGTTTGGCGTCCTGCTGCTTGTGCTGGCGGGAAGTCACTTCTTCCTGTGGCACCGCCTCGGTCGGGCGCCGCAGTGGGGCCCGAGGGTCCAGCGCGCGATCGGCATCCTGCTGACCTTGCTGGGTTTGTCGATTCCGGCAGGCCTGGCGTTGGGGCGGTTTGCCGACGACACCCTGGGCCGGGGTGTGGCGGCGCTCGGTTACACGTGGATGGGACTGCTGTTCTACTTCATGGTCGGTCTGGCCGGCGTGGACGTGGCGACACTCGGGCTGCGGGTGGGGCGAAAGGCTCTGGGCTTGGGGAGAATCGCCCCAGATCGCAAGGTGTTCCTTGCCCGCGCGGTGGCCGGTGCCCTCACCGCGGGCGTGTTGCTGGTGGGCGGCGTGGGCATCGTCACGGCCAACGGCACCCCGAACGTGCAGACGGTCGAGGTCACGCTGGACGGCCTGCCACCGGCACTGGACGGCTTTACCATCGTGCAGCTGTCGGACCTTCACGTCGGGCCGACCATTCGGCGTGAGCGGGTGCAAGCCCTGGTGGCGCAAACCAACGCCCTGCACCCCGACCTGATCGCGCTGACCGGCGACTTCGTGGACGGATCGGTGGCCTCGCTGCGGGACCAGGTTGCGCCGCTGGCGGACCTGAAAGCCACGCACGGCACGTACTTCGTGACCGGCAACCACGAGACCTACTCCGGCGCGAACCAGTGGCTGGACGAGTTTCGACGCTTGGGGCTGCATACACTGCGCAACGAGCGGGTATGGATCGGCAACCGCGATGCGGGGTTCGACCTTGCAGGCGTGGACGACCCGTCCAGCTTTCAGGCAGAAGGTCGCGGGGCGGACGTTGCGCTGGCGCTGCGTGGTCACGACCCACGCAACGCCGTCGTCCTGCTGTCGCACCAGCCTACCGTCATCGATCAGGCCGCCAAGCACGCCGTGGGGCTGATGCTGTCGGGGCACACGCACGGCGGGCAGATCTGGCCGTTCGGGTTCCTGGTGGGGCTGCAGCAACCGTACATGCAGGGACTGCACCGGCGTGGCAACACCTGGCTGTACGTCAGCCGTGGCGTGGGCTACTGGGGCCCTCCGATGCGTCTGGGTGCCCCGCCTGAGGTGACGCGGATCGTGCTGCGGGCCTCGTCGAAGCCGGGTTGATCTGCGATGCTGCGGCTTCCCGAACGCGAGTGGTGCCATGCAACGCCTTCTGTCGCTCGTCCTGCTGACCGCCGTGCTGCCCGCGTGCGCACTGCACCTGCGCGCGCCCGAGGCCGACCCGGTCGACGACCGCCCGGTGCAGCCTGCCGGTGAGGTCTCGTACATCGCCGCAGTGGCTCAGCTTCCGTTCACGACCCTTGCCGCGCTGGCCGACCAAGCGCTGCTGTCGCCCGTCAAGCGCGGGGGGCGGGTGGCGTTCGCCGAGTGGTCGGTCGAGGTCGGCAAGTCCGGCCCGGTCGCCGTCCGGGCCGAGAACGGTCTGCTGTGCTTCAAGGCGCCGTTTCGAGGTCAGGGTACGCTGGTCGCGGTGACGCGGCTGGAGCGCGCGGTCGAGGCCGCCGTCGAGGTGTGCGCCCTGCCCCGTCTGGACGCCAACGGCAGCGTGAAGCTGCAGGACCCCGTGGTGCGCGTGTCGCTGGGCGGGCTGGAAGTCAGCGGATCGACGCAGGTTCTGTACAATGCCTTGGCTGAGCAGCTGCAACATGTGACCGGCGAGCAGCTGGCCGACCACCTGAGCCGTCTGGCCGTCCCCGCAGGCGACCTGGTCGAGCCGCTGGCCGGCGCGCTGACGAAACCGATGGCGCTGTCTGGCGGTGCGTGTCTGCGCCTGCGCCCCGAGTCGATGCGTCTGGCGCAACCCGTTGTGACCTCGTCGGGTCTGCGCTTGGCCGCCAGCATCGCGGCGCGACCGACGCTCGAGCGCCCCTGCAGCGCAGAGGTGGCGACGACCGGGCGGTTGCCGCGGACGGTGGTTGACGATCTGGCCCATCCCCAAACCGTGCTGGTGCTGCCCGTGGCGGTGTCGCTGGCCTCCGTGCACGACGACCTGTTGCGCGCGCTGCAGGCCAAGGGCCCGATTCGCATGAGCAACGGCGAGCTGGCGATCCGCGGCCTGCGGCTGGACTCTGCCGACGGTCGGCTGCTGGCGCGGGTGGCGGTGCAGGGCGAGGTGCGCGACTCGTTTCTGCTGATTCCGTTCAAGCGGCAGATCGACGGAGAGGTGGCTGTGTGGGGCATCCCCGACGTGACCGAGCAGGACATTGGCTTGCGCGACGTGCAGTTGGACCTGGCCACCGCCGACACCGTGACGGGTCTTGCTGCAGCGTGGCAGCGAGAGCGCATGACTGAGCTGGTGGCGGGCAAGGCCCGGGTGCCGCGCACCGACATCGAGGCGCAGGCGCGCAACGCGATCGAGGGGTTCGCCTCGGGCCAAAAGCTGGCCGGGCAGCCGCTGAGGATCCGCGTCGACACCCGCGAGCTGGCGATTCAGCAGGTGCGCGCAGCCGGACAGCGGCTGGAGCTGCTGGTGAAGTTCGCAGGCTACATCGTGCTGGGCGACCCGGGTCGGCCGTAGCGACCTGAGGCGGCCGTGCCCGTCTCCCCCTTTTCGACACACCAGATGTCCCTTTCACCATTCCGCAGGCCGACGCCTGTCGGTCCGTCGCGGTTGTTGGCGCGGATGCGTGAGGGGGAACGTGCGCCCATGGAGGCGATGGCCTTGACCACTCCTTCCAATTGGGGTATTTCGCCCCACGTGGACGGGGTATTTCGCCCCATTCCCCGCGTTTTCCCCGCCCCCCACCTCGAGGAACTCCATGACCACCATCAATGCCGGCGACACCGCGTTCGTGTTGCTCAGCGGCGCCCTGGTCTGCCTGATGACGCCAGGACTCGCCTTCTTCTACGGCGGCCTCGTCCGGCGCAAGAACGTGCTGACGATCATGATGCAGAGCTTCATCGCGATGGGTGTCGTCACCGCGATCTGGGTGCTCGGCGGCTTCAGCCTCGCTTTCGGGCCCGACGTCGGCGGCATCGGCATCATCGGCAATCTGGACCACTTTGGCCTGCGGGGCGTGGGCATGGAGCCGCACCCGACGTACGGACCGACCATCCCGTACCTCGTGTTCTTCGGCTATCAAGAGATGTTCGCGATCATCACGCCCGCCCTGATCACCGGCGCGTTTGCCGACCGCGTGACGTTCAAGGCCTACCTGCTGTTCCTGGTCGGCTGGAGCCTGCTGATCTATGTGCCCTTTGCGCACTGGATCTGGGGCGGCGGCTTCCTGGCGCAGTGGGGCTTGGTCGACTTCGCGGGCGGCATCGTCGTGCACGTCAGTGCGGGCGTCGCGGCGTTGTCGTCCGTCATCTTTGTCGGCCGCCGCCGCATCAAGTCCGGCGAGAGCACCGCACCGCACAACATCGCATTCGTCGCGCTGGGCACCGGCCTGCTGTGGTTCGGCTGGTTCGGCTTCAACGGCGGCAGCGCGCTTGCGGCCAACGGCATCGCCGCCACCGCCTTTGTCAACACCGACATCGCCGGCTCGATCGCCATGCTGACGTGGCTGGTCATCGCCTGGAAGCGCGAGAAGAAGCCGTCGATGACCGGCGCCCTGACCGGAGCCGTCGCCGGCCTTGCCACCATCACCCCCGCCGCCGGGTACGTGCGCCCGTGGGCTGCGGCCATCATCGGCCTGCTGTCGGGAATCGTCTGCTACATCGCCGTGCAATACCGCATCCGCAAAGGCTGGGACGACGCGCTGGACGTCTGGGGCGTGCACGGCGTGGGCGGCATCCTCGGCACCATCCTGGTTGGCGTGTTTGCCGTCAAGTCGGTCAACGGCATCAGCAGCCTGGTCGAGGGCGATACCCACCAGTTCCTGGTGCAGTGCGCCGGCGTGGCCATCACCGCGGTGTACTCGTTCATCGTCACCATGCTGTTGCTCAAGGTGATCAACTGGATCACGCCCGTTCGGGTGCCGGAAGAGGCAGAAGAGCATGGCCTCGACACCGAGCTGCACGGCGAGAACGCGTACGACATCGGCGCCTGACGTCTGTCGGCCGTTCGTCTCTTTCCCCCCATTCGCCCCCCGTGGAGGACCCCATGGCCACCCGCGCCCGGTTTCTTGGCCTCGTCTGCCTGTCTTGGCTGGCGGTCGCCGCACCCGCGTTTGCCACCCCGTCGACGCAGATCTGGATTCCGTCTACGGATGTTCAGAAGTTCGGCGTCGTGCACCTCAACGACGACGTGTTTGCCAGGCCCAACAAGCCCACCGTGCTGATGCTTGGGCCGACCGTCGGCGTGCTGCCTTGGACCGCGGTGCAAGCAGAGGTGGGCTTTGACCTGACGCTGCTGGGGATTCGGCCGCTGGACGACAAGCCCCTGTATCTGCACGCGAAGATCGGCACGCCCGAGGATTCGCTGTTCCACTTCTCGCCCGCCCTGGCGGTCGGCATCTTCAACGCGGGCATCGACCCGGGTGCGACGGACCAGAACGTCGGGTATGCCGTGGTCGCGCGCAACCTGCCGGTCGTCGGTCGCCTTTCGGCCGGCTACTTCTACGGCAACCCGGACCTCCTGGTCGACGAGAACGGCAAGGCGGCGAATCACGGGCTGCTGCTGTCCTGGGACCGCACGCTGACCGAGATCCACGAAAAGCTTTGGGCGTCCGTGGACTTCCAGGGCGGGCAATCCGGCCTTGCGGCGCTCAACGGCGGTCTGTCGTGGGCATTCACGCCCGACATCGCGGTGCTGGTGGGCTATGACCACTACCTCAACGCCGCAGTGGCCGGCGACGATACCTTCACGGTGCAGCTGGATCTGAACCTGTGATCGCTCGTCCGCTCGCACCGACAGCCGCTTGACCCGGCAGGATCCGCGTGGTTACGTTCGTCGGGTCATCCCCCGCGCCACGCCTCCTCCCTTCCGGAGTCTCATGGTCCCCCGCCGCGACAGCATCCTGATCGTCGACGACGCGGCAGACACGCGCGAGGTGCTGACCCGCAACCTCGAAGCTGAGGGCTATGAGGTAGTTGCGGCCCGAGACGTGCCGACGGCGCTGGGCATCCTTGAGGCGCGCGCGATCGACGTCGTCGTCACCGACCTGAAAATGCCCGGCGTCAGCGGCATGGAGCTCGTACGTCACGTGCGCGAGAACCTGCCGGACACCATGCCCCTGATGATCACCGGGTATCCGTCGGTGGAGGGGGCCGTCCTGGCCATCAAGCTGGGGGCAGAGGACTTCCTGCCCAAGCCGTTCACCGACGTCGAGCTGCTGCGGGCCATCCGAGGTGCCTTCGACAAGCTGAGCGCGCGCAGGGCGTTGCAGCGCACCGAGCAGCCCTTGAAGCTGGGTCTGGTCGGCGAGTGCGAGGCGATGCGGCGCGTGCTGCGAGCGATTCGGACCGCCGCTGGGGTCGACAGCCCGGTCTTGTTGGTGGGCGAGGTGGGCACCGGCAGAGAGCTGGCCGCGCGCACCCTGCACTACTCGGGACCGCGTGGATCGGGGCCTTTTGTACCGGTCCACCTGGGGTCAATTCCCCCAGAACAGGCGCTGGCCGAGCTGTTCGGCGCTTCGGAGGCAACGGGCAGCGCGCCGCAGGGCCTGTGGGGAGCGGCGTTGCACGGCACGCTGTACCTCGAAGGGCTGGATGTGGCTTCCCCCGACGTGCAGATCGCGTTGGTGCAACGGTTGCAGGATGGTCGGCTGCCGGGTCCACGGTTGACGGCGTCGGCCACCGGCCCCCTGCGCGTGCTTGTGCGGCGCGGGACTTTCCGCGAAGACCTGATGCACGTGCTGTCGGCGGGCGAGATCCACCTGCCGCCTCTGCGCGAGCGAGGTCACGATATCGCGTTGCTGGTCAGGCACTTCGCTGAGCGCACCGCTGCCCGCACCGGCCGACCCGTCGCTCGCATCTCGGATCAGGCGCTTCAAGCCCTGCGCGCCTACTCATGGCCCGGCAACGTCGCCGAGCTGCAGAGCGTGGTCGAGCGGCTGGCCGCCGGGTCGGAGGATCCGGACGTCACCGATCTGCCTGCGTTGATGCGGTTTTCAGCCCTACGCGAGCCGCAGCTGCAGACACTGGAGGACGTCGAGCGCGCCCACATCCAGCGGGTGCTGACGGCCGTCGAGGGCAACCGCTCCCGCGCGGCAGAGATCCTGGGCATCGACCGCAAGACCCTGCGCGAAAAGATGAAGCGGGCGGCCCTGACCTTCGGCCTCGAGGCGGAGGACCCGTGAGCACGGCGGCTGGCCCCCGCGGTGCCGACTCGCCCAAGTGGCGACGGGTCCTGCGCTGGCCGTTCCTGCCCGCGATCGCCGTGCTGGATCGGCTGACTTTTGCCCGTAAATTCATCCTGATTGGCGTGCTGCTGTCGGGTCCGCTGGCAGTGGTCGGATGGCTGCAGCACTCCGCCGCCGCCGAGCGCATCGCCTTCAACGCCCGCGAGCGGATGGGCATCGCCTACCTGGCGCAAGTTGGCCGGTTCCTGCACGCCGTGCAGGAGCATCGCGTGCTGGAGGCCGCAGCGCGTGCGGGCCTGGTCGACGCGGGACCCGCGCTGGACCGCGCCGCACGACGGGCAGATGCGGCAGCAGCAGCCGTGGGGCAAGTCGATGCGGCGTATGGTGCGACGCTTGCGACCACGGCGACCTGGCAGGCGACCGAGCTTGCGTGGCGGGCGCTGGGACGTGCACCGGCAGACGGCGATGGTCGTCGCGACGCGGCGCACGCAAGGGTCAGCGCCAAAGTGCTGGAACTGATCGTCCATCAGGCCGGCAACTACTCGAATCTCATCCTCGATCCGGATCTCGACAGCTACTGGTTGATGCACGCCCTGGTGCTGCGGCTGCCCGAGCTGTCCGAGACCGTCAGCCGCGCGACGGCGCTGGCGCTGGTGAACGCCGGAGGAGCGGGCGACGCGCAAACCCTGGCGCTGGCGGCCGACGCGCGGCTGGCTTGGCTTGCCGTCACCGATCTGGCCCAAGTGGACTTGGCCACCGCCATCCGCGAGACGCCGCGCTTTGGCCGCAGCCGCACGCTGGGGTCAGCACTTGCCGCGCCCTTGGCCGCGGTGCAACTGGCCGTCGGGCGCCACGCGCTGCAGCTGCAGCGCACGCTAGACGCTTCACGCAAGGGCAGTCCGGTCGACCGACAGGCGCTGGTCGATGCCGCCGCACTGGCGCTGCAACGGCTCGCGACGCTGGAGGCCGCCATCGCACCCGAGCTGGACGGACTGGTACGGGCGCGTCTGGAGCGCCATCAGTCGGTGCGCACCCAAGGTCTGGCCGCTGCGGCGGCGTTCGCGGCCCTGCTGATCTACCTGTTTCTGGCCATCTATCTGTCGGTGCGCAGTGCTGTCGCTCCCCTGCAGTCGCCGCCTCGGCCGGGAGAGTCTTCGCCGCTGGTGCACCCGCGCGACGAGCTGGGGCAGATGGCGCAGGCGTGGAGCCTTGCCCAAGACGAAAAGTCGGGTCTTCAAGAGCAGTTGCGCCTGGCCGACCGTCTGGCCACCATCGGCACGTTGGCCGCGGGAACGGCGCACGAGCTGAACGAGCCGCTGGGCGCGATTCTGGGATTTGCCCAGCTTGCCGCCAAGACGCCTGAGCTGCCGCCCGCAACCGCCCGGGATCTGGCCAAGATCGAGGCAGCCGCCCTGCACGCCCGCGAGATCATCCGGCAGCTGATGGTGTTTTCGCGGCAAACCGCGCCGACCAAGGCCCGGGTCGACCTTGCCTGGGTGGTGCAGGGAGCCCTGGACCTTGCCGAGCCTCGCCTGCAACAGGCCGCAGTGCGTGTGGTGTCGCGTCTGGCGGCCGCGCCCAGCGTGCACGCGGACGCGGGGCAGCTGCGGCAGGTGGTGCTGAATCTGGTCGTCAACGCGATTCAGGCCAGTGCGCCGGGCAGTGAGATTCGCGTCACGCTCGAAACGGCGGAAGGTGCCGTGCGGCTTGTGGTCGAGGACGATGGCGCCGGCATGTCTGAGGCCGTGCAGAAGCAGGTCTTCCTGCCGTTCTTCACCACCAAGGACGTCGGACAGGGCACGGGGCTGGGTCTGGCCGTCGTGCACGGCATCGTCACCGCGCATGGCGGTTCGGCGTCGGTGACCAGCGTGCCCGGCAAGGGCACCCGGTTCGAAGTGCTGATTCCGCAAGGCTGATGCGCGGTCCCGTGCCAGCGTCTCGTTCAGGAGCTCCCCGATGGTCCGGTCCCACCTTCCCGCCGTCCTGTTCGACTTGGGCGACGTGTTGGTCCACCTGCGCTTTGACCGAGGGGCGGCGACGCTGCGGCGGCTGGCGGTCGACCCGGATCTGGCCATCGACGCGGCCCGCACATTTCTGGGCGAGCACGCGCTTGCCTACAACGCCGGGCAGGTCACCCCCCAGGACTTCGTGCGTGGTCTGGCGCGCGCGGTGGGACAACCCGAGACGCCGCAAGGACTTCAGGCGTGCAGCGAGGCATGGTGCGACATCTTTGACCCGTGGCCCGAGATGCAGTCGCTGGCACACGAGGTTCTGGACGCCGGCCATCCAGCCTGGCTGCTGTCGAACACGGATCCCTTGCACTTCGCATACTTGCACGAGCGCACGCCGGTGCTGTCGCGGCTGACCGGGCTTTGTCTGTCGTACGAACTGCGACTGGCCAAGCCGGATCCCGAGTATTTTCGGTCGGCTCTGGAGCGGGTCGGCCTGCCCGCCACCGACGCCCTGTTCATCGACGACCGCCCGGACAACGTCGCCGCCGCACGCGGGATGGGGCTGCGCAGCCACCTGCACACGGGCGATGTGGCGGCCGTGCGCACCTTTCTGACCGACCACGGCGTGCGCTTGGCGTGACCCGGAACCTCCCGGAAACCTTGCCTAGCCGAAGGCCCGCGGCTACCCTGAGCACCTTGCGTCGGCAGCCGGGCGGGACGGGTCGCGGGTGGACCGTCCAGACCATGTGGACCAGACGCAGGCTGCACCGGGGGGAACGAAAACAGATGGCCGAGAATCAGTTCACGATGGGTGTCGAAGAGGAATTCCAGATCATCGACCCGCACACCCGGGAATTGCGCAGCTTCATCACCCAGTTGCTGGAAGCCACCACAGAGCTGGACGACGTCGAGCTGCAGCCCGAGCTGCACCAGTCGGTGGTCGAGGTCACGACCGGCATCTGCAAGAACATTCAGGAAGTGCGCCGCGACATCATCTCGAACCGCCTGAAGGCCGCCCGCATCGCCGAGCGCGTGGGCGTCCGCATCGGCGCGGCCTCGACCCACCCGTTCTCGCGCTGGCAGGACCAGAAGATCCACGACAAGGAGCGGTACAACCAGTCGGTCGAGGTGATGCAGGACATCGC
>CAJBNH010000182.1 GCA_903955385.1 uncultured Myxococcales bacterium | reverse complement strand
CTGCCCGTGGTCGGCCACTGGATGAAGAAGGGCTGGGGCGCGTATTTCAAGGCGAGCAAGCTCGACCAGGTGCCGCGGATTCCGGGGATGTGAGCTCGCGGCGGGAGGGTGCCGGAGCCGTCACTTCTGGGTGCGCGCTCGCAGCAGCGACAGCTCGACCGCAAGGTGCCCAGCGAGTTCTGCATTTGCGACCAGCATCGCCTGATTCTGCATCGCACTGGCTCCGCCGGTCGCCCGCAAGATCGCGGCCTGCAGCAGGGGCGTCACGGCGGGACCGGTGACGTGTGCGCCGTGCGCCTCGCGCAACGCAGAGGCAACGGCCGCCTCGACTTGGTCAGCGTCCAAGGCTGAGCCTTCAGGCACCGGATTCAGGACCAGCACGCCACCGCTGCCCGCAAGCAAGTCAAAGTGAGCCGCGGCAATTTCCGCGGCCTGACGCGCCGAGGCGATTCGCTCGACGGGCACCGTCGACCGGTTGTGGTAGAAAACGGGCGCCCGATCGACCCCGAGACCGATCACCGGAACGCCCAGGCCCTCCAGCGCCTCCATCGTGGCCGGCACGTCCAGCAGCGCCTTGGGACCCGAGCAGACCAGTGCGACGGGATGGCGCGCCAGTGCCGTCAGGTCGCCCGACACGTCCAGATCCTGCTGCCAGCCGCGGTGCAGCCCCCCGATGCCTCCAGCGACCGCAACCGGGATACGCGCCAATGCCGCAGCGGCCAGGGTCCCAGCCACGGTGGTGCCCCCCGAACGCACCTGCGCCACGCCGATGGCCAGGGTGGACAAAGAGGCCTTCAGAGCGTTCGCGCCGCACGCCGCAAACAGCGCCTCTGGCTTCACGCCGACGCACAGCACGCCGCGAATCAGCCCGACGAAGGCCGGCACTGCGCCCGCAGTCCGGATTGCCGCGTCCATCCGGGCGGCCGTGTCGAGGCGCACATGCTGGGGCAGACCGTGGGTCAGCACGACGGTCTCGACCGCTACGACCGCCCGGCGCTCACTCAGGGCCTGTCCCGCCTCGTCACCGAGTCGAAAGCGTTCGTCATTCATGTCAAACCCCTTGGAAAGCGGACGCGGGACGCCGCCCTGTGGGAGTTCACAGCGGAGCGAGATCGGCAGCGATGTCGGCCGGCGGACCCGCGTACACCGACGACGTCAGCAGCACGTCGACGCCGGTGGCCGCGTACTCGGCAGCATTGGTCGCATTGACGCCCCCGGTGGCCAACAGCGTGATGTGGGGCGCGATGGCCCGGATGCGTCGCACCGCGTCGGCAATCTCGGCCGGCGTCGCCTTGTCGATCTGAACGGCGTCGACCCCGGCCGCGGCCAGCAGCAGGGCCTCGTCGACCGTCTGGGCCTCGGCCACGATCTTCTTCTCGGGCACCTGCCGCCGGATGTCGGGCAGTCGCTCGATGAACCCTTGCAGGCCGCCGCAGAATTCCATGTGCTTGTCGAAATACAGCAGCGTCTCGGACAGACCCAGCCGGTGCGGCGACCCGCCCCCG
>CAJBNH010000181.1 GCA_903955385.1 uncultured Myxococcales bacterium | reverse complement strand
CGAGAAAGGTGTCGACCATAGCTTGCAGCCCCTCGGGGTCCTTCGGTCCGTGCACCGCGAGCACCCTGCGCGCCATGCCCTCGATCCGCGGCAGCTCTTCGCAGAGCGGCTCGTGGTGGCGCGCCAGAATGTGGTCGATCAAGTCGTTCAGCGGCGCCTGGTCCCAGCTTTGGGTCTCGGGCGACTGTTCGGCCGACGCGATGCGGGCGAGCACGTCGTCGACCGCCAGGTTGGACGACGCGCAAACCTCGTCGAGCGTGCGCTTGCCGCCGCAGCAGAAGTCGATGCCGAGTTTCTGAAAGACTTTGACGGACTTGGGATGCGCCGCGGCGATGCCGCCGATGGTCGAGGTGGGGGTCAGGGGATGGACTTGCATGGGGTTCGTTCCTTTTCGGGCGGACCGTTGTCGCGCGCGGGTCCACCGTGGTCCGAAACGTGCGCGCGACGCCATGGACGAGAGCAAGGGGCGTGCCAACCGCTGATCTCATTGGAATGATGGGGGAGATTCGTGCATGTGGTCGAATCGACAACGTGTTGTCGTTGTTCGATGGACAACACGCGATGTCAGGCGTACATCGCCCGCATGGGTTTGCTCGTCGACATCGCCACCGACCTCTGTGCCCACCTTGCCGCGCCCGACCGGTACGACCGAGTCGTCGCCGCCGTCCACCGGGTCGTACCCTGCGACGCGACCGCACTTTTGCGCCTCGACGCGGGCGTGCTGGTGCCCGTCGCCAGCTCGGGACTCGTGCCCGACGTGCTGGGCCGCCGGTTCGTGCCGGCCGACCACCCGCGGCTGGACCGCATCCTTTCGGCGCACGGTCCGGTGCGGTTCTCCGACGCGGCCTTGCCCGACCCGTTCGACGGCCTGATGGCGGCCGGCGCGGACTGCCTGGAGCGCGTACACGCCTGCATGGGCTGCGCGCTGCGGGTCGACGGCCGAATCGTCGGCGCCCTGACGGTCGATGCCCTGGACCCGCGCGCGTTCGACCGCGTCGCCGACGAGGACCTCTCGCTCTTCGCGGCCTTGGCCGGTGCGGCGATGCGTACGGCCGGGCTGATCGAAGCCATCGAACACCTGGCCACCCGGCGCGGACTCGTGGCGGCTCAGTTGCAGCGCGAGGCCCAGCAGCGCGAGGGCGGCGAGTTTCTGGGCCGTGGCCCGACGGCACACCACGTGCGCGACGAGATCGCGCTGCTCGCGGGGTCGGACCTGACCGTGCTGATCACCGGCGAGACGGGCGTGGGCAAGGAGGTCGTGGCGCGTGCCATCCACGGCCAGTCGACCCGGAGCCAGAAGGCTCTGATCCACATCAATTGCGCCGCCCTGCCCGAGTCGATCGCCGAGAGCGAGTTGTTCGGTCACGTCCGAGGCGCCTTCACGGGTGCCAACGAGGCTCGGCCGGGCAAGTTCGAGGTGGCAGACGGCGGCACGCTGCTGCTCGACGAGATCGGCGAATTGCCGCTTTCCCTTCAGCCCAAGCTCCTGCGCGCCCTGCAGTTCGGCGAGATCCAGCGCGTCGGCTCGGATCGGCCGCTGCGCGTCGACGTGCGCGTTCTGGCGGCGACCAACCGCGACCTGGTCGAGGAGGTGCGCGCGGGCCGCTTTCGAGCCGACTTGTACCATCGCCTGGCCGTCTATCCGCTGCACGTGCCGCCCTTGCGCGAACACCCAGAGGACGTCGACATGCTGGCCGGCCATTTTCTGGATGCCGCCCGCTTGCGCCTGGGCCTGGGACCGGTGCGGCTGACATCGGCGGCACGCAGCGCGCTCGGCACCTGCGATTGGCCGGGCAATGTGCGCGAGCTGCAACACGTGCTTCTGCGGGCCGCACTCAGGGCATCGGGCGGTCGGCGCCACGCCGCGGTGACCATCGACGTCGCGGACCTGGATCTGCCCGGTGCGAACACCGGGCCGAGGACCGGCGAGCTGCCACCGCCCGCGCCGGCGACCTTGCTCGCGCCAGGCCAGTCGTTGCACGACGTCACAGAGGCCTTTCAGCGGCGCGTGCTGGAGCAAATGCTGGACGCCACCCACGGCAACTGGGCCGAAGCCGCGCGCCGCCTTGGCATGGACCGCGGCAACCTGCACCGGCTGGGCACGCGCTTGGGTCTGCGTCGGGGGGGTTGAGCGCGGGGGCCGCGG
>CAJBNH010000180.1 GCA_903955385.1 uncultured Myxococcales bacterium | reverse complement strand
CTCAAGTTGATCGCCGCCTGCGTAACCAACTGAATTTCCTCAACCAGATTTCAAATGTAGTAACAACTGGCACGGGCTTGACCGCGGGTTGAATTGAAGCTACATACATCGAAGTGCCGGTATGGTCCGGTAGTCACGATGCTGCCATGTTCATCCGCCTCTCCCGCGTGACCCGGTCAGGAAAGACCTATCAGTACGCGCAGTTGGTCGAGAGCGTCCGACGCGAGGGCCACGAGCACCCGGTGCATCATGTCCTCGCCAGCTTGGGCAGGGTGTCCGACGTCCAGGCACAGAACCTCAAAATCGCCTTTGATGCCAATAAGGTCGGCGCACAGGTCGTCGCTCTGGCCCAGGGCGACCTCGGCGCGGCCGTGCCCGAAGTGGTGGCTAATCGCGCTTGGCTCGACGTGGTCGCGGCGCTGGAGGTGTTTCGGTCGTCGGGTCTGCGCGAAGTGGTCCAGGCGGCGCTGGGGAATCACGCCGACGCGGTGGCTGCGGTCGATGTGATCACCGCGCTGGTGTTGCAGCGCTGCGTGGCGCCGGACTCCAAACTCGCAGCGGTCCAGTGGTTTGCCAGTACTGCCTTGCCGGAATTGCTCGACATTGCTCCGGCCAGCCTCAACAACTCGCGCATCCATCGGGTGATGAGCCGGCTCGATCTGGCCGACACCGAACTGCAGGCCGCCATGGGGGAGTTCTGCCTGTCCCAGCCCCACGGTCCGCTGGTGGCGTTGTTCATGGACGTGACCGACACGTGGTTCTTCGGGGACGGTCCGTCGTTCGCGATTACCGGCAAGACCAAGGAGGGCATGCTACGCAAGAAGATCAACATCGTGCTGCTGTGCGACCAGCGAGGCCTGCCGCTGCGTTTCAGCGTGCACGAAGGCAACATCGACGACGGCGTGGCCATGCTGGGGCTGTTGACCAAAATGGGCAGCCAGGGGTGGCTGGGCTCGGTGCCACTGATGCTCGACCGGGCTGTGGGCAACACCAGTGATTTCCTTGCGATGAGGAAGATGGGCCTGCAATTCGTGACGGCCATGTGTGCTGCCGAGCATGGAGCCTACAGCGTCGAGTTTCCGGGCGAGTTGCTGGCGGCCATCGATCCCGACGCCGCCGATGCCATCGCACGCGCCGAGCGGATCGCCGAGCAATGGGGCATGGTGCGCATCGCGGAAGACCTGTTCATTCGAGACCTTGGGCTGGTACGTCGTGGCAGTGCCGAACGTGTGGAGGCCAACTTCGCGCTGGCTGACGAGCCCGAGGCGCTCAACCCGGATCTGTCGCAGGCCACCGACCGCGCCCGCCAGGTGCTGCTGCAAGCCCGTGCATGGCAAGAGCAGATCGACGCAGGGACCGTTCGGAGCAAGACGGCGCTGGCGCGCGGATTGGGGCTCAAGCACACCGGACTGCTGCAGCGCATGCGCGTGCTGGACTTGCCTGTCGACCTTCAAGCCGAGATCGAGGCGGGAAACGCGGATCGGCTCAGCCTGATCGCCTTGGTGCGCATCGCGAAACAGAGCACGTGCGAAGAGCAACGTGCGGCCTTTGCGCAGGAACTGGCCGTCGCACCGGCGGTCGGCAAGCTGTCGTCTTGCGGCAAACGCAAGCCGGTCGAGACCCCGTGCGTGCGGGTCGTCGTGGCGTTCAATCCACTGATCTGGCAGCAGAAGTCACGGCATGCGAAGGCCAAGGCCGGCAAGGTGCACGCGGCGATCCGCAAGGTGCAGGCGGCCGCGACTGCCGGCGCCTCGACCGAAGAACTGCAGGCGCAGGCGGCGGCCCTTCTGGCGGAGCACAGGCTGGCGGACATGTACCGGGTGCGACTACAGCCGGCTCAACCAGGCAAAGCGGCTGAGGTCGGCCTCGAACTCAACGCGACGGCATGGGCGAAGCAGCGCGGCTGCGATGGCCTGCTGGTCATTGCTGCGGCGCCCGGGTTGGACCGGACTGGCGAGGAACTGGTCCGGCTATACCGCTCCAAGGCGCTGATCGAACGTGACTTTCGCGAGATCAAGTCGGTGCTGGAACTGCGGCCGCTAAGGCACAGCGCCGACGACAAGGTGCGCGCGCATGTGACGCTGTGCGTGCTGGCGCTGGCAATCGAGCGCCTGCTGGAACAACGGCTCGCCTCCGCCGGGCAGGCGCAGACCGCACAGCGAGCACTCGCCACCCTGCGCCAGGTGGAACTCAACGAGCTCATGCTGACCCAGACCAAGCAACGCGCCTTCGTGGTCACCACGCCGGGCGCGGCGGCCCTCGGCTTGGCCAAGGCTCTTGACGTGAGCTGGGCACTCGACCAGAGGAGGGTCGGCGAAAGACTCCACAACGTCGGACGGTAAGCGCTGTTTGCACTACACACTGCTCAAAACAGCAATGAAAACATGATATTCAAAAAGCCGTGGTCAAGTCAGGCTTCAACCGCCCCATGACTTCGCCCGGCGTCGGCGTCGCAAGCCGTTGACCGCGTCCCGTCCGGAGGATAAACGCCACAGGATGCCTTGGCTGACGAGCGGGATGCGGGGGAACATGGGCGCGGCGATTTGGGCGATTCGCGCGATGGTACTGGTCCTGCTGGCGACCCCGGCGGCGGGGACTGCGGCCGACTACCCCTGGCTGGTTGGCGCCAAGCCAACACGCACGGTCGAGTCGGCGCTGGCACCCCCGGCGGGCTACAAGCGGATCGCCTTGGACAGTCAAGGGTTCGGCGCGTGGCTGCGCGGTCTGCCACTGCTGCCCGCGGGGACTTTGGTGCACCTGTACGACGGGCGCCTGAAGGTCAACCAGCTGGCGCATGTGGCCGTCGTGGACCTGGACGTGGGCAAGCAGGACCTGCAGCAGTGTGCGGACGCCGTGATCCGGTTGCGCGCTGAGCACCTGTGGGCGGCCGGCCGCAAGACGGAGATCGGCTTTCACCGCACCGACGGCAAGTTCCTGCAGTGGCATGGGGGCGATCGCGCGGCCTTTGCCCGCTATCTGCGGGGCGTGTTCATCTACGCCGGCACGCTGTCGGTGTCCAAGCGCATTCCCAAGCCGCCCGCCGACGCGGTGCTGCAGCCGGGCGACGTGCTGGTGCGCGGAGGGTCGCCGGGCCACGCCGTGCTGGTTCTGGATGCCGCCGAGGACGCCCAAGGGCATCGCGTCGTGCTGATCGGCCAGAGCTACATGCCGGCGCAGCAGTTCCAAGTGCTCAGGAATCCTCTGGATGCTGGCCTTTCCCCGTGGTACCGCGCCACCGCCATCGACGGTTCGCTGGGCCTGCAGACGCCGGAGTGGCCGGCATTCCAGCGCGCCGATGTGCGGCGGTTCCCGGCCCCGGTCGCGAAGCGGGCGAGGTAGCCGACGATGACCGTCCTGCTGCTGCTGCTCGCCCTGTTGCCCATCGCGACGCTGCCCGACGTGCCACCGCAGCTCAAGTGTCTGGTCGAGAGCTATCCGGGCGCGCTGTGCAGCGCCACGGCGACGGAGCTGGTGTGGTGCGACGGGACGCGGATGCCGTATCGCACCGGCCCGGAGCGGACCACCCACGCCGAGCGTCTGGCCAACGGCGATCTGGCGGACCAGATGCGGCAGACCTACACGCCGTTCGTCCCCGCGACGCCGCCTGCGGTGGACCAGGAGCCGGGACGGATCCGCAACGAAGCCTTCTTTGCCAAGCTGTACGGCAACACCAAGGCGGAAGTTCTGGCGCACACGACGCGATTGACCTGGCTGGACGGCAAGATCCTGCGCGTCACCACTCGCTTCGGCATCGACCAGCGTCTTGCGGCGGTGCGAGACGAGCTGCGCACGCTGCCGGGCAAGGTGGCCGCACCGGCCTTCCAGACCGAGGGTACGCTGGTCTGGCGCACCATCCGCGGCACCACGCGGCGCAGCGCGCACGCGTACGCGATGGCCATCGACGTGGGGGTCCCCGTCAGCGACTACTGGCAGTGGCACGCGCCGGATGCCCAAGGCAAGCTCGCATTCCGCAACCGGATGCCCATCGAGGTCGTGCGGGTGTTCGAGAAGCACGGCTTCGTCTGGGGTGGGCGCTGGTACCACTACGACACCATGCACTTCGAGTTCCGGCCAGAGCTTCTGCACCCTGCGTGTGTCGGGGGCAACACGGTGCGGCAGTAGGTCCCGGCCATTCCTCCGGGCCGATGCCGGACTACTTGCCCGGGCGAACGACCGTCACGGCAGATGATGGGTCGGACTTGACCCCGGGTCCCACTAGGGGCAAGGTCCGGACTCGCTTTTTTGCGGACGCTGCGGGCGTTCGCATCGTCATGGCGCTCGCCGCCTGGCGAATGTTGGCACGTGTTCTGGTGCAGGAGTCGAGAAGAGCGTGAGCGAAGACCGTGGAACCACCGCTGCCGAGCCGGACTTGCCTGCCGATGCGCTTCCAAGCGACGCGGCCATTCCGCCGTCCGCGCGGATGGAGCGGGCCGCAGGTGGCTTCATGCGCCACGCGGCCTCCGTCGGCACCGCGGCGTTGGCCGTTCAGGTCATCGGCGTCGTCTCGACACCGCTAGTCTCTCGTCTGTTTTCGCCGGAAGCCTTTGGTATCGCAGGGATCTTCGGGTCGATCACGGGCATTGCCGCGATGGTGGGCTGCCTGCGGTACGACGCGGCCATCCTGTTGCCTCGAGAAGACGAGGACGCGGCGAGCCTGGTCGGCTTGAGCGGCCTCATCGCCGTGGCGATGACCGTGTTGGTCGGCGTGGTGTGCTGGTTCGGGGGCCGCCCGCTGCTTGCGACGATGCACGCAGACTCCCTCTATGCCGACGCGTGGATCATTCCGTTGGGCCAGTTCCTGATGGTCGCAGCGCTGCCGCTGACCGCATGGAACCAACGGCTGCGCAATTTCGATCGATTGACCGGCGTTCGCATCACGTCTTCGTTGGCGAACACGATGGGCACGCTCGCAACCGGCGCGGCAGGGCTGGGATTGGGCATTCACCTGATCTATGCACGTGTCTTCAGCGGCTTCCTTTTGGCGCCACTCTTGATGCTCGCGCTGGGCTGGTCCACAGACCTCCGCTTCATCGTGCGCAACTGCACTTGGCAGCGGCTCCGGGCGGTTGCCATCCGCTATCGCGGGTTTCCGCGCTTGAACACGGTGGCCTCGCTGCTCGACATCCTGGGGCGTGAGGCGCCCGGTCTTGTCTTGGCCGGCTACTTCGGTCCGGCGGTGGCGGGCTACTACGCACTGTCGCGTCGGCTTCTCTACATTCCCGGCACGTTTGTCGCGGGGGCGATCAGCGAGGTGCTGTTCGAGCGGGCTGCCGCATCGCGGTCCGAGGGGGGCGACCTGGGACCTTTGGTCCTGTCCGTGTGCAAGCGCTTGGTCGCGGTCGGGTTGATGCCTATCGTGGCCATCGCGCTGATCGGTCCTCTGGTCTTCGAGGTCGTCTTCGGGGCGAAATGGGCCGAGGCCGGCTCTTACACGATGCTGCTGGCGCCGCAGGTCTTCGCGATGTTCTTCTCTTCGCCCATCACCGTCCTCTTCCCGGTTCTGGAGCTGCACCGCTTCAACCTGATCAGCGAGGTGCTGCTGTTCCTCGCGTTCGTCGGAACGATTGTCGTCGGTGCGCTGGTCTGGGGCGACGTCAAGTCTACGCTCCTGCTCTACAGCGTCACATCGTCGCTGGCGATCTTGTGGCGCCTATCGCACTTGCTCAAGGCCGCCGGAGCCAGCGTGGTTCCTGTGTTGCGCCATATCGCCCTGCACCTTTCCTTCCTGGCGCCAGCCATTGTGGCTGGTGTATTGACCCGACATGTGTGGGGGCTTCCGGTCGTCGTCAGCGTCTCCACCGTCCTGCTCGCGATGGTTCCCTACCCCTTCCTGATGCTGCGGATGGACAAGGAACTCGACGTTGCCACTCGCTTGGTGCTTCGCAAGGCTGTGTTGCGGCTGCGTCGCTCGCCAACCTGAGACTCGTCTGAGGGGAAGCCGCGACGTCGGTTCATCGTCCCGGAACCAGTCACGGAACATCCCCAAGCCATCCGGGGTTGCGAAGCAACGGGCGCCGGTCCCGCTGCACCGGGGGAGAGCGTCTCGTGAACTTCGACCCCACCTACCTGCTGGTCAGCTTCGCCTTCGGCACACTGGGTCTCGCCCTGTTCACCTGGGCCCGCTCGCAAGCGCGGCTGCTGCACGTCGTCGGGGGCCTGACGCTCATGATCGCTCCATGGTTCTGCGCGACGACGGCCGTGATGGTCGGCGTGTGCGGCGCATTGGTGGTCGTGCTGGGGCTATTGCTCTACACGGGACGGTGACTGCGCTACAGTTGCCCGGGCAATTGCCCTCCCGCCGAATAAGGAGCCCTGATGAAGCGCGCTTTCTGCCTCGTGATCCTTGGTCTGTTGTGGGCGACGCCCGTGTTGGCCGACATCGCGCCAGGTCCCCGTTGCGGCTGTCAGGTCGCTGGTGCCGGCACGGTCTTCCCGCTGGGCGCCGCCGCATTCGCCGCGCTGGGCGTGTTGGCCGTCGCACTGCGCCGACGCTGACGTCTCGGGTGCCCCAAGGATGACCGCTGCTCCCCCCCTCGGAGGTTTCCATGGCTACCCGCAACGCTCCCCGTCTGCCCGTCGTTCCGCCGGAAGACCTGCGCGCAGTTCCGCCGCTGGGCATGGACCCCGCGTCGATTCGCCGCGACTTCCTGCAGAACCTGTTCACACGGCAGGCGAAGTTCGCTGAGGTGGCCACCCGCAACGACCACTACCTGGCGCTTGCCGGCACCGTCCGCGACCGGCTGTTGCAGCGCTGGATTGAGTCGTCGCGCACCTTCCGCACCCGCGAGAGCCGAACCGTCGTGTACCTGTCGGCCGAGTACCTGATGGGGCCGCAGCTGGAGCACAACCTGCTGTGCCTGGGGATGCGGGAGGCGGCTGCGGAGGCGTTGCAGCCCTTGGGCATCGATCTGGAGCTGCTGATCGACCATGAGGAAGAGCCGGGCCTCGGCAACGGCGGTCTGGGGCGGCTGGCGGCCTGCTACATGGACTCGCTGGCGACGCTGGGAATGCCCGCGATCGGCTATGGAATTCGCTACGAGTACGGCATCTTCGACCAGCGCATCGTGGACGGCTGGCAGGTCGAGGCCACCGACACGTGGCTGCAGCTGGGCAATCCGTGGGAGATCCCTCGCTACCAGATCGAGCACATCGTCGGCTTCGGCGGCCGCGTCGAGTCGGGGCGGGACGAAGCCGGCCACTACTGGACCAAGTGGACGCCAGAGCGGCGGGTCCGTGGCGTGGCGCACGACACGCCCGTGTTGGGCTTCGGCACCGACAACGCGAATTTCCTGCGTCTCTGGACGGCGTTGGCGGTCGAGGAGTTCGACTTTCAGGCGTTCAACACGGGTGACTACGTGGGCGCCGTGCACGAGAAGGTCGGCTGCGAGAACCTGACCAAGGTGCTGTATCCCAACGACGACTCGCTGGCGGGCAAGCAGCTGCGGCTGGAGCAGCAGTACCTGTTCGTGACCTGCTCGCTGCAAGACATGATCCGCATCTACAAGCAGCGCAACAGCGACCTGCACGGCCTGTCGCGCAAGTACGCGGTCCAGCTGAACGACACGCACCCGGCGCTTGCCATCACCGAGCTGATGCGCCTGCTGGTCGACGAAAACGCGATGCCGTGGGACGAGGCGTGGCAGGTCACGACCGACACTTGCGCCTACACCAACCACACGCTGCTGCCCGAAGCGCTGGAGACCTGGCCGCTGCCCCTGATGCAACGCCTGCTGCCCCGGCACGTGCAGATCCTGTTCGAGATCAACCGCCGTTTTCTGGACGAAGTGCGCGAGCGGCGACCGGGTGACGAGGCCTTGGTGCAGCGCGTGTCGCTGATCGACGAGGGCGGCGACAAGCGCGTGCGGATGGCGCATCTGGCGGTGGTGGGCAGTCATAAGGTCAATGGGGTCGCGGCCTTGCACTCTCAGCTGTTGCGGCAGACGGTGCTGCGCGACTTCGCCGACCTGTATCCCGACCGCTTCACCAACGTGACCAACGGCGTCACGCCGCGGCGGTTCGTCCGGCAGGCCAACCCCTCGCTTTCCAAGCTGATCACCGAAGCCATCGGGCCGGGGTGGGAGACGGACCTCGAGCGACTTCGCGGGCTGGAGCCCCTGGCCGACGACGCGGCGTTCCGTCACCAGTGGCGGGCCATCAAGCGGGCCAACAAGGTGCGGCTGAACGACTATCTGCAGTCGCACGTGGCCTTGAGCTTCGACCCCGACGCGCTGCTGGACTGCCAAACCAAGCGCATCCATGAGTACAAGCGCCAGCACCTGAACCTGCTGCGCACCATCGTGGCGTTCGACCGCTTGCGTCAGGGGCTGGATCAGGACCTGCCGACCCGCACCGTGCTGCTGGGCGGCAAGGCGGCGCCGGGGTACCGCACGGCCAAGCTGATCATCCGGCTGGCCCATGGCATCGCCGAGGCCATCGCACAGGAGCCCCTGGCCCGCGACCGGCTGCGCGTCGTGTTCGTGCCGGACTTCAACGTCAAGATCGGGCAAGTGCTTTATCCTGCGGCGGATTTGTCCGAGCAGATCTCGACCGCGGGCAAGGAGGCCTCGGGCACCGGCAACATGAAGTTCGCCCTGAACGGCGCCTTGACCATTGGCACCCTGGATGGCGCCAACGTCGAGATCCGCGAGCTGGTGGGCGCCGACCACTTCTTCCTGTTCGGGCTGACGGCGGCAGAGGTCGTGGCGCGCAAGGCAGCGGGCTACCAGCCGTGGGAAGTCGTCGCGCAGGACCACGAGCTGAGGGGGGCACTCGAGCTGCTGGCGGGCGGGGCATTCTCGCGCGGCGACCCCGACATGTTCGCGCCGCTTGTGCGCAATCTGTTGGATCGAGATGATTTTCTGGTGCTCGCCGACTTCGCCGCCTATCGCCGCGCGCAAGCCGAGGTCGAAGCGCGTTGGGTCGACCCCGAGGCGTGGACCCGGTCGTCGATCCTGAACACCGCCCGCAGCGGTTGGTTCAGCTCGGACCGGTCGATGCGCGACTATGCCGAACGGATCTGGGATGTTCGGGCCGAGCGGGTGTCGATTCGCTAGCTGTCTGCGCCCTTACTGACCCTCACCGCCGCCACCGCCCACGCGACGGAGCCAGGTCCCGTTGCGCACGGCCGGATAGTGCTCGTGCCACTGCGCCATCATGAAGGCGTGGGGCACATCGGCGTACGTTCCGTGGTCCTGCACGTACTCCATGAATCGACCGCCGTCGGTAGAGAACGCTTGGAGAATCGCGTGGCTCCGGCCGTCCCACTCCAGTGGCGGGACCTTGAGGTAATCACAGAGCTCCTTGTTGAACGCCGGGGTCGCCGCGACCCAACGCCCCTCCAGGTACAGCTCTGCGTAGCCGTGAAAGACCAGCAGATCGGTGCCGAGCATCTGCTCCAGCTTGGCAGTCCCGATGTGGTTGCGCACATTGGCGAAGTGCAGCCGACTGGGGATCCCCAACGCGCGCGCGCACGCCGCGAGCACCAGCGCCTTGTCGATGCAGTGGCCACCGCGGTCATAGGTCCGGTCGACGACCTCGCTGGCCCGGAACGCCTCGGGCTGCAATTCGAGGTTCCAAGGGTCGTAGCGATAACCGTCGCGCACCGCGTAGTACAGCGCGACGGCGGTCTCGACAGGGCCCCGTTCCGAGCGAAATGACTCGGCAAACGCCTGAATGCGGGGGTGGTCCGAATCGACGAAGAAGTTCGGCGCAAGGAACTCGCGGGCAGGCTCGGTCATTGCGGATCAGCCCCCAAACCAGCCGAATTTGGGCGTCAGGTAGAGCTCGGCAGCGCCGTGAAGCCAACGGACACCCACGGACAGGGAGGCAAAGGGTCCCGGTGTTGTGTCCGCCATCGCCACTCCGGCCCAAGTCCCCCCGGCGAAACCGATGTCGTCGTCCGCCGACGATGTGGTGAACCCTAGGGTGGCGCCGCCGAAGTACCAAGGCTCTGCGGCGAAGTAGGTCACGGTCTCGTCCGCCGTCACCCGCACCCACGGCGTTGCCGTAGTTCTTCGGCCCACGCCTGAGGTTGCCTGTGCTGCGCTCAGATCCGTGGCGGCTTCCTCTTGGGGTCTCGGGGCAGACTCAGCCGTCCGCACGGACTGCCCCAGGGCGGCGTGAAGGAACAGGTGGCCAGCGCTGACCTCCCAGCCATACGTCCCGCCCCGTGTGGGCGACCAGCCGACCACTGGACCGACGGCACCCAGACACCCTTGCGACAGGCCAACGACCGACAGCGCCACAATGGCATGGTGCAGCTGTTTCATGAGGCGACGATACCACATGCCCGGCTTCGGTCGCCAACCGGTCCCGACCGTCGCCTTGACCTTTCGCGCCCGTCGGGCCAGCGTGTGCGGGTCCACGTCTCTGACGGAGGCCCCATGCGCTGCCCGTGCATCCTCAGCGTCCTGTTCGTCGTGGTGCCGGCCATCAGCGCGCCCGCCTCAGTCCTTGCCGACGTTGCGCCGCCGACGCCAAGCAGCTTGCTTGTCGGCCTCGCGGAGGAGACCGCAGGGCTCGAAGTTGGGGTCGCCGTCAGTCGCGAATCGGCGACCGGTCCGCACTCGCAAGTCGGCATTCGTGCTGGGGTCATCGCGGTGCTCGCCGGGGCGTTTGCTCCCCTTGCTCCAGGCGTGCAGGTGTCTGTCGAGGCGCGTCGTTTGTTCCAGAACCGCGGCTTTCTGGCAGCCCACGTGGACGCTTCGGCGATGGCGTTGGGGCAGAACGCCATCGCAGATGTGTACGTCGATGTCCGGCCCGGGGTACGCGTCGGCTTTCGGTTCGGCGACCCGTCGCCCATCGTCTTTACGCCGTGGCTGGGCCTCTCGTTTCCCCTGATTTTTGCATTGCGCGACGACGGCGGCTGGGAGGGCCGCTTCGCCGACGGCTACGGCCTGCCCTTCGTGATGGCCGGCCTGCGCTGGGACTGGCGTCCGTGGCAGCCCACCGTGCGCTGACCCGCCTCTGGCGACGCCCCTTGCGGCCGGTTCGCCCGTCGCGTCAGGACTTTGTGTACGTCTTGCCGCCGGCGCCCATCACGCGACCCTGACACGCGTCGCTGACCAGCGTGAGCGTCATCTGCGCCCCCGTCACCGCGAATGTGTAGACACCGACTTGGCTTGCCGGGCAGGCGTTGGTTCCGGTCAGGTCGGTCAGGCTCAGCTGGCAGTCCGTGACGGTGTAGGTGCCGGTGACGTCGTACATGGCCTGATTGGCGCCGACCGCGTGGAAGGTCCCGTCGCCATTCAGGGTAAACGTGACCATCGTCCCGACCCACTTGCCCACGAGTCCTGCCGCGTTGCAGGTCTGGCCAACCGTGTCCGCGACGATGTCCTGTCCGGCGGTGTCTTGCAGCGCCGTTGCATCGCCAGCCACCGTGTCGGTGACGGCCGTGGTGTCGTTGCCGACCAGGGTTCCGGTGCCGTCGCTGTTCTCGCACCCCAGCCCACCCCAAGCGGAGAGCACAAAGAACACCAACCACGACGCCACGTTGCGCACCTCTGGCATGGGAAACCTCTCTAGCGGAAACCGCCGATATCGCCGCAATGTGAGGGGGCGACCGGGCGGCGTCAAGCCGCGGTGTCCGGCGGCGTTGCGGTGCTTATCCCCCGACACAACCTTCCAGCTGCCGCAGCCGAGCGATCTCGTCCAGCAGCGCAGGATCCTGCACCAGACCGCGCAGGAACTTGCCCTTGAGATTCAGCTTCGGGTTCGACGCGCTGCGCTGCAGGTAGAACCAACCGCGTCCCCACAGCTGCAGGGTGGTGCGGCGCCAGCAGGAACTCTCGCTCAACGACTTGTAAACACTGGGATAGTCCAGTCTGGCCATGTGCAGATAGCGCTGCATGTACCACAGAAACGTCAGCAGCCCGTCTTCGGCGCTGGTGCTGTACGACGACTGGTCGGCAAAGGCGTAGTCCACGGCCAGAGAGTTGACGTACTGCATCACCTCCTCCAGCACCATGTCGTAACCCTGGTCGCCGCTGTCGAATTTGCCGTCCTTGGGGTCGCCGTCCAGGTAGATGGGCGCATAACCGTCGCAGCCCTGCATCCCGAAGCTGGCGCAACCCGGCCAAGCGGCGGCAAACGCGTCGTCGTGGATCAGGCTGCGGGCAAACGAGGCGTCGGTGCCTTGGTAGCTCATGCCCTGACAGGTCGCCACAAGATCCTTGGCGATCCAGTACTTGTGACTGCCGTAGGTGCCCCAGCCCAGCATGTGTCCGCACTCGTGCACCACGACCGAGGCCTGTCCCAGGGCCCCAGCAAGCGTCGACGCCTTCGCTGCGTTGAAGAACGCCTGCGTGCACGTCTTGCCGCCGCCCAGCGCGACCTTGTCGCCCTCGAGGACCAGCGTTTTGCCAAACGGATAGCGTGCTTCCAGAGCCTTGAGCATTGCGGGGATGGCGTCGGCCGCGCTGTAGCCTGCCTGCGCTGCGGACAGGTCGCCCTTGGGATCCGCAGCGGTTTCGGTGTAGTCGCCGTCGGGGCAGCCGGGCACCGTCAGCTCGCTGGGGGGCACCGTCGTGTCCGCCGTGACGTCGGGTTTGGTGGTGTCGGGGGCGGTGTCGGCGGCAGTGTCCGAGCCCTGCGTGACGTCTCCCACCGCGCCGTCCGCAAGTTGTGCGTCGCCGGGGTAGTAGCCACCGCCGCCCAAGCTTGCGTTCGACGAACAGGCGGCCAGCATCAGGGCGGCCATCGCGAGGAGTCGGGGGTGGTTCACAAAGACCTCTGGGTGGCAAACGGGTCGGGCGTGCCGGCGCCGCAGCGGTTGCGCCGAAGCGGGCAGAATGCCGACAGCTTGCGGAGTTGTCGAGGCACAGGGCAGGGCCGCTGCGGTCTGCCGATGGCAGGAAACAACTGCCTTGACGGTCCTTTGGCGGGTGGCGTACACGACGGGGCCCCTTCGGCGATTCGGTGAGTGAGGGTTCGAGCCATGCATCCGTTGAAAACCATGCGATGCGCGCCGATCCTGCTGCCGTTGCTGGTCCTTGTTGCCTGTCAGGGCCGGATCGAGGACCAGACGCTATCGACCTGGAGTCCCGCGGGACGCTACGCCCGTCTCGAGGTGACCTATCCGCTGACCGGCACGGTGTTTCCGCCCGACCTCGCGCCACCCCAGTTTGTGTGGGCCGATGCCCAAGGCAGCGCCAATGCTTGGGTCGTTCGCGTCACGCTGCCGGGTCTGGCCCAGCCGCTGGTGCACTCGGTCCGCACCCCGCATTGGCGGCCAACCGAGTCCGAGTGGGCGGCGATGCGCCGCGCGACCCAGGTCACCCCGGGCCGAGCCACCTTCATCGGGGTCAACGCCGACAACCCCACGCAGATCCTGTCGACCGGCGGCACGGACTGGACGACCTCCAGAGACCCCGTGGACGGCTCGCTCTTCTACCGTGAGGTCAACCTGCCGTTTGTCCGCGCCGTCGCCGACCCCAGCCAGATCCGTTGGCGGTTCGGTTCGGTCGCCAGCCGCAAGCCCCCGCCCATCGTGCTGACGGGGCTGCCCGTGTGCGGCAACTGCCACTCGTTCTCCAAGGACGGCAAGACCTTGGGCTTGGACATCGACTACGCCAACGACAAGGGCTCGTACGCATTGGCAGAGACGGCCACCCAGATCGACCTGACGCCGGACCGCATCATCACGTGGTCCGACTACCGGCGCGAGGACAAGAAGCCCACCTACGGCCTGCTGTCGCAGGTCTCGCCCGACGGCCGCTGGGTGGTGTCGACGGTCAAGGACCGGTCGGTGTTCGTGCCGATGCCGAACCTCGCCTTTAGCCAGCTGTTCTTCCCGGTGCAGGGCATCCTTGCGGTTTACGACCGCCAGACCCGCACGTTCGCCGCGCTGCCCGGTGCCGACAACCCCGACTTCGTGCAGAGCAACGCCTCCTGGAGCCCCGACGGCCGCACGCTGGTGTTTGCCCGCGCGCCGAAGTACGACCTCGCCCTGCGCCACGACCGCGCGTTGCTGGACCCGGAAGAGCTGGCGCCGTTCCTCAAGCAGGGCAAGAAGTTCCGCTTCGACCTGTACACGATTGCCTTCAACGAGGGACGCGGCGGGGTGGCGCAACCGCTGTCGGGGGCGGCGAACAACGGCAAGTCCAACTACTTCGGTCGCTATTCGCCCGACGGCCGCTGGATCGCGTTCACCCAGTCCGACAGCTTCATGCTGCTGCAGCCCGACAGTCTCTTGCATCTGGTTCCGGCGCAGGGGGGCGTGGCGCGGCGAATGACGTGCAATACCCGCCAGATGAACTCGTGGCACAGCTGGTCGCCCAACGGACGTTGGCTGGTGTTCTCGTCCAAGGCCAATGGCCCGTCTACGCAGCTGTGGCTGACGCACGTGGACCGGGACGGACGGGATGCCCCGCCGGTGCTGCTGGACGCGCTGACCGAGCCAGAACGCGCTGCGAACATTCCGGAATTCGTGGCCCTTCCCGCCGACGCGCTGCGCTCGATCCGGGAGCGTTTCGCCGATCAAGAGTCGTATCTGCGGGCAGGCGAGACCGCGCGCAAGCTGGGCAATCGCGAAGACGCCTTGGCGCGCTACCGCAAGGTGCTCGCCCTGGACCCGAGCAACGTCGAGGGGATGCGAACGATGGGTGCCGTTCTGGCCGAGTCCGGACGCCTGACCGAGGCGCTGCAGGTGCTGCAACGGGCCGAGCAGCTGGCTCCCCGGGACGGCGGCGTGCAGGGCAACCTGGGGACCGTGCTGCTGCAGCTGGGCAAGCCCGACCAAGCCGCGCGTCATTTCGAGGCCGCACTGGTGCAGCTGCCCGACGACTTGGGATTGCTCGAATTCGCTGCGCTGGCGTGGATGAGGCAGCAGCTGCCCGAGCGCGCCGCCCTGCACCTGCGACACGCGTGCGAGCTGGCGCCCCAACGCGCCGATCTTCACGAGAAGTATGCAAAAGTACTTGGCTTTTCTGGCAACGCCGATGCCTCGGCCGAGCAGTTCCGCATGGCGCTTCGCATCGACCCGACGTCGGTCGAAGCGCAGAAGGGCCTGATTCTGGCGCGTCAGCTGAAGTCGGCGCCGCCCTGACCCTCGCCCCTACACATCCAACTCTTCGGCATCCGCGCTGCCTTCCATCACGAACCGAAACCGCGGTGCCGCATCGCGCCCCATCAGCTCGCCCAGCAGCTTGTCGGTCGCCGGTCCGTCGGTGATCTGCACGCGCAAGGCCCTGCGTTTCTTGGGGTCCAGGGTCGTTTCCTTCAACTGCGCGGGCATCATCTCGCCCAGACCCTTGAAGCGCGTGACCTCGGGCTTGCCCTTGTGCTGCGCCAGCAGGCGGTCGCGGTGGCGGTCGTCGTTGGCCCAGTAGGTCTTGCCCCCCACATCCACGCGGTACAGCGGCGGGACGGCAAGGTACAGGTAGCCGCCCTCGATCACCTTGCGCAGGTGGCGGAAGAAGAACGTCAGCAGCAGCGTGGTGATGTGGTGCCCGTCGCTGTCGGCGTCCATCAGCAGGAAGATCCGGTGATAGCGCAGCTTGGTCAGGTCGATGTGCAGGCCGGAGCCCGCCCCCAGCGCCTGGATGATGTCCTGCAGCTCTTTGTTCTGCATGACCTTTTCTGACGACGCCTGCTCCGCGTTCAGCACCTTGCCGCGCAACGCCAGGATCGCCTGAGTTCTGCGGTCACGCCCCTGCTTGGCCGACCCGCCGGCGCTGTCACCCTCGACGAGAAACAGCTCGGACTCCGTGGGGTCGTTCGACGAGCAATCGGCCAGCTTGCCGGGCAGGTTCAAGCGGTGCGAGACGGCGGTCTTGCGCGTGACGGTGGCCACGGCGGCGCGGCTGGCCTCGCGGGCGCGGGCGGCCAGCGTGATGCGGTTGACGATGCCTTCGGCGATGCTGGGGTTGGCGGTCAGCCAGCGCTCCAAGGCCACACGCAGGGCAGCATCAATTTCCGCTGTGATCTCTGGGTTATTCAGCCGGTCCTTGGTCTGGCCTTGGAACTGCGGCTCGGCGATCGACACCGACACGACCGCGACCAGCCCCTCGCGCACGTCTTCGGCCGACGGATTCGGTCCCTTCGGCAGCAGCTTGTGCACCTCGATGAAGTTGCGCACCGCCTTGACCACGCCCGCCTTCAGCCCCGACTCATGCGTACCGCCGCCGGCCGTCGGAATTCCGTTGACATACGAGACGATGTGCTCCTCGGTCGCCTCCGTCCACTGCAGCGCCGCTTCCAGCACCAGACCGCTCTGCTCGCGCTCGGCCGAAAGGGCGAAGGGCGTGTGCACACTGGGCTTGCCGCGCTCCTCGACAACCTTGGCCAGCAGCCCCGTCAGTCCCTCCTGGTGCTGGTACACGATCCGCTCGCCGGTCGCTTCGTCCTTGAAGATGATGCGCAAGCCCTTGTTCAGGAAGGACTTGGCTTCCAGTCGGTCGCGGATCTGCTCGGCGTCGAAGTGCAGCTTGACGCCAAAGATCTCCTCATCCGGGCGAAACGCGATGGTGGTGCCCGAGCCACGGACTTCTGTGCGCAGCGTCTCCATCGGCCCCGTCGGAACGCCTTGCCGATAGCGCTGCTGCACCTCCAAGCCATCGCGGCGCACCGTCGCCACCAGCTCGGACGACAGCGCATTCACGACGGAAGATCCGACGCCGTGCAGGCCGCCCGCGTTCTGGTAGCTGCCCCCGCCGAACTTGCCGCCCGCGTGCAGCGTGGTCAGGATGATCTCGAGCGCCGACCGCGTGGGATCCTTGGGGTGCGGGTCGATGGGGATGCCGCGGCCGTCGTCTTCGACCTGTGCCAAGCGGTGATCCTTGGACAGCTCGACGCGAATCGTCTTGGCGTGTCCGCCAATCGACTCGTCCACGGCATTGTCCACGATCTCCCACAGCAGGTGGTGGTAGCCGTGCGAGTCGACGCCGCCGATGTACATGCCCGGTCGCTTGCGCACCGGCTCCAGCCCTTCCAGCACCGTGATGTCGGCGGCGGTGTAGCTGTTGCGGGTCAGCAGGTCCGCATCTTCGATCTTCTTGCTCATTCGTCGTCGTCCCGGTCGTCCAGCGTGGGCGGAGCATCCAGTGAGAACAGCGCCATCTGGCTGCGCGAAGTCTTGCCGCGGCGGCCAGGCACCTCGACCTCGACCGGCGCGGGCACCAAGGCCACCAACTCGACCGTCGCGACGCCCTCGTCGTCGGTCGGCTGCAGCGGTTGTTCAGGATTGGCAGCGGGTTGGAGGTCGTCGGCCAGCAGCACTTCGGGCAAGGCATCGGCAAGAGCCGTGGGCGCATGCGCAGGCGTTTCGGCCACCTTGCCCGGACCGCCTCCCGGCACCGTCACCGACCCCAGCGCCGACTCCGGCACCTGAGCGGCGACCTCGATCAGCTTGGCAAAGCCGTCCCGCCGCGCCTCAGGTCGCCCCTTGCCGCCGCGATGCGAAAGGGACCGCACCGACGGCGGAAATTCCATTCGCTTGCCCTTGCCCGTCTCGACCACCAGCGGCGCGTCCACGCTCAGCCCCAGCACCTTGTCCTTGGTCTCCAGCTTCAGCAGCGTCGAGCCGCGACCGGGTCCCAGCAGCTTGGGCACCTCGCTCGCGCGGACCTGCAGCACGTGTGACCCACGGCTGGCCACCACCACAATCGCCGTCTCGAGCACCGGCACCACCGTCAGGATCGCGTCGCCGTCGAGGACCTTGGCAAAGCGCCGACCGGTGCGCGTGGTCGTCTCCAGCTGGCTGTCCAAAGGCAGACGCAGCGCAAACCCGCCGACCGAGACCACAAGCAGATCAGGCGCTTGCGGGCGGTGACGCGGGTCCAGCGACATCGCAGCGATCACCTGCTCGCCGTCCGAGAACTTGAACAGCTTCTGGATAGGCTCGCCGTAGCCGGTCGAGGGCGCGATGTCGCTGAACCGGCACACGTACGCCGACCCCTGATTCGTGAAGAACGCGAGCGCTTCCTTGGTGTTGCCGGGCAGCACGGCCATGACCTCGTCGCCCTCGCGCACCCGGGTCGTCCGCACGTCCTTGACCTCACGCACGCGCTTCAGCCAGCCGTCGCGGGTCAACACCACTTGGGCGTCTTCGTGCATCACGTAGGCGTCGGGGTCGAACGCGATCTCCTCGACCGCCCCGACCCGCGTGCGTCGCTTGTCGGCATAGGCCTTGCGGACCTCCACCAGCTCTTGCCGCACCAGCGTCCACCGACCCAGGGGCGAGGCCAGCAGCTCCTCGAGCTCGCGCGCCCGCCCCGCCTTCTCCTCCAATTCCTTCATCACCGCGGCCAGTTCCATGCGGGCGATGCGGTGCAGCTTCAGCTCCAGGATGGCGTCGGCCTGCTCGTCGTCCAAGGCAAACCGCTCGATCAGCTTGGCGGCGGCGTCGGCCTTGCCCTCAGAAGCGCGGATGATCGCGATGGCCTCGTCCAGCGCACCCGCCAGAATCTCAAGCCCCTCCAGAATGTGGATGCGGGCGTCGAGTTCCTGCAGCTCGAACTGCAGCCGCCGCGTCACCACTTGCAGACGAAAGTCCAAGAAGTACCGAAGCATTTGCTTCAGGTCCAACCGCTCGGGCCTGCCCACCTGCGGGTCGTCGGTCGGCACCAGGCACGTCAGGTTGATCTGCACCGTTGCTTGCAGCGGCGTGTGGCGGAACAGCCAGGCCATCACCGCACTGGGGTCGGCCCCCTTGCGCAGCTCCAGCACGATCCGCACGTCGTCGGTCGACTCGTCGCGCACGTCGACCAGCTGCATCAGCTTGCGGTCGATCACGGCGTCGGCAATCTTCTCGACCAGCGTCGACTTCGACACGCCATACGGAATCGACGTCACGATCACACGCAGCGGCGGCGCCCCCCGCGCGTTGGGCTCGGCCGGCGCCTCGACGATGTACTCGCCGCGCAGCTTCAGGGTTCCGCCGCCGGTCGAGTAGATCTGCTCCAGCTCGGGTCGCGTCGCCAGCAGCCACGCGCCGGTCGGAAAGTCGGGCCCCTTGATCCACCGCAGCAGGTCCGTCACCTCGAGTTCCGGCTTGTCGATCAGTCCGATGGCGGCGTCCACGACCTCGGCCAGGTTGTGCGGCGGAATCGACGTCGCCATGCCCACGGCGATGCCCGACGACCCGTTGATCAGCAGATGGGGCAGGCGGGCGGGCAGCACGACGGGCTCAGACCGGGTGCCGTCGTAGTTCGGCCGCCAGTCCACCGTGCGCAGCCGCAGCTCGCTGCACAGGTCCGTCGCGATCTTCTGCAGGCGACACTCGGTGTAGCGCATGGCCGCGGCCGAGTCGCCGTCCAGTGAGCCGAAGTTGCCGTGCCCGTCCACCAGCGGATACCGCAGCGAGAACGACTGCGCCATGCGCACAAGTGCGTCGTAGACCGAGCTGTCGCCGTGCGGGTGGTACTTGCCCAGCACGTCGCCGACCACGGCCGCGCACTTGCGAAAGCGCCCGTCGTGCAGCAGCCGCAGGTCGTTCCACATGTCGAACAGGATGCGCCGCTGCACCGGCTTCAGGCCGTCGCGCACGTCGGGCAGGGCCCGCGAGGTGATGACGGAAAGCGCGTAGTGCAGGTAGCGGCGGCGGGCTTCGGTGTCGAGGGCGATGGCGTTCTTTTCGAGCATCTCGGGGCCTGTGTGCGGGGCTCGTCGGGCGAGCAGGCGGACTGTAGGCTGGGATCGGCGATTCGGCCAGACCCAGCTGCGACAAGGACGTTGTGGTGCACGCTTTGGGGCCCCTCCGCACCCTTTGTGTGAAGAAGTGTGTGGAAACACCACCGCAACCCGACCACCCCCTCGACGCCCGTTCCTGTGGGCGGTACAGTCTGAACCTTACGGGCTTGCTCTTTGGCAGGTTCGTAGACCGTGCGCGACAGGCGTCGGTCAGCTCTTGAGCGCTGAACCCGGATTATCCCACTCGCGCTCGGGTTGACCCTGCCACAGCGGCCGCTGACCATCCGGGGGGAGGGTCAGCGGCCGTTCGTGTTTCGGGCCAACGCCGCGCCGAACCCCCGTCTGCCCAATCCAACCGCGCAGTGCGAATCGCATTTGACGCCGCCGTGCGTGCGCGACAGCATGGCAGGTACGCTGCGACTCGCCCACGGTATCCCGTTTGCGGCTCGCCTCCCCCCTTCTCGCTTGGTCGAGGCCGACATGCTGCACGTGCCTGATACACACAACCTGATGAATTGGCTGGCAGGTTTGGTCGCCGCGATGGCGCTGACTGTCGCGCTTCCGGCCCACGCCGCGATCCCCTCCCAGGTGTCGATCGAGGGCTACATGCAGTCGACCGGCGGTGGTCCCGCGTCGGACGGCAACTACGCCATCACCTTTGCCCTGTACAAGGTCCCGGCGGGCGGCGTGGCGGTGTGGAGCGAGGGCCCCGTGACCGTCTACGTCAAGGGCGGCATGTTCACGCACGAGCTGGGCAGCAAGACGCCTTTGACGGCCGCGGTGTTGGGAGGCTTCAGCGGCTCGGCCTGGCTGGGCATCCAGATCGGCAGCGACCCCGAGATCACGCGGCGGCCGACCCTGTCGGTGCCGTTCGCCCTGCGCGCTGCCACGGCAGAGGGGCTCGACTGCTCCGGTTGCATCGGCCTTGCCCAGATCGACGCCCAGCTGCTCACGCCCTACGCCAAGGCCTCGGCGCTGGCCAAGGTGGCGACCACGGGGCTGTTTGCCGACCTGTTGGACGCCCCCGATCTGGCCACGTTTGCAAAAAGCGAAGACTTCGCCAAGGTCGCATTCTCAGGCTCTTACTTCGACCTTGCCGGCGCACCGGACTTGACCAAGTACCCGAAGACTTCCGCGCTTGCCACCGTTGCACTTTCGGGCGCGTATGCCGATCTGTCGGGGACGCCGCAGCTGTCCAAGGTGGCCTTCACCGGGTCGTACGGGGACCTGAGCAACCCGCCGGCGCTGGCCAAGCTGGGCGTGTCGTGCGGCACCGGTCTGGTCGTCAAGGGGCTGAAGGCGGACGGCAGCTACGAGTGCGTGGCTTCGATGGACGCGAGCTCGCTGCCTCCCGACGGACTCAACGAGATCTCGAACAACCTGTTGACCAACCAGTTTTCGGACACGCGCACCGGCACCCCGGGGCTGAAGCTGCTGGACAACAACCCGGTCGGCGTGTCGGACTTCATCGACTTCCCGGACATCGGTGTGGCGCAGAAGCTGACGATCTCGATCGACATGGCCAACTCGAACCTCGCGTCGGTGACCGTGAGCTTGTACGACCCCAACGCGGTCGAGTACGTGCTGCACGACAAGGCGGCGGTGGGCTCGATCCTGAAGACCAGCTGGCCGGACCCGACCAAGACCGTCAAGGGCGACCTGTCCACGTGGCTGGGCAAGAACCCCAAGGGCAAGTGGTTTCTCAAGGTCGTCGACGGCGCCTACCTGAACAATGGCTTCGACGGCCAGGTCACGTCGTGGTCGATTTCGATCTCGACGCTGTCCAGCAAGAAGGTGCAAGTCGCGGGTGACCTGTTGCTCTCGGGCAACGTTGAGCTTGCGGCGGGCAAGAAGCTGGTGGGGCAGGCGACCTTCCAGGACCTCGTGACGTTTGAGAATTCGTGGTGCCCGACGCAGCCCGGCGGAGCGAGGTCGATGGTGGTGGGCGGCATCTGCACGCCTGGCGTGGGCACGAACATGACTTGGGACGAGGCCGTGGCGTTCTGCGCGTCCAAGAAGGCGGACCTCTGCTCAGACGCACAGGCTTTGGTCTTGCGGCGCTATGGCCTGCTGGGCAACTACACGACCTACGGCAACTGGACAAACTCGTATGCCGACAACGATTCCGGCGTGCACAACGAGGCGACCGGCAGCATTGGCGACGACCACAGCCCCGGCGAGCGGTGGGCGGCCCCGTGCTGCTACAACTCCACGCCCGCGCGCGACACCGACCAGATCATCAAGGTCGGCGCCGGCGAGAAGGGCATCCGCGTCACCTACATCCATCCCACGAAAGATGCGCCGTTTCAGTATGCCGCAGCCTATTGCGCGTGGCTGAACTCCGACTTGTGCACCAAGTCCGACCTCGTCTACCTCAGGACCGCGGGCAAGATCCCGTCGGCGCAGACTTGGCCCAACGACGGCCAGGACACCGACGGCTATGCGGAGTACGGCACGGGTGGCTTGGCCAACGACCTCACGTTCCACCAGCCCTATGGCTTTGCGTGCTGCGCGGGCGAGCGGTCTTCCGCGGCCGTTTGCCCGACCGGCGCCACTGAGACCTCTGGCGTCTGCACGCTCAAGGTCGTCAACACGGCCACGGTGAACTGGAGCAACGCCGCGAAGGACTGCGGCGCCCTTGGTGCCCACATTTGCTCGGTGTCGGAGAGCACGGTGCTCCGCAAGGCTGGCGTCCTGACCGTGTCCGGCAACTGGACCGCAGGCATGACCGATGCAGACGGCTACAGCTCGGGTCACGCCGGCCTCGGCAGCGTCGGCAACGACATCAACCCCGCCGCCGGTTACGGCTACGCCTGTTGCATGTAGGGCTTGAGGTTGGGGGGAAGCGGTTCAGTCCGGCAGGGGTCCCCGACATCGGCCGGGCGCTCCCCAGTGTCTGGAAGCACCCGGCCGGTCGGTCGTTGGGGACCTACTGCACGTAGACGCCGCAGCGGTAGTAGCGGCCGGCGATCTTGGCATCGACCGAGCCCGCCTGCACCTTCAGAAGCAGCTTGGTTGCGCCGTTCGGCACCGGAACTTCGGTGAGCGACGCGTTCTTGGTCAGGCTCTCGGACGCCGCGCCGTTGGCGACGGCCGCGCCGGCCTCGTTGACCAGATTGAGCTGGAACTGACGCAGGCCCGAGCCGATGCGCTGGGCACTGCAGGTCGCCGAGACAGAGACGGCGCCCGACGGAAGGTCGAACGAGTAGAAGTCCAGATCGCCGTCGGGGTTGAGGTCGCCTTCGACGAAGTAGCCGGCCAGCGCGGCTTGGGTCTCGCTGGGGCTCAGCACCTGGGCTTTCGCGACGGTCTCGTTGTCGCCGGTCTCGACCGGGTTCGACCCTGAGATGTAGGCATACGAGAAGTAGAAGTCATTGTCGCCCTTGTCCTTGCCCGGGTGGCGGACGAACAGCAGGTAGTCCTCACCAGCCTGAATCGGCGGGGTCAGCTCGCCACCGGCGGCGAAGTCGGTCTCTGCCAGGATGGCGTCGGGCGTCGCGGCTGAGGCCAGGGACACCACACCGATCGGGGTCGTCGAGCCGTTGCCATCCGCACCGGCCGCCATGGCTGCGTAGTACAGGATGCCGCGCTCACCCACGTCTGCCGAAAAGTCGTCAGGCACCGAGATGGCGAAGACGTCGAGGTCCGTGATGCCCTCGAAGAAGCCCCACAGCACCGTCATCTGGTAGAAGCCGTTGGTGCCCTTGATGAACTTGATCGCGGTTGCATCTGCGGCGGTGTCGCCCTTCTCCTCGTCCTTGAAGAACGTGTCGGCCGTGGTCGAGATCTCACCGACCAGCAGCTGGTACGCGGTGGTGACCTTGTCCTTCGGGTCGGCGCACGAGGCGTTGACGGCGTTGTTCTCGATCCAGGTCCAGCACTCTTCGACCGTGACGTAGTAGTCGCCGTCGGCGGGCAGGAACATGAAGACCTGGCTGTCGTTGGTGACGCGCGGCTCCATGTCGTCGTTGCGGGCGATGACGTTCTTGTCGGCGTCGTACACGGTCACGACGGTGTCGATGGCCTCGGGGTCGAACGCAGTCTCTTGAGCCTGAACGATGATCGCGATGCCCTGACCTTGGGTGCCAGTGAACTTGTAGTAGTCGACCTGGCCCGTGGTGAAGAGGTCGCCATCGATCGCCTCGCCCAACACCAGTTCGACGGCGTTGTCGAAGCTGGCTTCAGGGTTGGTGTCGGTATTGGAGTCGTCGATCGTGTCGCCCGGCGTGGTGTCGGTCGCGGCGTCGGTCGTCGTGTCCGTCTGGATGTCGCTGCCGATCGTGTCGCCGGCAACGGTGTCGGTGGCGGTGTCCAAGCTGGTGTCGCTCGTATCGGCCGAGGTCGTGTCGGGGGTGGTGGTGGTGCCGGTGTCGTCTGAGCTACCGCACGCGGTCGCGAAAAGCAGCACGGGGATGGCAAGGAAAGTGAGCGGGCGCAAGAACATGGAACCTCCTGGGAGTGGCCCCGCACCTCTGGGGATGGGGGGGCGGGGGCGAAGAGTGTCGCAGGCCAGCCGGGCGACCTCAAGCGGTCGAGCAAAATGCTGTCCCGGCCACAGCCCGAAGCCGTGTCGACGCAGTTTGGTTGGCCGTGAGGGATGACTGGGCGGGGCGGAGGAAAGGAAGGCGGCGCGAAGCTGAGGGCACTACTTCGCGATCGTACACCAGGCGGGGAACTCGACCGGCAATTGGGCGTAGGGCGCGGCGGGACCGTCAAACGTGACGTCGTTGAACAGCTTGCGCACGGCCGCACTCATTTCCTGGGGGAACTTGTGGCCCAGTGCGTGCTCGCACGAGACGGTGTACTGGCCGTTGGAGACGAAGACGCCGACGAGCTGCTTGGCCAGCGCGCCCAGGTCAACACCGAATGCCTTGTCCTCCGCGCCACCCTGCACCACGATGGTCGGGAACTTGCGCTGTGGATTCGAGTACTTGACACCGTCGATCAGGCCGCCTGAGAAGATGGCCACCGCTGCGAACTTGTCGGAGCGGAACGAGCTGAGCCACGACGTCCACATCGCGCCGCCCGAGAAGCCCACCGAGTACACGCGCTTGGCGTCGATGCTGTACGCCTTGCCGGCGCAGGTCAGCAGGTCGTCGAACAGGTAGCTGTCGGGCGACTCGCTGCTGGACACGTACGACCACTGCGTCGGCACCTTGTCGGTCGACTGGCCTTGCGGCACCACCAGAATGAACTGACCGGTCTGCACCTGCTTGTCGAACTCGGACTGCTGCAAGATCACGTCGATCGAGTCGCCAATGCCGTGCCAGAGGAAGACCAGCGGGGCGGGCTTGGTCTTGTCCAGGCCCTCCGGAGTGAAGACGCGGAAGGTGCGCTTCAGGCCGGCGCTCTCGATCTCGCCGTCGCCGTCGGTCATGGTCGGGCACTTGGCGGCATCGATGTGCTCGAGCGCGACAGGGCAGCCCTCACCCGAGCAGGAGCTGAGCGGCGGGTCGGTCGCCTTGTCGGCGGGCTGGGCAGCGAACTCAGAGCCGGCCAGATCCGCAGCGAACATGGCCAGATAGCCCGTGGCGTTGCCGCAGAACAGGTCGGCCGACTTCACCGAGCCGTTCAAGGTCAGGTCGATCTCGACGTCGGAGCCGGTCGGCGAGTAGGCGGCCGGGAACTTCAGGCCTTGGAACACGAGCGTGGCCTTGCCGTCGGCGCTGATGGCCACGTTGTCCAGCTGCATCAGAGAATTGCTGACGCCGCACTTGGAGACGGAGTGCAGGCGCACCCACTGCAGCGTCTTGCCGGCGGCGAGCTCGCCCTTGACCTCGAGCACCATCGTCAGCTTGATGCAGCCGACGGGAGCGATCTGGGCGCCCATGATCCAGGGCGTGCCTTCATAGACAGGTGTGGTCGGGACGCACTCGCCGGTGTCTGGGGCAGTGTCGGCCACGGTGTCTGCCGCGGTGTCGGGGGCGATCGTGTCTGCAGCGACATCGCCGGCGATCGTGTCCTCGTCGGTCGTGCCGGCGGAGTCACCAAGGGTGTCGGCGGTGTCGGTCGTCTTCGTTTCGTCGTCGCTTCCCCCGCAGGCGGTCAGGCCCAGAGAGAGGACAATGGAGAGGACGAGCCACCAAGAACGCAGGGAACGCAAGGACATGTAGCCTCCGGCAAGAGTCAAGCTGCTGTGGGGGGGAGGGCAATAGCCTACAGTTCGACGTCGTCGAGAGCAAACCGGTGCAGCCAAGGCCCGGCGCCGTTGACGACCGCAGGCGCGGGCCCCAGCATCCCGCCGCGACGGAGGAACCCGGTGCGCGTGCTGCTTCTGGACAACCGCGACAGCTTCACGCGCAACCTCGAACACCTGCTGGTGGCCGCGGCAGGTGCCGACGTGACGATCTCTGCGCATCCGCAGGCGGCCGACGTTGCCGCGCAGCGTTGGGACTTGGTCGTGATCTCGCCGGGACCTGGGCGCCCTTGCGACCACCCCGGTTACGGCCCCTGGATCGACGGCGGCACGCCTTTGCTGGGGGTCTGCCTGGGGATGCAGATCCTCAACGAGCACTTTGGCGGCACCACCGAGCCCTTGCCCGGTTGTGTGCACGGCCGCGCTGAACCGGTCGAGTTTCTGGGGCGGACCCTGCGCGTCGCCCGCTACCATTCACTGCACGCGGCTACGGTCGGCAGCGGCCTCGAGGTGCTGGCCCGCACCCGATCGGGCATCGTCATGGCCCTGCGGCACACAGAACGACCACTGCTGGGCTTTCAGTTCCACCCCGAGTCGTTCCTGACGGAAGATGGCGGTTCCCTTGTCCACAGCGCCCTTTGCCTCCTCGGTCTGCGCTGACGCAGCGCGGTTCGCCCGCGTCGCCGGCTGCCTTGCCCGCCGCTGCGACGCCGACGTGCTGTTGCCGGGCGGCAGCGGACCCGCGTGGTCTGCGGGATGGGCGGCGTTTGCTCCGACGGACGAGTTGGAAGTTACCGCCGCCACCACACCTGACGACCTGAAGCACTTCGCTTTCGACAAGCCCGGATTGGTGCTGGGCTTTCTGGGCTACGGCTTTGGCTTGCACCTGCGCGGCGTGCGGTCGGTCGGGTCGACGCGCGAGCGGCTGGGCCATCTGCGGCGCTATGCGGCGTCGGTGCGGTTTGATCCGGTCGCCGGGCGGCTGGAGTGGTCGGCAGACGAACCCGCGCTGGCAGCTGAAGTGCAGCGGGCCCTTGCGCAGGCCGACCAGCGAACCGGGCCGTTGGGGCCGCTGCTGCAGGGGCCGACCGGACCGGTGACGGCGTCGCTGGGGCGCGAGGCCTACGAGGCGGCGGTGGCCGAGACGCTGGCGCACATCCGCGCGGGCGACGTGTATCAGCTGAACCTTTCGACTTTGCTGCGCATGCCCGTCCCTGCCGTGGACCCGGCCGCGCTGTTTCAGCACCTCACGCGGCAGCGGCCGGCCGGCTTTCAGGCGTTGTACCGGCCGCCCGGTATGGCGGTGGTGTCCAGCTCGCCAGAGCGGTTTCTGCAGGTGCGCGACGGCCGCGTGCTGACCCAGCCGATCAAGGGCACGCTGGCGTTTGAGCGGTTTGCCGCGGGACTGGTCGAGCGGCTGCGCGATTCTCCCAAGGAGGACGCGGAGTTGTCGATGATCGTCGACCTGCTGCGCAACGACCTGTCGCCGCACTGCACTTACGGGTCGGTCAAGGTCGAGCGGCACAAGGCATGGTTTCGCGTCGGGCACTTGTTGCACCTGTACAGCGACGTGGTGGGCGAGCTGCGGCCGGACCGCGATGCGCTGGACCTGCTGCTGGACGCGCTGCCGGGCGGGTCGGTGACGGGATGCCCGAAGTCGACCGCACTCGAGCTGATCGACGCGCTGGAACCCCATGACCGCGGGGTGTATTGCGGCACGGTGCTGGCGCTGCGGGGGCCGCGGGAGCTGGACAGCTCGGTCGCGATTCGCACCGCTGTCTGGCACGAAGACCGGCGCGAGCTGAGCTACGGGGCCGGCAGCGGCATTGTGGTCGACTCGGATCCGGCGCGGGAGTATCTGGAGACGATGGCCAAGGCGCGGCCGTTCTTGCAGTGGGCGAAGCGATGACGATTCCCGGCCTGTACGAGACGATCGCTTGGCGAAACGGCGAGCTGCGACACATGGACCGCCACCTTGAGCGGCTTGCGGCCGGCCTGCGGGTCTGGGACCGAGCGCCGCCGCCCCTCGATCTGGCCGACCGAGCCCGTCAGGCGGTCCACGGCGGCGGACTGCAGGATGGCGTGGCGCGGGTGAACCTGTTCATTCGCTTCGGTGCGCGGTCGATCGACGACGGGTGGGAGGTGGCCGCGTCCCGGCACGACCCGGCCGATGACGGCCCGCTGCGGCTGACGCTTGCGAGCGACGTGCGGAACCCCCTGCACACGCGCCACAAGATTCTGCACGCCGCTGAGTGGGTACGGCTGCGCGCCGACGCACGGCAGGGCGGCTGGGAGGACGTGGCGCTTCTGGACGCCGCAGGCCGTCTGACCGAGACGACGACGGCCGCACTGCTGTTTCAGCGGGACGGGCGGCTGTTTCGCATGGCGAGCGGCGACCGGCTGCCGTCCGTGGCCGAAGCGGTGCTGGTGGACGTCCTGGGCGCAGAGCTGGCAACCGCCGAGGTGCGTCCCGACCGCTTGCACGAATGGGACCACGCCTTTGCGATCAATGTGTTGCGAGGAGCGCGGCCTGTGGTGGCCCTGCAAGGCCATGCGCTTGTCGCGGACCTGCCGACGTGGGCGAGGCTGAACCGGATCCTCTTGCAGTAGACACTGTTGCGGGGCCTAGCCGAGCTGCAGCGACCGCCGGGACAAGCTGCCGAACTCCCAACCCGTGACCGGAAAGGTGACGGGCGCGTCGCCGCCCGCGCCGGCTGCCACCAGCATCGGTGTCCAGTGCTCGACCGACGGGTGGTTGGTGCGGAAGGCGGGCGCCTTGTTGGGGGCGTCGGCCAGCGTGTCCCAGTCGCGGCGGGCACTGGTCTCGGCAAGCCAAGTGTCGAATTCGACAGCCCAAGACGGCGGCGGCGTGCGCCCCTGGAAGTCGACCCTGCCCAAGTTGTGCGTCGCGTTGCCGGACGCGAGGATCAGGACGCCCTCGTCGCGCAGCGGCGCCAGCTCGCGGCCCAATCGCAGCAGCGCGTCGGCACTCCAGGATGGCAGCGAGATCTGCAGCACGGGCACATCGGCTTGCGGAAACAAGGGCATCAGGGCGGTCCACACGCCGTGATCCCAACCGCGCGAGTCCGCACGGGTCACGCCCGACGGGCCGACCTGCGGCATCGCCCTCAGCAGCGCCTGCACCCGCGGGGCGAGATCGGCGGCCACCGGCGCGTCGTAGCGCACGCGATACATTTCGTCCGGGAACCGGTAGAAGTCATAGATTAATTCTCGTGTGGTGGTGGTGCCGATCTGCACCGCACCGCTCTCCCAATGCGCTGACACCACCAGCACCGCTCGCGGTCGCGGCAAGACCTTGCCCCACTGGATGAAGTCGTGCCCGGCTTGGGCGTCCAGCACGCGCGTCGGGGCGCCGTGGCCAAAGAAGACGGCGGGCATCCGCTGCCCCGCGGCGCCAGAGGGGGCAACGGACGCAGGAGCGGAGACCGTGGGCAAAAGAGGGGGCATCGGGTTCTCCGGCCGCGGGCGGGCGGGCGAGCAGGCGGCCAGGCCCAGCAGGGCAATCAGTCGTCGTCGGCTCAGCTGGGGGAGGCTGTTCATGTCTTCAAGTTAGCGTTTCCCAAGCAGGCCGCCAGATGGGGTTGAAAGGACGCACTGTTCTCTCCGGGAGAACGAATCGCCAGGAACAGCGGCCTTCTCCTGCCCCAATCAGGCCGGATTGTTCGTGTGGGTAAACAAACTGTTCTTGTTTCGGTCTAAAGGTTCCCCTTGACCCGTTCAATAGCTGTTCATACATTGTGCTTCGTGAACACCCCGGAGGCCACTTTGAACATGTCGACCGCCCCCCGCTCTGAAGAAGTCCTGCTCGCCGGCCTCGCCCGGCATGACGCAGCCGCCGTGCAAGCGTTCTACACGCAGTACCGTCACCGCATCCTCGCGATTGCGATGCCCATCGTGCGAGACGACTGGGATGCCGAAGAGGTGCTGCAGGATGTGATTTGGACCGTCGTGCGCAAGGCGGACAGCTTTCGCGGCGACTCTCAGTTTTCGACCTGGCTGTACCGCGTCACCCACAACAGCGCCAAGATGCTGCTTCGCAAGCGCAAGCGCGTTCCGATTCCGACCGAAGGCGAGGCACTCGAGCGGGCGATCCTCGACGGCAGCGATGACCCGACTTCGCTGCGGCCCGAAATCAACTTCCAGCATCGTCAGCTGGCCCGACGCTTCGAGACGGCGCTGGATCAGCTGGACCCGGTGAACCGCGACATCCTGATGCGTGTGGGCGTCGACGGAGAGACCGCGCACGAGTACTCGGTCGACACCGGACTGTCGCTGGCCGCCGTCAAGGCGCGCCTTCACAGGGTGCGCCACATGCTTCGCACGGAGTGCGAGCTGTCGTTTGCCTAGGCTGCACTTCGCCGCAATGACTTGAGGTTTCATGACTCGCGCGATGTCCGTCCCCGATGTCCCCGCCGACGGCTCGGCACGGCTGTCGATCGGAGCCCTGGCGCGTGCCGCCGGCGTTCCAGTAGAGACGCTGCGGACTTGGGAGCGCCGGTACGGCTTTCCCTCGCCTGAGCGGTCCGCGTCCGGCCAGCGGGAGTACACCCCCGACACCCTCGAGCGGCTCAATTGGGTTCGACAAGCGCTGGAGGCTGGTCACCGCGCCTCACTGGTCGTTCCGCTGCCCCAAGATCAGCTGCAGAAGATGCTCGGGGACCGCACCGCCGTGGCGGCCCCGGATACCCCGAAAGACGAGGACATCTCCCACGATACGCACGAGAACGCTTGGTTGCGCGTCTGGATGGTCGCCGTCCATCGGTTGGATGCACACGCGCTCGACCGCGAGATGAACCGCGCTCTGGGCCAGATGGGGGTGGTGCTTTGCCTGACCCAGCGGCTGGCGCCGTTCCTGCAAGAACTGGGACGTCAGTGGGCCGACCGGCGGCTCTCCGTTGCCCACGAGCACTTTGCGACCGAGCGGGTGCGCGAGCAGCTGGCCCGCACCTGGATGCCGTTGGCGGCTGACAACCGCGGTCCTGTCGTCGTGCTGGGCAATCTGCCGGGAGAGGAGCACGTGTTGGGCCTGCACATGGTCGCGCTGGTCCTCGCACTGGCTGGCTTGCGGCTGGTGTTCCTGGGCGCCAACGTGCCCTACGCCGACATGGCCAAGGCTGCGACGCAGTCCAAGGCGACCGCCGTCGCCGTCAGTCTTGCGGCGTGGATGCCCGTGCAGCTCGCTCGTGCGCGTCTGGCAGAGCTGCGCCGGGTACTGCCGACGGATGTCGACCTCGTCGTCGGCGGCGGCGGAGCTCCCCGAGCCGTTCCCGGCGTCGTGGACCCGGGCGGTTTGGAAGGCCTGAGCGGTTGGGCCGCGACGCTGGCGCACGCACACTAGGACTCATCCGCACTTGCACGAGCATCGATGCCGTACAAGCCCGTGAGCGCGACGTGCAAGTCCGCGTCATGGGGCCGCGACGAGAACGACGCCTTGATCGACAGCCCCACCGCCGGCACCAGTCCCAGCACCTTGCGCCAGGTCGAGACGTAGACGCGCCCAAACAAGGCGTGACCGGCCCGCTCCCGCAGCCGAGCGCCGATGCGGCGATACAGCCATCCGGCCGCCGCAATCGCGACCCGACCGCGCCACGGGATGTAGCGCAAGCCCGTGAAAGCACTTGCATAGTATCGATCTGCCAACGTCAAGACTCCCAGCACCCCGTGGGCCACAGCCTCCAAGGGAGCAGTCCCGGCAAGCACAGCTTCTGGTGTTGTTCCAGCGGCTTGCAGACGAGTCCGCGGCAGGTAGACACGGCCACGCCGGGCATCCTCGGCCACGTCCCGAGCGATGTTGCTGAGCTGCATCGCCACGCCCAGATCGATGGCGAACGCACGGCCGGCCGGGTCTCGGACACCCAACAGACCGCACAGCAGGACCCCGACCGTGCCCGCGACGTGCCAGCCATAGCGCACGAGCTCGCGGTCGTCGGCCAGCCGCACCGGGTGCAGGTCTTGCCGCATGCCGTCAATGAGGCCCAGCACGGCTTGGGGCGGCAGGTTCCGGCGCGTCGCCACTTCAAAGTAGGCAAGGGTCAAAGGGTCGGTCGAAACGCCGGTCTCTACCTGACTTCGCACCGCACGGAGCAGGCGGTCGGCTTCGTCGCGGTCAGGCGTCTCGTCCGCCACGTCGTCCAGCCAGCGGCAAAACGCGTACACGACCGCGACGTCATCGTGGACGTCGGAGGGAAGCCACCGGGCTGCGAAACGGAAGGTCTTGGCGTGCCGGCCGAGGACGGCACGGGCATCGAGCTGGAGCTGCGAGGTCACATCGCACTCCGATACTTATGCGTCTCGACATGCACGACGTCCGCCGTATCGGGTTCAGGAATCACGCGGTCCAGTACCTTGGCCGACGACAGCACGCCCGGTATGCCGGCGCCCGGGTGGGTGCCGGCACCGACGAAGTAAAGGCCGCCCACGTCCTCGGACCGGTTGTGGTAGCGGAACCATGCGGACTGGGTCAGCAGCGGCTGCGGACCAAACGCCGCACCGTCGTACGACCGGAGGTCCTTGGCGAAAAACCGTGCGTCGATGAACGACTTGGTCACGATGTTGTCCCGCAGGCCAGGCAGCAGACGTGCCTCCAGCGACTCGAGAATCTTCTCCTGATAGGCCTCGCCCTGCCGGTCCCACCGAATCCCGCTGCGGTTGTTGGGGATGGGGGACAGTGCGTAGAACGCCTCGTGTCCGGGCGGGGCCATCGACGGGTCGCTGCGGGTCGGCGCGTGCAAGTACAGCGAAAAATCGTCCGCCAGCACCTTGCGATTGAAGACGTCGTCCAAGAGCCCCTTGTAGCGTGGGCCAAGCACGATCGTGTGGTGCTTGAGGTCCGGGTACGTCTTCTTGGTGCCGAAGTAGGTCACGAACGCGCTCATGCTCTGGCGTATCCCGGCCACGCGAGCGTCGTTGTGCTTTGCGCGATAACGCGCTGAGATCATACGGGTGTAGACGACGGAAGGATCTGCGTTGGCGACCACCAGGTCACACGGCCACGACTTGCCCGTCACGTCGTTGACGGCCACCGCATGATCGCCCTGGATCTCGACCTCGGCCACCGGGGTGTTCAGGTGCAGCTCACCGCCTTGGCGGATCAGCAGGTCGACCATCGCCTGAACGATCGCCGCGGTGCCGCCTCGCGCCCAATGCACACCCCACTTGCGCTCCAGGTAGTGGATCAGCATGTAGATCGACGAGGTGTCGAACGGATTGCCCCCGACCAGCAGCGGTTGGAACGTGAACACCTGCCGCAGCCGATCATCCTGAATGTAGGACGATACCAGCTGGTACACGCTGCGGTGGCTCTTCAGCCTGAGCATGGCGGGGACGACCCGAAGCATGTCGGAAAGGCGCTCGAAGGGGACGTCGGCGAGCTTGAGGTAGCCGATCTCGAAGATCTTCTTCGCGTGCTCGACCATCCGGCGGTAGCCGTCGACGTCGGCCGGGTTGAATTTGCGAATCTCTTCGAGGATCCGCTCCTCGTCGCCCACGTAGTCGAAGTGCTCGCCCGTCGTGAATTGCACGCGGTAGAAGGGGTCGACCGGCGTGAAGGTCAGGTGGTCTTCGCGGCGCTCTCCGAACAGCTGCCACAGCTCGTCGAACAGGTAGGGCGCCGTGACGACCGTTGGCCCCGCGTCAAACTGGAAACCGTCCTGGCGAAAGACACCGGCCCGGCCACCCGCCTGATCGCGAGCCTCCAGCACGGTGACGGCATAGCCTCGGGCGCGCAGGCGCAGGGCCGCTGCCAATCCTCCCAGTCCGGCACCGATGACGACGGCTCGCGAAATGCGGGGCATGGGCTGGCTCTCCGAATCGGGGGGAGTCTGGCGGATCCCTTCAGAATACGAGGGATTGCGAGGAGCGGGAGGTGGGCAGGTCGCAAGCGTGTCGTGGGCACACGGGTCGTCCGCTACGCGGACCAAGTCGGCCGCCGCAGGATAGCCTGAAACCGCAACGTTCTGCACCCGTGGTCGCCAAGTCGCCGTCCAATTCTCCGGTCTTGTAGGCCTGTTTCCCGTGGCGACGACCGCGACGGGCTTCGCTTCACCGTTGGATGAGCCGTCCCGGGGCGAAGATGCGGCGCAACGGTCTTTGCGGCCCGCACGATTGTTCGGCGCATCTTTGGCGCGCCGACGATCATCGAAATGTTCGCGGTGTCGGGAGAACCCGTGCAACCATGCGCGCCGCAAGGTGGCCGTCGGACACGGCAACCCAGCTGAAGGGAGAAGAGCCTCGTGATTGTGCTGGACGACGCCCGCTATGCGCCCACACCAGCCCAGTGGCGGTCCCCGGGCGGTTTCGCTTGGTGGTATCTGGAGTTGCTGGACGACACGACCAGCGGCCTGATCGCGATCTGGTCGTTCGGCCTGCCCTTCCTGCCTGGACAGGCCCAGTCGGTTCGGCGCGATGAGGCTCAGCTACCCGACCGCCGCCCCAGCTTGAACTTGTGCCTCTACGACCGCGGCCGCCTTGTTGGCTACTGCCTGCGCGAGTTCTCAGCCGACGAGGCGCACTGGGACGGCGCCGGCGCCTGGACGTTTGGCGACACCCACATCACGCAAGTGGACAACGGAGCCACCCGCTCGGTCCGGCTGGAGATCTCGTGTCCCGTCAGCGGCAGCGACAACCCTATCGCGGGTACAGTCGTCGTGACCGGACCGGTGCCGCAACGCAACGGGGCAGACCTCGAGTTGGGCGATTCGCCTCACGCTTGGACGCCCCAGCTCGGCGTGGCCTGGGGCTGCGTGGCCCTTCGCGCCGGGGACTTCAAGTTGCGGACGCATGGCCGTGTCTACCACGACCGCAACGTCAGCTCGGTGGGTCTGGACCGGCTGGGCATCGCGACCTGGCTCTGGGGCAGAGCGGCACTGCCGGACCGCGACCGCATCTTCTACGGCTTGTGGCCTCAGGAAGGCGGAGGACCTGTCGTGCGCGGCATCGAGGTGGACAGCAAGGGCCATGTGACCGTGGTTCGGGACCTTGCCGTCGAGCTTGGGGGCGCCCACCGCACCGCATTCGGCATGACCGGCGCCCGATCCGTCACCTTGCGGCAGGGCGACCGCGAGTGGTTGCACCTCGACCTGTCCCGGAGGGTCGACCACGGACCGTTCTATCTTCGGTACTTGCCTGAGGCTCGGGCCGGCGAGACCGCAGCGCTTGGCGCGAGCGCGGAGATCATCGTGCCGTCGCGGGTCGATCTGGGTCTGCACCGGCCGTTTGTGCGGATGCGGGTGGACACCGGACACGGCAACTCCCCGTGGCTGCCCCTGTTCGACGGTTGGCGCGGGGACCGCTGGTCGCGCCTGTTGAAGCACTTGTCGGGGCACAGGCCAGCGAGTCAGGGGCGGTCTGTTGGCGGGCCGAGCGCGTGAGTCTCCCGGCCGTGGTGTGCTTTTCCCTCAAGACCGCTTGATCGCGCTGGCGTCCTGTGGAATGTCCACGGTCGGTCCGGGTTCGGGCCTTGGCTCCCACGGCGAGGTCAACGTGAAAAGGACGTGGTCGGTTGCACGGCAGCTTGTGGTCGTCTCGCTGATCTCGGCTTGTGGCGCCGCCACCGCACCGGTCGTGCAGGCGCCAGCCGCGCTGCCCCAGCCACGGCAGGTCACCGGTCTGGACCTGGGGGACCCGGCAGAGCGCGAGGCCAAGCTGTTCACCTTGGGCGACCGCACCTTTGTCGCGGTCAAGGCGACGGGCGGTGACGGGTCGCCCGGTGCGCGCTGGTACGCCGTCGGTCCCGGCGGCCGTGGCGAGTGGGTGCGCTGGCATCCTTGCCCGGATTTTCGCGGACTCGAGACGGTCGATACCGTCGCGGGGCTGTTGGTGTGCAAGGTCGACTACCGAATCGTCGCCGTGAAGCCGCAGGATGGTGCGGCCGCTTGGACGTGGACCAGCGACCAACGCCTGTACATCACAGCTTTTGCGGCAGATCGCATCGCCGTCAGCGAGGCCAATCGCGCGCTGGTCGTGCTGGACGGCGCCACCGGCAAGCCACTGAGGCGGTTTGCCCCGATCGACCACGTGCTGGAGGCCACGACCTTGACCGAAGACGGTCGGCCGCTGGCACTGCTGGTCGGCAACGGCGAACCCCGCGCCATCCTTGCGCAACCAATCGACGGCGGTGGCGCGTCCCCGCTGGTCGCCGAGCCTCTGTCTCCGCTGTGGCGCAAGCCCTACGCAGGCTGGTCTTACGAGCTGCGCCCGACCGGCCATCTGGTTGTCGGCATGCCGCGCGAGGGACTGCTGGTGGCGCGCGACGCGACGACCGGCCATCCGCGCTGGGCAGAGCCGTCGTCCATCGAACCCAACACCTCGTTCGGCCGCACGCACGCCGCCGTCAGCGGTCGCCGACTGGATGGAACAGCGTACGTCGGCTCGGTGGACCCCCTGTGGCGCACGATTCGCTGGGAGCGGGCGTGGCCCTTTGCCTCGCTGCCGACCGCCATCGATGAGGTGAACGGGGTCACGTTGTACGCCTCACACGATGGCTGGCTGGCCCTGCGGTCGTCGGACGGGCAGCTGCTGACCGGTGCCGCGGCGGGCAAGGGGCAGGAGCTGGAGCATCTGGAGCTGACGTCCGCCGAGGCCTCGCTGCTCTTGACGGCCCAGGGCCAGCGTCAGCTGTGGCAAGTGCCGATGGGGGCAACGGTTGCCCTGCCTGCGCTGCCGCCCACGCCAACCGATGCGAGGTGGCTGCGCGCGGGCACGCGGCTGGAGTACACGTTGGTTCCCCACGGCGGTGTCGACCCCGAGGCGGGGGACTATGGCGTGGTGCCGCCGCAACCGTTGGTGATCACGATGGAGTCGATGGGCCCCGACCTCGTGTATCGCTGGGAGGCCTCAGAGGGGCGCACGGGTACGCGCACGGTCCCCGCCTCTGTGCTGGCCTCTGCGCACCAACACTCCGATGTCCACACCACGCGGCAGGGGCAGTCCGTCGACCGCACGTCACTGGTCCTCAGCCGCGAGGTGTTCGAGCACCTGAACACGACCGGCACCACGCCGTTTCAGGATGAGTCGGTGGGGCGGGCGTCGGCGCTGACGAAGAAGGGTTGGGCGTGGCACCGCGTGCGGCAGGGCGAGGGCGACGACGCGCCGGCCGCCGACCTGGTGGCGATGTACGCCGAAGATGAGCAGCGTCAGGGGCGCTACTGGGTGCTGCCCGTTGCGCGCACTCCGTTGCTGCTGCGGGCAGAGCGACCGGGCGTGCTGCTGTACCTGACCCGCATCGTCACGCCGCCGGCCGCTTCAGGGCTTTGAGGTCAGGATCCGCACCGAGCGCGGGGCAAGCGCAGCGGTAGGGCCCGCGACACTCTCGGCCGTCAGCGCGTCTTGCCAAGTCCCGGTCGCGGGCAGTCCCGACGCCTCGACGACGGCGTCGCTGCGGTTCAGCGCCACGTAGACCGTCTCGTCGCCACTCACCATGCGATAGACCCAAGCATCGGCGCCGACCCACTCGGTCGTCCGCGTACCCAGTCGCAACGCCTTGTGCTCCTTGCGGATTTTGCCCAGCTTGCGCATCTGGTCCAGCAGGTTCTTCTGCGGGTCGGTCCAGCCGCTCCACTGCATCGGACGGCGGTTGTCCGGGTCGCCAGCACCGGGCAGGCCGACCTCGTCGCCGTAATAGATCATGGGTACGCCGCGGTTGGTCATCAGCACGGCCATCGCGACCACCAGCCGCTCGTACGCCGCCTCTTCCTGCACGATGCCGGGCGGATTGTTCCACGCCGAGCCCTTGCCCGCGTCCCACACGCTGCCGAACAGCGGCGGGTCGGTGGCGTAGTGGATCATGCGCGGCAGGTCGTGGTTGCCGGCAAAGGTCGACATCAGGGCGTTTGGCCCATAGAACGAGTCGTTTTCGTTCATGAACTTCTCGAGGTCGCCCAACTTGCCCGTCCGCAGCAGCAGCACCTCGTCCAGAACGGCCCGCAGCGGAAAGTCGAACTGTCCGTCCAGCTTGGCGCAAGGATCGACGAACGACTTGATCAGGCCCTTGTCGCCCGTGTAGGTCTCGCCGACCAACCAGATGTGCTGGGCGCGTTCGGGCTCCAACTCCTCATTCAGGCGCTTGCGCAGGTCGGTCAGCCAGCTGCCGTCGATGTGCTTGATGGCGTCCAGACGCAGGCCGTCGGCACCGCTCTGCTTCATCCACCACATCACGTTGTCGATCGAGGCCTTGCGCGCGTCGGCCTTGCTGAAGTCGAAGTCGGGCAGGTAGTCGCGGAACCAGCACCAGATGCCCGACGGGCCGTCCCAGGGGCAGACGTTCGAGCCGCAGATGCAGTCGCCGCCGCCGCCGTTGAGCTTGAAGAACCAGTCCGGGTGCTGCTGGAAGACCGGCGAGTCCTTGTGGACATGGTTCATCGCATAGTCGAGCACCACCTGAATGCCTTTGCCATGTGCGGTGGCCACCAGCGCCTGCAAGTCGGCCATGGTGCCGAAGCGCGCCTCGGGCTTGTCGACGTCGCGTGGCCAGTAGCCGTGATAGGCCGTGTAGAGCTTGCCGTCCTCGCCGAACTCGGCCGCGTCGGTGGTGTCCATGGGCACGGTCAGCCACAGGACGTTGACGCCCAAGTCGGTGAACCAGCCCTCCTGAATCTTCTGCGTCACGCCCTTCCAGTCGCCGCCGTACCAGTTGGAGATCTCGGGCAACCCTTCTGTCGCGTTCTTCTGGTCGTTGCTCGGGTCGCCGTTGAAGAAGCGATCGACGAACACGAAGTACATCACCCCGTTGCGCCAGTCGAAGGCGTCGGTCTTGGCCGGGATGCCGCAGACCGTGGTGGGGGGCGGGCAGGTGCCGTCGTCGGGACAGCTCAAGGGACCGACCACGCTGTTCTTGCCGCCATAGCCGTCGTCGACGCGGGTCTCGGGGCTGGACGGGTCGGGCTTCCAGGTGCCGTCGACCACGAACTTGTAGTGCAGGGCCAGGTTCTGCGGCAGCGTCAGGGCCACCGACCACAACCCGCCGTCGCCCAAGGTCATCTCGACGCCCTTCCAATTGTTCCAGCTGCCGGCGACCTGAACGGTCGTCTCACTTCCGGTACCCGCATAGCTGAAGGTGTGCGCGCAGTGCTTCTCTTCCGGCAGGCACGTCGGCGTGACGTCGGGTTGCGCATCGGGCTCGACCGTGTCGGTCGTCACATCCTCGCCGTCCGCAGTATCCGTCAGGTCGGAAAGGTCCGTCGCGTCAGGCACATCGACAGCATCGGCAAGAACGTCGACAACCGTGTCCGGCACGTCAGGAACGACGGCATCGGTTGTGTCGGCGACATCCGAAACCGGGTCGGTGTCCGTCAGCGACTCGTCACCTTGAACCGGGGCAGCGCACCCAAGGGCAAGCCAGGCCAGCAGCGCACACACGACCGGAACTCCGGGCACTCCTTGACTTCGTGCCTGCACCATCATCCACGACCTCCGACTCGTCCAGCTTGGGGGGCAGGGCAGCGCGGCGCGAACCGAACAGCCCTTGCGGCACGATGCCCCCGGGCCCGCAGGGGGTCAAGGTGAGGCGGCCTGCGGCAAGGTGGGGGCGGGTCCGGCACTCCACAGCAGGGAGAAACGCCTTCAGTGTCAGCAGGCACCGCCCGTCACTTTCGCTGCCAGCATCCCGCACGCTGCGTCCCGTCCGGCGCCGCCTGAGTATCGCCGCACCACCGGAACGCCAAGGGCGCGCAGCGCATCGCGAAACTGCCCCAGCTCGGCTGCGTCGGGCGGTCGGAAGCCGTCGGGGCGTGGGTCGTTCACGTCGATCAGGCTCAGACGCAGTGGCACGCCCCCCAGCAGGCGCTGCAGTCCCTCGACCTCTCTCGCGTCCATGTTGACGCCGGACATCATCACCCAAGCGACCATCACGCGACCGCCGCGGTCTTGCGCGTGGTCGGCGATGGCGTGGGCCAGCTGCTCCAGATCGTGGCGGGCCGCAACGGGCAGCAGCCGGGCCCGCCGCTCCGGGACCGTCGACGTCAGCGAGATCACCAAGCGATACGGATGCTTTTCTGCGGTGTAGCGGCGGATCTGCGGAACCAGACCGACCGTGGAGATCGAGATCGCTTCGGCGGAAATCCGTCCACCGCACGGGTGCGACAGGACCCGCGCGGCTTGAATGACGGCGTCGTAGTTCGCGAACGGCTCGCCCTGGCCCATGAACACCGCACCCGTCACGCGGCCCGGAGCCTCGGCGCGTACGGCCAGAAAGGCCGCAACCATCTCCCACGCCTGCAGATTCCGCCGTAGCCCCAGCCGCCCCGTCGCACAGAACGCGCACTGCATCGCGCAGCCGACTTGGGTCGACAGGCACACGGAGTAGCGACCTTGGGCCTCCAGCGGGATGCGTACCGCCTCGCACAGCGCTCCATCGGGCAGGCGCAGCAGCAGCTTGACGAAGCCGTCCTGAGGATCCGTCGCACGATCGATCACTTCCGGCAGCTGACGATCGAAGCGCGCGGCGATTTCGGCCATCAGGCGCGCGGGCAGAGGTCGGGCGATCGGAAACCCCAGCAAACCGTGCGAGACCGCGTGCGCGAGCATTCGCCGGGTTTCTGCCGCACGGACCGCGACCCCTGCGTGCACCAGCAACGCCTCGAGGTCTTCCGGCAGCAGGCCCAGCAAATGCGGAAGGGTCATGGGTGGTTGATCCGGCGGCGTGGGCAGTGGCAGAAGCCGGTGACACCGCCAGCTTCCGGGCAAAAGGGACTGGGCGAAGCGTCACAAACAAGGTCGCCTCACACCGTCTGGGTCACGCTTTGCACTCGCAATGTCAAGGCATCCGACCCAGACAGCCGTCAAGCCTGAATGTGGGTCAGTGGAGTCCTATTTCAATGGTGCCCAGTCTATTGCCGTTGACGGGCCAACATCTATCCGTACAGTAGTCACCCCTTCCGGCGTAGCCACGCCAAAAGGTGGCCGCGTTTCCATCGCGTTGCCCGCCAACTTTCTACTCTCGGACCGACATGAACCGCAATCCATCGCACGTCCTGTTTGCCAAGCCTGCAATGACGGCCGCGTTCGTCCTCGGTCTGCTTGCCGTCAGCGTTTCCGCCCAAGCGGGACCGTTCGTCAATGGCGATTTCGAGACGGATGCCATCGGGACCACGCCGCCCACGGGCTGGACGGTCCTCGCCTACCTGAACAGCACCGGCGTGTTGGGCACCGCAACGGCCCCGCCGACAACCTATGCGGCACTGCGGCTCGGTTCGCCGGGAGCAGGCAAGACCATCACCTCCGTCGTGGGGGGCGCGGCCGCCTCGCAGGTGGACCCGGATCTGGGGGCAGGGCAAGCGTTCCGGTTTCCCTTGTTCGGCAGCCGGGGGGCGCGGGTCAACTACGGTGGACCGGCGGTCACGGGCAAGAACAAGAATGCGAACGAGCTGACCCAGACCGCCGTGGCGACGGAAAGCGACATCGACCCCGCCGACGGCGAGATCCACGTGCGCTTTGCGATTGCGCCCGTGCTGGAGAATCCGGCGCACAGCTACGCGCAACAGCCGTACTACTACGTTCAGGTCGACAATGTGACGTCCGGCGCGGTCCTCTACACCGACTTCAACACGGCCGGACAGGTGGGCGTGCCCTGGATCACCACCACCAGCACCCTGACAGGGACCACGACGCAGTGGACCGAGTGGCAGCTCGTGGACATCAAGACGGGATCCAAGGTGCAAGTGGGTGACCAGCTGCGGCTGCGTGTCGTCGCCTCAGGCTGCTCCTTGGGAGGCCACTTCGGCCGGGTCTATGTAGACGGCTTCGGCAGCGCGATTCCGGGCCTGTTCGCGTGGGCGACGGCGGACAAGGCGAGCGTGGCTGCGGGCTCTTCACTCACCTACACCTTCCACTACCACAACGGCGGCAGCGCATCGGCCGTGGGCGCGAAGCTGTCGTTTACCACGCCTCCGGGAACCACGTGGGACAACAGCGTCGCGCTGCCGACGGGCTGCACGGGCCCCGCAAACGGTGCGGCAGGCGTGATCGTGTGTCCGTTGGGGACACTCGCGGCGGACCAGAGCGGTGACTTCCAGGTGCGGGTCAAGGTTGCGGCTTCGGCCAAGGGTTCGGTCGTCAACGGCAACTACGCAACCCAAGCCGTCAACGCCGCCTACATGCTCGGATCCACGTTGGAAACGCCGATCGAGGCTGCGCCGAACGCCGACGCGCTGACCGACCTGAACATGTACGAGATCGTGGCGTCCCATCAGTCATTGCTCTGGGGGCAGAGCGGTGCCGACTGGGTCGTACGGATTCGCAATCAGGGTGCGTTCGACATCAACGCAGTCACGTCCTACATCGCGCCCAACAAGCTCACCAACGTCAAGTGGTGCAGGCTGCAGGGAACCGATGCGACCAGCACCTCCGGATGCTCGAAGAAGTCGAAGGGCTCAGGCAGCTTCTCTCACCAACAGCAGATCGACGCCGACACCGTGCGCAGTTACCTCATTTGGGCCGACGTCGTGTCGGGGTCCGGGGTCGATCTCTTGACGACGGCATCCAGCACCAAGCAGCCCGCTGGCTACCTCGACATCGATTCGTCGAACAACGCACGCAGCATCGTGCAGACGATCGGCTCTGCCCGCACGACGATCAACCTGACCAAGTCGGGGGGCAACAGCCTTGGCGTGGTTTCCGCCAGCCCGGCCGGCCTCGTTTGCGGTACCAGCTGCGGCAGCACGAAGTACGACTACGCCACGACCTACAAGGTGCAGTTGGTGGCGGATCCCACCGCTGGGAACAAGTTCGTCGGTTGGACTGGTGCGGCTCTGGCGTGCGGCACCATCCCGATCTGCACCTTGACCATGACGGGATCCAGCATGAACGTCACCGCGACGTTCGCCGCCGTGACCGCCAACGTGGCCAAGAGCCTGTACGCGTTCTCGGGCTCGCCGCAGTCCGCGGCGACCACGAAGCAGTTTGCGCAGCAGATCTCTGTGCTTGTTGTCGACGACGTGGGAACTCCGGTAAGCGGCAAGTCCGTCGCTTTCAGTGCGCCCGCCAGCGGAGCCAGCGCGGGCCTTTCTGCGAACTCTGCCACGACCAACGCGCAGGGCATCGCGGTCGTGACTGTGACGGCGAACGGCACCGCCGGAACCTACAAGGTCACCGCGACGACGGCCAACGTCATCGGCAGCGCACAGTTCGCGCTGACCAACGTCGGTCCGGTCGCCTCGCTGGTCTATGTGACCGGCGGCAAGGCGCCCGACCTCAATCAGGCCCCGATCGGCAGCGCGTTCAACGTGCCGCTGACGGTTCGTGCGGTCGACGCAGCCGGCAGCCCCGTGGTCGGGGTGACCGTGAACTTTGCGGGAGCAGCCTCTGGCGCAAGCGGCACGATGACGTCCCCAAGCGCGGTGAGCGATGCGTCTGGCTACGCGACGATGACCGCGACCGCCAACACTACGGCCGGCAAGTGGAGTGCCAAGGCGACCACCGGCAGCCTGGCGGCCGTTCTGTTCGAGATGGAGAACCTGCCCAAGGAACCGGCAACGGTCTTCGTCGTCAGCGGCACGCCGCAGGGCGCACCGGCCTCGGCGGCGTTTGCCAAGGCGCTGGTCGTGGCTGTGGCCGATGTGGCGGGCAATCCGTTGAGCGGCGTGACGGTGACGTTTGCGGCTCCGGCCAGTGGCGCAAGCGCGACGCTCTCGGCCAAGACGGCCATCACCGACAGCAACGGTCTGGCGTCGATCACCGTCACGGCCAACGCGACCATCGGCACGTACGATGTCACGGCAGCCATCGTTGGCGTGGTCGACAGCGGCCGATTCCGCCTGACGAATCTGGGAGCGAGCGTGCTGTCGATCGCCGGTCTGGACGCCATGCACACCGCGGTCGGAACGGCGTTTCCGCGAACGCTGGCGGTCCAGCTGACCGACAGCAACGGCGACGCGATTGAGGGCGCCACCGTCACCTTCACGTTCCCTGCGAGTGGAGCCTCTGCCACCGTTGTGACCAAGACCATCACGACAACGGTCGATGGCATTGCAGAGACCACGGCGCCGGTCGCCAACAGCGCGGCGGGAAGCTACGTCGTCTCGGCGTCCACCCAGGATGCATCGCCGGTGTCGTTCCTGCTGACCAATGACGCAGGCGTCGCCAAGAACGTGACGGCCGTCTCCGGTGGCGGACAGTCCGTCGGCGCCGGAACCGAATTCGCCAATCCCTTGGTTGTGAAGGTCACCGACGCATTCGGAAACGTGGTCGCCGATGCAGCAGTGAAATTCACGGCACCCGCCAGCGGCCCGTCAGGCACCCCGAGCACGCCGATCGCGACGACTGGCGCAGACGGAACGGCGGCCACAATGGTCACAGCCAACGACCTCGTCGGGGGCTTTGATGTCGTCGCAAGCGTTGCGAACGGCACGACCACCGCGAAGTTCGCCCTGACCATCACCGACCCGTGTGCGACAAAGAACGGCGGATGCAGCCTACTCGTCAAGTGCACGGTCACGTCCGGCGCTGTCGAGTGCGGCCCGTGTCCCACCGGCTACGAGGGTGACGGCAAGACGTGTACCGAGATCGACGCCTGCCAGACGGAAAACGGCGGGTGCGACGCCAACGCGACGTGCACCAAGACCGGACCCGGCACCAATAGCTGCGCGTGCAAGACGGGTTACGAGGGTGACGGCAAGACGTGTGCCGAGGTCGACGCCTGCCAGACGGAAAACGGCGGCTGCGACGCCAACGCGACGTGCACCAAGACCGGACCCGGCACCAATAGCTGCGCCTGCAAGACGGGTTACGAGGGTGACGGCAAGACGTGTGCCGAGGTCGACGCCTGCCAGACGGAAAACGGCGGCTGCGACGCCAACGCGACGTGCACCAAGACCGGACCCGGCACCAATAGCTGTGCGT
>CAJBNH010000179.1 GCA_903955385.1 uncultured Myxococcales bacterium | reverse complement strand
GGGCTGGTAGACCAGTGCGCCCCGTTCGGGACTCACGACCGCGGACACGACGTCGAGCAGGTCCGCGTCGAGCCTGCGGGCGATCGCGTGCAGCACCGGCAGGGACGGCAGCTTGCGGCCCGCTTCGATGTGGCCGATGTAGGCGCGGTCCAGGTCGCAGTCCCAGGCGAGCCGCTCTTGCGTGATCCCTGCCGCCTCGCGCAGCTCCCGCACCCGTGCGCCTATCTTGCGGGCCATGGCAGGATCTTGGCGGGTTCGCGGCATGGTGGCGCACGATAGGGGACCCCTCGGAAACCGTGCGGGACTATCAGACCGCAAGCGGAGCCGCCCGGTTGACACGAACTGCCACGCTGCGACACTTCGCCCGCAACGCGCGTCATCAGCGGCCCGCGGCGCCTTCTAGGGTGCCCGCCCGGGCGGTAGCCGTGCGGGAGGATGCGATGCGACGGTGGCTTTTAGCGGCGGCGGCAGTGCTGGGGGCGTGCACTTCGGCGGCTGGCGGAGGCGGGGCGGGAACTTGGGTGCTGCCGGACTCGCAGTCAGCGCCGGACATCGCCTTGTCCGAAACGGCCGCGGACCAGACCGCCGACGGCGCAGATCCCAGCGACAGCGCACCCGAGCCCCCGGACGGTGACGCCGTGGGCGATAGTATGGCACAGGACGCACAAGGCGATGCGCAGGTCGATTGCGCAACGGCGAAGGCGTGCTGGCAGCATGGTCTCTGCACGTTGTCGGGCGGCGCGTGCATCGCCGACAGCAACGCCCAGTGCAAGGCGTCGGAGGGCTGCAAGGCGTGGGGGAAGTGCACGGCGAAGGACGGGGTCTGCAAGGCGACGGCGGCGACAGACTGCAAGGGGTCGGTGGCCTGCAATGCGTACGGCCGGTGCAGCGTCAGCGATGGCGAGTGCATCGCGGCTACGGCGGCAGACTGTGCGCAATCCTACTGGTGCGGCTCGTGCGGCGTGTGCACGCCGAGCGGCGGGTTGTGCACGCAATCGGGCACGGACTGCCCGTGCTGCAAGTGGCTGGGGCTGTGCACGCTGGAGAACGGCGCCTGCATCGCGGGCGGGGATTCCGATTGCGCGCAGTCGACGGTTTGCCTCCAGGAGAGCAAGTGCACGGCCATGTACGGCGAGTGCATCCTCGGGAGCGATGCGGACTGCGGGAAGACGCTGGGATGCACGCAGCAGGGCAAGTGCACGTCCGCCAACGGCGAGTGCATCGTCGGAAAGCCGGCGGACTGCGCCGGTACGGCGGCGTGCGCCTACTCCGGGCAGTGCACGTTCAGCGACGGCAAGTGCGCTGTCGGAGGTGACGCGGACTGCGCGAAGAGCGCCGTGTGCGCGAAGGCTGGCAAGTGCACGGCCAAGGATGGCGCGTGCATCGTGGGGAAGGATGCCGATTGCGAGGGTACGGCCGCGTGCGCGCAATCCGGCAAGTGCACCGCTCAAGGCGGAGCCTGCATCCTTGCCGACGATGCGGACTGCGCGAAGGCCCCAATGTGCACGGAGTCGGGGAAGTGCACCTTTCAGAACGGATGGTGCACGATCGGCGGCGACGCAGACTGCGCGAAGTCGAAGGCGTGCACGGTCTACGGCAAGTGCACGTTCTACACGCAAGACGGATTCGGCGCCGCCTGCACCGTCGCCACCGACGCGGACTGCACGCAATCGGCGGTATGCGCAGCATCGGGGCTGTGCAGTTGGAACAAGGAGAGCGGGTTGACCGGGAAGTGCAAGGCAAGCAGCGACGCAGACTGCGAGCAGTCGGCTGCATGCGCCCAAGAGGGACGCTGCACGGCCAAGAACAGCGGCTGCGTAGTCGGTAGCGACGCCGGCTGCGCGAAGACGGCCGGCTGCAAGTCCGAGTTCAAGTGCACTTTCAAGGACGGCCAGTGCATCTTGGGTTCCGACGCCGACTGCGCCAAGACGCCTTGGTGCACGCAGAAGGGCTGGTGCACGTTCTACCAGGACAACGGCTTCCCAGCGGGATGCATCGCCGGCACCGACGCGGACTGCGCCCAGTCCGGCGTGTGTGACTACAGCGGCCAGTGCACGGCGCAGAATGGCAAGTGCCAAGCCACCAGCGACACGGACTGCAAGAAGTCCAAGGGTTGCGACGAGCAAGGCAAGTGCAAAGCAGTAGAGGGCTTGTGCGTCTTCGGCTGACCCGATGCCACCGGCCCCCGTACTCGATCAAGCCCCCGGCATGTTCCGTGCGAGGCAGCCCGTCCGGAAGCGCGCCATTTTTTTGCGATAGGGATTCTGGCGCTGGTCGACCGCAAAGCTCGGCTCCGGGTCACACGCCAACCGCTCGCGAAGCGGTCCAGGTTTGGCTGTACGCCCCGCGAAGCCTCGCAGGCGGGACGGGGCCTTGGCGGGCTTCCGCCCGTCCTGGCGCCTCTCGGGCCTGCTGGTGACGACGGGGCGCGCAGCACGGTGCACCGCTTCACATGTGCGACAGGCAGGTAGGCAGCAAGAGCCCCCAAGGCAGAGGCTCCAGGGAAAGGACCCAAGGCCCGCCCGTCGTGCGCGTGCGTCTGCAACTGGTAACCCCCGGTGACAGGCTGCACGCCCAACCGCGCGGATAGACAGCGGTAGGCTTCCGGGGTCGGGGGTACCTTTCGTGCAAAGGGTGTACATACCCTCGCCGCAACACTGCGGGATTACACTACTCCCGGCGCAAGTTGGGGGTACCTTTCCCGTTCGGGTCGGGGGTACCTTTCCCGTCGTCACGTGGGGAGCCGGCAGCAAGGCCCTTGGCGCGCGCTTCATGCTGGCACGCAAGGGCGGCTCGCCGCTTGACTCCGGCCTCGATGAACGCCACCGCGGGCTCGTGTTCCGGTCCAAGTGTCCACCGTCCGGGCGTCGGCTGGTGCAGGAACTGCGGCAGCGCCGGGTGAGTGTCGTCCTGCCACGATTCCAGCAACGGCTGCGCCAACACCCCGGGCAACCCGGCTTGTGCCGCAAGGTCGAGCCATCGGCGCTCGCTCAGGCCAATGGAACCCTGCGCCGCCAGTTCCGGCCCTCGCTCCGTCAACTCGATCAGAAGGCGCCAGTACAGGCGCGCGGCTGCCGGTTGATGCGGGTAGGGAACGGCATCCAAGCGGGGGAGCGCAGCGAGGTACGGCACAAGCCACCGGGCGGTGCGGCGTGCGGCCGCAACAGTGCTTGGCTGTGGCAACAGTCGATGGCACCCCGGCCGGAGCGGGGCGTTGAGCGACAGCGTCAAGACAGCGCGCTGACCACGCCACGCCGGGGATGGCTCGGTGTAGGTCAGCAGCGCAACGCCGCCGCTGGCGAGCGGGATCTCCATGCGCGAAGCAGCGATCACGACCTGCCAAGCCTCTCCTGCGTCCTTGGCGCGGCCTCCGGCAGCCAAGGCCAACCCGACCTTGCCCCCGTCGACCACAAGCGGCTCAAGAGGGGGAAGCCTCGCGCACCGGGCTTGGTATCCGGCCTGCACGAGCCACTGCACTACCCGGACCCCCAAGAGGTTCCTGAAGAGCGGTTGAGGCTGCGGATGCGGCGGGCACAGCGCACGGGCGACAGCCACGGGGAGCGCGGCGTGGGACTGCCACGGTTCCTGCACGGCGCAACCGTGCGAGTGCTTGGCGCTGCGTCGGGCGCTCGCCACCTTCTGGCGCAACTCGGCTTCGGTCCATGGTGGTTGACAGGTCGCGTTCCAGTTGCGCAGCCGATCCATCGCGTCGCCGTCCGACAACCCGAAGTCGATGACCAACTGCGCGGCCACCCGGAACGTGTGCACGTCGCCACCCTGGCCCTGGATCGCCGGCCCCGCCTTGTCGAGATACCGCTGCACCCGCTTGACCAGATCGGCGGTAGCAACCCCCGCCGTAGCCGTCGCCGCCGGCATCGCGTGGTCCGCTACCAGGGGCGCCACGTGCGCCAGGAGCGAGTGCAGGTCGAAGGCGCGCCCCTCATGCACCCGCACTTCCCGAGCCGGACTGCCGACGATAGCCGCAGCAGAGAACCACAGGCGGGACGGGTTGGCGCCTGAGGGATCGAACCAGCAACTCCCGATCGCGCCCAGCACCAGCCGGGCCGCCGTATAGGCATCGCGCCAGCGGTCGCCTGCACGGTCCGGCGTCAGGTCGAAGGGCGCCGCCATGGGCAGGACCAGACGCCACTTGCAGGGGCCGTCGTTGCGGTGCGAAGGCGAGCGGTGCGCGAGGTACGCCAGCCCGGCGCCATCCAGGGCCGCCAGCAGCTCGTGCCAGTCGCCGAGGTCGTCGCAGTCCAGTACCAGTGCCGACAGGGCAAGGGTCGCCGTATCCTGCCGGCGATTGCCGGCGAATCGCCCTGGTGACCACGCAGGCACGTCGCACTTGTCGGCCACGGTGGCGAGCCGGGTCGAGTTCAGCCAGGCGCACAGGTCGGCCCACGAACCGCGTTCCAGGCTGCCGGTCGTCGCCCGCAAGCCCGGCCAACGGGTCCAAGCACACGGCAACCCGGCAGCATCTGCTGGCGCGACGACAGCCCGGAGGATAGCCGTGGCGTGGGGCGCCAGCGCCCGGTCTGGCCAGCCCGGCGGCTGCAACTTTGCCCCCGCCGCGTCGCGGAAGGCATCGCCCGCGTTCATGGCATGGTCGACGTCGGCACTTCGGCCGCGACCTCGGCCGACAGCGCGAACGGGGCCTGCCGCTGGCCGACGTGCGGCACCGCAGCCCCGCCCCCATCGTCTGCGGCGGGCGAAGGCGGTTCTGTCGGCCGCTGTAGGATCGTACCCGTCGACAGGCCCTCCCCCACGGCCGCCGCGTTTCGCCCGCTGGAATGGCCTGCCTGGGGCAGTCTGGCGCGCGCCGCGACCCCTTGTGCGGCAGCCCGGGCGACCTGCTCCGGCGTCCAGTGGTGGTCTGCGATCCAGTCGGCCTCGCTCCGGGTTCGCGACCGTTCGTCGTCGATGCCGCAGATCCCCTGACGGACCGTGAAGGTTCCATCCAACATGGCGAAGGAGAAGCACCCTTCGACGGGGCGCTTGGCATGGATCTTGGCGATCTTGCGCTGGTTCCGGTTCCAGCGCAGATCAACCGCGCCGTGCGCGGTGCAGATCGGCTCTCCCGGATACCACCCGCGCTTGTCGTTGCCAGCCGATTCAGCGCACAGGTTCGCTCCGCATGTGTCGATGTGTGCCATCATCGCACCTCGACCGCGGGACGCTGCCTACTCTCCACCCAGGATCTCACGTCGGCCTCGCGCCAGCCGATCGCCCTCTCGGAGAGGCGCAGTTTCGGCGGGAATGCGCCGGTCGATTCGAGGCGCAGCACAGTGGACCGCGCGAGACCAACTATTTGACATACTTCGGGAAGCCTGATGATTCGTGACATTGCTTGACCATCCATGCGGCGGGTTGCTGCCGCGATGAATGGCAAAGTACGGCTTGACCTTCCGGCCGTAAGAGGAGGGTCGCCCGCCTGACGTGGGGGGTCACATGCACTTCCCCTTTGATTCAGATGGGATCGAACCTACGGCTTCGATTCACCCGTCCGCTTGCTCTTGCTCGGACAGGCCACTGCGACGATGCGGTCACGGCGACCTAGCGTCTTGAGCCCGATGAATGCACTGGCGATCTTGCGCGCCTCGACAGCGCGGGCTGCGAGGGTGCTACTGGGTTCCGGCCGATGCACTTCGATCCATACTTTCAGCGCCGCAGCCAGGTCCGGCGCGTAGCGCGGATGGTCCGCGTCGAGCGCGTCCGCGATGGCCGGCCACGGTGCCCAGACCGGCAACTCCGTCCCCAGCGGCGGCGCGCCGAGCAGGTCGAGGCGGCCGATGGCACGCAGCAGAGCCTCGCGCCCCTCTGGCGTGAAGTGCAGGTCGCCCACAAGCACCGTGGCAGCCTCATCGCGTGCAATCGGTACGCGCCGCCTGGGGTCCACGACCCAAGCATCGGGCCCCGAAAGCCCGAGCGCCGTCCACCAGTCGACCGCGACCGTCGCGGGAGCGTTCAGCACGCGATTGAGCACCCCTGCGGCCGCCCGTGCTTCACGTTCCTCGTCACATACGGCGGCGGATTCGTCGTCGGATACGTCGTCTGCGGGCCAGTCCATCGCTGCGATTGTCGCTTGCAGCGCCTCCAGGTGGACCCCCTTTTCCAGGTCGCGAACACGGCACAGGTAGACGGTGCCAGTCCGGTGCAACGCGATGGCGATCGCGTCGGCCGAGTAGGACTTGTCGCCTGCGGGCAGGGCGCGGGCCTCCTCGGTTCGGCGTGGCAGGGCCAGGCAACCGGCGGGTTCGGGTGCGCGCGTGGGCTTCCCCTCCTGGCGCGGGTACGCCGGTTCCGAGGCTTGCCCGGTCACGTCGAAGCAGATCGGAACGCCGTGGTCGTAGGCCAGTTCGCAGACCTTCGCGGGGTTCAGCCCGCACGCCTTCGCCACTTCCAGAACGCTGTGCATCGCGGTCATGCAACCCCCTGCGCCTTGTCGTCGTAGACCACCGCCAACCGCGTCCGCGCCACGAGCCCGGCGAGCTTCCGCCCCCAGGTATCCAGCGCCTCGCGCTTGTCCTTGTCGTAGCTGTTGCGGTCGTAGACCGCCGTCACGGTCGGGTCCGTGTGATTCAGGATCTTCGACACGACAAGCCGCGAGATCCCGAGCCCGGTCATGTGCGACGCGGCCGTCCGCCGCAAGTCATGGGGCCGGAACGGCGCCACCGCGAAGTGCGGCAGGTTGCGGCGCACGGCAAGCGCGAGCGAACAGGCGCCCATCGGCACGTCCTTGCGAGGCGCGGGCTCCCCAGGTTCAACCTTCGCGTCGGGGTCCTCGACAAGCCGGGGCGACGGGAACACGTGCGCCGCCTTCGGATTCAGCGCCTTCGCCTCGCGCAGCACGTCGAGCGCTTGCGGCGACAACGGAACGCGGTGCGGCTTCTTGTTCTTGGCCTTGGCGCCGGGGATCGTCCACCAACCCGCCGGTTCGTCGATCTCCGACCAGCGCAGCGTCAGGATCTCGCCGGGCCGCTGCGCCGTCAGGATCAACAGTCGCAGCGCCAGCTTGGTCTCGCCACCCATGGCAGCCGTGGGCAGCGCCGACAGGAACGCTTGCAGGTCCGACTCCGACAGCATCCGCTCCCGCTGCCGCTCCGGTGCCGGCGCCGCCAGCCGATCGCACGGGTTCATCGCAACCAGGTCCTGTGCGATGCCCCAGTTGTAGACCTTGCGCACGAGCGCCAAGAGCCGGTTTGCCTGGATCTCGGAGCCGCGGTCGACCAGCACTTGCAGCAGCGCCCGCACGTCCTTGCGCTGGATCGCCTCCGCCTTGTGCCGCCCCCAGGTCGGCAGCACGTCACGCTTCAGCATGGCCTCGTCCACCTTCCAAGAGCGCTTGCGAGGCTGCGCCCATTCCTTCAGGTAGCGATCGGCCAAGTCGTTGAACGTCGGCGCCTTGCGTTGCAGCGTCCGCGCGTCGACCGCGACGGCGCCAGGATCGATCCCGCGCTCCCGCTTGCGCATCGCCTCGCCGCAAGCCGCGTGCGCGTCCGCAACCCCCATGGCCGGATAGGTCCCGAGCGTCAGGCGCCGCACCCGGCCGTCGAAGCTGTAGGTGAACTCCCAAGCCTTGTGCCCGTTCGGACTCACGCGAAGCCGGAGCGTGCCGTTGCCGTGGGCATTCTCCTCTTGCACCGTGTACCGCGCCGCCTTGGGCTTCAGGTTCGAGATGTACTTGTCGGTGAACTTCATCGGGCGCCTCGTGTCAGGTCGGTATCAGGTTCGTATCAGGTTCGGCCCCCTGCAACGTCTGAAATCGCCCGGTATCGTCCGGGTGAACCTGACACGATGCTATCCGCAAGTGCGCGTCAACGCAAGCGGATCTTGGATCATCCTGATACCGCACCAACCGACCTGACACGACACAATCGACGACTCATAATCGCTAGGTCGAGGGTTCAAGTCCCCCCCCAGCGACCTCCTCCCGAACCGGGCACCTTGGTGTCCGGTTCGGTCGTTTTTGGCCGCGCTCCAACTTCGAGCAGGCGACCAACGACCCGATCCCTTCTCGCGCCAGCACTTCGCAACTCCACGTCAAGCGCCCCGGACTGCCGCGCTCGATGCCCCGCAGCGTCTCACGACTCCGGCGCCAGGAACCGCCGGCCAGTCCGTCGGCACCCGGGGTCGTCCGCTCCAGTGCTCGCCCCGCCATCGCCTTGGGCCACGGCCACTTGCGATGCCATTGGGCAACGTCGACCTGCTTGCCGCGCCACAACAGCTCCACGCGCCCCGCCGCATTCGGCAACCGCATCCCGCGCACCTTGGCCTCGGTGGGACCTGCTCCCAGCGGCGTGGCGACCAGCACCCCACCCGCGGCCAGCAGCGGCACCGACGGCCGCTCAGGGCTGACGGTCTTGCCAGATGGCAGCAGCAGCGCAAGGTCGGCCAGCCGCACGGGACCGTCCGACAGGTTCACCACCTCGACGTACTCGCCGGCCACGTCGTCGATCAGCAGGGGATCCGTCATGATTTCGCTGATGCGAAGACGTGGGGGCTGGCCCGGGTCCACGGGAGCTGGCGCGGGCGCCGCCGGGCGAGGAGCCGCCGGGCGAGACGAAGCCGAGGCCATCGGACGGGTCTCAGGCGCTGGCCGGACCTCAGCGGGTGTGGTGCAAGCAAGCAGCAAAGTGGCTAGACCGAGGACTAGCAGCGGAACGGGCGGGTGCATGGCTCCTCCGGGGTGTGGCAGCGTGAACGGCCGGGCGCGTTGCGGCAGCGGCCGATCGGGCTGGTGTGCACGCGGCGTGCCAATGCAAAGTCGCGTCAAGTCGGGTGGTTGCAGAGTTGCGGGGCGGTCTCGAGACGGTCTCACCCGGTGAGACTGGCGAGACGGGTGAGAATGCACAGCACGAGCGTTTCCCCAAAGACCACAGGCAGATGGCCGATCGGTTCGCTTGACACCCCCTTGCCTCGCCCTACAATCCGTCGCACGCTTCGCTTTCGGTTGCCGCGTCCACCTCGGGTCGTCCCGCACCGTCGCCACGCTCACAAAGGAAGCTCCGATGCTGCAACGCTATTGCCAGATCGCTGGATTCCTGTCGTTCTGCGCGCTCATGGCACCGGCGACGCTCTGGGCGGCCGATGCGGACGTCGAGCGCACGTTGGCGATCATCGAGCTTCGCGAGGGACCAGAGGCCAACAGCCTCACGGCCGACTACCTGACCGAGGTCGTTGCCGCCTTCCAGGAAGCCAATGATGGCAACTACATCCTGGTGTCGGGGCAGGCCGTCGCCGCCAAGATCGCCGGCAGCCGCGATCAGGTGCCGACTCGCATCACCGACGAACGCCGCGCCAGCTTGGCCGACGCCAAGGCCAAGGGCATCGAATTTCTGGACAAGGCAGAGGCCGCCAACGCCATCAAGGCCCTGCAGGGTGCCGAGGCGAAGTACCGCGCCGCGCTGGCTGCTCCCGGTGCCGACGACGCCATGCGCAAAGAGTATCTGGACGTGCTCGCGCAGCTGGCGACCGCGCACCTGATGAACAAGGATCGCGACGCTGCGATGGAGGTCTTCCGCACCGTCATCACGACCTTCGGACTCAAGGCGGCCGTCACCGATGACAACTACCGCCCCGATGTGGTCGAGCTCTTCCAGACCATCGTGAAAGAGATGAGCGCGTTGCAGAAGGGCGCGATCGACGTGTCGTCCACGCCCCCGGGTGCCCGAATCGTGCTCGGCGGCAACGACCGCGGTGCGACCCCTGCGACGATTGCCGACCTGATTCCCGGCGTCTACACGCTGCGTCTGCAGTCGGGCAACGCCTCGTCGATGCTGCACCGGGTCAAGATTTCGGGCGGCGGCACAGCCAAGATCGCCATCGACATCGGGTTTGAGAACAACCTGGTGGTCGAGGACAAGTACGTCGGCCTGAGCTACCCCGAGTTCGAGACCGCCCGCCAACGTATCGAGGCGGACGCCACGACGCTGGGCCGGACGCTGGGCGTCAACATGGTGGCGGCTGTCGGCGTGTTCGACCAGAAGGTCGTTGCGTTCCTGATCGACGTCGGTCAGGGCAAGGCCGAGCGTTCGTCCAACGTCAAGGTGCCTCAGGTCGGTGTGTCCAAGCGCGCCGTCACCAAGGTGATGGGCACGATTCTGGGCGAGAAGGCTGAGCCGACCAATGACGCCGCTCCTGTGGCCGCCGCACCGTGGTACACCTCGAAGCCCGGGCTGATCAGTGCCGGCGTTTCGGTCATCTCGCTGGCCGTGGGCCTTGCGTTCATCGGCTCGCAGTTCGACCAGAAGGCCTACTACTGCGCCGACGCCACCCAGCCTTGCGCCGGCTCGACCGACACCTGGTCCGACCCGGTGAACGTGACAAGGTATGCAAGCAATGTTGAGGACTTGCGAAGCTCATACCAAAGCAAGCAGCTCATTTCCGGCGTCGGCATCGGCTTGGGCGCCGTGCTTGCGGGCGTCGCGGGTTACTTCTTCTACGCTCAGAGCGCCGAAGCCCAGAACGCCGACACCGCCATCGTGCTCCCCCCGGTGGGCAGCCCGCACCTCAGCGTCCTGCCGCCCGCGCAGTTGGGCTTCCAGCCGGTATCCTTCGTCGGCCGCTTCTGATTCCGATGCCGCTGCCCCCGCCGCCTGCCCGACTGGGTCCCGTGCTGACCGCAGCCGAGACCGCTGACTGCCTTCGTCAAGGCGGGCTCATCGCACACGCCACCACCAGCCTGCTGGGACTCGCCGCCGACCCGCGCAGCACCGCCGGACTCGACGCGCTGGACGGCCTGAAATCACGCGTCGCGGCAAAGGGTTATGTGCTGGTTGCCGGTCGGCTTCCGGACTGCACCGGCTGGGTTGCGGCCGACGCAGCCGACGCCTGGTTCCTGCTCGAACACGCTTGGTCGGGCCCGGTGACCGTGGTGGCTCCCGCGGGACCTGCTGCACCGGCGCGCATCCGCGGACCGGGCGATACGGTCGCCGTGCGACTCGACGGCCACCCTGCATGTCTGGCACTGGCCGCCGAGCTGGGCGTGCCCTGGGTCAGCACCAGCGTCAACCTTCCCGGCGAACCTGCCGCGCTGACGTGGCAAGACGTGCCTGAGGCGGTCGCGCGCTCGCTCTCGGGCGTGCTGCCCACGGGACCCGCTCCGTTGGGCACCGCTTCCACGCTTGTGCGGGTGCTGGGGGGCGAGGTGGAAGTGTTGCGCGCGGGTCCCGTCGCCGTCGAAGAGCTTCGGCTGGCCCTGCGCGACCGCCGCGATGTGCGACATGGCTGACCCGCACGAGGGGCTCGTTCCCGGTCCGGATGAAACCCTCGACACCCTGCTGCGCGACCGCGTGCAGCTGCTGCAGGCCCGCAAGGGCTACCGGACCTCGGTCGACGCGATGGCGCTCGCGTTCTTTGCGCTGCAGGACCCGCCAGTGCCGTTGCAGCGGGCGGTGGATCTGGGGGCAGGCTCGGGCCTGATTTCCATCCTGCTCGCTCGCAGTCGTCTGAATTTACACGTGGATCTGGTTGAACTGCAGCCGGAACTGGCCGCAAGGGCTGGGCGCAACCTGCAGCTGAACGGTGTTGCAGACCGGGCCGTTGTGCATCTGCACGACCTCGGGGGACCGTGGCCTGCGTTGCCCCCCGCGCAGTTGGTCGTCTCGAACCCTCCGTACTTTCAGACGTTGCATCGGCCGCCGCCGCGCCACCCGGAGCGGTTTGCGGCGCACTGCGAGACGACGGCGTCGCTCGAGCGGTTTGCGGCCGCGGCGGCGGTGCTGTTGGCGCCCGAAGGCCACGCGTGCTTCGTGTATCCACTGGAGGGGCGCCGACGGCTGCTGCAAGCCCTGCAACAGGCTGGACTGGGCCACATCGAGGACTGCCGTCTGTACCACCGGCAAGGCGACGCAGAGCCGATTCGACTGCTGGTGCGCGCCAAACCTTCGACAGAACAAGTCGTTGTGAAGGTTGATCCGCTGTACCTGCACCCGACCGATAGCCTGGACCACACCTACACCCCCGCCATCGAAACGTTTCTGGAATCGCTGTAGGCGAGACCAAGCAGGCGTCGCGAATTTGCGGCACGTGAACCCGGCTGCTACCTTGAACGTCAGACGGGGTGCGGGAACCGACGAGCAACGTGCGACACCGGGGACCCGACGACGAGCTCAGGAAGACGAGCGGCGCTGGCCAACCCCGGAGGATGTCATGCTCGACGCTTTCATCATCGAACAAATCAGGCGCCGGGAAGAACAGGAGCAGGAGCGGACGCGCCGCCAGCCCGCCCTCGAAATTCCCAGTCGTTTCCCGATGCAACGACCGCCAGGCTGGTCAGACGCCGAAGCTGACCGCAGCGACCGCGACCGTGACAGCGACGAAGACCGCGACCGTGGCTTCGCGATTCTGGACATGTGAACGCAAGTCTTCGGTAGGGCGAGGCTAGACCTCGTCGCGGCCCGTCACCACCCGCGCGATCAGACCGTACTCGACCGCCTCAGCCGCCGTCAGCCAGTAGTCCCGCTGCGTGTCGGCCTCGATGCGCTCGACCGTCTTGCCCGTTTCTTCCGCCAGTAGCCGGTTGATGCGCGCGCGGGTCTTCATGATCTCGGCGGCGGTGATCTCCAGATCACTGGCCGGGCCGTAGACCGTCATCGGAATCAGGGGCTGGTGGATCAGCAAGCGCGTGTTCGGCAACGCCAACCGCAAGTGCTTGGGTGCGCCCAACAGGATCACGGTCGCGATCGATGCCGCCAGCCCGGTGCAGATCACGCGGATGTCCGGCTTCACAAAGCGCATCACGTCGTAGATCGCGAAGCCCGCCGTGACGCTGCCGCCCGGCGAGTTGACGTACATGGTGATGGGCGCGGTGGCGTCGTCGGCCTCCAGCACCAGCAGCTCGGATATGACGCGCGCGGCGACCTTGTCGTCGATCGGTCCGGTCACCTGCAGGATACGCGACTTGATCAGGCGCTCGGTCAGTCCGATGCGAGACAGCTCTTCGAGCGGCTTGGCTTCGGGCGCAGGCTCGGGCGACTCGGAACGGGCGGTGCTGACGAGGTCGAAGAGGACGGGACGGGGCATGGGCGGGGCTCCACGGGAAGGGCGAATGCGGTCTTGGCAGGCGCCGAAGCAGTCTAGGTGGCCGGTGCGGCGATGTCCACCCGCAGACCGGGAGACGGCGACACTGCAAGGGGTTGCGTGCGCAGGGAGTGGCACGGCGGGGCCAAGCTGGTATCGTGCGCAGCCGGAGGTTCCTGACAGATGAAGGTCCTGAGCTTGCTCGCCACCGTCCTGCTTTGCGCCTTGCCCGCCGTGATGGCCGAGGCAAAGCCGTGCACCGACGCGATTCTGTCCTGTGGGCGGTCCGAAGTCTTCGAGATCACGAACTTCAAACACTTGAAACAACTCGGCAAGTCAGCCGCCTGGGTGCGGCGCAATTGTCGACTCGAGTCGTCCCCCACCCCGCTGGGCTGCGACTGGAAGGGCACGCTGGCCGGTACCGCAGTCTCTACCTACGCTTCGGCCACGACTGTGCTGGACGCGGGGCCCGGTCCGGCGGAGCCCCCGCCCGCCAACCGCGACCCGCGCGGCCGCATCGGACCGACCCCCGCCCCGACGGAAGTGCTCGCAGACACGGGCATCTACGTCAACGAGATCGCCGCCGCAGCGGAGCGTTACCGCCTGCCGCGCCACCTGATCCGCGCCGTCATGCAGGTCGAGAGCGGTGGCAACGCGCGCGCAATCTCCGGGGCCGGCGCGCTGGGACTGATGCAGCTGCTTCCCGCAACCGCGACTACCATGGGCGTGACGGATCCGTACGACCCAGCGCAGAGCATTCAGGGTGGCGCGCGGTTCCTGCGCGTGCTTGCCAACCGCTTTGAGGGCGACTTGGTCAAGGTGCTGTCGGCCTACCACGCAGGCTCGACACGGGTGAAGGGCCGCGACGCCACGCCCTTTGCCGCCACGGACGATTACGTGCGCAAGGTCCTGAAGACCTACTACCAGTTGCGAGACGCCGCGACGCGATAGCCGTCTGAATCGGGCAACGCTAGAATCGGTGCACAACGACTTTCAGGAGGCCCTCATGACGACCACCCGCCGTGCCCAGTGGCTGCTGCCTCTCGTCTGCCTTGCGCTTTTGTCCTGCGAGTCCACCCTGCCCGACAGTACCGGCGAGTGCACCAAGTCGACGTCCAAGTCCTATCCGACTGCGGGCGTCCACGGCTCGGCCTGCACGGCCGCGAGCCAGTGCCAGTACGGCGTGTGTTCACCCAATTCCATCCAAATGTCAGGAGTTTCCGGCAGCATCTGCACCAAGGACTGCTCGTGCGGCCCCGGCTCGCAGTGCTCAGCCGATGATGACCCGGCCAACGGACTCGCGTTCGTGTGCGCCAAGGTGGCGGCCCGCTCGGAGTGCGCGCTGAGCTGCACCAACAAGGGCGACGCGTTCTGCGCAAGCAAGCACAGTCACCTGCCGTACTGTGTGCCCAACGGCGCCGGCAAGATCTGCGCCGCTCAGCCCGCTTCCTGACCACGGCCAGCGCGCCAAGGCCTGCGCCTCCGGGGATTCGTTGCACGGTCCCGGTGCCAATGCTATCTTGCGGAAACGGCGCAGGTTCGCGGCGAATTCAGGAATCCTCCCGGTGGACCCATCTCCCACAGGCGACGGCAGTTGGCTGGCCGGCCTGTTCCTCGCGCTGGCGCTAATTATCTCCTTCTTCTTCTCGGGCATCGAGGCCGCCCTCTCCGGAATGGGCGAGACCCGTGTCCGCAAGCTTCTGGACAACCACCAAGGTCCGCGCGGCTGGCTCGAGCTATGGCTGCGTGACCCCAGCTGCGCCCGCACGACGCTGTTGGTCGGTCGCACGCTGTCGACGGTCGCCACGGTTGCGCTGACGACCTGGCTGTCGCTGCGTGTCACCGGTCGGCTCGGCCTGACGCCCTCTTGGGTCACCGCCGTTGTCGCATTTGCGCTCGGGGCCACGGCTCTGCTGGTTCTGGTCCTGTCCGAGGTTGTCCCCCAAACGCTGGGCCGCGCACACCCGCTGCGGTTCGTGCCGGCCATGTACCTGGTGTGGCCGTTCCATGTCGTGGCACGCGTGCTGACGGCTCCGCTCGAATGGACGGCGCGGCGCATCGGAAAGGCGGTCGGATCGTCCCCGGAAGGTGGCGCGATTCAAGTGACGGAAGAGCAGATCGAGGACATGGTTCGCATCGGCAGCGAGGCGGGATCGATCGACGAAAACCAGGGCGACATCCTGCAAAACGTGTTCGATCTCTCAGACTTGTCGGTTCGCACCATCATGACCCCACGGACGCAGATCTATGGCCTGCCTGCCGACGCGACCTTCGATCAGGTGTCTGCTGAGGTCCAAGCCAGCAACTTCTCGCGCTACCCGGTGTACGACCGCACGCTCGACCGCATTGTCGGCATCTTCTACGCCAAAGACTTGATTCTGCACGCCTTGTGTCGAACCGACGCCCCCTTTGTCCTGGCCGACCGCCTGCACGACGCCTTCTTCGTCCCCGAGACCAAACGGGCGCTGCAGGTGATGAAGGACTTCCAGACGCAGTCCGTGCACATGGCAATCGTGGTGGATGAGCACGGCGGCACCTCCGGCATCGTCACGCTGGAAGACGTGCTGGAAGAGCTGGTGGGCGAGATCTACGACGAGTACGACCAACCCGAGGAATCGCCTGCGGTTCGCCAAGTAGCGCCAGAGGGCTGGAGTCTGGACGCGTCTGCCGAGATCCGCGATCTGGCCGACGAGCTGGAGCTGGAACTGCCTGAGACTTCTGCCTTCTCAACCGTGGGCGGCTTCATCGTCGACCAGCTGGGCCGCGTTCCCAAGGAAGGCGAGCAGCTTCTGTGGCACGACCTGCGCTTTGAAGTGATCGAGGCCGACGACACCAGGGTCGTGCGCGTCGAGGTACACCGCGACCGGACAGTCGGGCGAGGCCCGATCCGCACCGTGGCGAATTAGCAAGAAAGGTTAGGGAATCTCGAGCGTGTGGTCAGGGGCATCGGGTCGGACCACCGTCGTCTGACCAGCCAGCATGCCCGCGGTCACTCCGCCGACCAGCACCACACCGATCGCGCTCCAGAACCACCAGCGGCCAAGCAGCGACTTGTCCTCCTGCACGACCGGGTCGGGAACGAGCTGCAGCGTGATGTCGACCGCCAGCTCCTCACCCGCCATCACCTCGATCTGCCGCGTGTCGGTCAGGTAACCGGGCGCCACGACCTGCATCTGGTGCTTGCCGGGAGAGACGTCGCCGTCAAAGGGCGTGCGACCCAGCGCCTTACCGTTCAACAGCACTTGCGCGCGGGTCACGTTGCTGGTGATCGTGACGATGCCACCGGTGGGGACCAGATCGGCTTCGACCTCCGAGTCCTGACCAGCGCCCGCCATCACGGTGTCGACGAAGGGTGCAAAGCCGCGTTTCTGTACGCGAATTGTGTACGTTCCGGGCTTGACTTCCAGGGGGCCGGGCAGCGGGACCTCGCCCATCTCCTGATCGTCCAGAAACACCTTGGCCCCGCGGGTCAGCGACGAGACGGTAATGGTCGCTTGGTCGCCCGAGCGCTTGACCGGAGGGGCGGCGAAGACGGGGGATGCACCGACAGGTCCCAGCACCAAGGTGCAGGCGAGCACGAGCGACAGGGCGATGCGGCAAGCGGATGGTCGGACCATGGTCGGGCTCCGGAGCGGGTATCTGGTCTTGACGCATGATGAACGTCGCTCCCGGACAAGGCAAGGTCGTTCGCGGTGTCGCCCACCTGCACATCGGGGTTTGACGGCCCTGTATCGGTGCACTACAAACGCAACCCGCTCGCCGGACCGGAGGCAGCGCCACACGGACGCACCGAACCCGGCCCAGCCCCCCCGATCGAGGAACCTGCTCATGGCCGAAGGCATTCAGCTCCGCACTTTCACCCACATCGACAGCCTGCAGCCCCAAGTGGCCGCCTTCATCGCGACGGTCGCTCGTGGCTTTCTGCCGCTGCAGGACCAGGCCGCTCTGCTGGTCGAGGTAGCGCCGGGCATCAGCATCAACCTCGTGACAGACGCCGTGCTCAAGCGCACCGAGGCGATCCCGGGCATGCAGATCGTCGAGCGCGCCTTCGGCATGCTCGAGGTGCATCACTTCGATCAGGGTCAGGTGCGAGAGGCGGGTCAGGCCGTGCTCGAGGCCTACGGGATGACGGTTGAGGACCGCCTGAAGCCCAAGATCATGTCCAGCCAGATCATCACCGGCATCGAGGGCTACCATACGATGCTGATCAACCGGATGCGCCACGGTGACGCGATTCTGCAAGGGCAGACGCTGTACACGCTGGAAGTGCACCCGGCCGGCTATGCCCTGCTCGCCACGAACGAGGCTGAGAAGGCCGCCGACATCCACGTGCTCGAGATGATCATGACGGGCGCGTTTGGCCGCGTGTGGTTGAGCGGCGACGAAGAGAGCATCGCGCAGGCGGTCAAGGCGATCGAGCAGGTGCTTGGCTCGGTCTCCGGTCGCGAGAACGTGGGCGACGGCAAGTCCGCGGGCTAGCGGCAGGCGCTACCCGGACTGCGAACATCACGTAAAGATTGGGCAATGGGACGATCACCGGAAGGCCGGTGCGCGGCGAACCCTATGGCGCGACAGGGGCTGCCGGGGGCGCCTTGCGCTGGCCGCGCTGGTAGTACAGCAGCGCCTGGCCGGGGTGGACCATGTAGACCTGACCCTTGGGGCTGCGAAGGGCCATCGGCTTGCCGGGCTCCACCGAGATCAGCGTGCCGTTAAGGATCGTCTGCTCCTTGTTCTTGAGCAGGATCTGGTCGAAGCCGTCGAGACCCTTGGGCTCGGCCCCCGACACGAACTCGATCTTGTCGATCTCCGGGGTCTGCACGAAGCGCAGCTCGCCGTACTTCGACACGACCCAGCCATCCTGATTCTTCGCCACGACGTCGACAACATGGACCTTGCCGTCCTTCATCGTCATTTTGTCGCCCTTTTCCGGGCAGTTCGGGCAGACCGAGGTCGTCGGGGTGAAGGGGCGGAAGGCAGCGAGTGCCAGCCAGAGGCTCGCCAGGGCGATCAGGCCCATGAGGGGGCGAACGTACGCGGGGCGGTGGTGGGCAGTGAACATCAGGCAATTCCTCCGGGGGCAGGCGGGTCGTTGAACGGGGCGGAATCTAGCAGGGTCCGGGCCGGGCGTCCAAGCCCCGGAGATCCGCCGACCGCTGGCGCGGCGAGGCCAGAAGCCCAGCGGTCCGCGCGGCAATTGCGACTTGTTTGGTCGGGTTTGCGCCATCGACCTTGCAAGGATGTCGCTGCGCCCTATCCTGCACGTCCGATCGCAGCAGCCGCCTGCACTTGCCGCCCCACAACGGGCTCTTGAGGTACCGCTTGAAGGCCTACATCGAAGCGACCCTGCGCACCGCCTTTCCCGACGCTCAGCTGCGCGTCATCGACACGACCGGCGGTGGCGACCACTTCGAGATCGAGGTCATCGCCGCGGAATTTGCCGGCAGGCGCATGATCGACCAGCACCGCATGGTCTACGACGCGCTGGGCGACAAGGTCGGCATCGAGATCCACGCCGTGGGCCTGCGCACGCGCGCACCGACCCCGAACTGACCGTCTTTCCCCACTTCTTTCTCTCAGACCGATTTCAGGAGCCCCATGCGCGATATCCAGGCCGAGATTGCCAAGCTGATCACCGACAACCCCGTCGTCCTGTTCATGAAGGGCACGCCCCAGATGCCGATGTGTGGCTTCTCGGCGCGAACTGCGGCCGTCCTGCAGGAGTGCGACGTGCCGTTTGCCGCCGTCAACGTGCTGACGGACCCCGACATCCGCGAGGGCGTCAAGGTCTACGGCAAGTGGCCCACGATTCCTCAGCTTTACGTGGCGGGTGAGCTGGTGGGCGGCTGTGACATCGCAACGGCCATGTACGAGAACGGCGAGCTGGAGCCGATGCTGAAAGCCGCCACCGCCGAACGGTCCTAGCCGATTCGCGTCAGGACGGCGGGTCCAGCAGCACGCGGATCTGGTTGGGCCGAATCTGATAGTCCTTGCCACAGTAGTCGCAAGAGATATCGAGCAGTTCGGTGCCGGCAGCCAGCTCCTCGATCTCGTGCCGCGGCAGCGTCGACAGCATCTCGAGGATCCGTTCCTCCGAGCATCGGCACTGGAACCGCACTTCCTCTCTGGCGCATGAATCCCACGGCAGTCCGCGCATCAGCTGCTCGGCCCAAGCTCGGCCGTCGGGGTCGCCTTCGGTCATGCCAAGCGACAGCGGCGGCAGGGTCTGCAAGTTCTCGACGATCTGCTTGAGGTGCTCGCGCGTCCCACCAGGCATCAGCTGCAGCAAGTAGCCGACCGCGTGCTGGACCACCCCGTTCTGGACAGCGACTTCGACGCGCAGCAGCGACAGCACCTGCTCACTCTCCAGCAGGTACTTCATCATGAAGTCGTCGACGCGCTCGCCTTCCAGTTCGACCACGCTGCGGTGCGACCGCTTGGCCGAGACTCGAGAGCGGGTGACCTCCAACATGCCGTGCCCGATCAGGAAGCCGAACTCGTCCTGCTTTGCTTCGGGATGGCGCATGTGGACGCGAAAGCCACCGGTCTCCCACACGTCAACCAACACCTGACCGACCGGACCATGGTGGCGCAGGGCAACCTGTATCCGCTCCTCGGGATTCAGCGTCGAGCGAACCAGCAGCGCCGACAGCACCACCTCGCCCAGCAGCTGCGCGGTCTCCTCGTTGCAGTGGATGCGCTCGGCCACCTGCTGCACCGACGTGGTGGCGCGCACCACCAGCAGGCGTACCTCACCGCCACGCGACAGTCCGCGCCACAGCGTGTCCTGCGGCAGCGGCGGGGCCTCGTCGAAATGCTGCGTGGGGCCGTTCTTGCGCTCGAGGTACAAGCGGCGGGCGCGGCTGCCAGAGGATTCGGTCATCACGGCTCCTGCGGTCAGGCGAAGGCGTCCTCGTCGCGGTCCTCGGCCACCGACGCCGTCTTCGAGAAGTCCCACAGGTTGCGGTCGAGCAGAAACCGAGGCTTCACGGTCGACAACGCATTGATCGCGCTGGGCATTGCTCCCGGGTAACGCTCATCCATGTCCTTGAGCAGCTGCTGCATCTGGGCGCGCTTGAGGTCCGGCTGCTTGCTGCACAGACCGCACGGCAGAACCGGGTACTGCTTGATTTCCGCCCACTTCACCAGCATCGCCTCGGGGATGTAGGCCATGGGTCGGATCACGGTGTTCACGCCGTCGTCTGCGCGCAGGATCGGCGGCATCGACTTCAACTGTCCGCAAAAGAACAGGTTCAGCATCAGCGTGGCGATCATGTCGTCGCGGTGATGACCGAGCGCAACCTTGGTGACGCCCATCTTCTTGGCCGTGTCATACAGGATGCCGCGGCGCAGGCGGGAGCACAGTGAGCAAGTCGTCTTGCCCGGCTCCAGCTTGTCCAGAACGATCTGATACGTGTGGTAGTGCACGATCTCATAGGGAGATCCGCTGTCCTTGAGGAACTGCTCCAACGTCGCGGTCGGAAAGCCAGGATGCCCTTGGTCCAGGTGCACGGCGATGATCTCGAAGTCGATCGGCGAGTGCTTCTGGGCGCGTTGCATGAAGTGAAGCAGGCCGTACGAGTCCTTGCCGCCCGACATGCACACCATGACCTTGTCGCCGTTCTCGAGCATGCCGAAGTCTTTGCACGCCTTGGAGAACAGGTGCGACATGCGTCGCTCCAGCAGCGCAGGGTCGTCGGGGATGATCGCGCGCTTGGGCACCTTGATGTGCACAGGTTCCGCGTCGGGGTTGGCCGATGGAGGCGGCTCCCGCAGGCTGCGCAACGATGGGACGACTTGGGAGGCGCGGATGCCCGAAGGGGACGGAGTACCGGAATTCTGCTGCACAAGACCTTCCTGCGACGACGGCAGACCTTCGCGACGTTCGCGGGGTCCAGCGTCTTTCGGCGGCCGTGAGGACTCGGCCTGCGTCTGCTTGTCGGCCTACTTGTTCTGGTCGGCCTACTTCTTCTTGTCGGCCTTCTTCTCGACCGGCTTCTCTTCTGCCTCGGGCGCGGCCGCAACTTCCGCTGCTTCGGCAGCAGGCTCAGCCGCCTTGGGCTCGGCCTTGGGTGCCGCCTTTTCCTCAGCCTTGGCGGCCGGCTTCTCTTCCGCGGCCGGCGCGAAGCTGCTCAGGATGACGCCCGGACGCGCGACGGTCTTCTCGACCGCTTCGGCGATGCGGGCAAGCGCGGCGGCATCGTAGGCGTCGGTCTTCTTCAGGCCCGCGGCCTCAAGCACCTCGGCAGCAACGGCCCGCGCGCTGAAGTGGTCGAACCGACGCTCGAACGCCTGAATGAGGCTGTCGTGAGTGAAAGCGGTACCGGCCATCTGATGTCTCCTCCTGGGGTATCGTCGCCTGGGAGCACCCCGCAAACGGGGCAAAGATTGGATGTGCTAGCCTAGGTGCGGTCGCCGGAAATGGCAAGGCAAACCGCGTTCAGGGTCCTGCGCCGACACACGCAAGCTGGTTGCGAAAGGCACCGCTTGCCGTATGCTTGACGATTGGGCAACCGGCGGCGGGGGCGCGTCGGAACCAACGGAACTCGTCGATGTCCAGGAGGCCGATACCCATGCTGCACCACATGCGAACCGCCAGTTCGGCGATTGCGCTGCTCGTGCTGCTGGCCTTCGGGCTTCAGGCGTGCAGCGATACGTACGTCCAAGGCACGATCGTCGGTGCGGACGCCAAGCAGGACACGGGCGGGGGCTTCATCGGCATGGACTTGGGGCTGGGCGACAACGCCGAACCCGACGACACGTCCGCATGGGAAGACGCGACCACCGGCGACATCGAGCTGAAGCGCGAGATCATCGTCTTGCTGAATCTGGACTTCCCGCAGGTGCTAGGCCCCAGCGCCTTCCTTCCCATCTACGCCAAGGTCGTGGACTACGGCGCCGGCTCTCCCGCGGATGGCGTACCGGTGTTCTGGGAAATCGTCGAGAACCAGGGCATCAACGGACCCGGACTTGGCGCGCTTGACTCGGCGATGACCGCGACCGACGAGAAGGGGCTGACCGGCAACGTCTTTCACGCCAACAAGAGCCCAGCGGTCGCCTACAAGCTGAAGCTGTCGTGCGAGGGCGCCGAGGACGTCTACATCGACGTCACCGTGACGGACCTGCCCAAAGGCACGATTCGCGTCACGATGGTCTACGACAACGAAGTGCCGCTGGGGCAGGTGATGGTTCGCCTGATGCCCAGCCCGTTCTCGTGCGCGTCGTTCAAGCCGGTGTATCCGCCGGCGGGCTTCGTCGGCTCGAAGACCACGCTGCTGGAGGACAAGCCCGAGTTCCTCAACCTTGCCGCCGACAAGAAGTACGGCATCTACGTCATCGGCAAGGACCAGAACAATCACCTGACCGCGGCGGGATGCGCCGACGGCGTGCTGGTGATGGACAAACAGGTCACCGAGGTCACGGTCACCGTCTACACCCTGCCGCTGATGGCGTCGGGCCCGTACGACATGATCAACCACTTCGATTTCACGGGGGCCATTCCGGGACAGCTGGGCAAGATCCTCGATACCGCGGTGCAAATCTTCTATGATCCCGGAGCATTCATCATCTCTCAGGTCAAGAATCTGGTGAAGCAGATGCTGCCCGGCATCATCGTCGACTTGGCCTTCGGCCTGTTCGAGGACGCGCTTTCTGGCGTGGTGACCGACTGGCTGTTGAACAAGTCGCCGCCATGGCTGCAGAGCTTCTTTACCATGGGTCAGGACGTCTTGCAGATCGTGAAGAATCTGGAGATGTTGGGTGACCTGATCATCAAGAAGGTGTCGAACGAGTACTTCGTGAAGGGCGACATCAACTTCACCGGGGTCAACCTGTACTGGAAGCTGGGGTGCGACAAGAAGGACCCGAACTACGCGACTTGCGGGCAGATTCCGCTGGACCTGAAGCAGGCCGTGGTCGACCCGAACTTCCCGCTGGATCTCGTTGGCGCCACGTTCACCGGCACCATCTCTGCGCAGACCAAGCTGACCATCGACTCGGGCACCGTCAAGCTGAACTACGGCAAGCTGATCCTGTTCGTGTTGACTCAGGTGGTGCTCAAGAAGATCACGGGCGAAACGACCTTCCTGGGTGCGATGGAGAAGCTGATCAACTGCGACGGCATCGCCAAGGGCATCGGCGGCTCGATCCTCGGCAAGATCGGCCTGTCTGAGGCGACGGTGAAGGGCATTTGCTCCAGCACGGTGTCGCTGCTCGTCATGCCGCTCGAGGCCTATCTGGGCGGTCTTGCGTTGGATTCCAAGCTCTCGCTGAACGGCGGCTGCACGATGGTCGATGACACCGACGACCTGAAGGTCGACAAGCTGATCGACGGCTACTGGGTCGGCACGATCGTCACCGACACGCCCGGCAAGCCCTTCAAGGGCGACTTCACGGCGACGCGCAAGCCCGGGTTCTGACCCGATTTCCCTGCCCGTACGTCTGCCTGCACGCGTCGGGTCGCACGCCGCGCGGCGTCGGTGTAGACTTTGCGGCCGTTTCGCCCCTCCCCCGCGAGTCTGAGACTTGGGCGGTTGCCCTTGGAGACCCCTGCGATGCCCGTTGCCGCCCCCGCTCGCCGTCCTGGACTGTCGCTGGCCCTGTCGAGCGTCGTCACGCTGACGATCACGGTCGGCTGCGGCGGCACGCAACTCGACCGGCTGGAAGGCGATCCGCCCTCGACCTATGCCTACACCACGCCGGCAACTGACCGGGTGCATCCCGCCGTCGACGGCGTCCAGCGGTTTCTGGCTGCCATGAAGGCCGGCAACCTCGACGCCGCCTTTCGCCAGCTGTCACGCGACACGCGACAGGCACTGGACGACCGCGCCGCCAAGGCCAACCTGACCGGCACCGATTTGCTGCGTCTGGGCAAGATGCCGGTGGGGAATTCGCTGCAAGGCGCCCTGCCCTTCGACCCAATCGCGGTATTCGTTGTGCCTGATGTCGAGACGTTTCAGGTCGTCCCCACACCCGCCGACGCGAACGAACAGCGGCTGAACGTCACCGGCAAAGGTGGTCGCGCCCGCGAGTTGGTCCTGAAGTTCGAGGGTTACGGATGGCGCATCCATCAGCCGGCGCTGCCGTTCCCGGAGCAGCCATGACCCTGGGCCCCGCGACCCCCGCCCCCGCCCCTGCCGAGTCCCCTGCCGTACCGCTGAAGCGCCACGTCTACATCGAGACGATGGGCTGCCAGATGAACGTGTACGACTCCGATCGCATGTTCGACGCCCTGACCCGGCACGGCTATGTGCAGACCGAGAACGTCGAGCTGGCCGATCTGGTGCTGCTGAACACCTGCAGCATCCGCGACAAGGTCGAACACAAGATGATGTCGATGCTTGGGTCGCTGCGAAAGCTGAAGGCCCACAACCCCGATCTGGTCTTGGGCATCACGGGTTGCGTCGCGCAGCAGGAGGGGGAGCGGCTGTTGAAGCGCGTCCCCGGTCTGGATCTGGTGCTCGGACCGGACCAAATCGGCCGCCTGCCTGAGCTTGTGGCCGCCATCCGCGCCGAGCAGCACCGCACCTCTGCCATCGAGTTCGTGCATCGGCGCAACTACGTCTTCCCCGAGGCGTTACCGCCCCAGGACGGGCGCGTGGCCGCGATGGTCACGGTCATGAAGGGCTGCAACAAGGTGTGCTCGTTCTGCATCGTGCCGTTCACGCGCGGTCGCGAGGTGTCCAAGCCGTCCGCCGACGTGGTCGCTGAGGTCGAGATGCTCGTGCGCCATGGCGTGCGCGAGGTCATGTTGCTGGGCCAAAACGTCAACAGTTACGGCAAGGACCGCGCTGGCGAGCTCGACTTTGCCGGGCTGCTGCGGGCCGTGGACGCGATCGACGGTCTGCATCGCATCCGCTTCATGACCAGCCACCCGATGGACTGCACCGATGCGCTGATCGACGCCTTTGGCGACCTGAAGAAGCTGTGTCCGTTCTTCCACTTGCCGATCCAGTCCGGCTCCGAGTCGGTGCTCACCGGCATGCGGCGGGCCCACGGCGTCACGGACTATCTGGAGCATATCGACCGATTGCGGGCGCGGGTGCCGGGCATTGCGCTGTCGACGGACATCATCGTTGGCTTCCCCGGTGAGACCGAGGAAGACTTCACGCGCACGATCGAGCTGTTGGAGCGGGTGCGCTACGCCTCGATCTACTCGTTCATCTACTCGCCCCGCCCTGGCACGCGCGCCGCCGACCTGACCGACGACGTGCCCGACGAGATCAAGAAGGAGCGTCTGGCCCGGGTGCAAGCCCTGCAGGACCGCATCACCGCCGACACGCTGGCCAGCTTTCAGGGCCAAGTCACCGAGGTGTTGTTCGAGGGTCCGGCGCGCGTGAACCAGGCCGCCCCGAACACGCGACTGGGAGGCGTGCGTCTGGAAGGGCCGCCGCAAATGAGCGGGCGCAACCCACAGAATCTCAAGGTCAATGTTCCGACGACCGACGCTGCGGCGTTTGCCGAGTGGCCCGGGCGCTTGGGTCGGGTCGAGATCGAGCGCGTCAAGGCGCACTCGCTGTTGGGCAAGCTGATCGGCTGGGTGTGACGGCGATCAGTCCTGAGACGCCGACCATCGCTCTGCGCGCGAACGACGGCGCTGCTCGGCAGTCTGGACCTGAAGCTCGGACGAAAGGCGTGCATATTCGCGTAGATCACGGATGTAGTGTTCGACCAGTGTCGGCAGGTGCAGCCGCTGGATGAAGCGCATCGGCTGCGCGTAGCCGGGCGGCGTGCGCAGGTCGGGAGGCAGTCCCACGCTCTTGGCCAGCGTCTCGACCTCGCCATCGATTGCCGACACGATCATCCAGACGGCCGGAACCGCCCGCAGCGACTTGATGTCCTCGATCTCGCTGTCCTGACCCAGCAGAGCCTCCCACGGCTCTGGCCGCGAAAGCGCGATCTGGACGCCTGACGAGAACCGCTGCCCCAGCTCCCGTGCCTGCTTGCGCAGCTGGGTCACCTGGGCATCGGTGAGTTCGTCGGCGGCCTCAGCGTCCACGAAGCGGCGTTGCAGCTCGCGCTCCGGGTAGCTGGCCAAGTCCTCGACAAGCGCGCGCGTCATGTTCGCTGTCGTCTCGGCAAGACGGCGGCGGATCGGCTGTAGGATTTCGGAGTCGGGCGTATTTGCAGACATCTTGGACACTCCTGAGCGTGGGCGACGGCTTCGCAGGATAGCAGCAAGCAGAGAAAGGGGGAAAGCGTGTCGACTCTTGCTTGACGACAGGAAGCGTTTCGCACTACCACCACGGATGCAACGGCTTGGATTCATGCCCCCCGGCAACACTGACGCCTCGTGGAGCGCGCGCATGGACGCAGCAGAGCAATTCCTCGGGTTCTCGCGGCACGTCCTGCTTGCGGCGCTGATCGGCGCACTGGTGGGCTGTGGCGGCGTCGACTTCGCGCGTGAGCCCACCGCGCCCGTGTTCAAGGCCCTGCCCTACACTTGGAAAGTGACCGTGGCGGCACGGGTGCAGGACCTGCCGCAGCCGGTCGAGGTCGTAGGCACGCTCAGTTACGTCGAGAAGGGCGGACTGGAAGAAAAGCCCGAGGCGGAGAAGGCGTTTCGCGGAGTCGCACTGCGGTACGGCTGCGATGCGATCGTCGGCATCGCGGGCCAAGTTCGCGAGATCCGGTCAACCAAGCAGGTGCGGGAAGTCGGCGTAGGTGGCGCCTCCGTCGTCAAGCAGAAGGAATCGGTCACCACCGAGACGACCTGGTCCGCCCAATGCGTCCGGTCTGCTGCTGCACCCGCAGACGCGACGGCCCAGCCCCGCGTTGCCGCCAAGCCGACGGCCAGTGCGCCCGACCCCGCCGTTGCCCCCGCCGTTGTTGCAGACCCGCCGACTTCGGAGCAGATCAAGGCCACCAAGGTCGTGGCAGACAAGCTGCTGGCGTACCGCGACTCCTACACGCATGAGTGGCGCAACAAGCTGGCAGAGGCCAAGCCCGAGCCGATGGATGTGCTGGAGGCGATGGCTGAGTTGATGTTCCAGATCACGGGCCCCACGGGCTTCTGGCGCAAGACCGTCCCCGTGCAGTGGCTTGGCTGCCCGACAGACCCCACCAGCGCACCGTGCACCAAGCTGAACGCCGCGTCTGAGGAATTTCGCATCTGGGACCAGATGCAGGCCGCGATCGCCGCGCTGCCGCGTGAAGAGGCCGGGCGGTTCCTGACGCGCAATCAGCGTCGGCTGACCGATTACGTCGACACCTATGTGCCGGTGACCGCCAGCCAACCCGGGATGCAGGGCACGCTCTTCTATCAGGCGAACCTGCAGTAATCCAAGCATGATGGGGGAGAGGTCAGCTACGCGTCCTGCTGGGCGCTGCCGACCGATCGGCGCTGACGGCCGGTGACCCAGGACTCGAACCGCAGCCAGAACGCCACAGCCCAGACCAACGGTCGGCTGAGCAGGGCTTGCTCGCAGCACTGACGGCGGACCTCGATGGCCTCGGTCCGCAGGGACGCGACGCCGTCGGGGTCGTGGACCTGCACCGCGGCGCGCGTCGAAGACTTGTGGGCGGCAGCCAAGGGAACCATCGTGGTTTCAAGCTCCTTGCGACCATCCTAGCTGGCGTGACGCCCGCAAGCAATCAGAATCACGTGGGGCCTGCCGGTGTGGCGCCGGGCCAAAACGCCTTCGGGGCGGAGCAGCGGCGGATCTTTCGACCCGATGCTGTCCGCCCCGAGAGCGCTTGGAGGGTGGCGAAGGGCTACAGGGCGGCCTTCACGTCGATCTCGAGGACGACGTCGTCGCGGATCAGGTTGTCGGCCATGCCGGCATAGACGATGCCAAAGTCCTTGCGGTTGATGCTGAACTTGGCCTTGCCGGTGACCTCGGTCGCCGACTTCGCGACCGTCACGGGGAAGGTGACGTCCTTCTCAACGCCGCGCAGGGTGAGCTTGCCCGCGATCGTGTGGGTCGCGCCGCCCTCACCGCCCGCCGAGATGGACGTCGACTTGAACGACGCCTTGGGGAACTGGGCGACGTCGAAGAAGTCGGGGCTCTTCAGGTGGCCTTCCAGCTTCTCGTTGCCCGGCGTGGGCTTGTCTGCGTCACCGATGACCGACGCGGTCTCGACTTCGAATTCGAGTGCCGACGCATCGCCGTTGGTCAGGGTGATCGAGCCCTTCCAGGTCTTGAACTCGAGGACGTGGTTGCCGGTGACCTTGCTGCCGGTCGCGCGGATGGTGCCCGTCAGGGTCTTGGCGTCCCCGGCGGGGGCAGCGGCGGGAGCGGCAACGGCGGGAGCAACCGCAGGTTCGGCAGCGGCAGGGGCAACGGGAGCGGCTTCAGGAGCGGGGGCGGCGGCGGGGGCTGGCTCAGCCACGGTGGCGGCGGGCACATCCTTGGCGGGGTCCTTGGCGCAACCGACGGCGGCAACCAATGAGACGGCGAGAGCGGAGGCAAGAAGGGGGCGAGTAGCGAACGACATGGAGGTTCTCCGGGCAAATAGGGGCGACAGCGGGAGGACTCGCGGCACTGCGCTCGCGAATGAGTCCGTTCAGCGGCTTCGAAAACAAG
>CAJBNH010000178.1 GCA_903955385.1 uncultured Myxococcales bacterium | reverse complement strand
GGAGGAAAAACGCTGTGCTACACACACCGCCGCGCACTTGGTCGGCCCCGGGACACCCGCCAGCCTGGCCCGGGCGGTGTAGAAGCGGTCCACCGCGCGGTGAAAGGCGGCGATCACCTTGGAGCGCATCGGGGCATTCCAACTCCGTCTCCCCGCCCCGACCATACGCCTCTGCCACCACCCGTTCCAACGCCGCGACCACAGAATCGGTCAGCGTGTAGAAGCGACGATCCGCGCGTTCCGCAAGCTGCGCCGGGGTCAGGCCCACCTGCACCCGAGTTCATGCGACCCGCGCCAGGCCGGCGATTCCCCGATGCAGATCCCGGTGCTCGGCGGCACGGTCGTGCGCCATTGCCGCAAGTCTCGCCTGTCCTTGCCACGTCCAGGCTGCCCGCAGTACTGTCCGCGCCCGCGACACCATGCCGCCCCGACGAAAGAGGTCCGATGCTCTGCCTGAGCCCCGCCTCCAGGTTACCCCAATGCCTGACGTTCCTCATCCTGCTGCTGTCGACCGCCGAGGTCGCGCACGCCGCGCCCGCCTCGGGCACGCCTGCCGTCGCCGAAGCCGAGGCATTCGCGACTCGCGCCAAAGAGCTATTCAAAGCCAGGGACTTCCAGCGTTCTGCCAAGATGTTCATGCAGGCCTACGCCCTGAGCCACGAGCCGGCGCTGGTCTACAACGCCGCCCGCGCCTATGAGGAAGCGGGGATGGCGGGCGACGCGGCGAGCTTGTTTCGGCTGTACATCAGCCTGACGGATGACGCCGACGGGATCCTCGAAGCTCGCGAGCGGATCAAACGCCTGGAGGGCAAGACGCCCACAGCGGCGAGCGGCCCGGCGACAGCGCTGCCTTCCGAGCCTACCCAAGTCACGGGAAGTGCCGATGCGTCGGCGCAGCCGGGCTGGCCCCGATGGGCCGCTACGGGTGGAGCCGGCCTAACCCTGACGGCCGGGGTCGTGCTGCTGTTCGTCGGCAAGGCGGGCACCGATGACGCGAACGCCCGGCTGACCAACGACCGCAAGGCCTACAACGACGCCTTCGACACCGCCCAAACCCAGTGGTGGTCAGGGGCCGGCCTGACCGGTCTCGGGGTGGGGCTGTCCGGTCTGGCGACGTGGCTTTGGCTGCGAGACGGGTCGAGCGCGGTGGTCGTGATCCCGGCTACAGACGGCCTGAGAGTCGCGTACCAGTTCTGATTGCGGTGTTGGAGGTTTCTATGTCGATGCGCAACCTGGCCTTTGCGTTGGCCTTCGTCGGGCTCACAACGGCGTGCATGGGCGACCGGGTCAGCGACGCACAACTGGCGGCCAACGAAGCCAAGGCCAAGGCCGACGCAACTGACTCGCAAATCTTGGACCCCGATTCGGCCGACGCTGTCGTGGACGCCGTCGGCGACGTGGCTGACGTCCACGGCAGCGATGCGGTCGAGCAAGACCTTGTCGACGCGGTGGAGGGCGATCTCGGCGACGCCGACGCTGACAGCGGGCCGCCGCCGTGCAAGTCCCCGAGCGACTGCCCCGACCCGCTCGACCTTTGCATCTCGGGCACCTGCCAGCCGCAGACGCCCTGCAAGTCCGACAAGCAGTGCTCGGACCTGGGTCATGTCTGCGACCAGGCCAAGGGCGTGTGCGTGGAGTGCCAGGTCGACGGCGACTGCGACGACGGCCAGACCTGCAAGGCGCAGGTGTGCATCGGGCCAGCGGTCGCGTGCACCGCCACCAAGGATTGCTCGTCGGGTCAGGTCTGCGACAAGACGGCAGGCTTCTGCGTCCTCTGCATCGACGACAACGACTGTGAAGACGGCCAGTTTTGCACCGAGACCGTCTGCAAGCCCGATGCCTGCACGGCAAATGAAACGGCCTGCGTAGATGCGGCGATCCGCAAGGTGTGCGCGGCCAACGGGGCGGCGTGGACGGAAGCGAAGTGTGGCGACGGCTTGTCGTGCATCGACGGCGAGTGCTCCAAGGTCATCTGCACGTCCGGCGTCAAGCAGTGCGCAGACGGCGAGAACGGCATCGTCACGTGCAACCCGAACGGCACGGCATGGAGCGTGCCGGCACCGTGTCCGTCCGACGCGACGTGCAAAGACGCCAACTGCCAGAAGCACGTGTGCGTGCCCAACACCAAGAAGTGCAACACTCAAGGCGGCCTGACCGTGTGCGCCGCCGACGGCCTTAGCGAGGTCGCCGAGGCTTGTCCGGCGACAAGCGACGGCAAGGGGCAGAGCTGCGTGACCGAGGCCGGCAAGGCGGTCTGCAAGGCGCAAGCGTGCGTGCCGGGAGCAGCGTACTGCGACGCACTGAAGGCGATGACCTGCACGGGCGATGGCTTGTCGGCGAATCTCAAGGCCGATTGCAGCCTTCCAGGTGCCGGTGGCAAGGCCCAGCTTTGTCTGGACGGCGGTTGTGTCGCGGCGGCCTGCAAGACGGGCGACAAGATGTGCGCGGACGTCTCGACCTTGGCGACCTGCAACGCGGCAGGCAATGGCTATGACAAGGTGGCGTGCGGTGAGGGGAAGGCGTGCGAGAACGCCGTTTGCGTGGCGCTCGTCTGCGTGGCGGGGCAACTGGGGTGCGACGGTCAGAAGGCCGTCAAGTGCAACACGGCAGGCACGGCGAGCGCCTTGGTCGAGGACTGCGCGGTCAAGGGCAAGGTGTGCGCGAACGGCGGGTGCGCTTCGAAGGTCTGCACCGCGGGTCAGGTCCAGTGCCAGGGTGCAGCGGTCGGAACGTGCAAGGCCACCCTCAACGGGTGGGACTTGAAAGCTTGCGTCACCGGAGAGGTGTGCGCGAGCGGCAAGTGCACGGCGAAGGTGTGCGAGCCGGGTGCGATCGAGTGCCTGGGCAAGACGATCCGCGCTTGCAACGGCAACGGCAGCGCCTGGGTGATGGTGCAGGACTGCGCGACGACCAACCAGGCGTGCCTGGATGGGCTGTGCGTGGCGGTGACCTGCAAGCCGGGCGAGGTGACGTGCAGCGGGGATAAGTTGGCGACTTGCAAGGACGATGGCGCTGGATATACGGAGGTTTCTTGCGATGATGGGAACGCGTGCACGCAGGGCGATGGCTGCGCCGCTGGCGCGTGCAAGCCGGGGGCGTATAGCTGCCCCTGCGCCGTCGCCAGCGAAGCCAAGGACTGCGACGACGGCAACTCGTGCACGCTCGACAAGTGCGTGGCTGCGGGGGGCTTGTTCAAGTGCGAGAGCTCAGCACAGGTCAACGCCGCGTGCAGCGACGGTGATGCTTGCACGCCGACCGATACCTGCAACGCGGCGGGGGCCTGCGTCGCTGGCACAGCGAAGACCTGCGGTGCCAACGCGACGTGCGGGAAGGGCGACGGCAAGTGCAAGTGCGACACCGGTTTCGTCGGCGATGGGCAGACCTGCAAGTGCGGCCCGCAGATGGTGACCGTCGACGTGGACGGCAAGACCGTCTGCGCTCCCGACTACCCGGCGTGGGGGATCCGGCCGGAGAGTCCGCCGGCCGAGTGGTTCAAGGACAACGGGGACGGCACGGTCACGGATACGCAGAGCAAGCTGGTGTGGCAGAAGGGGGACGGAGGCTGGAAGGCGGATGCGAAGGCCTATTGCCAGGGGTTGGTGCTGGGCACGAAGAGCGACTGGCGGCTGCCGACGCTTTTCGAGCTCGAGACGATTGTCGACTACGCGAAGGCGTCTCCGGCGGTGCCGACCGCGTTCGCTGGGACGATTGCGATGTACTACTGGTCGCTGAGCCCGTACTCGCCGTCTTCGTCGCACGCCTGGGTGGTCGATTTCGCCACTGGCCGCACACTCTTCGACGTCGAGCCCAGCTACAACCCACGAGTGCGGTGCGTCCGGTCGCCTAGCAACGCCGAAGCCGCTGTCGGTCGCTACAAGGTCAACGCGGCGGCGAAGACGGTCTACGACACCGTGACGAAGCTGACGTGGCAGCGCGACGGCACCGCTTCCGGGTGGAACATGAACGTGGCGGCAGGGGACAGCTTCTGCTCGAACCTTGTCTTGGATGGCACTGGCTGGCGCCTGCCGACGATTGTCGAACTGCAGTCGATCCTCGACCTGAGCAAGTCGCAGGTGGCGATCGACCCGTCCGCGTTTCCGGACACGCCGACAGATGTCTGGACGTGGTCGTCGACGAAGGCCCAGAACTCGTCGTCGATCGTCTGGAACGTCCATTTTCCCAGCGGCTGGAGCGTTCAATACGGCGCGGAGAGCGGCGCCCGGGTACGATGCGTGCGGGATACGCCTTGCGTTGCGGACACCGATTGCGACGACGGCAAGGCCTGTACCGCCGATTCTTGCGCGGCGGGGGTCTGCAAGAACACGCCCAAGCCTTGCGGTACCAACGCGACGTGCGCCGAACAGGACGGCCTATGCAAGTGCGACACCGGCTTTGTCGGCGACGGCCAGATCTGCAAGTGCGGCCCGCAGATGGTCGCGATCGACGTGGACGGCAAGACGGTGTGTGCGCCTGACTATCCGGCATGGGGCATCCGGCCGGAGAGCCCGCCGCCCGATTGGTTCAAGGACAACGGCGACGGCACGGTCACGGACACGCAAAGCAAGCTGGTGTGGCAGAAGGGGGACTCGAGCGACACGAAAGACTGGGCTGGAGCAAAGGGGTACTGCCAGGGGCTGGTCCTTGGCGCCAAAAGCGACTGGCGCTTGCCGACGCGGTTCGAACTGGAGACGACCAGCGACTTCGCCAAGGTGAACCCGGCGGTGCCGCCGATGATTGCTGGGGCCGGCACCTACTACTGGTCGATGAGCCCGTATCATGACGTGCCGTCGTTCGTGTGGATGGTCAACTACAACACAGGCGCCAACGACAAGTTCCACATCACCAGCAAAGCCCAAGTGCGGTGCGTTCGGTCGTTGCCCGTCGCCGGGGCCCCGGCCAGTCGCTACCAGGTCAGCGAGAGCGAGAAGACGCTTTACGATGCCGTAACCAAGCTAACGTGGCAGCGCGAGGGAAGCGCTTCCGGCAAGGTGAACTGGACCGAAGCCGGGACCTACTGCTCAACGGTTGGCCTCGAGGGAACCGGCTGGCGCTTGCCGACCATCGTCGAAATGCGGTCCATCGTCGACCTGACCAAGTCGAATCCCGCGATCGACTCCACGGCGTTTCCGAGTACGCCAATAGACGCGAACACGTGGTCGTCGACCAAGGTCGCAGGGTCGCAGAGCCAGTTCGTTTGGGTTCTCCACTTCCTCTCCGGCGGGGGCAACAGCGACAACGACTTACCCTACAACTACCGAGTGAGGTGCGTGCGGGACGCGCCCTCGGCCCCGCCCGGCATGGTGTTGATCCCGGCAGGGACGTTCTGGATGGGGTGCAACGCTACGAAAGACGGCAACTGTTCTCCCGACGAAAAGCCGCAGCACAATGTGACGTTGTCGTCGTACTTCATGGACCTGACAGAGACGACCGTCGGGCAGTACAAGGCTTGCGTCGATGCAAAGGCGTGCACGGCGCCGAGCAAAGTGCAGCCGACGCAGTACGCGACGTACCCCGGGCTGACGAACAATCCCGTGAACCACGTGAGCTGGGCGCAATCGCAGGCATACTGCAAGTGGCGTGGCGAAGCGTACGACCTGCCTACCGAAGCGCAGTGGGAGATGGCGGCACGGGGCAGTTGCGAGAAGAACGGGAGCACGGCCGCGAATGCTGCCTGCGCCGCAGCGATGCGGACCTATCCGTGGGGTGAGGCAACACCCACTTGCAGCTACGCCGTGATGTACGACCCGAGCATCGGCTGCGCGACAAACCTCACGGGGGCAGTGGGGCAGAAGTCTGCGGGCGACAGCCCGTACGGGCTACACGATATGGCCGGCAACGTATGGGAATGGAACAGGGACTGGTACGACTTGTATGCGGCTGGGGCGCAGATGGACCCCGTCGGCCCGGGGAACACTTCCATTCGGGTCGCCCGCGGCGGCGGCTTCTTCTACGTCAGTGGCTTTCTGCGGTCGGGCGACCGCTACTACTTCGACCCGTCGTACGCCCATGAAGTTCTCGGCCTGCGCTGTGTAAAGGCTGTTCCGTAGGGACACAAACAACACCACACCGTGGCCGAGCGCCGCCATGCGGATTCGCTGGTAAGCGCCACCCCTTTTGGCAACTCTCGGCGGAGATACCGGCGTCGAAACGCTGCTGGAGGCCGTGGCCGTTCGTACCCGCCAGCGGCAGACGACGACCTGCCGATGTAGGGGCGACCCGCGGTCCGCCAGACAACCAGCACCCAACCGGACCGGCAACCAAACGCAGACGAAGCGGGCAGGGGCAGGGAACCACCCGCGACGCACTGAACGGCACGGCCGCGCCCTTGCAGGTGGCTTTGCTATGCCGCGCCCTGCACCCGCTCGACGTGGACCGTTGAGCCAAGCGGCCACGCTACCAATGCGTCCGCAGCCACGCCTTCGAGGCGCATCTGAGTCAGGTCCAGGCACCCGTACAGCGTCCCCATCATGCGCGCGACCTGCTCGAAGAACGGAACCAGGTCCACCGCGTTCGCCTTGAAATAGCTCGCGTAGCGCAACGCCTGGTTCGCCGCGCTCGCGTCGGGCCTGCACTTGAGTTCGACGACGACGAGCTTGCGGGTCGACAGATCGACGGCGAGCAAATCGCAGAACTCTTGGGGCGCCCCTTCCGGCGTGTCGATGCGCCATTGACTATGGACAAAGCGGAGAACCGAGGGAAACCCACTCAACACCAGGCCGGCGGACTGGGCCTCGCGAATCAGGCGCGCCTCGAACTGGTTCTCGAGCGAGGCCGAAGTCTGGCGCGCTCGAACCTCTCGCAGGTACGTGATGCGGGTCGCCATCGTGGCGGTGAGCGCGGCCGCCGAAGTGCCACGCCGAATCAGCGACAGGGCTGCGTCGCCGATGCCAATCCGAGGCTTGAGGGAAGTGGCGGAAAGATCCACAGCGCGCACGCCGTTGTCGGTTGGGCGGAAGTAGGCGCCGCCGATCTCTTGCCAGGCGTCAAAGAGCTTCACGACCTCCTTGAATTGCGGGGTGGCCATGTACGCCACGGTATCCATGTGCCCGGCACGCACGACGTTGCTGCCGGGACGGCCGGATCCGTCGGCGGCACGTCGTCTGACAAGGCCGGACCGCGCAGGGAGTGGAGCGCTGCTGGCGGCCGCTCGCCGTGCGAGCTCTGCCGCAGCTTGAGGCGTCTCGTCGTGGCCGCCGTAGGCTCCCGTGCCTGTTAAGTGCTTGCGAAGGCCGGATTCGGAAACGGCCATCTTGTTGCACAATGGACAGAACATGCAGCCTCCTAAGCGGTAGCGGGCGAAGACCCGAACACCATGTCGTCGGACCCCGGCGGGAGCGCGGACCGTACGCCAGGAAGTCGTGGGCCTCAAGCGCGGACAGCGCGAATGCAACGAACGCCGGTCCGACGTCGCTTCCAACCCGGCCGGCAGTTCGGGAGGTATCGGCCCCTTGTGTCCGGGGGCCGCACGTCCGGCGTCAACTGCAACTCACCATCGCTGAGCAGTTCACATCATCTCAGAGCACATCACGCACCGATCGATCAGCGGGCCCCCAGCCAATTCCCGCACGTGCCGCAGCGCCAGTCGTGCGTCGTGACAGAGAGGATGCAGCCGACGTTACAGTGCGAGCATTGCAGAACGACGTAGCTCGCGGCGACCGCGCGCAAGATCAAGAGTTCCTGTTGCGTCAATGCGTTTGTCGGTTGCGCCGCCAGTTGCTTTAGGCTTGAGACCTCCGTCACCGAGAGGTCCACCGCAGGCGCGTGAACCAACCGCCGCAAAGCGCCGACTTCCTGCGCAGTCAGCGTCCCCGCCGGTGTCCCCTTGAGACCCTTCAAGAACGCGACGTCAAACTCGGTCAGCGCTGCCGCGGGCGTCGCCACCAACTCCACGTGTGCATCGACGTCGGGCAGCGAATACACCTACGCGTACCAGGCGACCTGCGACGGCGCCGTGACCGTCACCCTGACCAAGACCTCGAGCACGACCGGCTACTTGGACCTGTTCGTGCTCGACGGCGACCAGGTCTGCGCGGGCGCGAGCTGCCTGGCTCATGACCTGATGTCGAGTGGCACGTCCGAGGTCACCTTCGAGGGCACCAAGGGCAAGCACTACCGCATCGTGGTCGACGGCTACGCGGGCTACAGCGGCAACTACACCCTGGAGACGACCTGCGAGTGCGCGGCGACCACCGAGACCGACTGCTCCAACAAGATCGACGACGACAAGGACGGCAAGCTCGACTGCCAGGACAGCGACTGCGTGGCGGCACCGGAATGCGCTGGGCCGACGAACTGCGTCGACGACTACGCGTTGCAGTGCGGCGGCTACGACGCCTGGTCCAACGACGCGGTCGGCTCCACCTCTGTCGTGTCGGGCTATCAGTGCGTCGACGGCGGCGAGTTCCTGGACGAGACCGGCAGCGAGTACGCGTACGAGTTCATCCCCGACTGCACGGGCACGGCGACCATCAAGCTGACCAAGAATGCGTGGGCATAGGACACGCAAACCACCTATGCCCGCAAGCCCACCATCGCCCGCCGCGAGACCGACCCCAAGTCGGCCCATCCCGAGCGTCCAAGCGAGAGTCTGCGCCGCCGGATCCCCCCGGTCAACCTATCGAACCGCCCG
>CAJBNH010000177.1 GCA_903955385.1 uncultured Myxococcales bacterium | reverse complement strand
CTGACCAGGCTGGCAGGCTTGACTGGCACACGCACCGTTGCTGCACGTCTTGCCCTTCGCCGCGCAGTCCTCGACCGCAGCCTGCGCCGTGCCCCCGCTGCTGCACTGCTGCACCACCTTGCCCAGGCACGAGAATTCCCCAGGGTTACACAACAGTTCCGAGCACTTCGCACCGTCGCAACCCTGGCCCTCGACGCACGGCGTCTTCTGGTAGCCCGATCCGTCCGTCTTGCACGTTGCCAATGTGGCGCCGTCCGCGCACAGCGCCGTGCCCGGTGTGCACTTCGTCGACACGCAAGCTCCACCCACGCACGTGCGCGACTTGCCGTCCCCGCCCGGCTTGGTGCAGTCGTCGACCGTCGCGGCCGACAGTCCCTGCGCGTCGCACTGCTTGGCGAGATTGCCGTCGCAGTACCCGGCCCCCGGCGTGCACACGGGGTCCACGCACGCCGGTGCGCCCGCAGACGTCGTACACAGCTTGGTGCCGATCCCGGAACTTGCCGGTCCGCAAGACGTCTCGTCCCACCCCATGCCATCCGCTCGGCAGGTGCGGATGCTGCCCGCGCCGCAAAGCTGGGTGCCCGCAGCGCATACCGGCACCACACAGCCACCGCCCACGCATGTGTAGCCCGGGTCGCACGCCGTTCCGGCGGCCCAGCCCGTGCCGGTGGGGTTGCACACGGCGACCTTGGCCTGCTGGCATGACGCCTGACCCGGTGTGCAGACCACCGGCTTGCACACGCCGGACTCGCAGGCGTCGCCATCTACGCAGGACTCGATCGCCCACTGGCCGCCATTGCCCGAGCAGGTCTTGCGTGTCACGAGGTCGGCGCACGCGGCCACGCCGGCTGGGCACAGGTCGGGAACGCAGACCTGCTCCAAGCAGTAGCGGTCGGCCACGCAGTCGTCGTCGCCCAGGCAATCCACGCACACGCCCGCCGCCTTGTCGCAGACACCGTTGACCGACAAGCAGTCCTTCGCCGACGCGCATGTGAGTGCCGGCGGCTGGCAAGCGTGCGCCTTGCAGCTATCGTTCTCGGGGCAGTCCTGGTCGGTCAGGCACGCCACGCACACGCCCGCCGCCTTGTCGCACACTGCACCCAGGGCGGCGCACTGCTTGTCGGACGAGCACGCCGCCTGGGGAATGCAGGTGCCCGCCGCGCACAGCGCTGGCTGGGTTGGGCAGTCGCTGGCCGCGCGGCACTCGACGCACACCTGGGCGACGCAGAAGCCGCCCGCGCACAGGTTGTCCCCGTTGCATCCCGTGGCGGTGTCGACTTGGTCCGCGAACCCTTGGGCGATGTCGTTCGGCCCGGCGGGTTCGGCCTGGCCGCACCCTGCAAGCACGAGGCCAGCTGCGAAGCAAAGCGAAGTTCCGATCACGGCCGCGACGGTCGCAATTCGCATGGTAGCCCCCCACTCCTGCCACGCTGTCGCGTGGACGATGCAACAGAGGTGCAGCGTAGGGGTACGGCGGGACAGGGTCAATCGCAGCGCGACGGCCCAGCCGATCCCTTGGGCTGGGGCGAGTGTTCGCCACGACGCCGGAACGATGGCAAAAACACAAGGACCCGCGCCACGTTCCGGTCGTGCCGGGCGGTGGGCGGGTCCAAGTCGGGTCTCCCCTGCGGGATCTGGCGGGCTCAGCAGGGCTCGAACCTGCAACCTTCGGTTCCGTAGACCGATGCTCTATCCAATTGAGCTATGGGCCCGTTGTGCGCTGCCTTCGCTTGGCAGGCTTTCTGGGTCGTCCCGTGTCAGGCGCGCAGCCTGTCGGGTTCAGCGGAGAGGAGGGGATTCGAACCCCTGATAGGGGTTGACCCCCTATGACGGTTTAGCAAACCGTTGCCTTCAGCCACTCGGCCACCTCCCCGTGGCGGTTCGCCCGATGCCACAGGCGCGGCGGGCGGCCCTTCTTCTCATGTCCGAACCGGTGTGAGCGGGAGAGGAGGGATTCGAACCCCCGGAGGCTGTAACACCTCGGCGGTTTTCAAGACCGCTGCCATCAACCACTCGGCCACTCCCCCTTCGATTCTTGCCGGCTCCGTTGGGGGACGGGCGGGCGTTCGTCTCGGGCGCACCGGAATCGAACGGCCGCGGAGTCTAACGGTGACCACGTGGAAGCGCAAGCCCCCGGCTCCGTGGCCCGGTCGGGGATTGCCGT
>CAJBNH010000176.1 GCA_903955385.1 uncultured Myxococcales bacterium | reverse complement strand
GCCCCGGGGCTAAGCATTGATCGCATCTCGTCTCCCGACCTTCGCACCTAGCGATAATTCTTGCAGTCTTGCCCATCCGGATTGTAGCGTCTGCCAGCCCGGCGACCCGTTGCGCTTCAGGTGTCCGCCGAGCCTGGCGATAGCCAGGAAGCACTGCGCCACGGTCGCTGTCTTGGTCAGCTTGAACTTGGGCAACATCCTTTGCAGGATGCGGAATTCTAGCGGTGTGAGCAGGTGATGCCAGGCGAGGTCCGGCATCTGCTGAGCGGCGCTGCGTAGCAACAGCAGGCGCCATGCCGAGGGCAGCAGCAGGGCCATCATGCGTAGCATCGTTGCGGCGCTGTCCATCTGGCGCTTCTCCAGACTGCAGCCTGTCTTTGCCGCCTTGAAGAACTCTTCGATGATCCAACGCCTGCGGTACCAGTCGAGAACGCGCAGCACCTCCGCCTCGGTGCCGATCGGTTCCTGGGTCAAGAGCAGCCAGCGCACGGCCTTTTCGCCAGCAGGTGGGTTGAGCTCTATCGCCTCGACCAGGTTGAGTTTGAGCGTCTTGGGCTGCTCGAACCCGGGCGGCGACCAGCTCTGGTCCTTGACCTTGGGTGTGCGGCGAAGTGTGACGACGGCCGAGCGGACGGTCAGCCGAGCATTGCGAGCGCGCCGCGGCGGGTGCGTGTCCCCCTTGGAACCACTGCGCAGCGGAAAGCGCTCCCCGAGCTCGACGTCGACCACGCCCACGGCGCGCATCTCCTCGTCGCACCGCAGCTTGCGTGCATCGTCGCAGCGAACGACAAACCGAAAGCCGTGGTGGGCCATCCAGGACAGCAGGCCATAGCTGTCTGTCTCGCGGTCCATGACGTGAATCGGCCGTACCTCGTACTGGCCCAATTCGTCATCCGCCACCGCAATGCTGCGGAACCAGCGCTCCTGCTCGTTGTCGAACACGCCGGCTTCCATCTCCCAGAACTTCTGGGTCTCCACGCTGCTGGCTTCCAGCTTCTTGCGGTTCACGTACGGCTGCAGGTCGAGCAGACCTAGCGGTAGCACCGGCCCCGTCGCCGTCACGCACAGGCTAGTGTGAAGGAAGAAACCCTGCGTTCGCGTGGACATGCTGATCATGTGCTCGCGCTGCTCGTCGGGCCAGTACAGCCGGAACGCCACATCGGTCGTGTCGTGCACGGCAAGGACGTCGCCGGCGACTCTGGCGCGCTGGTGCGTGCGTTCGGCGTGCGGCTTGACCACGTCACGCCAGGCCACCGCGTCATTACGCAGCAAGTCGTACACGGCCTGGAGCTGAGCCTCGTCCTCGAACACTTTCGGCAGCGACAACTGTGGTTTGGCGACCAACGCCAGCCCCACCTCCTGCGCCCGCCGATTGCGCCGTACATCGCCGAGGTCCACGGCGAATTCCCGCGCCATCGACCTGTTCCTCGTCCACTTCTCAACCCGTCGATCCGTCATCGCCACGCTCCCTGTTTGCGCGGCAACTATACGGTATCTTTGGCTATTTTTCAAGAAGAGAACGATCTTTAGGCCCAACCCCACCGTCGCCCACCGCCAGACCGACCCCAAGTCGGCCCTTTCCGGGCAACCGACCGCAAGTGTGCGCG
>CAJBNH010000175.1 GCA_903955385.1 uncultured Myxococcales bacterium | reverse complement strand
CGCCAGAAGCGTCAAGGCGCAACAAGTAGGCGTCCTGATTGGCGTAAGTGCGCGCGCCGACGACGATGTGGCCATCCGCTCCGCCGCCATATGCCGCGACTCCGGAGGCGAAGTCGATGCCCGCTCCTCCCAGCTTCGTCTCGGAAATCAAGGACCCGTCGGCCTTGATCCGACCGCACCAGAAGTCTGGGTTGTTGGGACCGTTTCCGCCTGCGCTGCCGGCGAATAGATACCCTGCGCCCGAGGTCGGAGCGATGCCGTGAATGTCGTCCGCGCCAACGCTGCCATACGTCTTGTCCCATAGCGCGCTGCCGGCCTGACAGGTGCCGCCGCTGCACGCGCCGCACACGTCACCCACCTTGCACGACGCGGAGTTGGCGGTCTTCACGCAGCCCACGCCGGCCTGACAGCTGTCGTCGGTGCAGGCGTTGCCGTCGTTGCAGTCCAGCGCCGTGCCCTTGCACTGGCCCCCGCTGCACTTGTCGTCGTTGGTGCAGGCGTTGTTGTCGTTGCAGGGGTTCGCATTCTCGACGTACTTGCAGCCGGCCTTGGGGTCGCACGCGTCGCTGGTACACGCGTTGCCGTCGCCACAGACCACGTTCTGGCCGGCCTGACAGGCACCGTTCAGGCACGCCTCTCCCACCGTGCACGCGTTGCCGTCGTCGCAGCTGACGGGCACGCCCTTGCAGCTGTTTGCACTGCACTTGTCGCCGCTGGTGCACTTGTCGCCGTCGTCACATGTGGCTGTGTTCGCCGTGAACTTGCAGCCCGACTTCGGGTCGCAGGCATCGTCGGTGCAGGCGTTGCCGTCGGTGCAGGTGACGGGGGCACCGCCCGCGCACAGCCCGGCGTTGCAGGTCTCGCCCGAGGTGCAGGCGTTGGCGTCGTTGCACGGCGCGAGATTCGGCGTGGATACACAGCCTTTCTTGGCGTCGCAGGCGTCGTCGGTGCAAGGGTCGCCGTCAGAGCAGTCGGTGAAGCTGGTGCCGAAACAGGCTCCCTGCAGGCAGGCGTCGCCCGCGGTGCAAGGGTCGCCATCGTCGCAAGCACCGGCGATGGGCGAGAACACGCAGCCCTTGCCCTGCTGGCAGCTGTCGACGGTGCAAGGGCTGGCGTCGACGCACTTCGCCGGGGAGCCCCCGCCGCACACGCCAGCGCTGCAAGCCTCGCCGAGGGTGCAGGGGTCGCCGTCATCGCACGGCTTGGTGTGCGGTACGGACAGACAACCCGCCGCGGGGTCACAGCTATCGTCGGTGCAGGGATTGCCGTCGCCGCACGCGACGCCCGCGCCATAGCCGGATCCGTCGGCATTGCACGAAAAGTGTTGTCCGTTTGCGCACATACCCGTCGTACACACCGGCGGCCCACACGTCGCCGCGGGTGTGCAGATCAGTCCCTTGGCGCAGTCGTCGGCTGTCAGGCACTCGACGCACACGCCCTTGACGACGTCACAGACCGCTGGACATTCCTTACTGGTCTTGCAGGGTTGCTCAGCATCACTCGCGTCGGTCGCGGCGTCGGCCGTCGCATCGTCCACGGCATCCGACGGCGCATCGGCGGTCCCATCGAGGTCCGCGTCGGCAACAGCGTCAGTCGCGACGTCGGGAGGGGCGAGCGCGTCGGTGGCGGCGGCGTCCGAGCCCTCCAGCGTGTCCAGTTGGCCCGGGTCAACGTCCTCGAACCCCACGAGCGTCGGGGCGACGTCTTCGGCCTGATTGCCGCAACCCCAAGCGGTGGCGACAGTTGCGGCCAGTACCCAAGCGAGGTCTGGTCTTGCGATGGTCTTCATGGTGCGCCTCATCTGGCCTGCGCGCCGGAGTCAAGCGATGCCCTTGCCGACCCGGACGCGGACGCCCTCTGGGGGGAAGGGCGAGCAGAGACGAACACTGTACGCGATTCGTGCGAGCGTGTCCCGTCCGCGGCGTCGACGCTTGCCCGGCTGGGCGGGGGCTGGCACGCTCTGCGCGGTCGATCCACCACCCCGTCCGCCAGGGTGCCCCGCGCTGCGAACCCGGAGGAGAGCGTGCATTTCGCAAGCCTGAATGCCGTGTTCCTGGCGTTCGCACTCGCCGTTCCAGTGGCTCTGGCGGCGCCTGACGGGTCGGCCGCAAGGGGGAGTTCCATGACGCTGCAGCTGACCTCTACCGCGTTTGTTCATCAGGGCGAGATCCCGACCCTCCATACGTGCCAAGGCCAAGACCGCTCACCAGTGCTCGCTTGGAGTGGTGTGCCGCGTGGGACCCAGAGTCTCGTATTGATCGTCGACGACCCCGACGCGCCGGATCCCAAGGCGCCCAAAATGACTTGGGTACACTGGGTGTTGCATGACCTGCCCCCTGAAGCTGCCGGGCTGCCCGAGGCCGTGGCGCCCTCCGCCCTGCCCGCCGGCACCCGACAGGGCCTGAACGACTGGAAACGCACCGGCTGGGGAGGACCCTGCCCGCCGATCGGCCGCCACCGCTACTTCTTCAAGCTTTACGCGCTGGACCGGCGGCTGGGCGATCTGGGGACGCCCACCAAGGTTCAGGTCGAGGCAGCGATGAAGGGGCACGTGCTCGCGCAGACAGAGCTGATGGGGACGTACCAGAAGCACGCACAATAGGGACCCGATGCCCCGCGAGATCACCCCTGCACCGCACGTTGCGGTTGCCCCACGGTTGGCAACCAAGTAGCGTCAACACTTGGCAAGTCAACGCTGTGTCGGATGGCCGGGGGTCGGCGCCGATGACCTGTGTCCAGAACTTGGCGATGGAGACGACGATGAAGCTGCACCGACTGAGCCCCGCACTCGCGATGATGGTCGCGCTGACGACGACGCTGGCGGCCACCTCAGCCTTCGCAGTCCCGACCACGGTGGCGGTCGAGGGCGTGCTGACCTCGACCGGTGGTGGCCCCGCGGCAGACGGCGATTACTCCGTGGCGGTGGGGCTTTACGGTGCAGAGATCGGTGGCCAAGCCTCGTGGTCCGAGGGACCGCTGACGGTGACGGTCAAGGGTGGGCTGTTTTCGCTCACGCTCGGCACCAAGAAGGCGCTCGACGCCGCGACGCTGGCCGACGCCGCCAACACCTGGTTTGGCATCGCGATCGGGTCGGACCCTGAGCTGCCGCGCAAGCCCCTGCACGCCGTGCCTTTTGCCGTGCGAGCGGGCATGGCCAGCAATCTGCAGTGCTCCGGCTGCATCACGGCCGGACACCTGGATGCCGAGGCGCTGGCGGGCTATGCCAAGACCGCGGACTTGGCCAAGGTCGCGACTTCAGGCGCGTTCGGCGACCTCAGCGGCGCGCCCAACCTGGCCAAGGTGGCCACCAGCGGCGCTTACGGTGACCTGTCAGGCAAGCCGACCTACGCAGACGTTGCGACGACAGGCGCTTATGCGGATCTGAGCGGCGCGCCGTCGTTCGCCAAGGTCGCGACCAGCGGTGCCTACGGCGACCTCAAGGACCCGCCAGTGCTGGCCAAACTGGGCACCGCGTGCGGCACCGGACTGGTGATCAAGGGTCTGAAGGCCGACGGCTCGTACGAATGCGTGGTGGCGATGGATCCGTCGGCACTGCCAGCGGACGGCATTGACGAGATCTCCAACGGCCTGATCGCCAACCAGTTCGTCGACAAGATCGCGGGCAAGACCGGTGTGAAAATCCCGGACAACAACCCAGTCGGCGTGTCCGACGCGATCGACTTCCCCGATATCGGCGTGGCCCAGAAGCTGGTGGTCAGCGTCGACTTGAACAACTCGAAGATCAACACGCTCTCTCTCTCCGTGTTCGACCCCGACGGCAAGGAGTACGTGCTGCACCAGAAATCCGGATCAGGCACCGCGCTGAAGACCAGCTACCCCGACCCGACCAAGACCGTCAGCGGCGACCTGACAACCTGGATCGGCAAGAATCCCAAGGGCAAGTGGTTCCTGAAGGTCGTCGACACCGACTACCTGAACAACACCACCGACGGTCAGATCAACGCGTGGTCCATCGACCTGCAGACGCTGTCCAGCAAGAAGATTCAGGTCAACGGCGACCTATACGTCAATGGCAACCTCTACGTGCAGGGGACGGGCATGCAGCTGCCGCTGGCGGACTCGGCTCCTGTGACGTGCAACGCGACGAAGTTCGGCTACACGTATGCCAGCGCTGCCGACAAGACCATCTACTACTGCAACGGCAAGACGTGGTTTGGGATGCCGATCGAGATCCCGCCCAAGAGCTGCAAAGAGATTCTGGCCAACGACGCGACGTCGAAGGATGGCGTCTACACCGTCGACCCCGATGGTCCTTTCGGCAACGCACCGCTCCAGGTGTTGTGCAACATGACGCGCGACGGTGGCGGTTGGACCTTGGCCATCAAGCACTGGTACCAAAGCGGCCTGACGGGCAACACGGGGTCGGCAGGGACGATCTCCGATGCGCAGCAGCACAACGGCGTGCCGTACAAGTTGACGGACCAAGCCATTACCCAGGTCATCGGCGACGCGACCTACGACGTGATGTTCGACCAGATCGGCTACAACAGCTACTACTCCAACGGCAATTACGAGTACATCGTGATCCGCAACTATACCGCGCCCTGGACCTGGGCAGGCCGCGTCGCCGCGTCGTCGACCGCAACGAACATGGAGTCATTCCGGGTCAGCGACAACGCAAGCGCATGGAAGGGCAACCTCGCCTGCGGAAACTGGGGCGGTTGGGGCATCAACTGCTTCGACGTCGCCAGCGGCAACAACCCGGCAGGCGGCGCCGGCTGCGGCATCAACATGGGCAAGATCACCAACGGCGGATGGCACAACATCTACATGGCCGAGACCAACACGGACACCTACCTCTACATGTGCAACGGAGCGCAGCACAGCTCCAGCTACAACATGACGCACCGGTTCTGGTTCCGGTGATCCGCTAATCCACGCAGGACTTTGCCGCCAAGACCGCCTCTATCAGCGCACGCGCGGCGCGCGCGACCTCTTCCCGAGTCGTGCTCCGGCCCAGCGTCAGCCGCACCGACCCCAGCGCATCGACCGGGTCCACGCCCATGGCCAGAATCACGGCGGACGCCTGTTCATGCCCCTCGTGACATGCCGACCCCGTCGAGGCGGCGACCTCCGCGGCCCCAGCCAGAATGGCCTCTCCCGACACGGTGGGAAAGCGCACGTTCAGCGTGTTTGGCAACCGCAACGCTGGGTGTCCATTGAGCTTCAGCCCCGGAACACCCGCCGCAAGCTGCGACCACAGCTCGTCCCGCAGCACCATCATCCGCTCGCTGGCGAGGTCCAGATCGCGCTCGACGGCCTCGCACGCTGCGCCAAGCCCGACGATTGAGGCGACATTCTCTGTCCCCGGTCGCAGGCCACGCTCGTGCCCTGCGCCCAGCACGAGAGGCTGCAGCGGCGTGCCCCGACGGATGTACAGCGCGCCCACGCCTTTCGGCGCATACAGCTTGTGACCCGCGACCGACAGCAGGTCCACGTCCAGCTCACCCACGTCGACCCGCACCTTGCCCAGCGACTGCGCGGCATCGGTGTGCAACAGCGCGCCCGCTTGCCGCGCCAGCTCAGCCAGCTGCCGAATCGGCTGCAACACCCCGGTTTCGTTGTTGGAATGCATCACCGTAACCAGCGCGGTGTCCGAACCGATGGCCCGCCGCGCCTCGTCCAGTCGCACGCGGCCGTCCGCATCCACCCCCAGCCGCGTCACCCGATGGCCGCGCGCCTCCAGCCACCCGCAGGGCCGCGCCGTGGCCGGGTGCTCGATGACGCTCGTGACGATGCCGCGCCGCCGGTCGACCGCCTGCGCCACGCCGCGGATCGCCAGGTTGTTGGCCTCGGTACCGCCAGAGGTGAACAGGACTTCGTCGGGATCACAGCCCAGCAGCGCCGCCACCTGCTGCCGCGCCCGACCGACCGCCTGTTTGGCGCGCTGGCCGAAGACGTGCGAGCTCGACGGGTTGCCAAAGTGCTCACGCAGAAAGGGCAGCATGGCGTCGACGACTTCCGGCAGCAGCGGGGTCGTCGCGTTGTGGTCCAGGTAGATGGGGTCCAGATCGTGCATGGGACGGCAGTGTAACCACGCCCGCAGCCTTGGCTACTTCACGCGCCGCAGCACGCTGACGGCATTGGTCACGCCCGACCCGCCGACGTTGAACGTTACGCCCACCTGCGGGATCTTCTTGCTGGACTTGGCCCCAATCGGCTCTTCCATCAACTGCTTGTAGACCAGCGCGTGCATCGAGGCCCCGGTGGCGCCGACGGGGTGGCCCTTGGCCTTCAGGCCGCCCGACAGGTTGATGCTGACGCGGTCGTCGTCCGGCCCGAAGCGCCCGGCGACGTAGTCCTGACCGCTCTTGCCGTCCTCAGCCAGGCCCAGCGCTTCGGTCGTCAGCAGCTGCGCGATGGTAAAGCAATCGTGCACCTCGGCGATGTCGATGCTCGCGGCCGTGATGCCCGCCTCGCGAAAGGCCTTGGCAACGGCGTCCTTGCCGGCCTCGAGCACCCACTTGTGCTCGCGCCGGGACAGCGGCAGGTACTCGGCCGAGTGACCGATGCCCGCGATCTCGACCACCTTTTGCCGGGTCGCCCGCGCGTTGTCCGTCGACGTCAGCACCACGGCGGCGGCGCCATCGGTCACAAGCGAGCAGTCGTGCAGGCGCAAGGGTGCCGCCACCATCATGTTCGAGCCGCGGCCGCTGTCGGGCAGGCTCAGGATCGCCTCGGCCGTCTGCGGACCATTCTGCACGTGGGCCAGCGGATTCTGCGCGGCGTTGCGGTAGTTCAACGCGGCCACGTGCGCCAGCTGCTTGCGGAATTCGTCGGCCGGGATCTCGTGGTGCGCGGCATAGGCCTTGGCCAGCTCGGCGAACAGGCCGGGGAACGTCGCGCCCTTGGCTCCCTCTTCCGGCCAATACGAACACGTCGCAAGGGCCGTGGTCATGGCGGGCGTGTCCAGCAGGTTCATCTTTTCGACGCCGATCACCAGCACGTTGCGAAAGCGACCCGCCTCAATCGCGTACATCGCGTCGTAGATGGCCAGCGACGACGACGCACAGGCGGCCTCGGTGCGGGTCATCGGCTTGAAGCGCAGCGACGGGTCGATGGCGACGGCAATCGGGGCGACATGCTCCTGATTCACGAAGCGCGACGGCGAGCACGAGCCGATCCACACCGCGTCGATGTCCTTGGCGTCGATGCCCGCATCAGCAATGGCACCCTGCCCGGCCTCGACGATGAGGTCGTAGAACGAGAGCGTGTCGATCTTCTTCTTGAACGAGATCATGTCCTTGACGTCAATGTGCGCGCCGAACCTGGTGTTGTAGGCGCCGATGATGCTGACCTTGCTCATGGTGGACCTCAGAAGAGTGCGAGGGAGGGGGGCAGTGTGGTGCGCGTGCCTACTTGGGCCCGCAGCCACCGGACAGCTTCTTGCGCAGCGCCTTGCGGTCGCTCTCGAACGTCAGCGTCGAGGTGAAGCGCACCAGGGCCCCCGGCTCGGTCAATGCCGGGCACATCAGCGCCGCCGCATCGACCTGGTTCGAGCCGAAGGTGAACGCCTTCATCACCGTCACGGCCTGCTCGACGTTGAGGCGGATGCCCGACGCCAGCGAGTCGCGCAGCAATCCCATGCGGTTGGACTCGATGCCCTCTTCGTTCAGCGTCTGCAGGAAGGTCCGGAACGCGTCGGGGGCCATCGCCTCGGGCGCGGGAGGCGGCATGGGGGCAGGCGGCGGGACCGGCGCGGGGGGCGGCGGCTCACGGACCGGCGGATGTTGCGGTGCAGCAGTGGGACGGAGCTCCGCCTCGATCGAGGCCACCAGCTCGACCTGCAACCCGCGCAACGCTGCAGAGGCCCTGCGGATCTCGGCGACCAACTGACCGATACGCCCGCGCGTCTGCGGCGTGCAGGGGGCCAGCGCCGCCTCGTCCAGCCGGGTCGCCTGGTCCTCGATCCACGCCAGCTGCTGGGCGACCTCCTGACGCACCTGAGCACTGGGCCGACTGCGCTGCGGATGTCGCGGTCCGTGATGCTCGGCCAGCGCGGTGCCAGCGAATCCGACGGAGACAGACATCAGGACGGCCAGGACGGCGAGGCAGAACAGGCGGTGGTGCATGGGGTCTCCTTGGGGGGCGGCAGAAGTCGCGGTGGCTACTGTAGGGTCGCGCCGTCTCTGGGGCAATCGACGCGACGTACTCCGGGACGCGGGCGGCAGGTGCTACCAGGTCACCCCGTCTTTCGCGCAGGCCTTCCTGACCGCCGCCTGAGCCCCTGCGCCGCGGATCTGACCGAACCACGTCCGCGCCCCGCCCAGATCTCCTTGCCGACAGCGAACTTTCGTCAGCACCGCAAACGCCCGCGACGTGGGCCGCGTCAGCAGGCTGTGCTCGGCCAGACGTGCGGCGTCGGACAAGCGTCCAGCAGACAGGGCAGCCTCGGCCTGTACCACCTCGTCCGGCACATCGACCGTCGGCTCCGCGACTTTCGCTTTGACTTCTGTGTGGTTGGTATGGGCGACGGGCTTGTCCACGGCGACCGGTGCGGGCGGCGCAGGCGCAACCACGGGCGTGGCGGCAGCGGGGGGCGCGACCGCCGGTTCGGGGGCAACGGCTACGGCGGCAGGGGCGGGGGCGGGGGCGACTGGCGCGACGGTTGGCGCCGGAAAGGCGGGCAGCCGCGCGGTCTGCGGAGCTTCGGACATGGCCCAATACGCGGCAGACGCAACCACAACGACGGCAACGACCGCGTACGACCACGGCAGCCCGCGACGCGTCGGTGCAGTGGCCAAGGCCGCGGCATCGCTGGCGGAAAGCGAAAGTGGAATCGATACTTCCACGGGTGCCGCCACCACGGCCGGCCGCAGGGACGGCGGGGCGTCCAGAGTGTCTGCGTCGATGTCGGGCGCAAGCCCTTGGGTGCGCATCGGCGGCGTCTCGGCGTCAACCGTAACCAGACCGACGGCACTTGCATCCACCGTATCGGCATTCAGATCCGCTTCCGCCGCGGGACCTTGCGCGGTGGCCCGGGGCATCAGGCTCTGCAGCGGCTGGCCGGTCAGCGCCTCGACAAACGCGCCGATGTCGGCAAAACGCTTGTGGGCGTCCTTGGCCAGCGCCCGCTCGATCGCCAGCACCGCGTGGCCTGGCACTTCGGGCACTTCGGCGTGCAGCGGCGGCGTGTCGGCGTTGACGACCTGGAACAGCAGCCCCAACGGCGTGTCGGCGCTCCAAGGTGGCCGACCTGCCAGCATCTCGTACACCATGACGGCCAAGGCGAATTGGTCGGTGCGGGGCTCGACCGCGCTGTTCTGACCGCGCGCCTGCTCTGGAGCCATGTACTGCGGCGTGCCCAGAATCGCCGCCTCTTGCGTCTGCAGCGACTGCGACCCGCGCAGCTTGCTGATGCCGAAGTCCAGCACCTTGACGTGGTCGTGAATCACGCCGCCCGAGTCGGTGGGCACCAGGAACACGTTCTCGGGCTTCAGGTCGCGGTGCACCACGTCGTGGCGATGCGCCGCCAGCAGCGCCGAGCCGATCTGCCGGGTCAGCGCCGCGACTTCGGCAAACGGCAGCCGTCCCACCCGCCGCAGCCGGTCGCGCAGCGTCTCGCCCTGCAGGTACTCGAGCACGATGTAGGGCTCGCCCGTGTCCAGCGCCGCCATGTCCAGCACGTCGACGATGTTCGGATGGCCGATGCGGGTGGCGATCTCGGCTTCGCGGGCAAAGCGTCGGTAGGCTTCGTCCTTCAGCCCGGCGCCGAGCAACACCTTGATCGCCGCGCGCTTCTGCCCCAGCCGCTGGTGCCGCGCCAGCCACACCGCGCCCATGCCGCCCTTACCCAGCAGCCGCTCGACGACCCACGTGGTGCCGATCGTGCTGCCCGGACCCAAGGCCGCTTGCTGGCTGCCGTCCCGCCGACTATCCTCAGTCGCCATGAAGCGTTGCCCCCGACTTGCCGCGCGCGGAATCCTCGCCCTGACCGGCGCGATCCTCGCATGTTCGGTCGGGTTCGCCCAGCCCGCCGTCGCCCAGCAGCCCGACCCGCCCCCCGGCAGCGCCGTGGACGTCCAAGCGGTGGTCGACAAGTTCGTGGTCGCCACCGACGGCGCGGGCCGGTACCTCGTCGGCATCCCTTTTGGCGACGACGTCTGGGAACCGTTCTATTGGTCCCACGATGGCAAGCAGTTCGATGCCTTGCGCATCACGGGCGGCAGCTCGGTCGGCACCGAGAAGTTCGACAAGGTGTTCTGGGAGCCCCGGGTCGCCGCGCGCTGGCAGGCCGCCTTTGGCAGGAACGCGGACGGCTGGTGGGTGCAGTGCCGCGACCGAAAGACGGTGTTGAAGGTGGTGGACGGCGAGGCGCGGACGAAGCTGTTGGCCAGCGCCACGTTCATCACGCCACCGTGGGACCGCCGCGCCTATGCCCTGACCCGCGACGACTCGGGCGTGTACTGGTACGTCGACCGCGGCGTTGGCGAGAAGTCCCGCAACTTTCAGGTCTACATGGGGATGCGCGGGCAGCTCAAGCCGATGCCGCTGGTCAACGTGGTGTCGGACAGCGAGGGCGACATCTTCGCGACCAAGACGGGCACGCTGCGGCTGATCTTGGGCAAGGGCGAGTCGACCTGGGTCAAGGGCAAGCGTCAGGCCAAGTTGGTGGTGTTGCCGATCGAGGACAACGGCCGCCTGATCTACACTGAGCTCGGGGTGTATCTGGGACGACGTTTGGGGACGCCCTGCGACGATTTGTAGCCTGTCCCGCCCAGTCCGTCGCAAAGCTCTGCCGGTTTTCAGGTTCGCTCGGAATTCTCAGAATACCTTTGACAAATCCTTATCAGCACGCATTCTTCGCGCAGCTTGAACTACTTCCCGTCGGTGCAACATGCCACGAGCACTGCCCTCATTTACCGCTACGCTCGCCGCGCCGCGCAAGGCCCTGTCCACCGCCGTGGGCAAGCGGGCGGCGTCGGGGATGCTTCGGTGGCTGACGGACCTTCCCTCACCCATGCCCCGGCCGCAACAGCGTCGCGAACGGATGCTGGCGTGGCTGATTACCGCGCTGCTGGTCCTGCTGGGCCTTGCGCTGCCGCTCATCGGCTTCACTCCCGACGACCCGGTGGTGCAGTCCCGCTACGCGAGCATGATCGTGGCGCTGCTGGTCGTGCTCGCACTGGCGGGCGGCCTGAATCGTCTGGGGCACTACCGAATCGCAGCTTACCTGACCGTGGTCGCTGCCATGACGGGTCCTGCACTGTCGCTGTGGCTGGACCCCGGCGTGGCCCGTGGTGACTTGATGCCCTTGGCGTACGGCGTGCTTGCGGTCTTCCTCAGTGCCGTACTGCTGCCGGTGCGCGCCACGGTCGCGCTGACGGTCCTGTTGGTGGGGTCCATCGCCTATGCCCTGCTCATCAGCCACGACACCGGGCTGACCCCGCATCTGGCGAGCCTGCTTGGGTTTCTCGTCGCGACCACAGTGCTCACCCTGATCGCCACCCAGCTGACGCGCCGCGACCTGGACGAGACCGACCGGGTCGCCCGCCAGTTGACGGAAAATGCCTTGCACCACCGCGAACAGTCGGTGCGCGACCCGCTGACCGGCCTGTTCAACCGACGCTTTCTCGATGAGACCCTCAACCGTGAGATCGAGCGGTCGGCACGGCGCGGCACCACGCTTGGCCTTATCGTCTTTGATCTCGACCACTTCAAGACGTTGAATGACACCTGCGGCCACGCGGCGGGCGACACCGTACTGCGCACGCTGGGCGGCTACCTGCAAAAGCACATGCGCAGCGAGGACATTGCGTGCCGTTATGGGGGCGATGAGTTCCTGCTGGTGCTGCCCGAGACGCCGCCCGAGACCGTTCTGGCATTGGCCGAGGAGATCTGCAGTGGTGCCCGAGCGTTGAAGCCACGGCCGACCGGACGGGCGTTTCCCACGGTCTCGCTTTCGGTAGGGGTGGCGACCTATCCCGACCACGGCATGACCGCCGAGGCCCTGGTGCTGGCTGCCGATCAAGCGATGTACGCGGCCAAGCGCAGCGGACGCAACCGGGTCTGCCGGGCCGGCACCTCCGCCACCTGACCCCGACCGGCCAGGCCCGCCCCCACTGTAGCCCCACTCGCCTCCGACCCGCCGACCCTGACGGCCTTGACCGCTCCTGCGCTGGCGGGCAGAGTCGCGCCGTCGCACACGGCTGCTCGTCTTGGGTGGCTGCTTCGGAGGCCGCCGCCCATGCCGTATGCCCTCACGCTGCTTGCGGTCGGCTTGGGCTTGGGCCTGCTGGACCCGGTGTTCCAGTCCAACGACGACGTCGTGCTGCGGCTGCTGCTCGGCGGCGGACTGCATCCGTCGCTGCCGCCCACCTCGCAAACCCTGTTCCTGCATGTCTGGCTGGCCCGACCGCTGGCGGCACTTTCCACCCAATTTCCCGGATTTCCCTGGCTGGACCTGCTGACGGTGGGTGGTGCGCTGCTGGCGGGGCTGTTCACGGGCGGCCTTGCCCTGGGTTGGGTCCAGCGGACCGGCCCCCGGCTCGCGGTTGCCAGCGTCGCGGTGCTTGCGCTGCTGCCTTTCGTCGCCCGACCGCAGTGGACGATGACAGCGGCGTTGCTGGCGGCGCCCCTGCTGCTCTGGACGCTGGGGCGAACGCTGTCCCTTGGGCAGTGCAGCGGGCGCGGCTGGGGCGCGACTGCGGCGGTTTTCTGCCTGACGGGCCTGCTGTTGCGGTCGCAGGCGGCATTGCTGATGCTGGGTCTGGGCGCCGTGCTGGTCGTGGCGGCGGCGTGGACCCGGCCGAAGGTTCCGGCCGCCGGCCCGCCCAAGCCGCTGTCTCCGCTGGCCTGGGTCAAGGACGCCCTGCGCCCTGCCTGGCCGCTGCTCGTCGCCATGGGGTTGGGCGTGGGGCTGGGCTGGATCCACGAACACGAGCACGCGAAGACATCAGGCTGGGAAGACTCTATCGAATACAATCGGTTGCGCTTCGCCGTGGTCGAGAGCACCCGTGGCTACGGCAAGCTTGGCCGCGACGTGCAAACCGCCGGGGGGCCCGGTTGGACGCCGCAAGACTACGCTTTCGTGAAGGCGTGGCTCTATGACGGCGGCCCTCGCTCGTCCCTGCCGGTCCTGCGGCAGGCCGAGGCCTCCCTGTCGCGGGGATGGGCGCACGCCGGGCTTGCAGCACAGGCAGAGGACTTCGCCAACCAGCTGCGACAGTTGAAGAAGCGGCTGCAGCGCGAGCCATGGGGCCCGTATCCCGGTCTGTTGCTGGCGCTACTTGCCGTACTGGTCGCGCGCGGACGCGGCCGGAATTGGGCGGCGGTCACTGCGGCAGGGTTGGTGCTGCTGGTCGCCGCGTTCAGCATCGGTTGGCTGAGCAAGCTGCCGCCACACCGCGTGATGTGGCCACCGCTGGCGCTGGGAACGCTGGCCACTGCGGCCCTGGTCTGGCGTCAGGTCCCCCCGCGTTGGGCCACCTGGCGCTCCGCCGCGGCGGCGCTGATGCTGGTGGCAGGTTGCTATGCAGACGGACGCAACCTTTTGTTTGAAAAGGCATCTTACGACAAGATCCACGCCGATGCCTTGCAGGACCTTGCGGTCATCGACGCGCTGCCGGGCAATCCGCCGATCGTCTGCGTCGGGGGCGGTGCGCCGTTCGAGCATCTGGTGCGACCGCTGCGCCCCACGCCGCTGGTAGGTCATCGCATCCTGTCCTATGGCTGGCTGAACGCGACGCCGCACGACACTGCCGTGCGCGCGGCTGAGGGCATGACCGAGCCGCTGACCGACGCGTGCCGCTCAGGCGGTCGAGTGCCAATCTGGTTGCCCCGGCAAGACGTGGATGCAGTCCTTGTGTGGATTCGAGCACATGCCGGGCGAAACGCGCAGCTTGCCGACCTGCGGCCCCCCGGTGGCCACTCGCGGCTGGTGACCTGCACGCTGCCGTGACTGTCGCGAGAAATCACCTAACCATCCATGATCTTGCGCGAGTTGCGCGGCCTATTTCCGGGGCGTACCATCGACTTGGCGCGGATGCGCCGATGCGTCTTGACCGACGCGCAGGGTGTGCCATGACCCGCTGCCTTTTCTCCTTGCCAGTCATGCTGTTGGTGCTGCTGCTCACGTCGTGCGGGCAGTCGACCGACCCAGCCAATCCGGGGTCGTCGGTCTGGCCGACCGTCAAGCCCAAGGACGCCACGGGCACGGTGAACACCGATACGGAGCAACCGGGCACCGATGAGCCCGCCACCGACGAGGCCGACACCGATCCCGGAACCGACCCAGCCACCACCGACGAAGCCGACGCCACGGACCCCGTGCAGGACGCCGTGCAGCCGGGCACCGACGAACCGGATGCCATCCTCCAACCCGACGGCAACGTCCAACCCGACAGCAACGTCCAGCCCGACGTCGTCGTCCCTCCCGACGTGCAACCCGACAACGGCAGCCTGCCCGACGGCACCAAGCCCAAGTGCATCGACGAGGACGGCGACGGCTTTGGCAAGTTCTGCGTGGCTGGTCTGGATTGCGACGATTTCAACCCGAATTTCGCCAAGGCGTGCCCGGACTGCACCGGTGGCAACGTCCCCGGTTGCGCGTGCAAGGGCATCGCGGCTCCGTGCTACTCCGGCGATGCCAACTGGGTCGGCAAGGGCATTTGCAAGGCCGGCGTACAACCCTGCAAGGACGGCTTCTGGGGGATTTGCAATGGCGAGACCATGCCGGAGAACGAGCTGTGCGACAACCTCGACAACGACTGCGACGGCCAGACCGACGAGGGCGTGAAGTCCAGCTGCGGCACCTGCGACATGTCGTGCAGCCAGCAGGGCATGGGGCCCCAAGTGGGCAACGCGTTTGAGCTGAATTCCGAGAACTCGACCGGCGTCGGCCTGGACCAGAACGGCTACATCGTCATCGACCAGCAGAAGATCAGCCTGAATCTCAAGTACATCTGGGTCGCCAACTCTTCCGAAAACACGGTGTCCAAGGTGGACTGCAAGACCGGCGCTGAGGTCGGCCGCTACCGCGTGTGTGGCAACCCGTCGCGCACTTCCGTGGACCTGGAAGGCAGCGTGTGGGTGGGGTGCCGTGGCAACGGCAGCGTCGCGAAGATCATGGCCGAAGAGAAGCAGTGCGTGGACAAGAACGGCAACGGCGTCATCGAGACGTCCAAGGACCTCAACGGCGACAAGAAGATCAGCCAGAACGAGATGGTCGGCAATGCGGAAGGTCAAGACGAGTGCGTGAAGTTCATCGTGCACCCGCCCGGAGCCGGCATGGCCCGCGCGGCAGGCGTCGACAAGGAGAACTATGCGTGGATCGGCGACTGGAATTCGGCCCGCCTCAATCGCTTGCACCCCGACACCGGCCAGACGGTCGAGAGTATCCAGCTCAAGTCGAGCCCGTACGGCATCGTGATCGACCAAAAGGGCATCATCTGGACGGCCGGCTTGGGCAACGACCCGCTGTGCCGCACGGACCCGGTGACCAAGGCGCACACGTGCATCGGTCACCCCGGCAGTACCTACGGCATCAACGTCGACAAGTTCGGCAAGATCTGGATGGGCGGCGGCGTGGGGGCCCTGCGCTACGATCCGTTGACTGGACAATTCAACCAGATCGCCGGCGTACAAGGGTCCAGCGGCATCGCCACCTCGAACGACGGCTTCGTCTACACGGCCAACGACGGCTGCAGCTGCATCACCAAGATCGACGCTCAAACCCTGACCAAGATCGGCGAGGTCGGCTGCGGCGGTCAGCCCCACGGCATCGCGCTGGACTACGACGGCTTCGTGTGGGCGGTCAACCTGGGCGGCAACTCCGTGGGCAAGATCGACCCCAAGGCGATGCAGCTCGTCGGCGTGTACCCGGTCGGCAGCGGCCCCTACACCTACTCCGACATGACCGGCTATACGCTGAACTATTTCACCGCACCCAAGGGCCAGTACGTCGCGACCTTCTTCGGCGGTACCTCGTCGAACCCCATCATGGTCGGGTCGCACAAGGTCAAGTGGCAGACGATCGCCGTCGAGTCCGATCTGCCTGAAAAGACATCGGTTCAGGTCCGCTACCGTACCGGTGACGACGCCAAGCAGCTCGAGCTCGCGAAGTGGACCGAGCCGCTGGCCTTCCCGCCTGCGGTGTTCCCGCTCGACGTGTCCAAGTCTGCCGCCGCCACGGGGTTGATGTTGCAGGTCGAGCTGCAGCTGATCACGTCAGAGAAGGGGTTTTCCCCCGTCGTGAAGTCGGTGACGGCGACGGCCAAGGTCGAGTAGCGCCCGGTCACACACGGCGCTTGGGGTGTTCGGCATGACGTCACGCGTGTTGGCCGGCGACGACACAGGCCAGGGCGAGGTCCTGCTCTGCATCCACGGCTTTCCGCTGAACCGCACGCTGTGGCGCCATCAGGTGCGCGAGCTCTCCAAGACGCATCGTGTGCTCGCTCCCGACCTGCGCGGCCGCGGCGCCAGCCCCCTTCAGGCCGGGGAAGCGGCCGCCTGGAGTCTGGACGACCTGACCGACGACCTTGTCGCAACGCTGGATGCCAAGGGTATCGAGCGGGTAAACGTGATGGGGCTGTCGATGGGCGGCTATGTGGCGTTCGCGTTTCTGCGCCGGTACGCGTCGCGGGTGCGGTCGCTGACGTTGGTCAACACCAAGGCGGACGCCGACACCGCCGACGGCAAGACCGGTCGCACCGACACCGCCCATCGCATCCTGACGCACGGCATGGCCCCGCTGGCCGACGGCATGATCCCGAAATTGTTGGCTTCCCGCGCGACGCCCGAGCTGCACGAGTGGGTCCGAGCGATGTTCCTGTCCACCCCCCCTGAGACTGCCGCCGCCGACGCCCTGGCGATGCGCGACCGACCGGACTCGACGCCCGACCTTGCCGCCATCGCCGTGCCGACGCTGGTCATTCACGGCGAACACGATGTGCTCATGCCGCCTGCTGGGGCACATGCCATGGCCCACCACATCCCCAACGCGCGTTTCGTGGTGATTCCGGGCGCCGGACACCTGTCGCCGCTGGAACAGCCCGAGGCGGTCAACGCCGTGTTGGGCCTGTTCATGTTGCACTGCAACGCTGGACACTCCGTATAGAGGCTGGCCAATTCTGCTTTCATGCTGCGGTGCAGCATTCACCGCCGACTCCCTTCCTCCCCACCCACGACGCGAGGTCCCCATGGAAATCAAAGGTGCAGTAGCTGTCATTACCGGCGGCGCGAGCGGAATCGGCGAGTCGGTGGCCAGGACGCTGGCGGGTCTGGGCGCCAAGGTCGTGATCGGCGATCGCGACGCGGCCCAGCTGCAGCGCGTGGCCGAGGCCATCGAGGCCGCCGGGGGACAGGTGGCGTATGCCAAGTGCGAAGTGACCAGCGACTCGGACGTAGCCGACCTGATGGATCTGGCGATCGAGCGTTTCGGCAGCCTGAACATCTGCGTAGCCGCCGCGGGCATCATCCGTGACGGCTTGATGCTCAACGTCGACCGCGAGACCGGCAAGGTCAAAAAGGCCATGACGACCGAGCAGTTCAAGATGGTCGTGGACGTCAATCTGGTCGGCAGCTTCATCACCATCCGCGAGGCCGCCCTGCGCATGGTCAACAACGGCTACAAGGGCCTGCTGGTGCCGATCTCGTCGGTGAACAAGGCTGGGCAGACCGGGCAGATGAACTACAGCTCGACCAAGGCCGCCATCGCGCTTTGGCCCAAGATCCTGGTTGGCGAGTTCCAGATGCGCGGCGTACAGGGCGTTCGCGTCGTCTCGATTGCGCCCGGCTACGTCGGCACGCCGATGGTCAAGGGCATGAATCAGGACGCGCTGGGCAAGATTCTGGAGGGCGTGCACATCGCCCGGCTGATCGAACCCGAAGAGATCGCCAACGCCGTCGTCTTTGCGGCGCAAAACGAGGCGATGGACGCGACCTGTCTGGAGATCACGGGCGGCCTGATCGCCAACGGTCTTGCGAAGTAGCTAGCTGCCGGCTCGGTCGTAGCGCACGAACCGCATCGTGAAGCTCGCGCGCCCCTGGGTCAGCGACCGCAGCTCGTTGGAATAGCCGAACATCTGCCGCAGGGGAGCCTCAGCCACCACGATCCGCGCACCGTCGACGGTGTCCAGCACGTCGCGCACCTCGCCGTGCCGGGTGGCGACCGACGACAGCGCCTCGCCCAAAAAGTCCACGGGGGCGGTGACTTCCAGCGCCACGATGGGCTCCAGCAGCACCGGTCCGGCAGCCGCGCACGCGTCGCGCACCGCCCGCACCGTCGCCACCTGATAGGCCAAGGGCTTGGAGTGCCCGTCTTTCCACGTCGCCGACAGCAGCGTCACATGCACGTCGCCCAGCGGATAGCTCTCGAGCGCGCCACTGGACAGCGCGTCCTCAGCCCCCTGCTTGCAAAGGGCCGGGATCTCTCCGGAAAGAAAGCGCCGGTCGCCGACGTTCGGGTCGACGGTGAAGCGGTTGCCCTCGCCGCGCGCCAGCGGCTCGACCCTCACGCGCACGTGGCCGTACAGCTCGATGCCCTCGCCGTGGCGCTCGAAAGTGCCCTCGGCTTCAGCGGATTTCGTCAGCGCCTCCCGCAACATCACCTGCGGCCGCCCCACGCGCACCTGCAGCCCCGCCTCGCGCCGCAACCGGTCGACGGCCACCTCCAGATGCAGCTCGCCCATGCCGCTGAGCAGGAGCTCGCCCGTCTGCGTGTCCTCACGGGTGCGCAGGGTCGGGTCCTCGTCGCACAAACGGTTCATCGCCTCGATCAGGTCGTCGCGGTCCTTCTGCGCTTCGGGCTCGATGGCCTGACTCACCACCGACTCGTGATTTTGCAGCGCTTCCAGAACGATTGGGTGTCGGGTGTCGGCCAGCGTGTCGCCCGTGACGGTCTTCTTCAGGCCCATCACCGCGCAAATGTGGCCGGCGCCCACGCGCATGACGCGGGTCTTCTGGTTGGCGTGCAGCAACACCAGACGCGACACCCGCTCCGTACACTGCCGCCCGGCATTCCAGACCTCGTCGCCCTCTGCCACGCTGCCCGAGTAGATGCGCAGGAACACGAAGCGGCGGCCCTCGTCCAGCGACGACACCTTGAACGCCAGCGCGCACAGCGGTCCATCGGGGTCTGCCTGACGGGTCTGGTGCTCTCCGGTGCGCGGGTGCTCGCCCTGAACCGGTGGCACATCCAGCGGTGACGGCAGCAGATCCACGACCGCGTCCAGCAGCTGGGGCAGGCCGATGTTGCGCAATGCTGCACCGCACAATACCGGCACGACCTTGCCGGAAAGCGTCGTCGATCTGAGCACTTTGCGCAGTTCTTCGGCGCCCACCTCGCGGCCGTTCAACCACGCATCGGCCAGACCGTCGTCCACCTCTGCCAGCGCCTCGACCAGCTCTGCGCGGTGCTCGGCCAGCTCGGCGGACAGCCCGGACGTCCCCTCGATCTGGCGGGGATCGTCCGGGTCCGGAAAGCGCAGGACTTGGCCTTCGATCAGGTCAACCACGCCCTCCAGCTCGTCGGCCTGACCCAGCGGCCACTGGATCGGGGCAAAGGTGCGGGTCGGGAAGTGTGCGCGCAAGTCCGCAAGCACTCTGGCGAAATCTGCCCCGGCGCGGTCCATCTTGTTGACGAACACAACGCGCGGCACCTCCCAGCGGTCGGCCTGACGCCACACCGTCTCGCTCTGCGGCTCGACCCCCGCCACGCCGTCCAGCACGACGATGGCGCCGTCCAGTACGCGCAGGGACCGCTCGACCTCAATGGTGAAGTCGACGTGGCCGGGCGTGTCGATCAGGTGCACGTCGCAGCCGCGCCAGGCAAACGAGGTCGCAGCGGCGGTGATGGTGATGCCGCGCTCGCGTTCCTGGGGCATCCAGTCCATGGCCGCTTCGCCGTCGTGGACCTCGCCCATCTTGAAGCTGCGGCCCGACACGAACAGCAGGCGCTCTGTCACGGTCGTCTTGCCCGCATCGATGTGGGCGACCACGCCGATGTTGCGGATCGTGCCCAGCTTGCGGGTAGCGGTGACGTCGGGTGCACTCATCGGTGGGTCCTAGGGGATGGCGCGGGCGGCCGACCAGAAGGCGCCGTCGTCCAAAATGCGCTCGCCGATGCACGTGAAGGCCTTGAGGTCCCAGGAAGCGCCGCGCGCCTCGCAGCCATAGGCCTTGTGGAACGGGCCCAGGTCGACCTGCACGGCGATCTCGGCCACGACACCGTCGGCGGCGCTGGTCGTCCGAAAGTCCACGAATCTCAAGACGGCCACGCGTGCGGTGGCGAAGTCGGGACCGCCCTCTGGCGCGCGGTAGGCGTAGGTCACGTCGCCGTTGGAGATCTCGGACAGGAACACCTGCTGGGCGATCGGCTTGAAGCGCTCGTCAAAGCGCGTGACCTTGGCAAGCGCAACGTTCATGGCACGCGCCAGATCGGTCAGCCACTGCGCGACGTACAGCTCGGCGCCGCCGACGCCCACGTTGACGTCCACCGTCTCGGGCGGACCGCCCGGATGCGCGTAAAACCCCACGGGAAAGCCGCGCGACGCGTCCTGCATCGCCGCAACACCCAGAAACTTCTCGACCGGAATCGGGTCCGAAGTGCGAGGCCTCAAGGTCGTGCCGCAGCCGCCCAACAGCAGCAGCGGAGCCATGACCCCCAGCGCCAACAGAGTCACTCGCCCGACGATCCAATCCATGCAGCCTCCGTCTGCGCCGCGCAAGCCCGCGGTCGCGCCTGTTTACGGACGAGACTTTCCCGGAACCGCCTCAGACCGTCAACCGGGTGGGTGTCCGTTGGCCGCCACAGCCTCTGGTCCCGGGATCGCGGCGCGGCTATGCTCAGGACCATGGCTCTGGAACTCCGCCCCCTCGAAGTCTTCTGCCGCGTCGTCGAACGGCGCAGCTTCACCCTGGCCGGTCGCGATCTGGGTTTGGCTCAGGCCTCGGTGAGCGAGCGAGTTGCGGCGCTGGAAGCCACCGTCGGCGTGCGACTGCTGGACCGTCTGGGGCGAGACGTCGTGCCGACGCGGGCGGGGCTGCGGCTCTACGAAAAGTCCCAGCAACTCCTGCAGTTCCGCGACGAGATGCTGGACGAGATCGCCTCGTTCGACACGCCGGATCAGGGCACGCTGGAGGTTGCGGCCAGCACCATCCCGGGCGAGTACCGGCTGCCGGGCGTGGTGGCACGGTTCCGCGGCGAGCGCCCGGGCGTGTTCGTGCGGGTGCAGGTGGGCGACAGCGAGTGGGTGGCCGAGCGCGTGCTGGCGGGCGACGCGGAGCTGGGCATCGTGGGCACTGAGCCCGAGTCGCCACTGCTGCAGGCAACGCCGTTGTGGCCCGACGCGCTGGTCGCCATCGCGCCGCCGGGGCATCCGCTGGCAGGGCCGCAGCCCATCTCGCGCGAACAGCTGGTCCAGGCGCCGGTGGTCCTGCGCGAGCCGGGCTCCGGGACGCGGCGCACGCTGGAGCTCGCGCTGGGTCCGACCGCCACGGCCATGCTGCAACCCGTGGCGGAATTCGGCAGCACGACTGCGGTCAAGCGCGCAGTCGCCGCAGGTCTGGGCGTGGCTGTCGTGTCGGCAGCGGCCGTCGAAGAAGAGCTCGCGGCCGGCACGCTACAGACCCTGAACCTGCGTCCGCCCCTGCCCATCCGCCGGCTGTGGGCCGTGACCGACCGGCGACGGGCGACCAGCGGTCCCTGTCGGGTGTTTCTGGAGTTCCTTCAGGCAGATGCGGGGGACGGACGGCGGCCTAACCCAGCTCGGACCTGAGGACGCGCGACGCTTCCACCATCGCGTGCAGCTTGGCCTCGGCCACCAGCGCTGACGCGACGGGGTTGTCGGCAAACGTCGCAAAGCCGCAGTCCGGGTTCAGCCACACGCGGTCTTTGCCGAACAAGTGTGCTGCCTTGCGCCCCCTCTGCACGATCTCGTCGACCGTCTCGATCCGCGTGTGCTTCTGGTTGACCACGCCCACGCCAATGCGTCGATCCTCGGGCAGCGCGGTCAACAGCTCGAGCTCTCCGGCGCGCGGCGTGCAGGCCTCAAGGATGTAGGCACCCACGTCGACCGCCGCCAGCGTCGCCAGCAGGGGCGCGTAATCGCCTGTCAGCGCTGCGCTTTCGTCTGGCGTCCAGTTGCCTCGACACATGTGCAGCGCCGACCGCTCGCGCGGCACACCTTGCAGCGTCGCGTTCAGCAGGTCGCGGGCAAAGGCAAGCTCCTTGGACGCCTCACCTTTCTCGGACAGAGCGCCGCACATGAAGCTGCGCCCGCCGCCCTTGCGGCCATGCACCACTTCGGTCAACACCGGCTCGTCGAGCTGCACCAACGTCGCCCCGGCCGCCAGCAGGTGGAAGATCTCTTCGCGCAGGATGGCCGCGATGTCGGCGCCCAGGTCCTCGCGCGAGGCATAGGCACGGTCGCTCCAGCACTCCATCCACATCGTGCGCGTCAGCAGGTACGGCCCGGGCAGCGCGACCTTGATCGGCTTGCCCGTCACTGTCGCGGCAAACGCGAGCTCGTGCCCGACGATCGGCCGCACGCGCCGCAGCTTCGAGAACACCGCCGGATGCCTGACCTTGTCCGCCGGAACGTCCAGACTCTTCAGGCTCTTCTCGAGTTCCTCGGGGTGATCGACCATCGGCAGCAGGTCGGTCAGGGGCACCAGTTGGGTCCCCTCCAGCCGCATCCCGACGAACGAGGCGTAGCTGTCGCGCCGCTGCTCGCCGTCGGTCACCACGTCCACGCCGGCCCGCACCTGCGCGTCCAGCGCCAGTCGCACGGCGTCGTCCGCAGTCGTCTGGAATTCTTCATCCGACAAGCGATGTTCCAGACGCTCGTGCAGCGCTTGCAGCAGCCACCGCGGCCGGGGCCAGCTGCCCACGCCCATCACCGAGAACTGCGCAATGCCGGCAACGGGCACCGGCGCAGGCAGCACGCGGGTCACGGGCGCGTCGGTCGCCGTCACCTCGACCCAAGAAACGGCTGTCGGCGCAGGCGTCGAAGCCGAACTTCCCCGCGCCGACAGCGCACCTCGGCACACCAGAAACCTGCGCTGGGACCCCGCCTTGGACCACGACACCAGCTCGTTGCCGGTCATGCGGCACCACGAGGGCAGGTCCTCATCGACCGACGTTTCTGTCGAGCGAATCTCCAGCAACTGCCCGGGGCGCAAGGGGTCGATCGCGCCACGGATCAGCAACAGCAGGCCGCTGCCGCAGTCCAGGTCGCCGCCCTCGAGCACCGCATCCGGGGGGAAGAGATGCGTGTCGCTGGGTTGCATGGTCCGACCTCCTAGTACGAGATGCTGGGCGCGCCGTCGGCCATGAACTCGACCAGCTTGGCGCCGCCCACGATGATCGCGCCGTCGACCAACGCCGTCTCGTCCAGCGAACGCTTCTTGAAGCAGGGCGAACACACGTACATCTTGCCGCCAGCCTTGGCGAAATTGGCCATCAGGTCGGCCAGCGGGGCAAAGCCGGGCTCCTGCAGACCCTGGTTGTAGCCCTTGACCGCCAGCTGCACGGCTTCCGACGAAAGGAACACCACCGCCTCCTTGTCCGACGCTGCAGCGGCGTTGCCCACCACGAAGGCAAGCGTGGCCTTGTCGAGGTCGTTCTTGGCATAGGTCAGGCTCACGACGAACTTTCCGGCCATGTCAGGTCTCCTTGCATTGGATGAAGTACACAGGGTGCTTGGCGCGCAGAAGGGGATGTCCCGTCATGCCGCACCAAGCGGGGATATCCTCGCGCGCCCCAAGGTCGAGGGCGCGAAGCTCCAGAATCTCCCCAGGATCCAAGTCTTTCAGGCGCAGGCGCAGCGCCATGACCAGCTCGCCGCAGCCCATGTCACCCGCGTCCCAGACGTCGTCGGGGTCCAGCGACGCACCGACGGCCAACGCATGGGCAACGCCCTGGAAGGCCTCGGCCTGTGCCAACCGTGCGGGCTCTGCGCCCTCCAGCTGCGTCGCGTGCACCCAAGCTTGCGCGTAGCACCCGCGGTGGCGAAACCAGCCGGTCAGATGCAGCAGAAGGCGGTCGGCGGGGTTGCCGGTCTCACGCGCCAGACAGTCCAGGCAGCGCGCGGCGTTGCGATAGCCGGTACCGATCGACATCAGGACTTCGTGGGCTTGCACCGGCTTGCCGCAACCCGCGCACGGTGAGCCGCGCCCCGTCGATACGGCAGCGATCAGGACGCGGGCACGAGCGGCGGTGTCCAGCGGCAGACGGGCGGGGGCGATCGAGGGCAGCGGCATCGGCAAGTCTCCTGCGCACCGGGGGCGGAGGAGACATCGCAACAACCGATAAGTCAAATCGTCGCAGACGATGCGCGGAGCGGTCGGGCCGGGGTCGCGTCAGCCCCCAGCGTTGGCAAGCCGCAACTTGTCCTTCTTGTTCGGGCGCTTGCCCTTTTGCCCGCCGTACGGGTCACCGAACGGCACGTCCAGCTCGACCGGTTCGAAGCCAGCAATGTGCTCCCGAACCAGCGAAAGCCGGTGGCGTTTCTCGATCAGCCGGAAGTGCGCCGCCGTGTCGGCACTGACGAAGCTGACGGCCAAGCCCGACTGCCCTGCCCGACCCGTGCGGCCAATGCGATGCAGGTAGTCATCCGCCGACCGCGGCAAGTCGTAGTTCACCACCACCGGCAGCTGGGCGATGTCCAGACCACGCGCGGCGACGTCGGTGGCGACCAGCACCTGCACCCGACTTGCCTCGAAGTCCGCCAGGGCCGCCACGCGCGCGCCCTGACTCAAGTCGCCGTGCAGTCGCGCGACCGCCAGCCCCGCCTTCTCCAGCTTGCCCGCCACATGGTCCGCGCCGTACCGGCTTGCCACGAACACCAGCACCCGCGTCCACCCGTGCTCCTGCAGCAGATGCCTCAGCAATTGCGTGCGCTTGCCGACGTCGACCTCGATGACCCGCTGGGCGACCACGTCCTGATGCAGCAGCGTGCCGGGCTCCAGCGCGATCCGCGTCGGCGCGTGCAGCAGGTGCTGGGCCAGCGAGCGCACGGCCGGAGGAAACGTCGCGGAAAACAGCAAGTTCTGCCGTCGCTCGGGCAGCAAGCCCAGCATCCGCGTCAGCTCGTCGGCAAACCCCAGCGATAGCAGCCGGTCCGCCTCGTCCAACACCAGGTGCTGCACCGCTGACAGGTGCACCGCGTTCTTGTCGACCAGGTCCAGCAGCCGCCCGGGCGTCGCCACCAGCACGTCGGTCCCCCCGCGCAAAGCCAGCATTTGCGGGTTGATCGACAGGCCGCCCACCGCCACGACCACCTTGACCCGCGTCGGCAGGCCGCGGGCAAACGCCTTGACGGTGTCGCCGACCTGGGTCGCCAGCTCGCGGGTGGGGACCAGAACCAGGGTCCGCAGCGGTCGCGGGGCGCGGCTGGGCGCGGTGCTCAGCACCTGCAACAGGGGCAGAACGTACGCCGCGGTCTTGCCCGACCCGGTCTGCGCGCACGCCCAGACGTCGCCGCCGCGCAGAACTGCAGGAATGGCGGCGGTCTGAACGGGCGTGGGGGCGGTGAAACCCTGTTCCGCGACGGCGGCTTGCAGGGGCTCGCTCAGGCCAAGGGAGGCGAAAGGCATCAGGAGGGCTCCACTGCGCAGCGGGCAGTGAGGCCTGACGTGCACGTCAAGCGACCGTCGGGCGCGGGTCGGATGCTAGCGGAGGCGCAACGGGATGGCGAGGCGGGCGGGCGGCGCGGCGGCCAAACGCACCTCGCCCCGTCAACCTCGCCGCGGAAGGGATGGCGGCGAGGGACGGGGCGAAGTCTGGGGCCGGGTCAGCGGCTGGAAGGGGAAGGATCCTTCTTGGTTAGCCGCGGTCGGCCGCGATCTTCGTGATGGCCGT
>CAJBNH010000174.1 GCA_903955385.1 uncultured Myxococcales bacterium | reverse complement strand
CCATCGGCGTTCTCGTGTGCGGGTGCGGGGTTGCGGGCTACTGGTGGTGCAGTTCGATGGTCTTGGTCAGGTGGATGCCCGGGTTCTTCTCGGCGATGTAATCGGCGCGGAAGCGCGTCTCGGTCAGCAGGCACAGGTTGCTGCCGCCGTCCAAGAACAGGTCCTTGACGTAGGAATTCTCGAACGTGCGTCGCAAGTCGGGCTTGTCGAAGTGCACCCAGCGGCACACCTGCATCTGCATGCCCTCGAACGTCGCGTCCACGCCGTACTCGTCGCGCAGCCGGGCCTCGATGACGTCGAACTGCAGCGAACCCAGCGCACCCACGACGTAATCCGACCCCAGCAGCGGGCGGAACAGCTGCGCCGCCCCCTCCTCGCACACCTGCTCCAGACCCTTCTGCAGCGCCTTGGCCTTCATGGGGTCGCGCAACCTGGCACGGCGGAACAGCTCTGGCGCGAAGTTGGGCACGCCGGTAAACGCGAGCTCCTCGCCCTCGGTAAACGTGTCGGCGATGCGGATCGTGCCGTGGTTGGGGATGCCGATGATGTCGCCGGGCCACGCCTCGTCGACGATGCTGCGGTCGCGGGCCAGAAAGGTCATGGCGTTGCGCACGACAACTTCCTTGCCGGTGCGGACGTGGACCAGCCGCATGCCGCGCCGGAACACGCCTGAACACACCCGCACGAACGCCATCCGGTCGCGGTGGTTCTTGTCCATGTTCGCCTGGATCTTGAACACGAACCCCGAGAACGGCTCCTCTTCCGGCACCACCACGCGCGTCAGCGTCTCGCGCGGCTGCGGCGGCGGGGCCAGGTCGCAGAAGCAGTCGAGCAGCTCCTTCACCCCGAAATTCCGAAGCGCCGACCCAAAGAACACGGGCGTCAGCTGGCCGCGGCCGAACTGCGTCTCGTCGAACTTGGGCGCAGCATCCTCCAGCAGGGCGATCTCCTCGACCAGCTTGGCGCGGTCCATGCCCAACAGCTCCTTGGCCTTGTCGCTGTCGAGATCGTCGATGACCTCGCGCTCGTTCTTGCGCCCGCGCTCGGCCGCCAGATAGAAGTTCAGCGACTTGTCGCGCAGGTCGTACACGCCCTTGAAGTGCGGCCCCATGCCGATCGGCCACGTCATCGGCGTACACGAAATCCCGAGTTCCTTCTCCAGGTTGTCCAGGATCTCCAGGGGCTCCATCGAGTCGAGATCCAGCTTGTTGATGAAGGTAATGACGGGCGTGCGCTTCAGCCGACACACCTCGAGCAGCTTGCGCGTCTGGGTCTCTACGCCCTTGGCTGCATCGATCACCATCAGCACCGAGTCCACAGCCGTCAGCGTGCGAAACGTGTCTTCGCTGAAGTCGTTGTGGCCGGGCGTGTCGAGCAGGTTCAGCGCCAGATCGCGGTAGATGAAGCTCATCACGGCGGTCGACACCGAGATGCCGCGCTCTTTCTCGATCGCCAGCCAGTCGGACCTTGCAGACTGCTGTGACTTCTTGGCCTTGACCGCGCCAGCCAGCTGGATCGCTCCACCGAACAGCAACAGCTTCTCGGTGATGGTCGTCTTGCCGGCGTCGGGGTGGCTGATGATCGCAAAGGTGCGACGCCGCTTGATCTCTCGGTCGAGTTCAGGGTTCATGGGCTGGGGCTCTCGGTGGCCGCGGCGGAGGGTGCATTGGGGGCCGGCGGGGCGCAGCACACTAGCATCAAACAGGCCGGGTGTCTTGGGATTGCGCCTGTCGCAACCGCTTGGGCCGGATCGGCGGCACTTGGGCTTGTGCGTCCTTTCTGGGCGACATACGATCACCGTTCGGCCGTTTCCCGCGCTCCCCCACGCTGCCGTTTCGAGGCTTGCCATGATGCCCATGCCCACGTTGACTCCTGCCAGCCTTCGCCGGTCGTGGCGGCGCGCGCCCTTGTGGTGCCTGTCGGGCTTGCTCGTGTTCGCGATTGGTTGCGGCGGTGTGCAGTTCGAGAAGTCGAACTCGGCCCCGCGTTACGCGCCCTTGCCGTCCAAGGTGCAGGTGCAAAAGATCGCGAAGTTGGAGGACGTTCCGGCCGGGTCGACCGTTCTGGGCGTACTGCGCTTGCCGCCGACCCGCGACCCGATGTCGCAATCCGCTGCGGAGCGCGAGCTGATGGCGAACGCCCTGCGCTACGGCTGTGACGTGTTGGCTGAGATGGCGCTCGAGAAGAGCGAGGTCGTCACCCCGATCCGAGTGAAGTCCTACGACTCGGCCGGCAATCCCGTCTGGAAGGACGACGTCGAGACCCAGCTGGAGCACTCGTGGGTGGCGAAGTGCGTGCGCACGCCGATGGCGGACATCGCGGCCCGCGCCGCCTCTACGCCAGACGCCCCTGCGGTGAACAAGGACCGCATCAAGGCTGAGGCGGAGGCCGCCAAGGCGCGCGAGGTGGCCAAGCAGGCGGCTTTGACTGCTGCAGAGAGCGAGGAGAAGGCGAAGAAGGCCGCTGAGGCCGCTGAGAAAGAGAAGGCGCGCGCCGTCACCGAGGCCGCTGAGCGGGAAAAGAAGGCCGCAGAAGCCCAAGAGGCTGCCGAGAAGGCCAAGAAGGCCTCTGAATCCGAGGAGAAGGCACGCAAGGCATCGGAAGCCGCCGACAAGGAAAAGGCCCGGGCCAACGCAGACGCCGCGCAGAAGGAAAAGAAGGCCACAGAGGCCGAAGAGCGTGCGCGCAAGCTCGCGGAGACCGCGGCCCAGGCCAAGGAGCGCAAGGCGGTCGAGAAGGCCGAGCGCGAGAAGGCCGCCGCCGACGCAGCTGAATCGGTGCGCGCGAAGAAGGCGGCGGAGAAGGCCGAGCGCGAAAAGGCTTTGGCGGACCGCAAGGCGGCTGCAGACGCTGAGAAGCAGCGCAAGACGGACGAGAAGGAAGCGGCCCGCAAGGCTGCCGAAGACGCAAAGACGGCCAAGGCAGCGGCAGACAAGGCAGCGGCCGACAAGGCCAAGGCCACGGCCGACAAGGCGAAGGTCGCGGACGACAAGGCGAAAGCTGCGGACGACAAGGCCAAGGCTGCGGACGACAAGGTCAAGGCGGCCGAAGCGGACAAGGCCAAGGCCGCGGACGACAGGGCCAAGGCCGCTGCGGACAAGGCAAAGGCCTCCGCGGACAAGGCCAAGGTTGCGGACGACAAGGCGAAGGCTGCGGACGCTGAGAAGGCCAAGGCTGCGGACGCGGAAAAGGCCAAGGCCGCAGAGGCTGAGAAGGCGAAGGCCGCAGATGCAGAAAAGGCCAAGGCTGCGGAAGCGGAGAAGGCCAAGGCCGCAGACGCCGAGAAGGCCAGAGCTGCCGAAGCCGAGAAGGCGAAGGCTGCAGACGCCGACAAGGCCAAAGCCCAACCCGCGTCGGGGGCAGATGCGGCCGCGGAAGCTGCCAAGCGCGACGGGTCGGTCACGGCCGTCGTCGCCTACCTGACGACCTATCCGACCGCGCCCCAGTCTGCGTCGCTGTACGGTGCGTTGCAGCGCAGTGCCCCGGGGCTGGATTGGCTGTCGGTTGAACCTCCGGTCATCTCACCCGTCGAGATCGAAAACGGCCCGACGATGGACCCAGAGGCGATGGCGCAACAAGTCGAGGCGATGGGAGGGAAGCGCTGGAAGTTCTTCACGCCCAAGGAGTATTCGGTCCGCTACAACCTGCGCAATCCGACCCAACATCCGCTGGTGATCGACCTTGAGTCCCGCGGCGAGCGGGTGTCGCGGTTCGTGCAGGCCGGTCAGGGCGTGACTGGCGAGCAAGTGATTCCGTGCCGTCCGCACGGTGCCGTGACGCCGAAAAAGGTCGATGATGTCATCGAGTTCCACTTCGAGTGCGGCACGGACCCGACCATGCGCATCGTGGCCCTGCGGCCCGTGGCGCGTGAGATTGCGGTCGACCGGCGCGCGACCGACCGTGACGTCCCGTTCGAGGTGATGGCGCGTGTCCTGACAGAGGTGCCCGACAGCCGCCTGGCCGAGGTCTATTTCCGTTTGGTGGACGAGCAGTTGGAGAAGCGCTCGCTCGAGTCGGCCGTCTCGGGTCGGCTCAACATCGTCCGCAAGGCGGAGGGCAAGACGCCGGCCGTCGTCGAGGTCTCGCTCCGCAACACGTCGGCGCGTGACGTCACTGCCGTGTTCGACGTTGGCTCGGGGCGCGAGCAGCGGTTGGCCGTCGCGCGTGGCAAGACCGCTGAGCTGCGGATCGAGGTGCCGGCCGAGTTCGCACCGGCCCTGACCATCAAGGGCGTGCTGCCCCGCATGCGGTCGATGGAGTGGTTGGTCGGAGCGTGGATGACACCGACCTCGCGGGTGCTGATCATCCCCAACGCCCGCAATCAGCTCGTGGCCTTCTTCATGGATGCCGGCGATCCCGCGACCAACCGCCTGCCGCAGGTCATCGCCGCCCAGCTCGACGTCAACGACACGATGGCCACCGGCCGTGCCACCGTGCTGGCCGCTCACGCTCGCGGCCTGTTCGGCACTCGCGTACCCGCCGCCTGCGCCCAAGGTTGCGGCATTCAGTGGACGGTGCGCTTGACCGATCTGGACCAGTTCACGTTCGGCGTCAGCCGCACGCTTCCGGCCGAGATTTTCGTCGGCACCTCACGCCAGCAGGTCCGGTTCGCGGCGGTTCACT
>CAJBNH010000173.1 GCA_903955385.1 uncultured Myxococcales bacterium | reverse complement strand
TTGCAGCGACGGCGTCGACTGCACCCTCGACGCCTGTGACCCGCAGCTGGGCTGTACCCACGCAGCGAAGAACGAGCAGTGCGACGACGGAAACCCTTGCACGACGCAGACTTGCGATGCGGCGCAGGGCTGCGTGGTTCAAGGCTTCCAAGCGGGTGCGGCGTGCGACGACGGCAGCACCTGCACCGAGGGCGACAAGTGTGGCCCTGACGGCCAGTGCGTTGGCTCGTCCACTTGCTCCTGCCAAACGGACGTCGAGTGCGCGGCCCAGAGCGACAACAAGTGTCTGGGCGATCTGAAGTGCGTTGCCAAGAAATGCGAGGCTGATCCCGTGCTTGCCGTCAAGTGCGACCCAGCGAACGACAACGCTTGCATGACGTCGCAGTGTGACAAGGGCACCGGCCAATGCGTGCCGACGGCCGTAAACGACGGTGCCGCGTGCGACGATAACAACGCTTGCTCGACTGGCTCCAAGTGCGGGCAGGGCCAGTGCGGCGGCGGCGCCCCCCTTCCGTGTGATGATGGCAACGCTTGCACCGCCGACACTTGCGACCCCCAGCTGGGCTGCCAGTTCACGCCCATGGCCGCGGCCTGCAACGACGGCAACGCGTGCACCCAAGCCGACGCGTGTGACAAGGGCGGCTGTGTGGGCGTGGCCAAGGCGTGCGACGACGGCGTTGCGTGCACGCTGGACGGCTGCGACGCGAAGACCGGTCAGTGCACCACGACCGCCAACGCCCAGAGCTGCAGCGACGGCAACCCCTGCACGGTGGACACGTGCGACCTGCTCAAGGGCTGCCTGCAAACGCCCGACGACAAGGCCGCGTGCGACGACGGCGAGGCGTGCACCAAGGACTCGTGCAGCGGCGGCAAGTGCGTCTCGATCAACGAGTGCCAGTGCCAGCCCGCTACCGGCGCCAAGGACTGCGACGACAACAACCCGTGCACCGTCGACTCGTGCGACGTGGCGACCAAGAAGTGCAAGAACGAGGCGGCCGCCGCCAACGGCAAGGCGTGTGACACCGCTAACAAGTGCCAGAACCCCGGGTCGGGCGTTTGCCAGGCCGGTGCTTGCACGGGCGGAACGGCGAAGGACTGCAGCGCGTCCGCCAACGCGTGCAACACGGGCGCGTGCGATGCCGCGACCGGTGCGTGCACCTCGGTCCCGAAGGCGGACGCCACGCCTTGCGATGCCGACGGCAGCGGTTGCACCGTCAACGACGGCTGCAAGGCGGGCAAGTGCCAGCCGGGCGACGCGCCGGACTGCTCCGCACAGAACGACGTGTGCAACACCGGTTCCTGCGGGTCGACCGGAGTCGCCACCTACCAGTGCGGCAAGTCTCCGAAACCTCAGGGAACCTCCTGTGAGGATGGTCAGTACTGCACGCTGAACGACGCCTGCAGCGCCAACGGCACCTGCGTCGGCGGTCTGGCCAAGACATGTGCCGAAGTTGCGGACGCCTGCAACGTCGGCCAGTGCGACGACGGCGCCGACCAGTGCAAGAAGGTCCCCAAGGCCGCGGCCACCCTGTGCGATGACGGGCAGTTCTGCACGGTCGGCGACATGTGTGACGGCAAGGGCACGTGCGCAGGTACGACGCAGTCCTGCCCCGGCGGCAACTGTCTGGTCGGACAGTGCGACGAACAGAACGACAAGTGCACGACGGCGGCCGCGGCACCAGGCACCTCTTGTTCCGACGGCAACGCGTGCACCTCGTCTGAGGCGTGCAACGCGAATGGCCTGTGCGGCGGCGGACAGGTCAAGACCTGCAACGGCGACCAGTGCAACGACCCGACCTGCGACTCGAATACAGGTGCGTGCGGGCTGAATCCCAAAGCCGGTGGTTCCAGCTGCAGCGACGGCAACGACTGCACCAGCGGCGACCAGTGCTTGTCGGGCGCCTGCAAGTCGGGCTCGTACACCTGCGCCTGCACGGTGGCGAACCAAGCCAAGGACTGCAACGACGGCAACGCGTGCACCCTCGACGCCTGTGTCCTCGCCGGGACCATCTACAAGTGCCAGAACACGGTGCAGATCAACGCTGCGTGCAGCGACGGTAACGCCTGCACCCAGAGCGATACTTGCAACATTGCGGGCGCCTGCGTCGGCGGCGCTGCGAAGGTCTGCAACGGCGACCAGTGCAACGATGCAACCTGCGACACCGTGACCGGCAACTGCGGAACCAAGCCCAAGGCGACCGGTACCACCTGCAACGACGGCCTGTTCTGCACGGAGAACGAGGTCTGCGACAGCAACGGCAAGTGTGGCGGCGGCAGCGCCAAGGTCTGCCCCGCGGCACCGACCTGCCAGCAGGCTGCGTGCGATAACGCGTCGGCGAGCTGCAAGAACTCCGCACTCGTCAAGGGGACCGCGTGCACCGACGCCAACGACTGCACCTCCGGAGAGGTGTGCGACGGTTCCGGCGTCTGCTCGGGCGCCTCGCCGGTCGCCGACTTCTCGGTTTGCAGCGACGGCAAGTTGGCCACTTCCGGCGACGTCTGCGTCAACGCAGCTTGTGTCGGCTTCTCGATGATGGACGGAACGCCCGGACCCGTCGTCGGTCTGGCTTATCAGTCGAAGTTCAAGGGCAGTTGGGCCGCGGTCATGGCGCCCAAGCCGGTCGCTAACCCGGCCGCAAGTCAGGAGTACGTCATCACCACCCTCGCGGCCAACGGCAAGGTTGTCGACGGCACGACGGTGATCCCCAGCACGTTGCTCCACGCGTCTGACCAAGTCGTCGTTGGCCTGAAGGGCGCGGTCTGGATGTGGATGCCCGCCTTGAACAGTTGGAGCACGTCCAACCCGCTTGTGGCCGGACTCAACACTGCGGGCATGGGAAGTCTGGACTGGCGAACCGTCGGCTCGAGGTTGGTCGGCACCACGCTGTACGTGCATCTCGCCGGCCCGACGGCCGTAGCGCGCTGCTACGGTCCGGATTCCGGTGCCGTCAAGTTCACTTGCGCCGGGACGTCCGTGTCGAGCTTGCAGTTCCCGATCGCCGCGACGGTCTCCACCTACAAGACCCTTTGCTTGCCGCCTTGCATGTCTTCGACGACGGCCGTCTACAACGTGGCCGTCGCCACCAAGCCCGTGCTTTCGACGGGCTCGCCTTCGATCGTCGACTGGGTCTGGGACACGTCGACGGGCGCCTATGCCAAGACGTCCGCTGGTGTTTACGCCACCTCAGCGGAAACGTTCGGAGACGCGCTAGTCTACGATCAAGGGATGTTCCTGTCGGACGACACGTCGCGGTGGCTGATCGGACCGTCGGGCTTCCTCGCCTTCCAAAAGGGCAATGCCGCGACCTTCTACAGCGCGAACAGCATCGTCAGCGCGTACGCGATCCGCTCCGTCACCACGTACAACGGCTACGTGTTCCTGTGGGGCTCTCGGACGATCAAGGGTGTCATCGAGCCGGTCGTGCTGATCCACAAGGACACCATCGGCACCCAGCTCGACCCGGCAACGTGGACCGTTCGCGTACTGGCCACGCCGAATTTCAACGGCGCGTACTGCACCAACAGTGCCTTCACGGCCGTCGCTGCCGACGCCCGGTCGGGCGGTGCCTTGTTCGTCGGCAACGTCTGCACGAACACGTCGGCGATCTCGCCTCCGCTCCTGCGAAGCGTGACGTATGCGCTGCCGCTGCCGTAGGGGCGGGGCCTAGCGGAACACCCAACGCTTGGACATCAGGTAGTTGACGATGGTCGCAAGGCCGATGCCGACCAGGTTCGCGCACCAGAGCCAGTACTCGACCAGCCCCTGCCAGACCCACCCGACCGCGCCCGGCGGACCCTGATGCAGCGCCGTCCACTGCGCAGTTGTCCACTGGTCTGTCACCCATGCCAGCGTCCAGAACAGCGCGTTGAAGACCAGCGACTGCAGGGCCAGACCGATCGACGCCATGACGTAGTAGCGCAGCACGCGGCGGCGGCGCGACGACTGGTAGTCTCCGGCGCGGTGGCGAAACGTCAGCCAATCGTTCAGCAGGAAGTTGGTCGCCACCGACACGGCCCAACCGCCCACCACGGCTGCATTCGCCGCCAACCAGCGATCTGGGCTGCCGGTCGCCTCCAACGCCGCGCTCAAGCCGCCAAACACCACCATGTTGACGAGCACGCCTGACGCCCCGACCGCGCAGAAGACCAGAAACTGCTTGTGGCGCAGGGGGATGGCGACCATGCGCCCCAGGATTCCTTGGGGTTGGACCTCGTTCATGCCGTCGCCTTTTGGGCCGCCGGGCCGAACAACCCGTGCTCCGTGCACACCGCAGTCACGCGACGGTCGGAGGGTGAGCGCGGCGTCCAGTCCAGCACGCAAGCTGCCGCCGCGACGCCCACCACGACGCAGTCCGGTCGGAGGCCGGCAAGGTAGGCATCCAGCAGGTCGTCCGGTCGTCCCAAGCGGGCCAGATCTCCCCGCACAAGCTGCGCAGGCACAAACACCAAATCCAGCTGCTGCGGATCCAGCAAGGGACCTGTCGGCTCAAGCAGCCGCGTCCGCGGACGAGGCGCAAGGAACGTGGGCCCGTCGCAAGCGGCCGGGTCCAGCGCCTCGCCCCGGGGCCGCAGTCTGGGATACGCAAGAAGAAAACCATTGGCAAGCAGGCGGTTGGCTAGCTCGCGGGTGTCGACCTCTGCACCAACCGGACTGTACAGTCCGACGCGGCGGGCGCCCAGCGCGTGTGCAGTAGCCAGCCCGGCTTCGGCCAAGCGCACCGCGTGAGCCTGACGGACCGGTGCTGGGCGAGACCGCAAGTCCGCGTCGGCCAACGCTCGCCAACCTGCCGCGTCGGCAGCCGCACCACGTGAAGCCGAGACCTCGACCGGACTTGCAGCCAGCGACGCCAGCCAGGCTTGGCGCAAGGTAGGGTTCGGGGCAGGCGGCATGGCCGCCGGGAACTCACGCATGGGTCCTCTCGTGGGGTGTGGCAAGGGGCGAGGCGCCTAGGCGTCACCCACCGCGGACTTGATCCGCATGCGCAACCGCTGCACCTGATCGCGCAGACCGTCGTCGCGTCGGGCGTGGCCAGCACGCTCCTTCTCGAGGTCATCGGCGATCGTCAGCGCGGCCAGCAGCGCCAGCGACTGTGGAGGCAAGGAAGACGCGCGTACCTGAAGCTCGGCCACACGGGCATCGACCAGTGCTGCAACCCGCTGCACATGGGCCTCGTCCTCATCGGTCTGCAGCGTGAAGGGCTTGCCCATCAGCGTGACCTTGACTGCCTTGGACATGATCGCTCCTCCGTGGCGGGACGACCGGGGCGCCGGTGCGTCGATCGGCGGATAGACCGGCGGCGCGATCGTGTCAAGCAGCCGTTTCCCGGCACGCTGACGGGGCCTCGATCCTGACCGTCTGGACCCAGATTGCGCGAATTCATGTGGACATACCAACGCATGTCGGATTATGATCTACGCCGCTTTTTTGGAGCAGGGATCGGGGGTTCTTGGATTCCTCGCCGCCACACCGGGTGGGCGTCGCCCGGCACCCCTCCGCACCATTCGACTACTGAGGTACCGGCATGTGTAAGCGCTTTTGGGCTGCAGTGTGTCTTGCAACGCTCGCCCTTGCCTTCTCGGCTTGCGGCAACACGAACACCCTCCCCTCCGGCAACGTCACCCTTCCTGACGCCGACGTCAGCGGCTCGACCGACGTCCAATTCGGCGACGCTGAGCAGCCCGACGGCACCGACTCCGACCTGATCCCGAGCGAGGACACGACCGTGCCCTCGTGCAAGGTCGACGCGGACTGCACGGGCAAGATCACGGAGCCCGCGTGCCAGAAGGCCGTGTGTTTGGCGACCGGCCTGTGCGGTCTGGCCGACGCTGAGAACGGCGGCACCTGTGAGGACGAAGACGCCTGCACAGAGAAGGGAACCTGCAAGGAGGGCCAGTGCCTCGGCACGCCCGTGACCTGCGACGACGCCAACCCCTGCACCGACGACACGTGCGACCCCAAGACCGGCTGCGTGGCTACCGCGAACACGCTGGCGTGCGACGACGGCGACGCGTGCTCGACCGACGACGGCTGCGCCGACAGCAAGTGCCAGGGCAAGGTGAAGGACTGCGACGACGGCAACCCCTGCACCGACGAGACCTGTGACTCGGCCACCGGCTGCCAGTACACGAAGAACACTGCAGCGTGCTCGGACAACAACGCGTGCACCTCGGACGACAAGTGCCTGGAGGGCGTGTGCGTCGGCGGCGCCCCTACCGTGTGCGACGACTCGAATCCCTGCACGGTGGACAGCTGCGACGTGGTCAAAGGCTGCGCGCACGTGTCCGTGGAAGAAGGCGCGCTCTGCAGCGACGGTGACGCGTGCACGATCGAAGACAAGTGTGCGGCCGGCACGTGCACCGGAGCCGTCCTGTCCTGCGACGACAAGGAGTCCTGCACCGCGGACACCTGTGACAAGACAAAGGGTTGCATCAACACGGCGGACGACGCCCTGACCTGTGACGACGGCAACTCGTGCACCAAGACCGACCTGTGCAAGGGCGGCAAGTGCGAGGGCACCAACGGCAAGGTCTGCGACGACTTGAACGCCTGCACCGACGACTCCTGCAAGGACGACGCGTGCGTGTTCGTGGCCAACGCCCAGCCCTGCGACGACGGCGACAAGTGCACGGAGAACGACGTCTGCGCCAAGACCACCTGCGCGCCCGGCAAGCCCATCCCTTGCGACGACGGCAACCCCTGCACCACCGACAAGTGCGACTCGGCGACCGGCGCGTGCGGCTTTGCCGACAACACCGCGGCCTGTGACGACGGCAACGGCTGCACTGCCAGCGACATCTGCTCCGGCGGCCTGTGCTCTGGCACGCCCAAAGTGTGCGACGACCAGAACGACTGCACCCTCGACTCCTGCACCGCCGACACCGGCAAGTGCAGCAACGTGGCGCGCGCCGATGGCTCCAGCTGCAACGACGGCTCGGTCTGCACCCAGAACGAAGCCTGCGACAAGGGCAGCTGCGTTGGGGTCAAGATCACCTGCGACGACGGCAACCCCTGCACCGACGACGTTTGCGACCCCGTGGGCGGTTGCGCGGCCAAGAACAACACGGCCGCTTGTGACGACGGCAACGCCTGCACCGCGGGCGACGCCTGCCTCGACGGCACCTGCAAGGCCGGAGCCTCGCCGACCAAGTGCGACGATGCCAACCCCTGCACCGCCGACTCGTGCGACCCCGCCGCGGGCTGCGTGAACGCGAACAACACAGAGGTCTGCAACGACAGCGACCTGTGCACCATCGACGACAAGTGCGCCGACGGAGCGTGCGCCGGCACCGCCAAGAAGTGCGACGACGGCAACGTCTGCACCGACGACGCCTGCGACCCGGCAAAGGGCTGCCTGTTTGCCGCCAACACGATCAAGTGCACCGACGGCAGCATCTGCACCCTCGACGACAAGTGCACCGACGGCAAGTGCGCGGGCAGTGCGACGATGGACTGCAACGACAACAACGCCTGCACCATCGACACTTGCGATCCCAAGCTGGCCTGCCAGTACGCATCGACCGTAAACGGCTCGAAGTGTGACGACGGCAACACCTGCACCAAGCTCGACGCGTGCGCCGCCGGCAAGTGCGTCGGCATCGGCAAGGTCTGCGACGACGTCAACCCGTGCACGACCGACACCTGCTCGAACAACATCTGCACGTTCACGGCCAACACGCTGACGTGCAACGACGGCAACATTTGCACAGCGACCGACACGTGCAACGGCAAGGGCGTGTGCGTGGGCGCCAATCCGGTCAAGTGCGACGACATCAACCCGTGCACCAACGACAGCTGCAGCCCGAAGCTCGGCTGCCTCTACGTCAACAACACGTCCGCTTGCGATGACGGCAAGTTCTGCACCGTCACCGACACCTGCAAGGACGGCAAGTGCCAGGTCTCTGTCCCCAACTGCAACGACGGCAACGTCTGCACCAACGACAAGTGCGACGAGATCGCCAAGAAGTGCGTGTACGGCAACAACCTCGCGCCGTGCTCCGACAACAATGCGTGCACGCTGATCGACACCTGCAAGGACGGCAGCTGCGGCGCTGGCGCCCCCAAGGACTGCGACGACGGCAACCCCTGCACGCTCGACAACTGCAACACGACGACGGGTGCGTGCTCCTTCGCTTTGGCCGTCGGCAAGTCGGCTTGCCCCGCCCTGCCGGTTCCTGTTTCGCTGGCCATCGACTATGCCGACCCGCTGTGGTCCGGCGTCAGCAACAGCACCTACGTCAAGTGGATGACCGACGCGACGCCTGCCGACCCCGGCAAGCTGACGGGCGCCGCGTCGCTGAACGTGAACAAGGGCACCAACTACGCCGACAAGTTCCCGGTCCAGGCAGCGGCCTACGGCAAGTTCCTGGTCGATGCGACCAAGGTGACCGGCTCCTACCTGACGTTCGTCTTCTACTCGTACCACGGCATGTCCACCTCCAACACGCTGGACAAGCGCGTCGTGGAGTTCAGCACCGACGGCTTCAACACCATCGCCAAGGCCTACACGCTGGACAACACCAAGTTCTCCAAGGTCTGGCACATGGAGACGCTGGATGTGAACTCGTTGGTCGGCAAGGCTTTCCAGGTTCGCTTCCGCTTCGACTCGGTGGCCGTGGGTGCCTCTGGTCCCGGCTGGTTCGTCGACGAACTGAACGTCTACGCCGGTCCCGTCGCCGTCGTTGCCGCTGGCAAGACCTACATCGAGGGCTTTGCGAACAACGTCAACGGCTGGCAGTCCTCTGCCGCGGTCAACGGCTCGGTCTGGGCCATCGACGCGACGCCTGCGGTTCCTGCACCGCTGTCGGCGCCCGCCAGCATGAACTTCAACAACGGCACGGACTACGCGGGGACGGTGTCGGGCAGCGTGCTCTCGCCGGTCATCGATCTCGAGGCCGCCACCGGCAACGTCAGCGTCGTGTTCCGCGAGTGGATCGGCACCGAGATCGACAACGTGGGCTCGTACGACAAGCGCTGGGTCGAGATCAGCGGCGACGCCTTCGTCACCGTCCCGATCAAGCCGCTGTTCGTCAACTCGGCCAACGTCATGTCGGGCTGGCGCTACAACACGGTCGATCTCACGCAGATGAAGGGCAAGAAGATCCGCCTGCGCTTCGTGTTCGACTCGGTCGACCTCAACTACAACGACGGTGTGGGCTGGCTGATCGACGACGTGGTGCTGGAACACCGCCCGGTTCCTTCCTTTGCCGACGGCATCACCTGCGGCGACGCCAGCGGCTGGACCATCGCCAGCGCGTACCCGGCCGGTCCCCGCTGGGCCGTCGACAACAACGGTGTGACCGCCCTCAGCCCCGATTGCTCGTTGAACTTCAACAACGGCAAGGACTATGTGTGCTCCGCGTCGCCCAAGGTCCAGGGCACGGCTACCTCCGGCAAGTTCCTGATCCCGGTTCCGGCTACGGTGGGAGCGAAGACGCTGCTGACGTTCTCCGCCTACGTGGACGCAGAGACCAACCCGCTGTACGACAAGTTCGTGGTGGGTCTGACAGAGGTTGCGCCGATCCAGCCAAAGTCCTGGGCTGTAGCGGTCGACAAGACAGCGGCCGTGAAGAAGTGGACGACCTTCACCTATGACGTCACCGCGATGCAGGGTCTCACGGTCACGCTGGCCTTCGCGTTCGACTCGAGCGACTGCAGCATCAATGCTGGCGCAGGCGTCTTCATCGACGACGTGATGGTCCGCGCGGACAAGTAGCCCGGCTTCAGCGAGTTGATTCCTGCACCGGCGGCTGTAGGCTCCCTTGCCCGCAGCCGCCGGAGCACGTTTTGCCCACCCGAGGTCCGATGAGCCAGAGCCCCGTCCCACGCCCTCCAGAACGGACCGTCATCCCCAGTGCTCCCAAGGCATTGCGCCGCTTCATCCGCGACCAGGCCGAGCGTGCCGACCAGCTGCTGTCGATGGGCAAGTCCCTGCTGGGCAAGCACGGGGCCAAGCTGTCCGAGCCGGTGCGCGAGTCGTTGCAGGCGCAGCTGGCCACCCTGAGCGCCGCCCGCCCCAAGGATCTCAAGGACATCGACGCTGCGGCGCTGACGACGGCGGCCGACGCATTCGAGGCTGGGCTGGACGAGCATCTGGGCCGCTATCGCAAGTCCGTGGTGCGCGAGTACGCCGAGGCCATCTTCTGGGCGGTGCTGCTGACGCTGGTGATCCGCGCCTTCGTCTTCGAGGCGTTCAAGATCCCGACGGGCTCGATGATCCCGACGCTGCAGATCCACGACCACCTGTTCGTCAACAAGTTCATCTACGGCCTGAAGATCCCGTTTACGCGCGTGAAGTTCCTGACTTTCCGCGATCCCCGCCCCGGTGAGGTCATCGTCTTCGAGTACCCGTACGACAACGACACGTCGACCGGCAACGACCTGATCAAGCGCGTCATCGGCGCCCCCGGCGACCGCATCCGCATGGTCGACTACCAAATCTTCCGCAACGGCAAGCCGGTGCCACGCAAGGCCATCGCCAACCCTGGTGAATTTCACGACATCGGTCGCGCCCGCTGGCCCTACGTTGCCGAGCAGGAGTGCATCAACGGCATCGTCTACACGACGCAACACGGCACCGGTGGCGACGTCAAGGACTGGCCGCCGGATGAGCCGGACGCGCAATTCCCGCACGCTCAGGTGTACAGCCGTGCGGAGCGGAAGGACTCCCCCGACTACGTCGTGCCACCCGGCAACCTGTTGGTGATGGGCGACAACCGCGACAACTCGCAGGATGGCAGGTTCTTTGGCCTTGTTCCCCTCGACACGGTCAAGGGTAAGGCGGGCTTTCTTTGGTGGGCGTTCGACGCCGACGCTTGGTACAGCCCCACCTTCAGCCGGATGGGCAACTTCGTGCACCAGGAGCGGCCCGAAGGCACGTGCGAAGGCTTCTGACGGGCCCCGGCTCGCCGACCTAGCGCTTACGCTGCGGCATGTGCTGAATGAGCAGCGCCAACGACCACTTGGCGGTCAACAGCGCCAAACCAACTCCCGCCGCAATCGTTCCCACCAAGACCAAGCCGCCCATCGCACCCTCCGCCACACGGCCCCAAAGGCCAAGACGGAGCCTAGGGTCTTTCCACTGACCGGCAAATTTCTGCATGTGCAGCGGCTAGCCGCGCTTGGGCGGCCCCAGATGCCAGCGCTCGAGGGCCGCGCGATTCGGGTCGCAAGGACGACGCGTGGTGACCTGCTGCCACGCTTGATCCAGACTCAACCCGTTGTGCTGCATCAGGTAACCGATGGCCACGGTCGGACTGCGATTGACCCCGGCAGAGCAATGCACGTAGGTGACGCGCCCGGCGGCCCGCAGCTCAGCGATGGCGACGATGGCGGCAGGCAGCCCTTGGATCAGGGCGCGGTCGTCGAAGTCGGTGATCGGCTGACGACGGGCCGCGATACCCTGCCCCATCATGAACCGCCACAGCAAGTTCCAGTCGAGGTCCATCCCCATCAGGTCGTCATCGGTCTGCAGGCTGACGAGCCCGTCGATCCCGGCCTTGCGCAGCTGCTGGATGCGCTGGGGAGAGCTGGGACAGGGCCCGACCCACAGACCCGAGTCGACCTCGTCGAAATCAAAGGCGGGTTCCATCTAGAACCGCATGCCCAAGCGGGCCACTGCGCCGCCTTGCGTCTGCGATAGTCGGATGTCGAGCTTCGGCGTGTCCTGCACCGGCGGGCTGGCGCTGGCCTCGGCACCTTGCTTCAGCAGGATGGTGCCTCCGACGAAGCCCGCGGTGCCCAAGCCCATCAGGGTCCAGCGGACCGTGTCGCCGCCCAGCGAGTCGTAGTTGGCGAAGGCATCGATCGCGACAGCGGCCAGAATCAACGCACCGCCGCCCCCCATGCCGGCCCACGCGTAGGCGCGCAGGTCGTTCTCGGGCTCGAACAACGCGAGATCGGCGGTGACGGACGCGCGCTGTCCGGCCCCCAGCTCGACGTCGCCCTTGCGACCAAAGTAGCCGGAATGGGTGATCACAAGGCTGTGCTTGCCCATGTCGACGTCGACTTCTGCCTTGCCGTCTTTGGCGGGCACTTCCTTGCCATCCAGTTCGATCTTGGCGCCGCGCACCGTCGCGACCTCAATCTTACCGCGGGTGGTGACGTCCAGGCGCGCAGTTGCACCAGACGCCACGGCGACCTCAGCCTCCTTGACGACGGCGCCGGGGGCAGTCCGCACCACCACCTTCGCAGTGCCGGCGGCGACTTGCAGCGCGTTCTCGCCCTTCTTCAAGGCGGTGACCGCCCCGGCAACGTCGGCGGCGAGCCCGTCCACATCGACGACGACCACAAGCGTGCCTGGCGCAGCGGGTGCGACTTCGACAACGGCAGACGCGGGCGACGGAGGCGGTTCGGCGCGGGCGGCATCGGGCCAAGTCGCCAGCCCGCACAACGCGGTCGCGACGCCGACCTTGGCAAAATCGAGGCGAGACAAGGACATCGTGGACTCCGGATGGCGGCAGGGGCCGCAACGGGCGAGGGCGGCGCGGGCAGGTCAGCCCTCGGCGCGGGTCAACTCGGTCTCAGGCTTCTTGCGGGCAGAGACAATCGAAGTGCGTTTGTTCAGGCGTTCAGCCAAACCAGCAAGACCCGGAAGGCCCTGCAAGTCGAGACCGAATCGCTCCAGAATCGTCAGCGGTTGTGCCAGCGCCAGGTCCGCCGGGGTCAGCGCGTCGCCGACGAGCCACTGCCGGCCACCCAGCAACTGCTCGAAGACGTGAAGCATCTGGCGCACCCGGCGCGTCTCGGTGCGATAGACCTCGAGGCTCCACATTTGGCCCTCGCGGCCCACCATTTCTCGGTCGATGTGCATCAGCGGGTTCAGCAGCCCTTCTTCGACCATCTGCTCCGCCATGGCGCAGCGAGCGCGTGCGAGCGGGTCCAGAGGCAACAGACCGGGCGAAGCCGTCTCGGTTGCGTCCAGGAAAGTGAGGATCGTCGAGGAACCAAACACCGGTCGCCCCGCATCCGTCACCCAAATCGGCAGGCGACCCAAGGGGTTCAGGCTCGGCAGCTCTGGAGGCGGGGCGCCGCGTTCGACGGCGTTGCTGGCGTACGGGATGCCGCGCTCGGCCAAATAGGCGCGAACGCGGAAACAGTAGGGGCAGTCCATGTAGTGGTAGAGCGTCGCCATGGTCCCGCCGAAAAGAACCCGCGGATGATACGGCCCCGAGCCGATGCGGACAAGCCGCAGGAACGACGGCGGGTTGCCGCCGGACGCGGGCGCGACTACGCTCCGGTGGTTGCCCCCGCGGTCGCACGTCGCCGACCGCGGGCGCCCTGCTGGCCCCACTGCTCGGAAATTGCCACCCATGCGCCACCGCCTGCCCGTCCTGCCCGTCGCGCTCGCGCTGCTTCTGTTCGTCGGATGCTCCGACGAGACCGCCGCCGGCCCCAGCGACGCGCAGTCCACCATCGACAATCCGCCCATCGGCACCGACGCGACCACCGCAGACGCCGTCCCCGGAACAGGTCCCTACTGCGCGCCGTGCCTCAGCCCCAAGGACTGCAGCCCCGCGACCCCTGAATGCCGACAGGACAAGAACGGCAAGGGCTACTGCACGAAGGGGTGCTCCTCCAGCGCCCAGTGCGCGTCGGGTTCATCGTGCGCGCAATACGGCACAGGGCTGGGTGAATTTGCGTGTCGCCCTGACTACGGCGCGTGCTCGGGCGGCGGCGAACACTGCAGCCCGTGCGCCTCGCAAGCCGAGTGCGCCACCGGCAACCTGTGCATCACCTCGCCCGACACCAACGAGCGCTACTGCGCGGCCACCTGCGGCCTCGCCGGGGTGACGTGTCCGACCGGATTCACTTGCGGCAAGGTCATGGGCGCCGCTTCGTCGGTATGCCTGCGCAAGTTCGAGGAGCCCTATGGCCTGATCGCCACCTGCCAGGGAGGCGACAAGGGCTACTGCGACCACTGTGACGAGGCCTGGGAGTGCGGGTCGCGGCGCTGCGCCACCAAGGAGGGCGAGAGCTTCTGCGTCCAACCCGGCAGCTGCACACCCCAAACCGCAGCAGTGGACTGCCCCTACGCCAGCGAAGGCGCCACGTTCTGTGTCCCTTCGGACATCGGCATGATCTGTGCCCCGCCCATCGCGTTCCAGTGTCTGGGCTTCAAGGCTTGCCTCACGCACATCTGTCCCGACGGCACCAGCTGCGTCAACGGTCTGTGCAAGCCGACCTGAACCCGCCGGACCGCCACCCGGCGGGCCATTGACTCGGGCGCGAGGCTGGACGACGCTTCGCCCGCGCAAGCGCACATCCCCCCCGGAGGAATCGACATGACGACCCTGCTCGATACCGTGCTCCTCTTCTCGCTGCCCGCTTCCGGCAAGTCCGAAGTGCGCCGCTACCTCGAGTACTTGACGCCCACCCAATGCCGCGAGGAGTTCCACATCGGGCCCACGCTGCAGCTCGATGACTATCCGTACGTGCACTTCATGCATCGCATCGACGACGAGCTGAAGCAGCGCGGACAAGACTACGTGTTCTACCACGGCTCCAGCCGCCCGTTCCGCGAGCCGTTCGACTGGCTGACGCTGACCGAGATGCTGAACGAGGACTACGCCGATCTGGTCGCCGGCCGCACGGCCCATCCGGCCTCTGCCGCGCAGCTGCTGTTCGACCGACTGGACGCCGCCCGCGTCCGTGCCGGCGTCGCCCCCGCCCTTGGCAACGTCCCGTACCGCGTCCGCTGCGAGATCGCCGCAGCGATGGAAGCGGAGTGCGCAGAGGAACTCGCGGCGAAGAACCGCAACGTCAGCCAGGACCGCGCCGGCAAGACCCTGTTCATGGAAGCCGCCCGTGGTGGCCCGAACGGCGCGGCGTTCCCGCTGACCCCGCCCCGCGGCTACCTCAACCAGTTCCACCAGCTGCGTCCGGAGATCCTCGACCGCGCCGTGATCCTTTACATCTGGGTCAGCCCTGAGGAATCGCGCCGCAAGAACATCGCCCGCGGTCGCCCCGACGGTCAGGGATCGATCCTGCACCACTCGGCACCGTGGGAAGTGATGCTGGCCGACTACGGCTGCGACGACATGGAATGGCTGATGTCGCAGTCCGACAAGCCGAACACCGTCAAGGTCGAGCGGATCCTTCAGGTCGAAGAGAACGGCCAGAAGAAGTACGTGCTGCGCAAGTGGTACATCCCGGTCGCCCGCTTCGACAACCGCGTCGACAAGACCAGCTTCATCCGCAAGGACACCGCCGATTGGGGCAAGGACGAAATCCAGGCCATTCACGGCGAGCTCGCCCGCGCGCTTGGCGTGCTGGCCGACACGGTCGATGGTCTGCGGGCCGAGAAGGCCTAGCCGCCGCCATCGTCTGTCGCATGTCCGGTCGGCTGCTGAGTTTTCCGCAGTCCTGATGGTACCTTCCAGATGACGCCGAGCCTGCTTGCGCGTTGACACCGGGGCGACTTGCCCCTATCCTGCCGCGCGCTTCAGGGTCAGGTGCCATTCAGGCCGACGACCCCGTGCACGAACCTTCACTGCGAACTCCGAGGAACGAGACATGGCTGACCCGATCAACGCCCCGGCCGCCGAAGCCGCCGTCGCCGCCCGTATCCAGAGCAACGGCTTCACGCCCATCGTCGACCAGTGCGTCGGCTGCGCGCACGTGCGCCTGCTCGGCGAAGTCGGCTACTGCCACGCGTACGCCAGCCCCACGGGCAAGTGGGCCGCCGGCATGTGCAACTTCGCGACCCACGCCAAGATCGAGAAGGTGAAGTCCTCGAAGATGCTGAACCCGCTGAAGGCCTCGAAGCGCGGCGGCAACTAGTCAAGGAAAGGGTCATGGACGGCGACCTCGTGCTCCTCGAACGTCGCGGGGCCGTGGCCCTGCTGACGATCCATCGACCCAAGGCGCTCAACGCCCTCGATCGGCAAGTGCTTACCGTGTTGGCGCAGCGGCTGGACGAGGTCGCGGCCGACCGTTCGGTACGCGCCGTCGTGCTGACAGGGTCCGGCGACAAGTCCTTCGTCGCGGGCGCCGACATCGGCGAGATGGCACAGCTGACGCCGGAACAGGCCTTGGCCTTTGCTTTGGCTGGGCAGGCGATCCTCAGCAAAATCGAGCAGATGCCCAAGCCCGTCATCGCAGCGGTCAACGGCTACGCGCTGGGTGGCGGCACGGAGCTCGCGCTCGCCTGCGACGTCATCCTCGCATCGACCCGCGCCAAGTTCGGCCTGCCTGAGGTGACCCTGGGCGTCATCCCCGGATTTGGCGGCACGCAAAGGCTGGCGCGACTGATCGGACGCAACGCCGCTCGCCGCTGGGTGCTTTCCGGCGACGTGTTTCCTGCCGAAGAGGCGCTGCGTTTGGGGGTCGCACACGAGCTCCATGCGCCTGAGACGCTGCTCGATGCCGCCGTCGCGTTGGCCGACCGCATGGGTCAGCGCGGTCCGGTGGCAGTAGCACAGGCCAAGGGTGCGATCGTGCGGGGCGAAGACCTGCCGCTGAACGAGGCGCTGGAGCTCGAGGCCGCGGCCTTTGCTCAGTGCTTCCGGTCGTCGGACCAGCGCGAAGGGATGACGGCTTTTCTGGAAAAGCGTCCCGCGAAGTTTACGGGCGAGTAGGCCGCAACACCACGCGCGTCACGGGGCGATCGGGACGCACTTCCACCCGCCGCCGCAGGGACTTGCCGCCGACCATCACGTCGATCAGGTGCTCGCCCACCGACACGCCAGACAGCTTCAGCGTCTCGCCGGACTTCAAGGGCTGGACCTCTCCGCCGTCGACCGCCACGGTCACCGACACCTCGCCAGCCAGCGCGATCTCCAGATCCGCCTGGACGAGCGGGGGCTTGGGAAGGAGCACCTGCTCTGCGGGCGTGATCGGATCGGAGTAGAACGCGGATCGTCCGGTCTTCGGGTCGCGCACCTCGACGGTCGCGCGGCCAGGAACGACCGGCAGCACCGCGTGACTCCCCGGCGCGACCTCGGCCACCTGCACGCCCCGCACCAGCACGACCAGGGTGTGTTCGCCCGTGCGCTGGTCCAGATGCAAGGCACCGGACGGGGGCTCGAAACCGACCAGCGCGCGCGCGCCGTCGGCCACCTGCAGCTCGGCCGCCAATCGGGTCCCGGTCCACTGGGTCACGAAGGTGATCTTGTGCTTGCCGGGGCTCACGGCTGTCCGCAACTCTCCGCGAGCAGGAATGGTGCCGCGCACAGCACCGTCCACGGCAACAGTCGCCGGCTCGTCGTGGCCGTTGACCAGCGTCACCGTCGTCTCTTCGGCGCGAATCGACCATGCCGCTTGCGCCGCCGCCTCCAGAAACAGTCCCGTCTCGTGCTTGCGCCCGCTGGTCTTGGCCTCAGCCGTCAGCGCAAGACGCCCCGCAGGCACGCCGACAACCCGCTGGGCGCTCGCCGGAACCTCTACCTTGCCCCACGGCCCCACCTGCACGGACAATGGCTCGCCCGTCACGTTCATCAGCTTCACGCTCGCGCGCGGGCGCTCGATGCGCCAGTCGAGCTGCGCGGGGCCGTCGGGCTGCACCTCCAGCCGATACGTCAGCCCCGAATCGACGCCCGTTGCCGAGATGCCAAACGCCGATCGCGGTACAACCCACTCCGCCTTGGCACCCAGCGCGATCGGCGAGCCCAGATCCCGCATCGCTGCAACGAGTTCCAGCACTTCGCCCGTCTGGTTTTGGACACGGATGCGGATGTCGGGGGACAGCCCGGGCGGTTCCGTCGTCAGGGTGGCCTTGGCCTCGAACTCACGCACGTCGCCAGACGTCAACCCGACCAGACGAACTTGGTGCATCCCGGGCGCCAGACCCACCACGTCCACCGTCGCGGGCGCCGGGCCCATGCGACCGTAGGCATGACCGTCAACATGCAGGGTTGCCAGCTCTGACAAGGGGTTGGCCACCGCCATGCGCGAGGCGGGGGGCGGCAGATCGGCCTCGGCCACCGCTCCTGCGGCCACGTTGAAGCGCAGCGCGGTCAAGGACGCACTGCGAGTGCCGTGGGCGACGACCGTCAGGGTGCCGGGCTCCAGCTGCGTCACGGTCCGCTGGGCGCCGTCGTCCAGCTGGCCCATCGGTCGCCCGTCGATCTCCAGAATTTGCGGCTCACCCGTGCGATTGCGCACACGCACACCGGCGCAGGGGACCAAAACCGGCACCTCGCGCGACTGCAGCCCGGTCAGGTCGACGGTTCCCTCGTAGACCCAGCCAGCGTCCGCAACGACGCGATACGTCAGCTTATCGCCCGGCGCCGACGGGCAAATGCGCGCGGTCTGACCGGGTCCAAGCACCCGGGCCGGCTCGCCAGTGGGCTCCAGCCGAACCGGCGACTTGGACGGATTCTGAAAGACGATCCACGTCTTGCACGACTCGACCGGCGCGGCGAAAGCAGCCGACGGCAGGCAAGCGGCCAGCAAGGTGGTCGTCGCGAGAAGGGCCTTTGCTGCAAGGTTTGACGTGTGCATGGCCCGGAGCTTCGGATTCACGCAGCGGCCGGTCAAGAGACGGGACCCGCGGCGTGGCCGTCCTTGCCGTCGAACAGCGTCTCGACGAAGAGATCCGCATCAAAATCGCGCAGATCCTGCATCCGCTCGCCAACCCCCACCAGCTTGACGGGCAGCTTCAGGGCTTCGGCGATCGCCAGAACCACGCCACCCTTGGCCGTACCGTCGAGCTTGGTCAACGCGATCCCTGTGACGTCGATGGCCTCGCGGAACAGCTCGGCTTGCTTCACCGCGTTCTGCCCCATGGTGGCGTCCAGCACCAGCAGCACCTCGTGGGGGGCTCCCGCCTGCGCCTTGGCGGCGACCCGGCCAACCTTGCGCAACTCTTCCATCAGGTTCGAGTTCGTGTGCAAGCGCCCCGCTGTGTCGATGATCACCAGATCGGCCCCATCCGCCTTGGCCTTCTCGATGGCGGCAAAAACCACGCTGGCGGGGTCGGCGTTCTCCTTGCCGCGGAACAGCTCGACGCCGGCGCGCTGGCACCAAACTTCCAGTTGGTCGACCGCAGCCGCGCGAAAGGTGTCAGCGGCGGCCACAATGACCTTGCGGCCCTCAGCGGCATAGCGATGGGCAAGCTTGCCGATCGTCGTCGTTTTTCCCGAGCCGTTGACGCCCACCACCATCAGCACGGCAGGTCCGGAGTCGTTTTCGACCTGCAGCGGCCGCTCGCCGACGGACCGCAAAATCTCGAGCGACTTCTGGCGCAGGGTCTTCCAGACGTGTTCGGTGTCCTCCAGCTCCTTGCGCGACGACGCCACCTTCAGCGCGTCCAGCAGCCGGTCGGCGGTCTTCACGCCAAGGTCCGCGCGATACAGCACCTCTTCGATCTCGGTCAGCAGGGCTGCGTCGATCTGCTTGCCCTGAAAGAGCTTGCCTAGCCTCGCGACAAAGCCCTCGGACCGCGTCTTGGACAGCCCGGCCTCCAGATAGGCACGCTGCTCCCCGTCATCCGCTTGCGGGGCGCGGACTTGCGAACGACGGGACGCCGAATCCTCGAGCTCGCGACGGGTCTGCTGGTCCAGGTCGAACGAATCCAGCCGCTTCAGCTCGCCGTCGGCACCCACCTTCACGCCGCCGCGGGCCGCACGCCGCAGGGCCTTGGCCGCTTGACGCGCTTCGTCGCTCGGGACGTCCACGACCGCCGCGGGCGCCGCCTTCTGCGTGTCGTCCGTCGGGGCAACACGGCCAGACTTCGACTTCAGCATCGCGTAGGCAGCGATGGCCGCAGCGACCAGAACGGCAAGGCCGATCGCCAAGCCGGTCGAGTCGACAGCGCCGTCGGTCGCCGCCTGAGCGGGAAGAAGCGGCAAAGAGACAAAGAGTTGCATGGAATCGAGCATGTCGTCGCAGGCCTTGTTGGGCGGGGCGTGTTCGGGCGACCCGGGCGTTCGGAGGGCCAGCAAGGTAGGTCGACTCCCTTGGCAATTCAAGCACCGGAGAGCGGTTCTGGGTCCCGGTGACGCGCACTCGTTGACAGCGAACCTTGCGCATCGGCAGGATACCGCCCGCTTCCCCCCCAACACTGCGCCAAGGAGCCCCCCGTTGCACAAGGTGCTGATCGCAAACCGTGGCGAAATCGCCTGTCGCGTCATCCGGGCCTGCAAGGAGCTGGGGCTGCCGTCGGTCGCCGTCTACTCGGACGCGGACGCCCAGTCCCGCCACGTGTGGCTCGCCGACGAAGCCGTGCGTGTGGGTCCCGCCGCATCTGCCGAGTCCTACCTGTCCGGCCCGCGCATCCTGCAGGCGGCCAAGGACACCGGGGCGACGCTGATCCACCCGGGTTACGGCTTCCTTAGCGAAAACGCGTCTTTCCGAGAGCAGTGCGACGCCGCTGGAGTCACCTTCGTAGGGCCCGGCAGCTACGCGATGCGGCAGATGGGCATCAAGACGCTGGCCCGTGACACCATGAAGGCCGCGGGCGTGCCGGTCGTGCCGGGCTCTGAGGGCCCGCTGCGGGATTTCGCCGAGGCCCAGCGCGTGTGTCTGGAGATCGGCTACCCCGTCATGCTGAAAGCGGCGGCGGGCGGCGGAGGGCGCGGCATCCGACTGGTGCAGGCCGAGCACGAGCTGGAGGCGGCCTTCGACGGCGCCCGGCGCGAGGCAGCGGCGTGGTTCAGCGACCCGACCGTGTACATCGAAAAGGCCATCATCCGACCGCGCCACATCGAGATCCAGGTGCTGGCCGACGGCCACGGCAACACCGTGCATCTGTTTGATCGCGAGTGCTCGGTTCAGCGTCGAAACCAGAAGATCATTGAGGAATCTCCCGCACCCGGGCTGTCGAACCAGACCCGACTGGCCATGGGAGAGGTCGCCGTTCAGGCGGCGCGTGCCGTGCAGTATGTGGGCGCGGGGACAATCGAATTTCTGGTCGACCCCGACGAGCGCTTCTACTTCATGGAGATGAACACCCGCCTGCAGGTCGAGCACCCGGTCACCGAGCTCGTCACGGGCGTGGATCTGGTGGTCGAGCAGCTGCGCATCGCGATGGGCCAACCGATGTCGGTCTCGCAGGCGACGCTGTCGCAGCGCGGCCACGCCATCGAGTGCCGGGTGTACGCCGAAGATCCGTCTCGCGGTTTCCTGCCTTCTCCCGGCCCCTTGCGCGTGTATCGTCCGCCCATCGGTCCCGGGTTGCGGGTAGACGACGGCGTGGTCGAGGGCGACGTGGTCTCGAACCACTACGACGCGATGATCGCGAAGCTGAGCGCTTGGGCCCCAGACCGCCCGGCCTGCATCGGACGGATCCGCGCGGCATTGAACACGTTCGAGATCGGCGGCATCCAGCACAACATTGAGCACTTGCTGCAGGTCGTCGGCAGCGAGCGCTTCATCGCCGGGCGCTACGACACGGGCATCGTGGGCACGTTGCCGCCGCTGCACAGCGAACCGGAGGAGGACGAGTTCGCCGAGGCGCTTGCCGTCCTGCTTCACGACCGGCAGCGTCGCCAAACCGTGCTGACCCAACCCGCCGCCGACGAGTCCACCTGGGCCCGCGCCGCGCGCCAAGCTGGCCTGCGCACCCGCTAGAAGTCGCCGTCGCCGCAAGGAATTGTCATGCCTACGGAGTACCTGCTCGAACACGGCACCCACCACAAGTCGGTCACGGTCCTGGAGGATCACGGCGACCGCGCCGTCCTGCAGGTCGGCGACCGTCGGCTGGAAGTGACGTTGCGCACGCTGCCGGATGGCCGCATCGCCGTCAGCCAGGACGACCAGCGGCGGCTGTACCGGACCTTCCGTGCGGGCGAAGAGACCGTCGTGGTGCGGGGCTGGACCCAGCACGCCTTCAAGCTGACCGACGCCCGCGAGCGCTGGCTGCACGGCACCGGCGGACGGCATGGCGATAGCAGCGGCCGAGTCACGGCCTCGATGCCCGGACGGGTGGTGCGGTTGTCGGTTGCGGTGGGCGACATCGTGGCCCCTGGCGCCGTGGTCGCCGTGCTCGAGGCGATGAAGATGGAAAACGACGTGCGGTCGGTGGGTGGCGGGCGTGTCACCGCCGTAGTGGTGCAAGAGGGCGTGGCCGTCGAGTCCGGAGCCCTTCTGGTCCAACTTGAGCCGATTGGCGTCGAGTAGCCGCCTTTCCGCGTCCCCCCTGCCTGGCTCCCAGGCGCGAGAACCCCATGACTTCCCCCCAAGAAACCGCCGACGAGGTCGCCTCGCTGCCCGAGTTCGTCGAGGTCCGCTTCAGCCTGCCCGCAACGACACTGCCCCTGCTGGAGCCGGTCCTGTGGACACTGTCGCCGGGCGGCATCCTGACCGAAGACGCTGGAACGCTTGGCGCTCGGGACCTACCCGCCGGCGACTGCCGGGTCGCCGTGTACGTTTCTCCCGCCGACCTGCCGGTCGCGCTGGAGGAGCTGCGAACGGCCCTGGCCCGCCACGGCGCCCCGTTTGCACCCCAGCTGCAGGACATCGAGCGCCAGGACTGGAACCGCGTGTGGAAGGCCCACTTCCATGCCTTCGACATGGGCCGTCGCCTGCGCATCGTGCCGGAATGGGAGCAGCAGGCCGACGCCCGGGCCCTTGCCGCAGCATCGGTAGAGCGCGTGTCGATTGCGATTGACCCCGGCATGGCGTTCGGCACAGGCACCCACGAGACGACCCGGCTCGCACTGTGCACGGTGGAGGCCTGGGCCGACGCTGCGCTAGGTGCCGGCGAAAACCTGCATCAGCAGCGCGTGTTGGACGTGGGCACCGGCAGCGGCATTCTGGCCATCGAGGCGGTGCTGCTGGGTGCGGGCTCTGCGGTCGGAACCGAGAACGACGCGGAGGCGCTGGAAAACGCCGCGGTGAACCTGCGCCTCAACGGCGTAGCCGACCGCGTGCGGCTGCTGCACTGCGAGGATCCGTCGGGGCTGGGGCAGTTCGAGCTCGTGATCGCCAACATCATCTCGAGCGTGCTGCTTGAGCTGCTGCCGCATCTGGTCGCCGCATTGGCGCCAAGCGGCGTACTGGTGTTGTCGGGCATCCTGTATCGCGAGGTCGACGACGTGCGCGAAGCCTATGTCACTGCTGGCCTTTCTTGGCTGGAGACTCAACGCGACGGCGAGTGGTGCTCGTTGCGGCTGAGGTCGCCCGCGTGAGGCAGCTCTACCATCCCCTACCCGCAAACCCGGCGCAGCCTTTCGCGGTGGCCTCGGTCGTCCGGCATCGTCTGGAGCGTGTGTTGCGGCTGCCCCAAGGTGCCCGGCTGGTGGTCGCCGACGGCTCTGGCTGGCGATTGCCGGTGCGCTGGCACCTCGACCATTTCGAGCCGGATGGCCCGCTGCAGTCGTGCAGAGAGCGTCCCTGGGTCGAGTTGGGCATCGGTCTGGTCAAGGGTGACCGCTGGGAGTGGCTGGTCGAAAAGTGCGTGGAAGCTGGTGTAGACCGTCTGGTTCCGCTGCAGTTGGACCACTGCGTTGTGCGTGTTGACCCCGCACGTGCCAACGACAAGGTGCAGCGCTGGCAAGCGGTGGCCATCGAAGCGTTCGAGCAGTGCGGTCGCGATCGGCTGCCGCAGATCCTGCCGCCCGCCAAGCTGGACACGTGGCTCGACGCCCTGGGCGACGTCACCCTTTGTGCGTGCGATGAGACCGGCCCGCCGACGTCACTGCTGCACCTGGTGCAGGACCGGCATCCCGCGCGACTCGCCTTGCTGGTGGGGCCGGAAGGCGGGCTTGCCGCAGCCGAGCAGGCCCGCGCCCGGACCGCTGGCGCAGTGGCCGTCACGCTCGGCCCCCACGTTCTGCGCGCGGAGACCGCGGCGATGATCGCAGTGGCGATCGCCCGTGCCGCCTTTCACGATGGTTTTGCCATCGACCCGCCCAACCCGCTTGGATGACGCCGTTTTCCGAGGCACTTCGTGTCCGGATCGCCTGCGTGTTGCAGCCCGACCGCCCGCTGCCGACATTTCTACCGCCAAACGCGACACTGCAAGCCATTCTCCGGCCATCGGCACCGCCACGGCGCGCGCTGGACGTCCTGTGGACGCATTTCGCCAACCATCTGAAATTACCGGATAACGTCCGATCGCAAGCGACGGAACGCGATTCCCCATCAACGAAGCATTGATCGTCCCCCGCGGGGTGGGGTAAGGTGGCGATCCGGCCCACAGCGGCCGTTTCACTCAAAAGCAAACGATTCCAAGGACTTGCGTGATTTCACCCCCCACCACCTTCCAGATGCCGCACATGTTCGGGCGTCCGCTCGAGCAGTACCGCCGCGTCTTGGGACTGATGGCGATGGGGACGCTGCTCCTCTGGTCGGTCGGCGCCGGCGCCCAACCGCGACGCGCTGCGGCTGAGCCCGAGGACGCCGAACTGATCATCCAGGACTCCGACGGCATCGACGCCAAGGCCGCGTCCGAGCTGCAGCTTCCCGCCGGCACCAACCTGCGCGAACTCGAGTTTGCCGACGAGGACGACCTCGACACCCCGTTGGCCACCACCGCGCCGACGACGACCGAGCCCGTCCGGGGCCACGTCCGCACCCGCACCAGTCTGGCCACCTACAACGCCAAGATGGGCGACACGTTGCGGAACATCGCCTACCGCTACTGCACCTCACCCGCCGCGATTGCCGCCGTGAATGCCCTGCCTTTCGACCCGACGTCCGACGCCCCGGTGCGCCCCGGCACGAAGGTCAAGGTGCCGCTGGCATTCGGCGCTCCGTCCGGCCTTCCCAACGCCGTGCAGCTGCTGACGGGTCCTGGCGTCGTCTCAGGCAAGCCCGACAGCAACTGGGGCCGGCCCGAGACTGTCGAGATGTTCCGCAGGACTTTCCGCGAGATGCAGAAGCGCTGGCCCACCCGCCATCCGATGCTCGCCGGCTCGCTCTCTCGCAACTCAGGCGGCCGACTCGGCCACCACAAGTCGCACCGCTCGGGCCAGGACATCGACATCGGCTACCCAACGCTCGAGTCCAACCGCAAGCAGTGGGGCCGTCCGGGTCTGGGCGAGATCGACTACCAACGCCTGTGGTTCCTGATTGACTCGCTGGAGCGCACCGGCCTGATGGCCGCCGTCTACATGAGCCCGGACATCCAGCGCCGCCTGCAGGCCTACGCGAAGAAGCAAGGCGAGCCGCTGGAGCGTCTGGACATCCTCTTCCAGTACCCGCCCAGCCCGGCAAGAGGCGGCACGCTGATCCGCCAGTCGCCCGGCCACCGCGACCACGTGCACATCCGGCTCATTACGCCGACCGATGTGCGGACGCTGGTGCGCGAGCGGGATACCTGATCCGCCCCTCCGCGACATCGCTCCGCACGCTGTAAGTGTCTCAAGGACGTCGCGTTCTTGCGTGGCCGCGCCTGATGCCAGCCGCAAGCTCGCCGGTCGCCAGCCAGACCTTCAGGCCACCGTTGTCGACGGAGCAAAGCTGCAGGTCCCGAAACGGCAGGGCTCGCGCCAACTCCTGCTCCGGCACCAGCACCGCCGCTCGCCACCCGCCGCAGCGTCGCGCCAGCACGGCCCCCAGTCGCTCATACAGACGCCGTGCGGCGTTGCGCCCGCCCAGCCGTTGGCCATACGGGGGATTGGTCACGACGAAGCCGGGCTCGACGGACTCGAACCGCTGCGCCGCCAACTCAGCGTCCAGCCAAGTGATGCGCTCCGCGACGCCAGCGCGGGCTGCGTTGCGGCGGGCGATCTGCAGCACGTCAGGGTCCAAGTCGCCGCCAACGAGCCGCACTGCACCGTCGGCCGGGTCCGCGGCCCCCCGCACCGACAGAACAGACAAGTCTTTGCTTCTCCACTGGTCTACACCAAAGTCGCCCAGCTCGCGCGGCAGTTCTCGCCCCCACAGCGCCGCCTCGATCAAGGTTGTGCCGCTGCCGCACATCGGGTCCCAAACGGTGCCGTGACCGCCAAAGCCGATCGCCCGCAGCATCGCCGCCGCCACCGTCTCTCGCATGGGCGCCGGGCCCGCTTCCAACCGATAGCCTCGCAAGTGCAAGGGCTTGCCGCCAGCATCGACCGAAAGCGAACAAATGCGCCCGTCCAATCTCGCCACCAACGCCACGTCGTCCGGTGCCTCAGTCACGGCGGACGCCACCACCCGGTCAGCACCGAACCGCTCGCACAAAGCACGTAGCAACTCCGCTTGCACCCAGCGAATTCTGTCCGGCGGTGCCCCCTGCGCGGTGAGTCTCAGTGCGATTCTGGTCGGATGGGCGGGCAGAACGGTCCAAGCCACGCGACCGACAAGCCCTCGGACACTGGAAGGGTCCTCCACGCGCCCCTCGGCCATGCGGACCAGCACGCGCGACGCCACCCGCAAATGGCGCACGATCGCGGCCAACTGCTCGATCTTCGCTTGGAATTCCGCCCCGCCCTCGACCTCTCGCGACGCGAGCCCCAGCTCCCGAAGCTCCTGAGCGACCCACGGCTCGAATCCGGGGGCGGCAGCGGCAAAGCACAGCTGGGCGACGCTAGCTTGGTGGTTGTGGTGGTGTCGGTCGTCCATGCCCTTCGCCTGGCCCTCCGGGGCAGCCATTTCCTTCGTCACTTCCGCGTCCTTGCGGGTTTGACGCTGCTGCCCCCGGTCGGTAGACTTCATCGGCCGTTGCCGCGCCTTGTTCCAGCGGTGGATCAGAGCGGCGCCCCCCCTTCAGGACGGCAAGCGAGTCCGGCTCCGCTCCTCCGTTTCCCCAGGCATCCCCACCGGGTGTCCAACCGAGTTGCCACGAGGCCCCCATGTTCGCACGTTCGACGCCTGCCGTCATCGCCCGCGCCCTTCTCGTCGTCCTCGCGGGCGCCGGCGCGGCCTGCTCGGACACGACGACTCCGAGTACCACCTACTGCATTCCGGGAACACCGGGCTGCGCCACGGGTGCGGACACGACCGGCAACGACGGCACGATCACGCCCACCGACACGCAAGACGGCACCGACACAGTCGGCGACACGACCTCGCCCGACGGCACGACCAACCCGGATGGCACCACCAATCCCGACGGCACCGTCAATCCCGACGGCAGCACCAGCGGTTCCAAGTTCACCGGCTACCCGTCGGCTGAGCTTCGCCTGCGCATCGTCGGCCCCAGCGGACGCGGCCACGCCACGGTGTCGGGCTCGATTGCCGAGGTCAACGGCGTGCTGTTCGGCAATGCCGACGAGATCACGTGGTCCAGCGCCACTGGCTCCGGCTCGGCCTCGGGCAGCCCGTTCTTCCAGACCAGCCCCATCACACTCGTCCCCGGCGACAACGTCGTTACCGTGACCGCCAAGAACGCCGAAGAGACCGTCACCGACACCATCACCATCACGTACAACCCCGCATTCGCCTTCCAGGATCGCCTGCGCGCCAACCCGCGCGTGATCAAGAAGGGTGCGGCAACGGCCATCAACGCGGTGCTGGCGCTAGGCAAGGCCAGCAACATCGTCAAGAACAGCATCAAGCTCTTCAGCGTGGACCAGGACGGCAACAAGACGTCGATGATTCCCGACGGCCCCATGGTCGACGACGGGCAGGTCAACACGTCGGGCGACGAGATCTCGGGCGACGGCCTCTACTCGCGCAAGGTCACAGTGAATCCCGCGATGGCCGGCCTGCTGCGCCTGCGCGCGTCGGTTCAGGTCGACTTGGGTGGCCAATTCTACACGGCGTACACCGATATCCTCGCGCTGGAAGTGGTCGAAGACATCCTGAAGATCGAGTGCGAGGCGGCCGTGGATGCTCTGAAGGCGGCGCGCGACATGGCTGTCGGCGCGGGCAATCCCGTCGACGGTCAGAACGAGGCGCTGACGTCACTGAAGAGCAATGACGCAGTCGCAGAGGTGGGCCCGGCTTCGGGTACGGCGTCTGGCACGGCAGTGTGGGTCCGATTCAAGTCGGGCTTGTTGGGCGCGGTGCAACTCGGCGCCGCCGGTCAGCGCGGTGCTCCGGCCGATCCGGGTGGCCTGCATGTCCCCAGCGCAGAGCTTGGGTTGTCGACCGTGCAAGTCCAGTCGAAGAACGCCCTGATGCTCGACCCGTTCGCGGCTTCGCTCGGAGCGACCGAAATCTCGGCGGCTGCCGCGCAGATGAGCGCCCAGGACTGCCCCGCGTACACCGTCGACACCTTCAAGGATAGCAGCGCGAACTTCAGTGCCTTCCGCCGGATGGGCGACTACGGTGTCGTTGCGGTCGCCAGCCACGGCGACGCGTATTTCCGCGACATGGCCGCCGACGCCAAGGCCACCTACGACTTCCACCATCAGGGGTCACAAGAGGTCGTCTGGACCGGCCATGCCATCAGCTGCGCGTATTTCGCGACCAGCAGCTCCGTCAAGTCCTGCAGCGAGTCCCAGGCGTGCGGCCCCGAGTCCGAGTGCTTCCTGAACAAGACGGGCGGCACCGGCGTGTGCGTCGACCACCTGACGGCCGACCTCAGGCGAGGGCGCGCAATCCTGGGCAGCGACGGCACCTACGGCATCACGCCCGGCTTCGTCCGGCGCCACGCTGAGCAGTCCTACCCTCGCAGCTTGGTCTACTTGGGCTCCTGCAAGTCGCTGTGGAACGGATCGATGGCCGGCGAGTTCTTCGCGGCTGGTGCGGCAGCGGTTGCGGGCTACAACGGCCCGGTGGCCAACGAATTTGCGACCAAGTGGGGGACGTCGTTCTTCGCCAACGTCATTACGCAGAAGCAGCTTTCGGGCGTGGCCCATGTGAAGATCGAGGACGACAAGAACGCAGGCACCTACTTCTCGCTCGTCGGCGCGCAGAACCTGGATGCGGCGAGTTCCGACATCATCAATCCCAGCTGGGAGAGCGGCAACCTGCAGGGCTGGACCAAGAAGGGCGACGGACGCGTGATTGCCAAGCTCGGCTCGTCCGTGCCGGTGGCAGGCAAGTTCATGGGCATCATCTCGACGGGTCTTGGCTACACGACGCAGACCGGCGAACTGAGCCAGAAGTTCTGCGTCCCCGCCGGCAAGAAGACGTACTCGTTCTGGTGGCGCTTCTACAGCGAGGAATTCAAGGAGTACTGCGGCACCACCTATCAGGATGCCTTCCTTTGCAAGCTCGAGGGCAAGGTCGGCGCCAAGACCGTCGTCAACACCAAGGTCGACGATCTGTGCGGCAAGGGCGACAACGGCTGCTTCAATTGCGGCAGTCAGGCCAAGGGCTTGACCCCCTCGGACGTCCAGTTCGACCAGGGCGGCGTGTTCATGACGCCGTGGGTCAACGCAACGGCCGACGTTTCGCCGTTTGCTGGCAACGGCAACGTGATGCTGCGCCTGTTCACCACCGACGTCGGCGACTCGATCTACGACACCGCCGTGCTGGTCGACAAGGTCGAGTTCAACTAGTCCCTGATCCCAGTGGATTTGACCGGTTGCCGGATCCCGGATCCCAGGGGCTGAACCCCCGGGCCAGGATTGCGCCGACCGCCTCCGCGGGCGGCTCGGGCCCCGGGTCGTCCACGGAGCTGGACGCCGCAAAGATAGCCCGCCAGGTCAGTGGCTGGGCATCTGCCCGGTGGCCGTCGGCCGCGGGCCGGTGGGCGAGTCCTTTCCCGCCTGATCTCTTGTCCTGTGAAGTTGGCGCTATCGCCGGCACAAGCGCTTGCCCACGAGCCGCAATCGCCCGCGCAACCGACGTCAGGGCTGCGGAATGACGGCAGGCTCAGCGACGGGAGCGGCGGGCGCTTCCTGAGGCGCGGCGGCAACTTCGGCAACCTTGGCCGGCGCATCGGGCCCGCGCAGGTGCACCAGATTCTTCGTGGCGATGCCCGTGCGAACCGCGTGGGCCGACAGGGTCGCCACGTTGATTGCCTTGCCGGGCATGACACCAATCGCCAGAATCGCGGCCGCGGCCAAGCCCATGGCCCACGTCAGCGAGGGCTCGGTCACGTACTCGCGCTCGACCTTGGGCTCAGGGCGCATGTAGACGTAGACGGTGACGCGCAGGTAGTAGTAGGCGCTGACCACCGAGTTGAGCACCAGGATGATGGCGTGCGGCAGGTACTTGGCGTTGTCGACGGCCAGAACCTCGCGCAGCAGCTCCAGCTTGCCAAAGAAGCCCAGCGTCGGCGGAACGCCCGCCAGCGACAGCATCGCCAAGCTGAGCACTGCGCCGGCGAACGGATAGCGGCGACCCAAGCCCGCCAGCTGGTGCTCGGTCGTCAGCTCTTCGCCGTTCTTGCCCAGGGAGGCCAAAGCAGCAAAGCCGGCCAGCGACGCGAGCGAGTAGCCGATGAGATAGAACGGCACCGCACCGCCGGGAACCGCATAGGGCGCGCCCAGCACCGGGTCGACGGTCGAGGCCACCGTGCCCAGCAGCAGGTAGCCGGCGTGGGCGATGGCCGAGTAGGCGAGCATCCGCTTGACGTTCTTCTGGACCAACGCCAGCAAGTTGCCGACCGTCATGGTCACAAGCGCCACCGTGGAAAGAATCGCTGCGACGGGCAGATGCAGGTCGTCCATGCCCTGCCCCGCCAACGCGGCGTACAGGATCTTCAGCAGCGCGCCGAACGCCGCCACCTTGACGCCGCTGGCCATGAAGCCGGTGACGGTGGTGGGCGCGCCCTCGTAGGCGTCAGGCGCCCACATGTGAAAGGGCACCGCCGCGACCTTGAACAGGAAGGCGGCAAGCGTCAGCAGAACCGCAAGGCCCAGCCACACAGCCTGGTCAGGCTTGGCGGTCACAAGGGCGCGCTGGATCTCGACAAACGTGGTGCCGCCGGACAGGCCGTACAGGAAAGCCATGCCGTAGAGCAGCAGCGCCGAAGCGACCGAGCCCATGATGAAGTACTTCATGCCGGCTTCGACCGAGGCGATCGAGGTGCGCTTGAACGCGACCAGCACGTAGATGGCCATCGACATGATCTCGAGGCTGATGAACAGCGTGATGACGCTCTCAGCAGAGACCATCGTCGCCATGCCGAACGTCGCAAAGCTGACCATCGCGAAGTACTCGCCGTAGCCTACGCCCTGCTCGAGCATGTACTTGGGGCTCGACAGGTGCGTCATCATGCCGACCAGCGACACGAGCGAGACGAAGAACAGCGAATAGGTCGATGCCGACAAGTGCGCGCCAAAGGCGACCGTCTGCATCTCGTGGTGGCCCGACTTCCACATCAGCGCGGCAGCCACGATGGCGGCGGCAGACATGGCGGCGTTGAAGGGCCCCCAAAAGCGGCGCGACTGGTCCCCTGCAGGCAGGAACGGGTCGACGACGAGCGTGAACAGCCCCGCAAACAGCAGGATCAGCAGCGGAGTGGTCAGGGCGAGATCGTGCAGCATGTCGATTCTCTCGTGGCGCCTGCGTGACGCAGGTCCGCGTGGGCGTATCGCTATTCGGCCTTGGCCTCTTCAGCCGCCTGGGCAGGGGCCCGGCGCGACTGCTCACGTTGGTAGTCCAGAGGCGACCGAACCTGCAGGATGGCCGGCCGGTTGGGCTGGACCATAGCGTGCACGGTCGCCTCGCTGACCTTCAGGAACCCGCCGGGAACCAAGCCGATCCAGGCGATCATGACCGCCAGCACCGACATCAGCAGCTTCTCGCGCAGCGTCAGGTCGTGCAGCGCCTCGTTCTCAGGCTTGCCAATGGCGCCAAAGAACACGCGACGAACCATGGACAGCATGTAAATGGCGCCCAGCACGATGCCCGAGGTCGCGATGCTGACCCCGACGAGCACCGTCGTGCGCCAGGCGATGCCGGTCTCGGGCTGCAGCATCGCGGAGTGGATGCCCTCCTTGAACGAGCCGCCGAAGATGAGGAACTCACCCACGAAGCCATTGGTCAGGGGCAGCGCAATGCTGGACATGGTGACGAAGACGAAGAACGCTGCGTAGACCGGCATGCGCTTGGCGATGCCGCCAAAGTCGGCGATTTCCCGGGTGTGACGTCGCTCGTACAGGAAGCCGACCAGAAGGAACAGCGCGCCGGTCGACAGGCCGTGGTTCACCATCTGCAACACAGCGCCCTGCAAGGCCTCTTCGTTGTAGATGACGATGCCGAGCATCACGAAGCCCAAGTGGCTGACGGACGAGTAGGCGACCAATCGCTTCACGTCGGTCTGGACGTACGCCATCATGGCGCCGAACACGATGCCGATGACCGCAAGCGACAGCAGCAGGGGCGAAAACGTGCCCATCGCCGCCGGGAACATCGGAATGGCAAAGCGCAACAGGCCGTAGGTGCCCAGCTTCAGTAGCACGCCGGCGAGGATGACGGAGCCGGGGGTCGGGGCCTCGGTGTGCGCGTCGGGCAACCACGTGTGGAAGGGGAAGACCGGCACCTTGATCAGGAACGCGAGGGCGAAGGCGCCGAACAGCCAGAGCTGCTCCTTGTCCGTGAGGTGCAGCGCGGCGAACTCGCGCAACGAGAACGATCCGCCAGTCTTGCCGTACAGATACAGGATGCCGACGAGCATCAGCAGCGAGCCGAACATCGTGTAAATGAAGAACTTCAGGGTCGCGTAGATGCGGGCCTTGCCGCCCCACAGGCCGATGATCAGGTACATCGGAACCAGCATGATCTCCCAGAACACATAGAACACGAGCAGGTCGACCGCGAGCAGCGAGCCGAGCATGCCGGTCTCGAGGACCAGCATGGCAATCGTGAACTCCTTCCACCGCTTGTCGATCGCCGACCAGGCGCCCACAAACACCAGCGGCGTCAGGAACGTGGTCAGCAGCACGAGTGGCAGCGAAAGGCCGTCGACCGCCATCGTCCACCGCGCACCGATGCCGGGAATCCAGGCAAAGTCGTCCGCCAGCTGCATGTGCCCCAGACCGGTGTCAAACCGCGACCAGACCACCATGCTGACCAGGAACGTGACGATGGAGCCTGCGAAGCCCAGGGCCTTGTGGGCGCCGGGCTGATCGCCAGGAAGCATCAGGCTGATGGCGGCAAAAACCAGTGGCAGCGCAGTCAGAAGCGTCAGCAGCGGAAAACCGCCGACACCGTTGAGCTCGAGCCAGGCTTGCGCGAACGTGGTTTCCATATCGCGGTCCTCAGACGAGGTAGTAGGCCAGAAGGGCGATGCCAAGGACGACGCCGACGAGATAGGTCTGAACCTCGCCGTTCTGCAGCAGGCGACCGGCGTGGGAGACGCCGAGCAGGACGTAGCCGGGTCCGCGCACCATCACCAAGTCGACGATGATGCGGTCGATGACCTGGAACGCCGCCTGCGACACCGCACGCAGCGGGCGGACGACGACCCGGTCGTAGAACTCGTCGACGTAGTACTTGTTCAGCAGGGCGTCGTAGATAAAGCTCATGCGGTTCGCAAGGTTGGCTCCCAGTTCGCTGGGCCCCTTGCGGTACATCCACCACGCAAGCGTCACACCCAAGGCCGCCACGACCGTCGAGGCGGCCATCAGGCCGTACTCGAGCGCAGGAGTCATGTGACCGTCCAACAACTCCTCTCCACGGGCGAGCACCGGCTCCAGCCAATGGAAGAAGAAGTTGAACTGGTTGTGGAAGAACGGCGTCCCGACCCAGCCGCCGACGAACGACAGAAACGCGAGCAGGACAAGCGCGGTCGCCATCGGCCAGGGCGCGTCGTGCGCGTGGTCCCAGGTGTGGTGGTCGCCGCGGTAGTCGCCGCTGAACGTCAGGAAGTACAGGCGGAACATGTAGAACGCGGTCATGAACGCGGCCAGCAGGCACAGCGCGAAGGCCACCTTGCGCCAGATCGCCAGGTCTTCGACCGACTTCACGTAAGCATCGCGCTCAGCCTTGACCGCGACGGCCAGTTTGGCCTGGTCGGGCGCCTTGTCGGCCATCACCTTGACGCGGGCCTGACGCTCGAACGATTCGCCGTAGTAGGTGGCGATCTTCTCGGTGTTGGGGCGGAAGGCCAGTGTTTCCGCAAGGATCGCGTCCTTGGAGAAGAAACCGGCGAGCGGCGGCAGGCCCGCAATCGCGATGCACGAGATCAGAAACGTCCAGTGGATGATGGGCAGCTTCTTCTTCAGGCCGCCCATCTTGCGGATGTCCTGCTCGTGGTGCAGGGCGTGGATGACCGCGCCGGCACCGAGGAACAGCGCGCCCTTGAAGAAGGCGTGGGTCATCAGGTGGAAGACGCCGGCGGCATAGGCACCGGCCCCCACGGCGACGATCATGAAGCCCAGCTGGGACACGGTTGAGTACGCCAGCACCTTCTTGATGTCGTTCTGCACCAGACCGATCGACGCGGCCACCAGTGCCGTCGTTGCGCCCACCATCATCACGACGGTCATGGCGTGCGGCGTCAGCGCGAACAGGAAGTTCATGCGGGCGATCATGTAGACGCCGGCCGTCACCATGGTCGCTGCGTGGATCAGAGCCGACACGGGCGTCGGGCCCGCCATCGCGTCCGGCAGCCAGATGTACAGCGGGATCTGCGCCGACTTGCCCGCGGCGCCGACGAACAGCAGCAGCGCGATGAGGGTAACCGTCGGCGCGTGGTCCAGCATGTGGGCAGAGTCGGAGAACACCACCCGCAGGTGGTCAAAATCGACCGAACCGTTGCCATACGCCAGCAGCAGCATCATCGCCGCCAGAAAGCCGACGTCGCCGATGCGGTTGACGATGAACGCCTTCTGGCCCGCGGCGGCCTTGTCCATGTCCTTGAACCAGAAGCCGATCAGCAGGTACGAGCAGGCGCCGACCCCCTCCCAACCAATGAAGAGCATGGCCAGGTTCTTGCCCAGCACCAGCATCAGCATCGAGAAGATGAAGAGATTCAGGTACGAGAAGTAGCGCGCGTAACCCGGGTCCTCGTGCATGTAGCCGGTCGAGTACAGGTGCACCAGAAAGCCGACGCCGGTGACGACGAGCAGCATCACGGCGCTCAACTGGTCAGCCAGGAACGCGATCTCGAACTTGTAGCTTCCCGCCGCAATCCACTCGTACAGCGTGTAGCGGAAGGCAGCGTCGGGCGCGGTGACCATGGCGCCGCGCAGGCCCAGGAACACCATGACGCTCAACAGGAACGACGCGAGCACCGTGGTGTTGGAGATCGCGTAGACCGTCTGGCGCGACAGGCGCGAACCGAGCAGCCCGTTGAACAGGGCGCCCAGCAGCGGCAGCAGGACGATCACCGGCAGCAGTGCGGAAGGGTTGTACGTCATCGGAAGGGCTCTCCGGGATGCAGGTGCGATCCTCTCGGCACGGAAGCGGCTACCTCTTGAGGAGGCGGAGCTCGTCGACGTAGGTGGCGTTCTTGAGCCGGAAGACCGACAGCACGAGTGCGAGTCCGACGGCGGCCTCGGCAGCAGCGATGGCGATCAGGAAGAAGGCGAGCACATGCCCCTCGGTCCAGCCGTTGTAGCGGGAGAACGCGACAAACGTCAGGTTCACCGCGTTCAGCATGACTTCGATGGACATGAGGATCAGCAGCAGGTTGCGCCGGGTCAGCACGCCCACGAGCCCCATGGTGAAGAGGATCGCGGCGAGTCCGAGCAGGTGGCCGAGCGGGATGGCGGTCATGGGAACCTCGACGGGTCGGAACTGCGGGGCCTAGTGAGCGGCGTGCGTGTCGTGGTCGGTGGCTGCGACGGCGTGCGCGGCGGGCGCTTCCTTCTTGGGCCGGTCCTTGTACTTCAGGCTGCGCTTGGCCAGCACAACGGCGCCGACCGCCGCCACCAGCAGCAGCACGGACACGAGCTCGAACGGCACCAGGAACGTCGTGTAGAGCATCCGCCCTACCTCGGTCACCGAGCCGAACGTCGCGTGCGTGCCATCGTTCAAGTCGACGGACTTGGCGCCGTTGCTGGCCAGAGCCAAGGCGCTGAGCAGCTTGCCGAACACGAACAGCCCCAGACCGCTGCCGATGAGGGTCGTGGCGGTGATGCGCGGCTCGCGAATCTGGTCTGGCGTCAAGTTCAACAGCATGATCACAAACGTGAACAACACCATGACCGCGCCGGCGTAGACGATGATCTGCACGGCCGCCAGCAGATGCGCCGACAGCAGGGCGTAGATCCCCGCCAGAAAGAAGAACGACACGATGAGAGCGATGGCCGAGTGGATCGGGTTGCGACCCATCGGCGGCAGCAGCATCGCGGCGGTCGACAAAACGACGCCAGCGGCCAGGACGTAGAACACGAGGAGCTCGGTGGGCATGGCTTCCTCTGGGAGCGGAGGACGTGAAACGAAACTAGCTGCCGAAAGCGGCGGAGCGGGCGGCAATGGCCTTTGCAAGCTGCGGACGGAACCGGGTGGCGACCGAGCGCACCGGCCAGGCCGCGGCCTCTCCCAGTGCGCAGATGGTGTTGCCCTCGATGCCGGTGCAGGCGTCGATCAGAAGGTCGATGTGGGACTCGTCAGCAAGGCCTTGGTCCATCTTCTCGACGATGGCGGCGAGCCAGCCGGTGCCCTGACGGCAGGGCGTGCACTGGCCGCAGCTCTCGTGGCGGTAGAAGCCAGTGACGCGCTTCAGCACGTCGATCAGGTCGGTGCCGTCGTGCATGACGACGATGCCGGCGGTGCCGAACATCGAACCCACGCCCTTCAAGCCGTCGAAGTCCATCGACGTGACCTGATCCACCTGCTCGGCGGTCAGGAACGGGCACGACGAGCCGCCAGGGATCACCCCCAACAGCTCGCGGTCGTCGAGGATGCCGCCCGCGAGGTCGTAGATGATCTCGCGCAACGACAGGCCCAGCTTGACCTCGAACAGCCCCGGCTTCTTCACGTGGCCGCTGACGCCGACCAGCTTGGTGCCGCCGTTCTTGGGCGTTCCCAGGGCGTTGAAGCCGTCTGCGCCGATCTCGAGGATCACGGGCACGCACGCCAACGTCTCTACGTTGTTGACGATTGTGGGCATCCCGAACAGGCCGATGTTGGCGGGAAACGGAGGCTTCAGCCGCGGTTGTCCGGGCTTGCCCTCGATCGACTCGATCAGCGCCGTCTCCTCGCCGCAGATGTACGCGCCCGCACCGGGGTGGGTATAGATCTCGAGGTCGAAGCCGGAGCCTTGGATGTCCTTGCCCAGCCAGCCGGCCTTGCGCGCGTCGGCAATGGCCTTCTCCATCACGTCGATGGCGCGCCAGAACTCGCCGCGGATGTAGATGTAGCAGGTGTGGATGTTCAGGGCGTACGAGGTCAGCAGGCAGCCCTCGATCAGCCGGAAAGGGTCGTCTTCGAGGAAGTAGCGGTCCTTGAACGTGCCGGGCTCGCCTTCGTCGGCGTTGACGACGAGGTAGCGGGGGCGGCCGTCGTTCGGCAGGAAGCCCCACTTCACGCCAGCGGGAAAGCCAGCTCCGCCGCGACCACGCAGGTTGGCCGCCTTGACCTCGTTGTGGATGGCGGCGGGACCTTGAGCAACCCACTTCGGCCACACGCCAAAGCCGCCGAGCTTCTTGTACTCGTCGAGCTTGGTCAGGTCCTTGCCCAGGTGGTTGCGCAGCAGTACGCGATGCTCAGGCATGGGCGGCCTCCGTCTCGGGCGACTTTTCGGTCCGCTGGGTGCGCAGCTCTTCGATCAGCGCCTTCAGCCCGTCGGGCGTGACGTTGAAGTAGTCCTTCTTGTTGACCTGTAGCGCGGGGGCATAGCCGCAGGCCGCAAGGCACTGGACGATCTCGAGCGTAAACAGGCCGTCTGCCGTCGTCTCGCCGGGGCCAATGCCCAGCACGTCCTGCACCAGCCCGACCAGATGGTCCGAGCCGCGCAGGCCACAGGAAACATTTGCGCAAATTTGCAGGTGCCACGTCCCCACCGGCTTCTTGCGGAGCATGGTGTAGAACATTGCCGTCGCGAACACCGACGCAAGCGGTAGCTCGAGCTCGTCGGCGACCAGCTGCATGACGGCGTCCGACAGATGACCGAACTGGTCCTGAGCGACGTACAGCGTGGGAATCAACGCTGCCTGCTTGCGCGGATAGCGCGCGACCAACTCGGCGATCCTCTGCTTCGAGGTGCTCGAGAATGCCAGGGAACCCATCATGAAGACCTCGGACCGGGGGTGACCGCGTGCGGCGGCCGGGATGCCGGCGCGCCGTCGTCTGGACCGAAGGAACGGGCCACGCCAAACGGGAAGCGCGCTCGGGCGTGGCCGGGGGCGAAACACATGATGCTGTCGAACGCCGACCAGGACCCTTCCCAGCAGTCACCGGCCGCGGACGCTCTCGATTCGGGGAGCCCGATCCCGCCGAAACAACGACGGCAACGGACTGCGGCTACTTAGACGGGGGTCCGCCGAATGTCAAGGCACCCCCTCCCGCCACAGCACAAGGTTCGTGGCGCCATGCGGGGTTGGCGATCTTTGACCTTTCGGTCAGGTCTTGTGCAAGTCATGGTTTTTGCGTGATGCAGCGCCCCAGCCTAGAGTCCGAAACACCCGCCTGGCCCGGAGCCGACGGGTGACCCCTGCGAAGAGGAGAGCGAGATGCGCGGATTCATTCTGGCGGCAGGCCTTGGCACCCGGCTGCGACCCTGGACCGACCGGGTTCCCAAGCCGCTGGTCGAGATCGGTGGCGAGCCGCTGATCGAGCGCGCCGTGCGCCAGCTGGCCAAAGCGGGTGTACGGGATATCGGCGTGAATTTGTTTCATCTGGGCGAGCAAATCCGCGACCGAATGGGCGACGGCCGACAGCTGGGCGTGCGCCTGACGTGGTTCGACGAACGGCCAGAGATCTTGGGCACTGGCGGCGGGTTGAAGAACGCGGAGACTTTCCTGCGAGGTGGAACGGCTGGCGCTTTTCTGCTGGTCAACGGCGACGTCTGGCACGACTTCGACCTGAGCGGGGTGATCGCCTCGCACCAGCCGGGGTCGCTGGCCACGCTGGCGATGCACCGGACAGCGCGGCGCCCGGAACTCCATACGGTCGGGTGCACAAAGGATGGCGTGGACGTCGGCCGCATCGTGCACATCGGCGGCAAGCCTGCGCCACAACCACACGACTTCATGGCGATCTACACGGGAATTGCGGTGTACGGCGTGCAGATGCTCGACTGGCTGCCCGCCCGAGTGCAGAGCGGCCTCGTCAGCCATGGCTTGTTGCCGGCGATGCAAGCTGGGGTCGAGGTGCGCTGGGTCGAGCCTCAAGGCGCTTGGTACGACTGCGGCACGCCATCCGAGGTGCTGCGGGCAAGCCACTACGCGCTGAGTCAGCGGAGCGGGAGTCTGGCACGCGCGGCCTTGATCGGCTGAAGGCGCAGGGGGCGCTCGGTCCGCTGTTACTTCAGGTTGAACTGCACTTCGGTCGAGCCGATATGAATGCGGTCGCCGTCCTTCAGAAACACCTTGTGGACGCGCTGACCGTTGACCAGGATGCCGTTGGTCGAGTTCATATCCGCGACTTCATAGCGCATCTGGTCGATCTTGATGGCGGCGTGGCGGCGTGACACCGACCCGTCCTGAATGACGATGGTGTTGCCCTTCATCGAACCGATGGTGGTGACGTCGTCGATGAGCGGGAAGGTCTCGCCCGCCAGCGGCCCGGCCAGGACGACCAGCTTGCCACGCGAGGGTCCGTCGTACTCCTGACGCTGGTTGCCGCCCGAGCCAGAGCCTTCGTCTGACCCCTTGCGACGGGAAACGAAAATGATCAGGAAGATGATCAGGCCGATGCCGAGCAGGCCGCCGACCACGATGCCGACCCACTTGAGGATCGCGCCCCAGGCGATGCTGGGCTTGGGCATGCGGACGTCGTTGAACACGGCCTCAGACACCGCGCCGTCCTTCATCGCAACGCTCAAGCCGATGACGTGATTGACCTCGTCCTTGCCCTTGACCGGCTCGCCTCCCTCGGGAATGTCGGCCAGTACCGCCTTGATGACGTACTGCTTCTTGATGCGTCCCGCGATGCCGTCCCAGACCGACGGGATGCTGCCGAAGCCTTCCTTGGCCGCCGGGTCGATGCCCTTGTAGACGCCACCCGTGCTGTTCGCGATGGTCTGCAGCAGCGGCAAGTACATCGGGTCATCGGCGGTGAAGCCGATGGCGTGGATACGGATCTTGTACTCCTCGTACTTGTCCAACACGTTCTGGATCTTCGAGATCAGCTTGTCCTTGCGCGTCTCGCGGTCCTTGCCGTCCGACATGATGACGATGAAGCGCCGACGCGCCGAACCCAGTTTCTCCAGGTTTTCCGCCAGATAGTTCATCGACTTGTCGATGGCGCGGACGATTTCGGGCGACAACGTCTGGGTGCCGACTTGCTTGCCCAGGTTGTTCTCCGGCAGGGCATCCCCGTCGGGCACGGTCGCGTTGCTGACGGCCTCTGCCGCCTGCTTGAAATCACTGGCGAACGAGTAGACCACCTCGTGGGGGAAGCCCTCGCGGTACTGCACGACCGCGACCTTGTCGTTACCCGACAGCATTTTGATGAAGCTTGCGGCGCCTTCCTTCTCCTGCTGATAGGTCGAGTGTTCTTCGGACTCCCCCATCGCTTGGTAGGCCCGCGACGCATTCAGCAACAGCACGACCGCGATCGGCTCACCGGCGTCCTGCGCCGTCTGCAGCTGAATGTCGGAGGTGACGAGCGGCTTGCCACTTGCGGTGAGCTTCAGGTCGGCCGGCGATAGGTTCTCGACCGGGTTGCCCTTCACGTCCAGCACGTCGACGTACATCGTCAACGTCCTTTCCTTGGCATCGTAGGCGACGTGATCGATGACCACGCGACTGTCGGCCAAGGCCAGACCGGGCAGGAGCAGGGCAAGCGCAGCCAGAGCCAGGCTCCAGCGCTTCCAGGGCAGCATGGCTTCCTCCGTTACTCGACGGACTTGAACTTCATCTCGGAGCGGCCGAGGCGGACCTTGTCGTTGTCGATCAAGTCCTCCTTCGAGACTCGGCGCTCGTTCAGATAGGTGCCGTTGGTCGAGTCGAGGTCGACCAAGGTGAACACCCCGTTTTCATGGCGAATGACCGCGTGCTTGGACGACAGGTAGGGGTCCGTCAGAACGACGTCGCAGTCGGCGGCGGTGCCCATCACGTTCTTGCCGTCGACCAGACGAAAGTCGCGCCCGCGCAGCTCGCCGTTCATCACGACGACCCAGCCGACCACGGGCTTGAAGGTGCCGCGGTTGATCTGATTCAAATCGATGGCGACCGTCTTCTCGGGCTCGGCATAGTCACCGCCGCCGCCGCGAGAATCCTGACGCTCCGGCTCGGAGCGCTTCTTGCTGAACCACCCCATGTCGCCTCCCTTGGCTTTCTCTTTGGGCTTCTCGTCCTGCTTGCCGCCCTTGACCGCACCCTTGACCGCTTTGCCCGGCGCATCGACCGCCTTGTTGAACTGCTTGGCCGCGCCGGTCTTCGCCTTGGTGATGACGCCCGCCTTCTTGGCGTTTGCGGTGTTCACGACGTTGTCGATGCGTCCCTGACCGAGGGCGCGGAAGAAGTCCCAGATCACGCCGTCCTCCCGTACCCTTTGGTCAAGTCGCTGCGGTCGTCACCGTCCTGCCGTCCCGAAGCGCGCCAAGAATGGCACAGCCGCGCGGACGCGAGCAAGCAGGGTCAGGCCTTGCGTGCCGTCGGCTGATACGCCCACATCTTGAACACGTTGACGTCGCGGTCGGCCGTGACGGGCTTGAGTCGCAAGCGCAGACCCACCTCACGAACATGCTCGGCCGGAATGACATAGACCCAGTTGCGCCACCGGAACTTGCGGTCTGACCCGGCGCAGATGCAGTTCGCCAGGCGTCGCTCGTTGGCCTCGACCTCCGCCTCCCAGTCGCCGTGTACGTAGTCCATGCGCCACACGACGTAGACGTCCTTGCCGGGCTCGATGTTGCGCAGTTCGAAGTCCAGCTGGCCGCCCTCGAACGCCATGCCCGCGTCCTCGACGATGACGCCGTCGGGGTACTTGAGCTTCTGGCGGGTGCGGTACTTGTCGCGCTCGCCTGAGACACGCCAGTTGTGCGTCTTTTCGCTCTCGGGGTCGATGGGATCGATCATGTCGACGAGTGCGAGGTTCTCGCCCTCGAGGCTCATGTTGTCGGTGAACTGCGCCGACCGCACCTTCATGTTCTCGATCAAGGCGTTGGTGTCGGTCGTCTTGACCTCGATCTTCTTGGGCGCCTTGAGGTGCTTGTCGAACATCGTCTCCATGAACTTGTAGCACTCGGTCTGGTAATTCATCAGCGAGTTGAGGAACTCGAGGCTGAAGTGCCGCTCCTCGTACTTCTGCATCGCGATCTCGACGTGCTTCTTGAAGTTCGCGAAGTCACGCTGGCTGGAGATCTGCGGAACGTTGGCCTCGATGTCGCCCACCAGCGTCCACTGATGGTTCAGGATGATCAGGTACAGCGAGAAGACGTTGCGCAGGTCGACCAGCTGGGCGTGCAACAGCATCTCGAGCGTCAGGAAGCCGTGCAGCACGTCTGAGGCCGGCAGGATCTTCATCTGGTGATACATGTACTGATACACGGTCTTGGAGCGCCGGATCATCTCCAGCATCTCCCACAGCAGCGCGGGCGAGATGAAGCTGCCCGTGATGCCCGCGACCGGCACAAACCGCAGATCCAGCTCGTTCGGCTGTGGGTTGAAGGGGTCCTTGGCGTCGACGACTCGCTTGACGTCCTTGGTCAGGCTGACGCGCGCCAGCTCGACCTCGCTGAAGATGTCGGGCTCGGTGATGATCCACTCGACCTTGGCGCTCTCTGTGATGCGGCGGTGGCCCTTAAAGTCCAGATTCTCCTTGTAGGAGATGAAGTCCGAGAACTCCTCGATGTACCGCGCGACCAGGTACACCGTCGCCGGCAGCTTGAAGTCCGCCGGATTCAGCTGCTTGATCTCAGGCTCCCACACGAAGATGTCGTGCCCTTCTGCGTCGACGGCGTAGCCGCTCTGCACCTCGACCGCGAGCTCGCCGCGACCGCGACCGGACGCGCGAAGTCCGCCCAGCGCCTGGGGAACAATGCCTGGGCCGTGCATCATCCGGTTGTGCAGCTTGCGCTTGTCGGTGTGGTACTGCTCCCCGTCGTTCCAGTCCTTCTCCGTCGTGCGGAAGCCGCGGAAGAAGTTGAGCCTTTTGTAGTTTCGGGCAGAGATATCGGCCATGGTCGTGTCCTTGCGTGGTTACCGCCTGAGGCGGGCGTATGCAGCGTGGGTCACTCGGGAGCGGACTCGTCGGCAAGGGAATCCTCGCCGATGGTCATGAAGGGATCGAGGTCCACAAAGGCCTCGTCGGTCTGGAAGGTCAGAAAGTACGTGGTGTGAGCGGGCTTCTCGGCCTGAATCACCCGATGGATGCGCACGATGGTGTCGTCGCTGACGTCTTGCGGCGCCATCGGCAAGTGAACGACGAAGCAGTGCGACAGGTTCATCGACGGCAACACGGTCGAAGTGAGGCCGATCTCGCTGGAGACACCGACGCGGAAGGGCTCGAAAGGCCACTCGTTCTCGCGAATGTCCGGACGCACGCCGATGTACATCTCCAGCAGCTCGGTCATCGCCGCCTTGGTGCCGCGCATGCTGTACAGCGCCGGGGCGAACTTCAGCCACTTGCGCTTCTTCTGCTCGGGCCAGTCGCTCTCCAACTGCAGGGCAATCCAGGAACCCAGCCAGTCCAGGAAGCGTGGCTCGGTCTCCAGTGGCCGGAACAGCTGCGGCAGCCGGTCCAGATTGTGGGTCACCTTGTCGTGCAACTGTTGGAAGATCCACAGGTACTCGTGCAACATCGTGTTGTCGCCCGAGCCCTGCTCCTGATACAGCTGCGGCAGGAACCGCACCCAGCTCGCCTTGGCAACACTCAGCTCGACCGTCGTGGTGCTGTCGACCAGCTGACCGCGAACGGGCGCCTGCGAAACAACCGTGTTCTCGGGGACGTAGGCGTCGATATAGCGCGGCAGCGGCGGACCGAACCCGGCCTGCTCCAGCACGATGCACGCGTCCTGAAACGCCATGCCGGCCAGCTCTGGCACGATGATCTTCTTGGCGCGTCTTTCGCCAGCCCGAGGGGGCAAGGTACTTCGCGTGGTGGGGCGGGCTTCGACCATCCGTTCCTCGCTGACGTGGACCTGAGAGGTCCCTCCCGACTAGACGATGCGCTCGTGCGCCTTCTCGATGGTCTCGACCCGCACGACGTGCACCAGCTCGCCGGCGCCGACCTTGAACTGGTCGACCTCGATCTTGGTGTTCTCATCGACGAGCCGCACCCGATCCACGAAGTCAACGCCCGGCACGTCCTCGATCACGTGGTACAGGTCCACGCGGTACACGGCACGTCCAAAGGGCCAACCCTTGCCGTCGCGACCGCCCTTCAGCGGGTGCAGGAACACGCGGATTCGCTTCTCGATCTCCGCCTTCACCCGGTCGCTTGCCGCGGTCTGCAGCACGATCAGCTCGACGTGAACCGACAGCTCGCGGTACTTCGGCCGCTGTACGTGCAACACGGTGCTGAGCAGCTTGCGATCGGACAGGTGGTTGCGGACCTTGCGCAACAGTTCCGTCGACGGAATCGGCTTGTCCATGAAGTCCGGGTGGTTCTCGGCCACCTTGGGCACCACGACCACGGCGATCTCGCCCTCGCGCTCATACGCGGGCAGCGCGCAGACCCTCGCGACCGAGTTCGAGGCCTCTTTGGCCAGCCACTCGAAGTCTTCCGCCGTCACCGCCCTGCCCTTCGCCTTCAGCGAGTGCGGACCGCGCAGCTTGGCCTCGTCCACCGTCTCCAGATTGCAGCCGCCCGATGCCGCGAAGATGTTGCGCACCGACTCGACGTACTGCACCGCCTGCAGCATCACCGTGATCGCCTCGGGGGGCACGTTGCCGTCCTCGCCGCCGCCGATCTGGTAGCGCCTGCACACAACGTTGCGGTCACCCTTGGGCGGGACCATGCCGTGGATACCGTCGCCGAAGCGCACCGTGTTGGTGACCACGTCCTTGGTGTAGTGGCGCGACGCGGGCTCGGACTCGTAGAGGCTGTCGACCTCCTTCCACTGCACCAAAACGCCTTCACCGTCCGGGTCGTCCATCAACGCCTTGTCCCCAAACCAGGACGTCAGGACCTCCAGCTCGTTGGACGGCGGCCGCTCACGCTCGCGCACCCACACTTCCTGCCCGGGCAGCACAGGGCCGCGCACAAACTTGAAGCTCTGGTTGGGCGTGCCCTTGGACGAACCGAGGATGGTCTCACCGTAGGTCGTCACGTTGCTGGCGTAGGCGCAGTTCAACACCACGTTGCGCAACATCGGCGGCTCGTCATAGCCGCCGAACTCCAGACGGGCCCGCAGCCAGTGCAGGTTCTCGCCATAGCGCTTGTTGCTGCGGTGCTCCTTGGACCCCACGAACTCGACAAACCCTGACTGCGTGAAGCCGTGGGTGTGGTCGCGGGCGAGCAGCGGCATCCAGTCCTTGCCGTTCCAGAATTCCCAGTGGATGACCTGCTCTGAGTGCACCTGGCTCAGCTGCTTCGACGTCTGCCCCGGACCCGCGCGCAGGCGGCGCCCCGGCCCCTCAGCTTCCGCCAAGTCGAAGAAGAGCTGCACCTTCTCGTTCGGGAACGGGTCCTTGAAGCCCAAGTACAGCGTCGGGCTCTCTTCGGCCACGGGCTGGAAGGGCTGGAAGGGCTTCATCTCCTCGGCGGCAACCGCAGTGTGGTCCGAGTAGACGAAGTCGTTGTAAGAAATGACCTTTTCAAACGGGTGCTCCGCTTCCACGAACCGCAGGGCGACGCTCTTCAGCGTGGGGGCGCGCAGCGGCCGCGGGTCCTTCCAGACCCAGCGATCGTTCTCGAGCTCGTAGGTGCCCGCCACACCGTAGTCGCCTCGCTCGATGCGGGCACGGATGAAATGGCCTTCCTTGCCATTGACTTCGACCGGCTTGATGTCCTTGGGCCGTCGAAACGCCACGTGTCCGTTGGCCGTCAAGCACAGCGTCTCGTCGCGGAAGTCGAGGCCCGGGTCTTCTTCGTCGAAGTCGCCAAAGCCCACGCGACCCAACAGCTTCCAGCGCTTGCCGTTCCAGTACTCCCACGCCAGCACGAGGTCGGGCGAGGCGAGCGGCAGCGGTACGATCGACGGGTCCGCCAGCTCGATGTCGATGCGAACATCGGCGTCCGGATGGCCCAACACTTTGTCGCACGCGAGGTACAGGGCGCTATCGACCGCCGGCGCACGCCCAAACGGCTGCGTGTTGCGGTCGAGGTCCAGCTTCAGGAACAGTCCGCCGTCGATGTTGGCCATCGCAAGGTCGGGGCGTTCCCCCTCGCCCGTCAGCTCCAAGCGCATCTTGACCAGATCGCAGATCGTGTCAGTCGGCGCAGTCGGCACTTCGGACAGACGGCCGCGCAAGAACAGGCCGGTCGATTCGCCCACGGTGGTCGGCGCGATGGCCGGTGGGCCGATCAGCGCCACCTGATCCTCGTCGGTCTCGATCGACGGACTTTGCAGCTCGCGCCAGCGCTCGCCGTCGAAGTACTCCCACTCCAGCATCCGCACCAGCGCTTGGGGGACGTCCAGCGTGGAAGTCGTGCGCACTGTCAGGATGCTGGACTCGTCGAAGGACTCGAGCCGCTTATCCCCCAGGTACAGGAAACGCTCGACCGCACGCACGCCCGACCACAGCGCCACGCCCTCGCGACGCTTGCCCAGCAGGCCCGTGTTGTCGGCGAACGTGTCGTGGTGCTGGCTCATGCACTTCACGAGATCGTTGTTCGTCACGACGACGTCGGCATCGGTCTCAAACGTCGCGTACGAGCCGTCGACACCGGGCTTGGTCCCCACGCGCGTCGCTGACGGCACCACCACCCGGTCCGCCTTGGGGTGAATCGCGAACTTGACCACCGTGCGCGCAGGCTGCGGAGGGGTCAGCGAAATGCCCATCAGCTCCAGGAACGCCAGGAAGTTCTTCTCCGGCACCCGGTTCATCCGGTACAGCGACATCTCCGTCATCCAGGCAAACAGCTCGATGAGCGTGATGCCGGGGTCCGACCGGTTGTGGTTGGTCCACTCCGGGCAGTACTGCGGGATGAGGCGAATCGCTTCCTGGACAATGTCCTCGAAGCTGCGGTCGTCGAGATTCGGACTCGGGATCATAGGTCTTGCTCCCGCCTGAGATAGAACGGATAGACGTAGTTCTTGTCGATGTTGGTCGAGCGGATCTTGTACTTCACCTCGACCGACAAGACGTTTTCGTTCTTGGGGTCGGGGTTGGCGCTGACCTGGACGTCTGTGATGCGCGGCTCCCACTTCTGCAGGGCTTCGCGCACGTAGAACGACACCATGCCCGCGGTCGTGGACGAGTTCGGATGAAACACGAAGTCGTGGATGCGGCAACCGAACGAGGGGCGCATCACGCGCTCACCCACGGCAGTGCCGATGATGCAGCGGACACCGTCCTCGATGTTCTCGTCGCCGTCAGACGTGGCCATGCCACCGAAGGCATTGATCTGCAGCGGGAACTTCAAGCCCCGACCGAGAAAGCTCTTGGCCATGAACACCCTCCGGAACAACCGGCTGAACACATCGCGCAGTCGGCCATGCTAACTACGGGGTTGGGCCTGTCAACGCACGGTCGCCGCGAGTGGACGTGATCCTGCCTCTGAACGGGCACCGCGGTCCCCCGGCATACCGACGTTTCCTGCAATTCCCTATAGTTGTCTTGTTGGGCAAGATCCGGAATTGGCGAGATCGCGCAAAGGCATATTTGACCAAATGGTCAGGATTGCCGCCAACTCACGAAAAGAACCCCGCACGATCCCGCAGTTGAACGACAAGCTACACGACGTCGCCGACCTGACGGCAGACATCGCGCACTTCACACGTGTTCTTGATGGGTTACGCGCCCTTTGCGTTGCGGGCGTAGGCGATGGCCGTGCGGTAGCCTTCCTCGGGGCGATAACTGTGCGTCGCAGAGGTGATCAGGTACTTGCCGCTGAATGCCTTGCCGAACCCGACGAACTCGACCGTGGCGCCTGGGATGAGCTTGGGGTCGCCCTTGATGACCGCTTCACCCGTCAGAAAGTCCATCGAGAACTGGTCGAACAGCGCTTGGGCGATCTGCTTGGCTTCCGCGGCAGACTCCACCGGTTGGTCAACAACGGTGTATTTCCGCCCTGCTGACGCGCTGTTGTACAAGCCCTTGCCCGTGTCCTGATGGCCCTTGACCGACTCGTCGAAGACATAGGTGCTGGAGGTGACCTTCTCGACGATCGCCTTCTTCTTGATCGGGTCCCAGCCTCGCACCTCGACGGCGGCGTACTGCTGCACCGTCGACAGGCGGAAGTTTGCCGACAGAATCAGACTGTCCTCTCCGGCCGACGGGTCCGCGCGGTCGCGCGAGAGCTTGGCCACCGCTTCCGACTTGGGATTGGGCTTGGTGAACTTGACGGCCTGACCGTCCTTGCGGTCGGCCTTGTACTCGAGGTTGGCGCCGATCGCCCGCAGGAACTCGAAATCGCTCATGTTGAGCTGCGGGATGTAGTTCAGCTTCACTTGCGCCGCGGTCACTTCTCCGGCGCTGATGCTGTCGCTCGCTCCGCCGACGCTGGCCTTCGACTCATTCAAGACCTGCTGCACGGCCGTTGTGGGAGCGGTCTCAGCGGCCAGACCGTCGCCCCAGACGCGCGAACGCTGGCCGCGGGTCAGGCGGTGGAGCTTGTGGTAGCCCGAGATGGTCGTGCGGTAGCCGGCCTCGACGTCGAAGCTGGGCTCGATGTAGGCGATCTCGCCCTCGCAAAGGACCGACTCCTCCGTCAAACCCATTGAGATCTCGACCGTGTCGCCGGGCTTGAACGAGTCAATCAGGTTCAGACTCTCCAGCTTCATCATGTCGTACTCGACCGAGAACATGTCCGGATTGTCCAGACGCAAGTCCACGGTCACAGACAGGATGCCTGAGCCTCCCCGAGTCTCGAGCTTCTCGCCCGAGTCGGTCGCGATCTGGGTGTTGCCCGCGATCTTGACGTTGATGGTCGGTGTATTCTTGTCCATGGGGGCCTTCCTCCGCGCCAGTCGCGCTTCCGCCTCCGTTCCTCAGGGCGAGCCGGGGCTCACTTCAGGATCGGCGGAATCAGCAGGCGGCGGCCCGGCTGCAGCTCCAAGGGGTTGTCGATGCCGTTCGCCTCGGCGATGCGGCGCCACTGACCTGCGTCATCGTACTCGCGGAAGGCGATGCTCTGCAGCGTGTCGCTGCGGCCCACCAGATGCACGTGCGCCGTGTCCGGGCTGTTCTTGTTCGACGCTTCGGTCGGCACCTCGGTCAGCGTCAGCTTGCATGTCGCGCGCACCGGGGTGCCATTCGGCAGGAACATCGTGTAGTTGACGTCCAGCCCCGTGACGAACCAGATGCCGGTGTTGATCTGGCCGTCGCCCGATCCCCAGCCCTGGCCCCACGTGAACATGACGCGCACGGGGCGGTGCAGGTCCTCGTCGACGAGGATCAGCGCCTCGAGCTTCGAGACGTGCTCATGGTAGACATTCGTTCGGGTCTCGAACGTGTCGAACGTGAGGTCGCCGAACTCGATGGTAGCCGCATCGCCCGCCGTAAATTGGGGGGAAGGCGCGTTCTGGCCGGCCACCTTCTGTTCCCTGGGCTTGAGCGTCTTGGCGACACGCACGGCCTCGGGGTTGAAGGCGAAGTCGACGAACTCGAACTTCTTGCCCAACTTGGACTTGGCCTTGTCGTCCTTGTGGATCGCGATCCGCGCCATCTCACCCATGGATCCCCCTTCGCTCTCGCTCGCGCTTCAGTCGCATCATGACCGAGCGCGCGATCTTCATGGCCAGCGCGTCCAAATCCTGCGCCGCACCCGGCCCACCGGCCTCGTCCTTGCCGCCCTGTTCCTGCCCCTTGCCGCCACCGTGCTTGCTGCTCGACTGCCCCATCGTGGGCATACCCAGCGTCGCATCGGCGCCGCTGGTGATGATCGACTCGCTCAACGGCTTGGCTGCGGCTGCTGCGACCATCGCGTGTGCAGCCGGGGCCACCAACGGCAACATGTTCTCCGACGGGGCCGCCGTCACCGACAATACCCGAGCCATTGCAGAGGCCTGCGTGCTTCGTCCGGCCGCGGTCGCACCAGAGCTGCGGCCCTGCTGCGCGACTGCGTTCTGCACCGCGGCGGCGGGGTTCACGAACTCCGTCGGCTGACCGTAAGTGAAATTCGAGGGCACGCTGCCCGGACCCTCGCCTCGCGTGCCAGGTAGCGGCATCGGCGCCGACTGACCCGCGCCTCGCATGGCCCTGCGAGCCTGAACGATTCCGCCGAGTCGGTCCGCACCTCGCAGCGCTGCCGGCATCGGGCCGACGTCGCCGTGGAAAGCGGTGGCATCGCTCATTCCGAGCCCCACCATCTCGCCTGCGCCCAACGCCGAGTCGCCGTAACCGACCCTGCTGGAGGTCGAAGTCCGCGGCGACATGCGCACAAGGCTGCCCGAGCGGCGATGGCTGCTGACCAACCCGCGTCCGCGTCGCAAACCAACCGGCACGAACTCGTGAAGCTGCACGGCGGTCGACTTTCCGGAAAGGCTGCGGCCAAGGCCCCGAGCTGGCACGTCCGCCACCGCCATAGACGGGTCGACGAGGCCAGTCTCGGCGCTGGGGGCCAACAACTCGCGCTCAACGTCGCCAAACCTCATCTGTCGACCGGCGGCCTCGTGGAAAGCGGCCTCGCGCTCTGCAGTTGGCTTGCCCAAGGCCGCCAGAGCAGCCAGCCCGGTGAGCACGATCTGGTCGGAGGACGCGGGCTTGGCTTCGGCCGCCCGGCCAACGGCGACCGCGCTTGAGCCCGAGCTTGGGGAAGCGTCCGCGGTCATCTCACGACGAAGCGCCACCATCTCGGCAGCACCGGACGGAGCCACGGCGGCAGCCAGAGTCCTGGCAGCTTCCGGGCGGCCGAACCAGCGTGCGAGGAAGGCACGCGCCACCTCGGTCCCCGCGACCGCCGATGCCTGGGTGCCGAACAGGGTGAGGGCCGCGCGCAAGGCGGCCGGTTCCTTGGCATCGGTCACTGCGGCGGCAAGCTGGGCGAATCGGCGCTCGGCCGGCGTGGACCTGGTCGCCGTCCTCGTCCTGTCGGTCGCGGCTGACCGGGTCATGGACGCCGATGCAGCTCGTGTTCCTGATGCTGGGGTCGAGGTCGATTCCACAGACGAATCAAGGCCAACCGCCTCATCGCCCGGCGCGAGCTGCACGAACTCTGCGCCGACACCGGCAGCGGCAGCGGCGCGGTCACCAGCTACTGCTGTGCTGGGCGCTGCGCCTGCGCGAGTGGCCAACCACGGCGTCAGGACATCCCGCAGACCGTTCGGAGCCGAGGCCAGCAGCCCCGTGTCGGCGATGCCGGCAAAATCCATCGCAGAGGCGCCGGGTTGAGTCCGTCCCGCAGCCGTTGGTGCCATCGCGGAGCGCAGCCGATCGGACCGCAGGCTCTGCTGCACCACGCGCTCGATCGCCGCGGCCGCCGCATGGGCAAGCACGGCACCAGCCGAACGAAGCGTCTGCCCCGCACGTGGGCCCGTGCTGCCACCAGACTGCAGCCGGGAAGCCTGAACTTCGGACCGCCCCGTCGCCGCTGCACTACGAGCGGCCGGTGCCGTCCCGCGCCGTTCAGCAACTGCAGTTTCAACAATACCTTCAGCGGCTTCCGACTCCGACACCAGCCAATCCCCGGCTCCCGCGGCGGCCGCGAGCTCTCCGGAGTAGGCGCGAGCGTTGGTCGCGCCCGTGTTGAAGGCTCCGGCGGCCATCGAAGTAGCAGTGTCGACTCCATTCGCAGCAGGCGCTTGCGCGGACCGCGGCTGCCAGAAGGGCGTCTCGACCTGAGGATCGAGCCCTCCAATCAGCCGGTCAGCCAACCGACGCGAGAGCCCTGCGGCTGCGAGGGCTGCGAAGCCGAGCGAGCGCGGGCGGTCTGACGAGGCCGGGTCCGACGAGACACTGGCAAACGATGTGGCAGAGGACGTCCCAAGTGGCGCGACGGATTCTGTCGCACCTGCGGCGACGGCCCCCATGCGCGATGCGGGGTTACGGGCAGCTGCGACACGTGCGGATTCCGCGCGACCGACCTCAGCCCGACGAGCGGCCTGCGGAGCGATCCAAGCGGGAACTCTGGTCGCGGTGGCAGTCGCGGTAGTCGACCGTACCGGCGCAGCCGTCGTCTCCGCGTCCGATGTCGAGAGAGCTTCGTTCGCTCCCTGCGCCAGCCACTCGCCAGCTCCCGTCTCACTGGCGGCATACGCACGGCGCGGCTCTGCAGTCGCGGTCGGCGCATTCGTCAGCGCGGTGTCGGACCGCTCGAGCCAGGCAGCCAGCCGTGGCACCAATCGACCCCATCGAGAGGCCGGCGCCGCCGCCGTTCCCATCACCTGAGCGAATCGGTCCGGGGAACCTTCATTCGCAGCAAGGCGTTCACCAGAAAGGCGAGGCGTTGACTGGGATTGCGTCCGAAGGTCTGCGGTTGCTGGCCCTCGCGCTGCCGCGTCAACCGCTGCCGCGTCGGCGACAGAGGCGGCCGTTGCCTGGGCCGGACGACGATCGGAGCGGGCATCCCAACGACGCAGCGACTCGAGCTTGCGCGCGGCGAACGCGACGGCGGGCGCAAGCGCGGCCAGCGGAGACGCCGAGCGCGTCGCAACCGCCGGACCCGACGACGCCGAACCAGCGGCAACCGGACGGTACGCATCAGCTCGCGCGACTGCTGCCGCCCAGCGAGCTGGCGAGGCAACCGCAGCAGATACAGCCGATTGCGCTGTTCCGGAGGCCGGAGCACGCGGGCCGCCAGAGGTCGAGGAAGCCACCGAAGTGGGAAGGTCGGCTGCGCCCGCGGTGGCGGCGAACATCGAGGCGGCACGCGGGGCCACAGAACGCCCGGACTGCTGCGCGGCCGGACTGAACGGCTCGTCTGCGGTGGGAGCGAGGAACGCGAAGTCCGCGGCCTCCTGAGCCATTCGCAGCGAGCGCGGCGCGCGGTTCATCAGATCGACGCCGGTCGAGAGCGGATCCAGCCAACGATCGACACGTACGGCAGCGGCCGCCGGTCGAGTCGAGGGGCGTGCCACGGCCGCGTCGGTAGGTCCGCGAGCGGGGTCCGTGGACCCCATCTGCCCAGCCGGTTCGGGTCTGGAGGCTCCACCCAACGAACTGTCGGCGGACATCGCGGGGTCGCGGCCTGCCTGCTGTCCGGGTGGAGGGGCGACCGCTCGCTGGCCCGACTTCAGCTCGGCGACCAGCTTGCGAACAGCCTTCAGCTTGCGCGCCATGCCCGGGGCGGCCGTACGTCGCTTGGCCTGGGCCGGGGCCGAGGGCTTGGCCGACTTTGCCGTGGCGGACTTGGCCACCGCGCGGGGGCGACTGGGCGCAATTTCGTCTGTCTCAGCAGCTACTTCCTCTTCTTCGAGGACCAGCTGGATGAGGTCGGCGAGGTCGGACACTGACATCGCGCGGGCGTCCAGCGAGAAGCGCTGCAGCATCATCGGGTCGCTGGCGATAGAGGTCGCGAGCTCCCATGCGTGCGTTCCGAACGTGCCAGTCAACGTCGCGAGGCCCGGCAGCCCGGCCATCAGTCGTTCGGCTCCCGTCAGGGCGCCGCCCGAGGTCTGATGCCGCTCTGCCATTGCATCGGTGGACTCCCAACGACGCAGGATACCCTTGTGCAGCGTCAGCACGTCCTGTTGTTCCGTCGTCGGCATCTGGCCTGTCACGGTTCACCTCTCTGCCTGAGTCGCCCGCCCCAATGCGCCGCGGTCACTTCGGCTGGTAGATGAAGTTGTCGTAGGCCATCCGGATCTGCTCGAAGCCCACCTGGCCGGACATCGAGTTGAGCGTCGGCCCGGTATACTCGATGATGAAGGCGTTCTTGAGCTGATAGCTTCCGATTTCCGAGTACTTGCGATTCAGAACGCTAATCGTGATGTTCACCCGACCGGTCTGTGTCGTGCCCCGCGGGTCGCTGCCGGACAGGGATTCGAGCAGCATGTCGAAGAACTCGCCGCTGGAGGCGAACCAGCCGCGCTTCATGACGAGCGGTTCGAACTTGCCGGGGCCGCGCATGTTGAGGCCATGCTCGTTGTTGCCGCCCGACCGGATGGCCACCGGCTCTGCCTTCCACGACAACCCGGAGATCTCGCTGAACATCCCGTAGGAGATGCTGCCGATCTTGACCTCGAAGGCGTAGGCGACGTCGGGGTCACCGTCACGGCCCGTGCTGCCGGACGCGGAACCGCCCATGCCGGCGGGGCTCTGGCCGGCATATCCGTCGACCTTAGCCTTCGACGTGTTGGTCATACCGGTGTCGTTCAGTGTGACGGAGGCCCCCTTCTTGGGGTCCTGCTTGGTCGAGGTAGTACCAGAGGTCGTCTTGCCCTTGGTTGAGGTCGACCCCGACGTCTTCTTGTCGACCATCGCCGCCACGGCGACGTGCTCGTCGACCGACACGGAAACCACTTCGGGTGAACCGGCAGGGAGGACCTGCATCCGCCCCGTCGCGCGCGTTGCCTCGGGCGCCACCATCTTCGCGGTTCGCTTGCGTGCTGCAGTCGCTGCCATGTCCGTGCCTCCGTGTTCCCGCTGGAGCCGTCAGGGTCCGCCACGCGGGTCCCCTGTCGCTGCCGAATATTGCACGTTGCGTGCCATCGCCCGTAGAGGGAAACGTGCAAAGGCGGTGCGGGCTGTGGTCTGCTGGCCCCGGTTGATCCGGGTGGGCGTGTCAGGTCAGATGCCGTCTTCGCGAGAAAGCACGTCGACTTCCTGAACTACGCGGATGCCAATGTATTCTGCCGGACGGAAGGGAGCCAGACCGACGTCGATCAGCACCTGTCCGGCCTTGCGCGTTTCCTCCGTATTCAGCTCATCGTCGCACTTGACGAAGAAGGCGTCGTCTGCGGCCTGACCGCGCAGGTAGCCCAGACGCCAGAGCTGGTCCAGGAAGAAGTACACGTCTCGTGAGATCGTCGCCCACAGGTCGGGACCGTTGTTCTCGAAGATCACCCACTGCAGACCGCTGTTCAGCGCCCGCGAGATGGCCGCGATGGTTCGACGCACATTGACGAAGCGCAGGACCGGGTCCGAGGCCGCCGTCCGCGCGCCCCACAGCCGAATGCCGCGCTGCGAGAAGACCTGAATGCAGTTGATGCCCTCGGAGTTCAGCGTGCCGATGTCCTGCTGCTGCAGAAACAGCTCCAGGTCGACGACGCCCTCCACCTCTTCATTCGCCGGCGCCCGGTAGACGCCTTGCTCGTGGTCGCACTTGGCGTACACACCGGCCACGTGGCCGCTGGGGGGCATCGGCCGCCCCTTGGTGCCCGCGCTGGGAATGACGTAGGGGTAGTAGAACGCCGCATAGGACGTGTCGAACAGTCGACGCCACTGCATCGCGCCCGTCGGGTTTGTGTCGGGCGGAAAGTCGAGGATCGCCATCCGGTCGCGTCGCTCCTCGCACTGAGCAATCGCCGCCTGCTGGACAATCTCCATGTCCTTGACGGACTTGAAGCCGCTGGAGTTCTGCACGCACCAAGGCAAGTCGGGCAACACGACCAGATCGACGGCCTCGATCTCTGCTACCCCGGCAAGACCGAAGCGGTTTCCCGGCCCCAGATCAGCGCCGATGAAGTCTTCGGCGGCCACGGTGAACAGACCGTCCTCACCGCCCTCCAGCACGACATCCTGCACGGCCACCGGCATGTTGCCAGGCATCGGCGTGGCCGAGTCCAGACTGGTCACCGTGACGAGCCGCGACCGACCGTTCACCACCCGCTCAATGAACTGCGGCGACTGACGGGCAAGGTTCAGCGACCGGAACACTTCGCGCGTGGTGTGGGTCTCCACGGTCAGGTCGAAGCCGACGGGCTCGATCATCGTGGGCGCGGACGACAGGAAGTCGCGGTCCAGCGGTTCCTTTTCGTTCCACCACAGGGTGCGTCCCTCGACATGGGTCAGCACCCGGTAGGCCGATTCGTTGTCATCAAAGATGCGCACCAGCGTGCCTCGGGCAAACCCGTAGGTGCTCTTGACCATCACGCTGTTGTCGTCGACGTGCGCGTCCACCGTGATGAAGGTCTGCATCGTCGGGGGCGGGTGCAAGACGCCCACGCGAATCGGATTGCCCCAAGCTCCCTCAGAGATCGCCTGCACCATCAAGGTGTTCTGCTTGTCGTCGTCGCGCAGCCGGGCCGAGGCCTTGGTTGCAATTTCCTTGCGACCGCGCTCGAACAAGTGGGCGATCCGGACGACGTAGCACTCCGTGCCGCCGTTCAGAAAGAAGCCGTCGACCGACGGGGCGAGGTACGACCCGACGTCCAGCCGCCCGAAGACTTCATGAAATTCGCCGATGCCCGTGATGCGCACGGCCTCGTTGGTCGGCCCGCGCTCGGCCAGACCGAGGAACACGGGGACGCCGCTGGGCAGCAGATCAAGTGCGGGCGCGCGGGCCGGGCCTCGCTCGAACCGCACACCTGGGGGTCTGGTCATCACCATGGGTGCTCCTGCAGCGCGCGATCGCTCCGACGACTCCGGCACCCTTGTCTACTTGCGCGACTTGTTGATTTCCTTGTTGATCTCGGAAATCTCCTTGACCCAGAGCTGGCGTTCCTTGTGCTCCATGTCGAGGATCTCGTCGAGCGCCCAGTGAAAGTGATAGCCGATGTAAGCTACCTCCTGGTAGAGCCGATCCAGGGGGTAGCTCACGATTCCCCCAGACCACCTCCCGTATCGACGTCGAACTGGTGACCGCACTCAGGGCACTTGGCCTTGACCATGGCCGTGCCTTCTTCGTTGATGCGGCGATAGAAGTCCTGCAGGTAGGCAAGGTCGGTCGAGAAAAGCGACTCGATGATCGACGGGTTGATGGACTTCAGGCTGCCCAGCGTCTCGATCACTCGCGACAGCAGGATGATGACCAAATACGCGCGGTTGTTCTGCACGCGGTAGTCCTGCAGCGGAAGGATCTCGTCCTTGGCCGTTGCCAGCCGCATGACACCCTTCTTGTGGACGTTGCCGTCCTTGTCGACATAGCCGCGCGGAAGCGTGAACTCGAACTGCGTGACGAACGACATCTTGGTCTCCTGACGCGAGTGGAGAGGGGGAAAGCGAGAACCCCGCCCCGGGCTAGACCGAGGTCCGACCCGGAGCGGGGTCCTCTTCAGTACCTGGCTCAGGCCGGTCGACTACTCGCTGACGTCACCGCCGGCGGGCATCTGGCCAATCCGGAAGATGACGAATTCCGCGGGCTTCACCGGGCACATGCCGATCTCGCAGATCATCTGGCCGGCGTCGATGACCTCGGGGGGGTTGGTCTCGTCGTCGCACTTGACGAAGAAGGCCTCCTCGGGGGTCTTGCCGAACAGAGCGCCCTGACGCCAGAGGCGAAGCAGGAACGCGCTGATGTCACGGGTAACGCGCTTCCACAGCCGCTGGTCGTTCGGCTCGAAGACCACCCACTGGGTGCCGAGCTCGATCGACTGCTCGACCATGTTGAAGAGACGCCGCACGTTGACGTAACGCCAGGAGGCGTCCGACGACACGGTGCGGGCGCCCCAAACGCGGATGCCGCGATTCGGGAAGCTGCGGATGCAGTTGATGCCCTTGGGGTTCAGGAGGTCCTGCTCGCCACGGGTGATGTTGTACTTCAGGCCGATGGCGCCGCGCACGATCTCGTTCGCGGGAGCCTTGTGCACGCCGCGCTCAGAGTCGCTGCGGGCGTAGACGCCGGCCATGTAGCCGCTCGGGGGCTGGAAGATGTTGCCCTTGAAGGGGTCGTAGATCTCAACCCACGGGAAGTAGTACGCGCCGTACTTCGAGTCACGGGGCTTCGGCAGCTTGTCGACGCCACCCTTCTCGATGACTTCCGGAGAGTCGAGAACCGCGAACCGATAGCGCATGTTCTCGCAGTGGCTGAGCACGGCATCCTGAATGACCGGGTCGGTCTGGCCGGGGGCAGCGACGATGTTGACTTCGTCGACGTCCTCGAGCGCCTTGAGACCGGTGCGGGTGCCCGGGCCGTTGTCGGTGCCGATGTAAAGCGCCGCCTTGCTGGCGAGCTTCGGCTTGCCGTCCTTGGGATCGGCCTTGCTGACCTCTTCCCAATTGCCCACGTTCAGGACGAACGCGCGCGAACCGCCGTTGTTGAAGAAGCCGTAGACCGCGTGAGCCAAGTACTCGCTGTTCTGGAAGTCACCGAAGTGCTTCGTGTACTGCGACCAATTGGTGCACAGGATAGGCTCGTTGACAGGACCCACGGTGCACTCGCCCAAGAAGGCGCAGGTGCTCGTGCCGACCATCTCAAGAGGCTTTGTGCCCCGATCGACTTCCTCGACGTAGACACCTGGCGAAAGATAAGAAGTTGCCATTGCTTCATCCCCTTTCTGTCGTGGAGCCCCCATGGCCCCTGCTAGGAAACTCCCTCGGACAGCCCCGACGGCTGCCGTAGTCCACTCGTGCCGTCCACCCGGATGCGCCGCCGGGCTCGCTCGCTAGACCCGGGAGGCACGTGTGCCCGGGCTTGGTCCCCTCAGCTACCGATGAACGGCAATGTCCTTGCCGATCACGCGGCGCACCTCGGAAGACCTGCGGTCGGATTCGACCCGGAAACGCACGTAGTAGAACAACGCCGGACGCATCTCCTCGTTCATGGAACGCCAGAAAGACATCAGGTCGTTGTGATCCGCCTGCAGGTTCGGGTAAATGTTCAGCTTGTCGTCCGGATAGAACGACTCGCCGCGCAGGTCCTCTCCCGTCAGGATCGTGTGCTCCAGGAACGTCTTGATGATCAGGCCAAGCAGGAGGTTCTCCTCACCCGGCGAGTTACCCCAAACCGATACCACGTAATGCGCGTTCAAGTAGACGGGGGCGTCTCGGAAGAACTCGACGATGTTCCCCTGCTTGTCATGGGTGGATACCAACGACTCGGTGCGCTCGCGGTAGTTCTGTGCGAAGCCGACGTGATACAGATAGCTGCTCACCATCGGCAGGTTCTTGATGTTGTCCTTCTTGGGGCGGTCGGTGGTCACCGTGACCGTGGTGAAGCCAGAGGACTTGAAGGCCTCCTTGAGGAGTTCCTTCAGCGTCTCTCCCAGGTCACGGATGACCTCGAACTGGCTCATGCCACTCCCAACGGTTCGAACACTTCGACCACGACGCGGTCCCCGTCACGCGTCCCCGGAACTGCCGATGGGACTGCGCGTCCTCTTGTCGACAAGGGTCGGGACGGGACCAAGGTTGGAGTAACGCATAGGCACCGCTCAGGTGTCAACGACTTCCGGGCGGCGAACGGCTTGGCTCCGAAAGGCGAGACGGAAGCCCGGTGAGTCCCCCAAGCGCGGCACGAACACAGGCACTTGGATGGCCATGAGAACGGGCGGCGGCACTGGCTCAGTAGTGCAGCAGTGACACGATCGGCGTGCCCTCGAGCCGCTTGCGCCCCCCCAGCGCATCCAGCTCGATCAGGAACACGAAGCCTGCCACCACGCCTCCCACAGATCGCACCAGCTGGGCGGTCGCCAGTGCCGTGCCGCCAGTGGCCAACACGTCATCGACGATGAGGACGCGCTGGCCCGGACGAATGGCGTCGGCGTGCATCTCGATCTGGTCGGAGCCGTACTCGAGCGCGTAGCTCAGCTTGACGGTATCGGCAGGCAGCTTGCCGGGCTTGCGGACCAACGCCATGCCAGACCCAGTCGCATAGGCCATCGGCGCGGCAAACAGGAAGCCACGCGACTCGATCCCCAGGATGACGTCGGCGTTGAGAGATCGGCTCTCGTGCACCAGCGCATCGACCACAGCGCGCAGGGCCGGGCCGCTCTGAAGCAAGGGAGTGATGTCCTTGAAGAGAATGCCGGGCTTGGGAAAGTCGGGCACATCGCGGACCAGAGCAGTGAAGGGCTTGAGCGGCATGGGGATTCTCCGATGGGTCTGTGGGCGTCCTCAGGCTCCCGGGTCCGGGGCGGAGGCGGTGGTGGCGGGGCGCATTCCGTGGTGGGCCAGGAGCTCGGCCGCGCGGGACACCGAGGCGTGGCGCGTCAGATCGTCGCCCAAGGGCGTGACGCTGATGAGGTTGTCGCGGATCGCGTTGCAATCGCTGCCCTCGAGGTCCGGCATCGTGACCTTGGCTCCGCCGATCCAGTAATAGGGCTGGCCGCGCGGGTCGTTGCGCTCGATGACCTCGTTCGAGTAGTAGCGGCGCCCCAAGCTGGTCACCGCGATGCCGGCGTAGGGCGCGCGGTGCACCGACGGCAGGTTGACGTTCAACGCCCCACCCAACTCGAGTGCGGTCGGCAGCAGGGTCGTCAGGATCTCTCCCAGCATCGGCTCCAGCGCGGCGATGTCCGTCTCCTTGCTGTTGCAGTGCGAGATCGCGAGGCTCGGCACGCCCCAGTGCGCCCCCTCCAGCGCCCCGGACACCGTTCCGGAATACAACACGTCGTGCGCGAGGTTGGGCCCGGCGTTGACCCCCGACAGCACCAAATCCGGCGCGATCTGCATCTGGTGCAGCGCGAGATAGATGCAGTCCGTCGGCGTGCCGTCGCAAGCGAACCAGCGGGGCTGGATCTGCTTGAGCCGAAGCGGCTTGAAGAGGGTGATGGCGTGCGAGACGCCGCTTCGCTCCGTGTCAGGCGCAACCACCCAAACCTCACCAAAGCGCTCCGCAACGCGGGCGAGCACGGCGATGCCGGTGGCGTGAATGCCGTCGTCATTGGTCAACAGGATGCGCATGGGTTCCGCTGGGCTTGGGCGATCGGTCGGGTCTGGAAAGGAGGGGCCTTGGTAGTGCAGCGGCGGCGAAGTGTAAAGAGGGCCGCCACGCTCCGAGGGTGGAGTCGCAGACCGCGCAAGGTGATTTTCTTGCGCCTCGACCGATCGCGTCTACCGTCGCCGATAGCGGGCGCATTGCCATTCCGCTCGCCTCGGACGCATGAAGAGCCTGAATCTCCAACCTGATCTGCTGTTCTGCCGCAAGTGCCGCCGGCACTTCCGCGGTCAGAGACGCGTCTGTCCTTCCGATGGCTCGTCGCTGGAGCTGGTGACGGCTTTTGTCGGCCAAGCGGGGGACGTTCTGGACGAGCGCTATGAGCTCGTGCAGCAGGTCGGAGTCGGCGGCATGGGCACCGTGTTCCGCGCTGAGGACCGGCTGACCAAGCGCGTGGTCGCCCTGAAGCTGCTGAACGACGAGTACGCCAGTAACGCCTCGAGTGCACAGCGTTTCTTTCAGGAGGCCAAGCTCGTCCGACTGGTCACCCACCCGTCGGTCGCCAGCCTGCACCGCTTTGGCCGCACCCGCGAAGGTCGCCTGCTGATCGACATGGAACTGGTCGAAGGCGAAAGCGTCCGTGACCGGGTGCTGCGGGAAGGTCGCGGCCTGGACCCGACGCTGGGGTTGATGGTGCTGGACAACCTGTTGGGAGCGCTGGCCGCGTGCCACGATGCCGACGTCGTCCACTGCGACGTCAAGCCCGAGAACGTGATGCTGCCCCGCGACGGCACTCCTGGACAGTGCAAGCTGGTGGACTTCGGTATCGCTCAGGCACCCGGTCCCGTCGTGCAGTCTGAGGACGTCGGTGTCGTCGGCACCCCTGCCTACATGAGCCCGGAGCAGATTCGCGGCTTGCATGTCGACGCCAGGACCGACCTGTATCTGGTGGGTTGTGTCACGTATGAGCTGCTGACCGGCGAGCCGCCCTTCATCGGCAGCAACGCCTTCGAGCTGTGCCAACACCACCTGTACACGCCGCCGCCGCCCCTTTCCAGCCGCATTTCTCCCGAGTTGCTTCCGCGCGGCTTCGAAGCGTGGCTCGCTCCCCTGCTGGAGAAGGACGCCGCCGCACGCCCCCTGTCGACCCACGGAGTTCGCCAGGCGCTGCGCACGCTTCGCCTTGCCCACCGGCGTGAGCTGGCGGGAGAACCCGTGGAGCGCGTCAACCTGCGCCCGCCGTCCGCGCCGCTGTTGCGCCGCACGCCCCCCGGCATGCCCGCCGTGCGCGTCGATGTGCGTCGCAGTGACTTCGACATCGCTGCCGTTCATGCCCTGATAGAAGTGCGCCAGCTGCGAGCAGGCGGCATGACCTATGGTCCTGAGGCGCTGGAGCAAATCGCCCGTCACGTCCTTGCCGGGAGCTTGGGCGACCTGCGGGAGTGGGGCGCGAAGGTGTCGGGGCCTGCGGGAGCCCACATCGAGGTGCGCGTGCCCTGCAACGGCGATGAGCGCGGGACGGTCTGCCACCTGCTGGACGCCATCGCGAGCATGCACTTGCAACTGTCGCACATTCCCGAGCCGCGGCTGGAGCTGCGAGCTGCCCTTGTCGGGCACCGGCCGTCGGTGGCTGGCGTGGTCGAACAGGCACTGGACCCGCTGGTGCTGTTGAGAATCGCCGCAGGCAGCCAGATCCGCGTCGATGAGCACGTAGCGCGCTGGGCTGGACGAAGGGCGTTGGTGCGGTTGACGACGCTGCCCGAGCCAAGACCGACCCAAGTCTACGCGACAAGCCTGCATCCGGTCTGACGGACGCACGACCACTTACAAGCCGGAACACCGCAATCGCACAGCAGCGTTGCGGAATTCCTGTTTCAATGTTGGGGACTTGGCGGAGCGGACGGGACTTGAACCCGCGACCTCTGGCTTGACAGGCCAGCGTTCTAACCAACTGAACTACCACTCCAAAGGGTTCCCTGACAGGGTGGGCGAAGCAGGAATCGAACCTGCGACCCGCGGCGTGTAAAGCCGAAGCTCTACCTCTGAGCTATTCGCCCATGCGCCGCGGGGCGGCTCCGGCTGCAAGGCACGGTCAGGGATTGGCGGAGCGGACGGGACTTGAACCCGCGACCTCTGGCTTGACAGGCCAGCGTTCTAACCAACTGAACTACCACTCCAAGAGCGACCGGGCAGCAGCACATGCCGCTCAGCGACGCGGTAAGCTACGGGCAAAGGCGATCCCTGTCAAGGCGCGGTGCCGGATTTGTCCCCCCCCGAAGCGAGGCGCCTGCTTGCGATTCCCTGCCCTGCTCGCACGCAAAAACGCGAGTGGCGGGGCCCCCGAAGGAACCCCGCCACCCGTTCAATCAGAGTCCGTGCGATTACGGCGTGGTGGTCTCGGGGGTAAAGCCGGTGACCGTCGCCTCAACGCTCTCGAACTTGAGGGCGATCGACACGGCGTCCTTGACGCCGTCGCCGTCGAGGTCGATGTCGGGCTGGATGATGGTCTGCAGCAGGGCCTTGACCGCCGCCTTGTCGCCAATGCCGAGGGCGAGAATCGTCTCGTCCGGAACCGCGTCCACGGCCTTCTCGAGGTCTTCCTTGGCGATGACGCCGCAGACCTTGCCGCTCTTGGTGTCGACCCACTTCTCGGCCGTCGTGACGGTGCCTTCGACCTGAGCCTGGCTGATGGTCAGCGACAGCGGAATGCCGGAAATCGGGAACGAAAGCGCGAACTTCTGCTCCTTGCTGCCGGCCTTCAGCTTCAGGTCTTTGATGGTGGCGCCGCCGAAGTTGACGAGCGCGGGGCAGAAGCCGGTGACTTGGGCGAGCAGGTCGTAGCTGGCCTTCTTGACCGTGTACTTGCAGGCGCCGGTCGTGTAGTCGCAGGTACCGGCCGCGGCGTCGCCGTCGCCCAGCAGCAGATTCATGTCGAACGGGGTGCCATCGGTCTTGTACGCGGAAGGCTCGAAGATCAGGACGAGCGTGCCCGTGGCGATCTGCTCGATCAGGGTGTCGTTGGCCTTGCTGAGGAAGTTGAGCTGCTTGAGGATCTTGCCCAACGCGTTGTCTGCCAGACCGTCGTCATTGAGGTCGCAGCCATCGTCCGCAACGCCGATCTCGATCTTCGACATCTTCTGCAGGTTGGTGCCGAACGTCGGATCCTTGCACATCTGCTTGACGCACTTGTTCTCGGCGTTGCAGGACTCGTCGGCGAGGCACTTGCCGTCGCAGGGAACCTTGCAGGTGTTGGTGGCCGTGTCACACAGGGCTTCCGGGCACTTGCCATCGCAAGGAACGGGCACCACGGTGTCGACCGGGGTCGTGTCCGCCGGGGTCGTGTCGCCAGTCGTGGTGTCGGCAACGACGTCACCGGCGGCGGTCGTGTCGACATCAGCGTTGTCGGTGGTGCCGCAAGCAGTCAGGGCCAAAGCGGCCACGCCAAGGAAGGCAAGTGCCTGAAGGGAAAGACGCTTCATCGTGGTCGCTCCTGGTCGGCCGCATCGCGCGGGATCGGGCTGGAAGGTTCGGCGTGCCTTGGCGAGGCAACGCGCTGGAAGCGGTAAATCCTAGTCTTGCGTCGGGGAAAGTCAATCCAAAGGCGGCGTCGCCGACCATCGACAACCTTGGATACCCACCCTAGTATCGTCGGCAGCACCGCAGACACGGCTGAACCGCACACGACGGCCCCCCGGCCGAACCTACCCTTGCAGCAGGAGCCCCATGGCGACCTACAAGTGCGAAATCAAGAAGCAGTTCGGCAAATTCTCTGGCCACGTCTGGAAGGCGACCGAGCGCCCCGGGGAGCCCGTGACCAAGGACCAGCTCGCATTGAACGTGACGGTCGATCTGGTGCTGGCCGGCGTCGGCAAGGCCGGCTTCGGTGACGGCGATGAGGTCATCTTCCGCGACAACGCGTTTGCGACCATCGGCGAGCTGCGGGCGGCCCTGCTGCGGTCCCCGTACTGACCGATCGGCAATCACGACTCAAGGACGCGGCCACCACAACATCGCCAAGGCTCCGCCGGACAACACCTCTGGAGCGGAGGGCGGTCGCATGACCCACGCGTCTGCGGTGGCGAAGTGTGTCAGGTCGGCGGAACCAGCAGTGCGGACCAAATGCGCCTCGGCCCCTGACGGCGAGAAGACCAGCCGAAACGGCAGGATCTCGGTTCGCGGCCCGCCCGCACCGACGGCATGACCCGCGGCAACCGGCATCAGCCGCCATGCCGGCGAGGTTTCGCCCTGAAGCTTGGCCAGCGCGGGCAACAGGAACAGCACGGCGCACACGGCGGCGCTGACCGGATTGCCTGGTAGCCCAAAGATCAGCTTGTCGCCCTTCACCGCGAACAGAAACGGCTTTCCCGGCTTGATGGCAACGCGATGCACCAGCGCGGTGGCGCCGACCTCGCGCAGTGCCGCGGCGACCAGATCGTAATCCCCGGCCGACACGCCACCCGACAAGACGACAACGTCGGCCTCGGCCAGCGCGTGCTCCAACGCCTCTCGCAGCGCCTGCGGCCGATCGGGCACGGCCTCACCGTGTCGCACGTGCGCCCCTGCCGCCTGAAGCAGCCCAGCGAGCGCCCAGCGATTCGAGTCGCGAACTTGTCCGGGTCCCGGCGTCTGCTCCACGCCGACGAGCTCGTTTCCGGTGGGCAGTAGCGCGACTTCTGGACGGCGGTGGACCGTCACTTGGGCATGACCGAACGCCGCCAGCGCACCCATGCGGGGCCCGTCCAACACGGTGCCGGCCGACACAACTGCCTCGCCCTGGTGAACTTCGCTGCCTTTGCGCGCGACGTTGGCCTCGGCGTGGACAGGGCTTGGCAGGCGCCAAAGTGCCTCTCCGTCGCTACCTTCGGACTCGCGGAGGACCTTCTCGAAGGGCACCACGGCGTCCGCTCCCGCAGGCACGATGGCCCCGGTCATCGTTCGCACGCAGGTACCGGCAGCGACCTCGCCAACGAAGGAGCGACCGGCCACGGCCTCGCCAATCGAGCGCAGCAGCGTGCCGGACTGTCGGCAGTCCTGAGAACGCACCGCAATTCCGTCCATCGCCGCGCGGTCGAAGGCCGGCTGGTCGGCGTCCGCAAGGGCATCAGCGGCAAGCGTGCTGTGTAACGCATCGCGCAGCGACACGACCTCAGCCGGCAGCGGGCGCACGTGCTCGAGAACGATGCGGAGCGCCTCGCCCACCGGCATCAGATCGCCTTCGCGATGCTTGGACATGTGCCTCGCAGGACGATCCAGCCCGAGATCAGTTGGGGAAGCAGGCTGCGTACTCAGGACTGCAGTATCCGGCAACCTGCTTGATGCAAGTGACCTCGTCATACGGGAACGCGCAGCCGTACGTCTGTGCGGCGGTCGTGTCCATCTGGTTCAGCAGGCAGCCCTCGTACTGCACAAACGCGTCCTGGGCAGCGGCCGAGCCCTTGTCCAGACAGGCACGCACGCAGGCCGGAGTTCCCCCGACGCCGTCGCAGTCCGCCTTCACGCAGTTGTAGACCATCTGGCAGGTGTCGGCTCCGGTGCCGCCGAAGCAGGCCTGCTGCTCCGCGGTGCAAGTCTCCACTATGCAAGCGAATTTGTTGGTCTTTGTGTCGCAAGTGGCGGTACACGCCTCATAGCTGTCCCGAATCGCCTTCGCGCCGGCGCCCGTGACGAGGTTGCAGACGGCCGGACAGTGGTTGGGCTTGGAGGGCAGGAACTCAGGACAGTGGCTGAGGCAACTCTCGCTCTCGAGACAATCGAGGCCGCCGTTGGCCGTGCACGTCTGAGCAGCGCCGGCACACGAGGCGGCGATGCATTCGTCCGTCTGCGCACCGGGCTGCTTGGTCCCGCAGTTGGCGAGGATGCAGGCACTGACCCCGGCATAGCCCGCCGCAGCTTCCTTGGTGCCGCCCTGCATGCACGCGAACTGGCACGGCAGGTCGCCGGTCACGCACTGAGCCGCGCAGGCGCCCGTGTCGACGCAGTCCCAGTCGCCCTGGCCCAGCCCGGCGCACGCGGCCAAAGGCTCCCAGCACTGCTGCAGACCGCACGCGTTGCGCGCCTGGGTCTCCGTTGCATCCGCGCACTCCGCCACCACACAGTCGTTGTAGGACGCCAACGCAGCCTTTGCCGTGGCCGATCCCTTCGCCGCGCAGTTGGTCAGACACGCCGCGTCACCCTTGGCCGGGCACTTCACTGCGCAAGCCACAAGGCTTGCACAAGGGTCGCCCGTCGACGTGGTGTCCGCAGTATCGGGCGCCGTTGTATCGGTTCCTGAGGAATCGGCGACGTCCTGCGTGTCAACGGTTTCGGTCACCGTGTCGCTGGTCGCATCGGTCGCCGAGTCCGCAACCGTGGTGTCCGTCGCAGCGGCGTCGCCACCGCCACACGCCGCCGTCCCGAAGGCCAGAGCTGCGAGGAGGACCAAGGGCATAGAGCAGGCGACCGTCGAATTCTGCAGGCGAGACAGGCAGTGCATCGAATCCTCCACATCACGGGAGCGGGGGGAAGAGAGAGGGTACAAGCTAGGCGGACAGCACCCCGAAAGTCAAGCCGCATCGGCGGCCGAACCTGTGCAGCAATTGTCTGGAATTGAAGACGAAAGCTTCACTGATCGAGCTGGCTACGTGCCCAACGCTCGAGCAGGAACAGTCGCATCAGCGCGGGCGGCGGCGGCGCCCCGGGAGTCCGGTCCTGCAAGAACCGGTCGACGTCGCGGGTCACCCGCGAGACCGAATACCACCCGCGTCGACGCAAGCGCGCCTCGGACAGCGTTTCGGTGAAGAGCTCGCGCAGCGGACCCCGGAGCCACCGGCCGACCGGAACGGGAAAGCCCATTTTGTCGCGTCGTTGCCACACAACCTCGGGGACGAGCCCCGGAAGAATCTGCCGCAGCATGTACTTGTTCAGACCGTTACGACGCAGCAGCCGCGCGGGCGCTGCGTGTGCCACTGCAACGAGATTCGGGTCGAGGAACGGCAGCCTGGCCTCGAGGGAGAAGGCCGACGAGTTCACATCCTCGATGCGCAGATAGAGCGGCAATGGGGAGCGGTAGACCTGATCGAGCAAGGCGACTTGCAGGTCCTCTGAGGGGCGATGCTGTTGGGCCAACGGCGCCCCCAAAGGTCCTCCGGGCATCGCGTAGTGGCCGGTCCCGAGTTCAAGCGCAGCCCAAGCCCTGCGAAGACTCGTCTCGACGCCTGGGGGCAACGCGTTCAGCAGCAGTCCCGCCTGCGCCCTTGCCACAAGTCCTACTCCGATGGCCGCGGAGTCTGCTTGCGCTCGTCCCTCAGAGAAGGCGTAACCGAGGCCGTCCTCGCGAATCAGCGACCGCAAGTGCGGCAGGACGCTTGAGTCATATCCGGCCAGCAGCTCGTCGGAACCCTGACCGTTGAGCAGCACCTTCACCTGACTACGCGCCGCCAGTCCCATCACGATGAAACCGGCCAGAGGGCTGAGGCTGTGCACCGGCTCGTCGTGAATCTCGAAGAAGCGGGTAGCGTCTGCCATCAGTTGGTCGTCGCTGGCCACCGTGACGTGCCAGTTCGCACCCACTTGCTCGACAACAGGACGAATGAACGCCGACTCGTCGTACTCAGGCAACAGCGCGGTGAACGCATGACGGCACTCGGGAACGCCCTCTTCGTCCAGAAACCGCCCGGTCGCACAAGCGATCGCCGTGGAGTCCAGCCCACCGGAGAGGCAGGTGCCCACTTCGACGTCGGCGCGCAAACGAAGGCGCACGGACGAGAGGAACGCCTCGCGGAACAGCTCGATGAAGGTCTGCTCGGATTGTTCGTCGTGGGTGTACAGCGGAACGTTGGCCGTCAGCGCGCCTTCCTGATAGCGACTCTCGAAGACGGGTTCGCCCGCACGATACCTGTACAGGGTGCCGGGCTGCAGACGCTTCACGTCCCGGAACATCGTGCGCGTATCGACGTCGAGCTCACCTTCATCCAGAAACCTTCGAGCAGCCACCGGGTCGACTTCGCGGGTACTGCACCCGATCGATCGCAAGGCCTTGATCTCGCTAGCAAAAACGGTTGCCTCGCCCAGTTCACTGACATAGAGCGGCTTGATGCCCCACGGGTCCCGGCACGCGTACAGGGTCTGCGATGGACGGTGCCACGCAAGGACGGCCCACATGCCATTGAAGCGGTCGAAGCTGCGCGGTCCCCAAAGGCACAGGGCCTGAACCAGCACTTCAGTATCGCTATCACTGCGAAAAACCACGCCCGCCGAGACGAGCTCGGCCCGCAGTTCCCGGTAATTGTAGATTTCGCCATTGAATACGACGGCCCACTCGCCGTCATGCGAGGTCATCGGCTGATGACCCGCCGGCGTCAGGTCGAGAATCGACAGGCGGCGGAAACCAAACGCGATGGGACCATCGTCCAGGTAGCCGGAATCGTCGGGGCCGCGGTGGGCAAGCACGTTCGTCGCGCGCTGCACCGCATCACGGTGGCGCGCCGCGTGTCCCTGGCGATCGAACATGCCTACGAGTCCGCACACGGCCGAACCACCACGTTGAAAGCGCCCTTGATAGAGGACGGAACGCGAAGGCTAGGGCAACCCGCCCAACTGTCAAGCGAGGCAGACCGCACAGCGGCTTACTTGAACCGATTGGGAGTCAGGGGGCTGCGCAATCCGTCACTTCTTCTGAGGTCAACCTACGGCAAAGCGAGTCACCACAGGGACCCGCAATCCACCCGATGCGAAACGCGGGTCGAGCACAGAGGCCGGGGCGGCTGGGCACGCGGTCAGTCCCTCTCCACCACCAAGGCCACCGCCTCGCCGCCGCCGATGCACAGACTGACCAGACCACGCCGAACGTTGCGCTCGGCCATGGTGTGCAGCAGGGTCACGAGAATTCGGGTGCCACTGGCCCCAATGGGGTGACCGAGAGCGACGGCGCCGCCTTTGACATTGACCTTGGCCGGATCGAGTCCCAGCCCTTGGGCGCAGGCGATCGACACGACGGAGAATGCCTCGTTGATCTCGAACAGGTCGATGTCGGCGACGTCCAGCCTCGCCTTGGCCAGCGCGCCCTGCACTGCAAACACGGGTGCCGTGGTAAACCACTCGGGAGCCTGCGCGAACGATGCGTAGGACACGATGCGCGCCAACGGCTTCAGCCCCAGCTCGCGGCCCTTTTCTGCGGACACCAACACCACTGCTGCGCCGCCGTCGTTGATGGACGAGGCATTGGCGGCCGTGACGGTGCCGTTCTTGTCAAAGGCCGGACGAAGACTTGCGAATTTCTTGGGGTCACCGCGTCCGGGCTCTTCGTCCGTGTCGACCATCACGGGGTCGCCCTTGCGCTGCGGCACGGGCACTGGAGCGATCTCGGCCTTGAAGGCGCCGTCGGCAACGGCCTTCTGGGCCTTGACGTAGCTGTCGGCGGCAAAGGCGTCCTGGGCCTCGCGGGTGATGCCCTTGTCGGCCGCGCAGATTTCCGCCGCGTTGCCCATGTGGAAGTCCTTGTAGACGTCCCACAAACCGTCCTTGATCATCGCGTCGACGACTTGGCCGTGACCCAGCCGATAGCCGTCGCGCGCCTTGTCGAGGTAGTACGGCGCCTGACTCATGTTTTCCATGCCGCCCGCGACGATGATGTCGGCGTCGCCCGCCCGGATCTGCGATGCGGCGAGCATCACGGTCTTCACGCCCGAACCGCAGACCTTGTTGACGGTCGTGCAAGGGGTCGACTGCGGGATTCCGGCGAACAAGGCTGCCTGACGAGCGGGGGCCTGGCCCAAGTTGGCCGGCAGGACGCAGCCCATGTAGACCTCTTCGACCGCCTCGGGTTTCACGCCCGCGCGCTCGAGAGCAGCCTTGATCGCGACGGCGCCGAGCCGAGGGGCAGCCACGGACGCGAGCGAACCGCCGAAGGAACCGATGGGGGTGCGCGCGGCACCGACGATCCAAACCTCACGCATGGGTCACCTCCAAGAACGTGTGGCATCACGGCCGGTCCGACGCTTTGGGCCGGTCGGTCACACCAGGTCGAAGCACTCGCTGAAGAAATAGTGGATCTCGCGGGCAGCGCTGGCGGGGCTGTCCGAGCCGTGGACCGTGTTGCGGCCCTTGCTCTCGGCGTACAGCTTGCGCAGCGTGCCGTCGGCGGCCTGCGCCGGATCGGTTGCGCCCATCAGCTCGCGGTTGCGCAGCACGGCATTGTCGCCTTCCAGCACCAGCAACACGACGGGCCCGGAGGTCATGAACTCGATCAGCTCGCCGAAGAAGCCGCGGCCCTTGTGCTCAGCGTAGAAGCCCTCAGCCTGGGCTTGGGTCAGCCGGACCATGCGAGCGGCGCGAATGCGCAGGCCATTCGACTCGAAGAGGCTGATCACGTGGCCGATGTGGCCGTTGGCGACGCCGTCGGGCTTGACGATGGAAAGCGTGGACTCGATGGCCATGCGGTGCAATCTCCTGAGTGATGCGATTGTGGTGAAGAAACTAGGGCTTCCAAATCTTGAGCAGCGTCGACGCGAGGTCACCGGGGGTCGGGGCGACCACGACTCCGCAGCGCTCGAACGCCGCGACCTTGCCCTGACCGGTGCCGGTGCCGCCTGAGATGATGGCACCCGCGTGGCCCATGCGGCGTCCCGGAGGAGCCGTGAGTCCGGCGATGAACGCGACGACCGGCTTGGTCATGTTGGCCTTGATCCACTCGGCAGCGAGCTCTTCGGCGCTGCCGCCGATCTCGCCGATGAGGATCACTGCCTTGGTGTCGGGGTCGTTCTGGAAGAGCTCGAGCGCGTCGATGAAGTCGGTGCCCTTGACCGGGTCGCCGCCGATGCCGATGCACGTCGACTGGCCGACGCCCAACGACGTCAGCTGGCCCACCGCCTCGTAGGTCAGCGTACCGGACCGCGACACGACGCCGACGGGACCGGCCTTGTGGATGTGGCCGGGCATGATGCCGATTTTGCACTGGTCGGGCGTGATGATGCCGGGGCAGTTGGGGCCGATGAGGCGAACCGGCTTGCCCTCGAGGTAGACCTTGGCCTTGACCATGTCGGCCACCGGGATGCCCTCAGTAATCGCGACGATGAGCTGCACGCCGGCATCGGCCGCTTCCATGATGGCGTCGGCGGCGAACGGCGGCGGGACGTAGATGACACTGGCGTTGGCACCGGTAGCGGCAACGGCCTGAGCGACGGTGTCGAAGATCGGCACCACGTCATCGAACTTGGTGCCGCCCTTGCCCGGCGTGACGCCCGCGACGACGTTGGTGCCGTAGGCGATGGCCTGACGGGTGTGGAACGCGCCGGTCGCGCCGGTGATGCCCTGGACGAGCAGACGAGTGTTCTTGTCGACGAGTACGGCCATGATGGGCCCCCTGTGCTGGACGGGTTCTCTGGGTGGTTCAGGCGACGGTGGCGAGCGACGCTGCGTACTTCTTGGCCGCTTCGACGGCCTTCTGTGCGCCGTCCTTCATGTTCGCGCCCGAGATGATGGGCAAGCCGCTGTCGGCGAGGATCTGACGCCCCAAGTCGACGTTGGTGCCCTCGAGGCGGACGACCAAGGGGCGGTCCAGCCCGACGTCGCGTGCAGCCGTCACGATGCCGGTGGCGATCGTGTCGCACTTCATGATGCCGCCGAAGATGTTGACGAAAATCGCGTGGACCCGCGCGTCAGACAGGATGATCTTGAAGGCCGCCGTGACCTTCTCGGCCGTGGCGCTGCCGCCGACGTCCAGGAAGTTCGCGGGCTCGCTGCCGTAGTGCTTCAGGATGTCCATGGTCGCCATGGCCAGGCCGGCGCCGTTGACCAGACAGCCGACGTTGCCGTCCAACTGCACGTAATTCAGGTCGAACTTGCTGGCCTCGATCTCGCGCGCGTCTTCTTCGTCCAGGTCGCGCAGGGCGAGGATGTCGGCCTGACGGAACAGACCGTTGTCGTCGAAGTTGACCTTGCCATCGAGCGCCACGACTGAGTTGTCGCCGGTGACGACGAGCGGATTGACCTCGACCAGCGAGCAGTCCTTGTCGATGTAGAGTCGGTAAAGCGACGTCAGCAGCTTGGTGAAGGCGTTGACGGCCTTGCCCTCAAGACCAAGCGCGAACGCGATCTGGCGGCACTGGAAGCCCTGGACACCCACGCGGGGGTCGATCCAGACCTTGAAGATCTTCTCGGGCGTGTTGTGCGCGACGTCCTCGATGGACATGCCACCCTCAGTCGACGCCATCACGACGATCTCGCCGCGATCCCGGTCCAGCAGCATGCCGAGGTACAGCTCACGGCGGATGTCGACGCCGCTCTCGATGTACAGGCGCCGCACCTTCTGGCCGTCGGGACCGGTCTGGTGGGTCTTCAGCTGCATCCCGAGGATCTGACGCGAGCGTTCTTCGACCTCGGCCAGCGACTTGCACACCTTGACGCCGCCGCCCAAGCCGCGACCGCCGGCGTGAATCTGCGCCTTGACGACGTAGATGGGCCCGGGGAGCTTGCGGGCCGCATCCATGGCCTCCGGCAGGGTGAACGCCGGGTAGCCGTCGGGACACGCAACCCCGTACTGGCGAAAGAGTTCCTTGGCCTGGTATTCGTGGATCTTCATGGCTTCTCCGGGCGGGTCGACACTGGGGCTCTGGGGGGAGCAGCGGCGCGCCTCTTACCATGCAGGGGCGTTGGCGCGCAACCTGACACGGGTGCGGAGGGTCCGAGATGAACCGCAGATCACAGGTTCTCGAGCGACTCGATCCCGAGCGCGTACTTCGAGTGGCGTGAGACTCGCCACGGCATCTGGGTCAGGGCCTCCGCTGCGATATTCCTGTGTCGCGCCGCGCACTTGACCTCGATCACCAACGCACGAGCGCTGTGTGCGCGAAACCGGAACGACGGTCTGGCTCGACCGACCTGAGGATACAGCTCGATGTCGCGGTCGACGGTCACTCGCAACAGGCCGTCGCGTGACTCGTAGTAGCTTCGCCGATAGCGGTTGATCAGTGCGGGAAAGGCCTGCGAGTCCAGCAGAAACTGAAAAGGCACGTCGACGTGGCTGCGCAGCTGGTCGTGAAAGGCCATCCAGGTCAGCTGGTCCAAGTCCATCGGGTGGTTCACCCGCGCATTCCACTTCCACCCGATGCTGTCGCGCCGGCACTTGATTTCCAGCGTGCCCTTGGCCGGCGCGTGGGTCTCGCCGTACCAGCGATAGCGGGCCTTCTCGCGGCGGCTGACTCCGGCCAAGTTCTCGTAATAGGCGTCCAGACCGGGGGTGTCGAGGTAGACGTTGTTGACAACGCGATCGGGGTAGCTGAGCCGAAACCCGAGGCGGTGCGCAGTGATCCACGCCATGACATGCGGCAGGTCGATCACGTCAGCCGTGAACTTGACCTCGTAGCGCGGGTCGTCGATGGGCGGCAACCGCGCCGGGTCGAACGACAGGTCCTTGGGGACGTCAAGCGTGGAGGGGCGTTGGCTGCGTCCGTGGTCCATGCCTTGCCTCAGGGTCTGGCGATACCGGCCGACACCAGCTGCTGAACCGACACGGGCGAGCACGTCTGCGCCCTTCCTTGAACGGACACGCGGGCTCCACCCGTGCACAAGTGATCCTGACCGGCGGTCTGGACGGTCACGTCCCGCGCCTCGATCTGTGCGGGTTTTCCCGGGGCCTGCTGGTACGCCAGAAAGCCGACGTGGCGCACGGTGTCGAGCTGCCCGACCATTGCGAGGAGCCGCGCTCCGTCCCGGGCGACCAGACCGTTGCCGACGCGCTGCGCAACTACTCGATTCACCTGCACTCGGCCGCCGGCACCTGCGCGGACCGCTGCCCCGCCTGCGTCCTGAACCTGCAGGTCGGTGACCTGAACCTGTCCGCCCACGACGTCGATGCCGTCGCCGCCGACGCGGTCGACCCGCAAACGATCGACCGTTCCCTGCAGACTTGCCAGATTCAGTCCGCTGCCGCCGTTTTGGCCCTGAACCGTCGTGTCCTGGATGCGCACCGTGCCGCCCATTGCCCGCAACGACGCAAGCGTGCCCCCGACGGCTTCCAGCGTCAGGTTCGATCCTTGCGCGTCCCCCCCGACCCACACGACCGCGGCCTGGGGCTGCCAGACGCCGACCGGGCTGCCCGTCGCGTTGCGGACCCATACGTGCGTCCACCGGTAGCTTCCGCCGTCGAGCAAGGCAATGCCGCCCCACGTCTGGGGTTTGCCCTCGACCTCGCGGCCCTCGAACACGACTGGCGCCTCTGGCGTGCCGGCCAGCTGGCACGGGCCACGCACGATCAGCCACGCGCCTGCGGCGAACCGCAACCGAGCGCCCGCCTGCGCAGTGAACGACCAGCCCTGAGGCAACAGCACGTGCCCCGGCACTTCCCACGTACCTGCAGGCACTTGCACGGTGCCGCGGGCAGCGTCGACCAGCGCAAACGGCAGCGCCTGCTGCGGCGCGACCTTGACGAGCAGCGGGTTGGGCACGGCAGCGACCTCAGGGGGACGAACGACCTGCACCGAACGCGCGTCGATCGCCTGACGTGCGACCCGCGAGACCGGCGGCGGCGACTCGGGCAGCGCGCTGGCCGACAACACGGGCACCAGAGCCGCGACGTCCTGACGCAGGCGGTTCATGTGGTCGGCGGACCGCAGCTTCTCGGCCTCTTCCTGTAGCGCCCGCTGATACTCCGCGCGGAACACCTTGGACTCCATCAGTTTCTGCACGAAGAGCCGACCCTCGCCCGCGGGACCGCCGGTCGTCGCCGACAAACGCGCGTAGGGTTCGAGCTTCAGCGTCAGGGGATGCAGCACCCAGCGCGGCCCTTGCCAGTGCAGGGCCGACTCGAGGCCCCAGAGCTCTGACAGCGCAACGAACCGAGCAGTCCGGGGAATGTCCAGCACGACTTCGGGGGCGACGCGGCCGCTGACCAGGTCGCGCAGCATCGAGATCGCCAGACCGGCCTGCGCGGCAAGGGGCGTTCCCACCAGGCGTTTCGCTCCGCCCTCGACCTGCGGATCGATGGTGCGCGGGTCCAGCAGCGCGGCGGCATCGGCGTTTGCTCCCGCCGGCAGCGTCGGATCCCAGCCGACCATCACGCCGTCGGGTCGACCGTGGGCCAGCATGCCCTCGACGCCCGGTTGCTCGACCAGCACAGCGTAACCCCACGACTTTCCGTTAATTTCCAAGTCGACCGCGCGCATTCGCGGCGCCAGCACTCCCGCACGCTCCAGGGACGCGAAATAGTACGCCTCGTGCTGCAGGCCGGGACGGCTGGGACTGTCGAGCACGACCCGGCGCATCCCGAACAGCGTCCCGTCGCCCTTGACGTTCAGCCGCACGCGACCCAAATCGCCGGGCGCCTTGTCCTCGGGGCCACCTGCCAAGCTGATGGCGACGTCGGTCGAGGTGCCGTCCAGACGCACCCGCGCAGTCGTCGGGTCGTTCTCTCCGGAAAGCCGCACGCCGGCCTCGACCCAGCTGGCGCGCCGATCGCGAAGGATCTGCAGATTCTTGAATTTGATGTCGATCCCAAGCGGCGTGACCGGGGCCGACGGGGTGACCTCGAACCACTGGGCAAAGGTGCGGGCGTAGGTCTTGATGTCGGCACCACGCTTGGCGTTCTCAGGCGTGGTCAGCACGGCGACCAGAAACCCGACGCCTCCACCTGCGACAAGCAGAAGGAGCACGCCCAAAGCCACACGCAAAACCCGGCGAAAGGCTGAGCGCTTGGGAACCGCCACGACGGGCTTTCGCAAGGGGACGCGCATCTACAGGCTCGGCATGCGGCCCTGATCAAGCAGGGTCACGCGGACGTTGGGGAAGCGCTTCTCGAGCTCGGCCGTCAGCCCGCTGAGGGCGTCGACCGATGGCACGTCGATGAAGTAGGTCAGCTCGATCCGCTCGCGCTCGGTGTCCATGCGACGCAGGTCGACGGCGCGACAATGGCGCCCAAGAATTTCGTGAACGGGTTCGATGGCGCCCGAGGACAGCTCGCCCTCGCCGGTCGGAATGCCCAGGTTCACGTAGAGGTTCCGCGTCGCCACCCGACGCGATCGCAGCTGCACCAGCGTCACGATCGCGAGGATCACGAAGACGGCCGACACGGTTGCGATGCGGTAGTCGGCGCCCAGTCCCAGACCGATGGTGATCGCCAGAAACATGTAGGCGAGCTCTTCGGGCTCCTTGACCGGGGTGCGGAAGCGCACGATCGACAGCGCGCCCACCAGACCGAGCGACAGGGCCAGCGACGACTTGACGATCGCAATCAGTAGGGCCGTGGTCAGCGCGACGAACGGAAAGACCTTGCCGAATGTTTCGCGGCTGGCCAGCGTGGACCCGAAGACCCGGTAATGCTGGGCAAGCAGGAACGCGAGCGCCCCCGCAATGCACAGGTTGATCAGCAGGTCGATGATGGCGAGTGGCGCCGAGCCGGTGCCGCCAAAGAGGTCTTGTACTGCCGTTTCCATGGGGCTCCGTCAGCCGAGGGTGAGGTCGAGGGGGCAGATCGTTTGCGGGAGGCGGCGCACACCGCAAGACCCGATGCAAACCAGGGTCCGAGCAGTTGGCGCCAGAATGCAGCCCGGGTCAGAGCGTGCTAGGATAGCGCGTCTTGCCCGCGACCGCCAAAACGACCCAACCCCTCTGCATTGTCCGGACATGGCGCCTCACCCTTCGAAAGATCCACGCGGCTTACACGCCCGACTCCTTCCGCAAGTGAAGGCGTGGGCGTCTGCCGTTGGCCGCCGTGTGCCGGTGCTGGCGGACGCGGTCGTGATCGCCTTGCGTGCCGACGTGCTGGACCGCGCGGCTGCGCTTGCGATGTACTGCATGTTCGCCGCCGTTCCGTCGCTGTTCGTTGCGTTTTCTGTCGTCGGGTTCGTGATGGGCGCCGTGGATGAGGCGACCGGCCTGACGGGCCTGGACCTGGCGATGCGCGGCGCGACGCTGCAGCGGCTGTCGATGTGGCTGCAAGAGGCGTTGCCGGGCGTGACCTGGAACCCTGGCGACTTCGCAACGGCGTTGGTCGAAGACCGCACGACGAACGGCGTGGTCGGCACCGTGCTGGCGATCTCGTTGGCGTTGGGGGTGTTCGCTCGGCTGGACGCCGGTGTGCGCGCGGTGTTCGGGCGACGTCGCCGATCAGCCCTGCGCGCGGCCGGATTCGCAACGATGATCGTGTTCGTGATGGCCCTGGCCGCGCTGTTGCTGTCGATCGTCGCGCCGCTGACCGAGTGGGGCGTGCGTCTGGCCGCTGCCAGCATGACGACGCTGTCGATGGGCCGAGTGGACGGCATCGCCTTGCTGCTGGGGGCGTCGCAAGTGCTGCCGGTGGCTGGGCTGTTCTTCCTGCAGGTGCGCTGGTCGGTGCGAGATGTCGGCAAGGGCAGGCTGGGCGTCATGGCGCTGGGATTCGGCGCGCTGTGGTTTCTGGGCCAGCGACTGTTCTCGATCTACGTGCGCGACGTTATCCGCATGGACGCGCTGTACGGCGCACTGACCGGTATCGTCGCGCTGATGCTGTGGCTGTTCTACGCCAACCTTGCGTTCATGCTTGCGGTCTCGCTGCTGGCCGCGTGGGACGACCGTGCGAGGCGGCTGGCCGGGCTGCCGGAGCCTGAGGACCCTGCCCCCCCGGAGCAAGCGACTTCCTGAGGTGGCATCCGGCCCCACACGTTCCCCATCTGGGTCAAGGCCCCTACCCATGCTAGGCTCGCCAACCATGTTCGAACTCGAAAAGACTTTCCGTTTCGAAGCTGCCCACCGCCTGCCGCACGTGCCCGACGGCCACAAGTGCGCGCGGCTGCACGGGCATTCGTTCCGCTGTGTCGTCAAGGTCAAGGGACCGCTCGACCCGAAGTTGGGCTGGGTGATGGACTTCGGCGACCTCAAGGCCGTCGCGGGTCCGATCATCGACGCACTGGACCATCACTACCTGAACGAGATCGAAGGCTTGGACAATCCCACTGCTGAGGTGCTGAGCCGCTGGATCTGGGACCGTCTGGCGCCGCAGCTGCCCGGCCTCACCTCAGTCCGCATCGGCGAGACATGCACCAACGCGTGCGTCTATCGCGGTCCCACCGGCATCTGAACAACGGCACCCTGCCCCGCTTCTTCCCTTCGCGCCCAGGACGGACCGCCCCGCATGTCCCCGACTTATCAAGAGCATTTCGGCATCCGTGTGACCAAGGAGTACTTCAACTTCGGGTCCGCCCACTTCCTGATCTTCGCCAACGGCGACCGCGAGGAGCTGCACGGCCACAACTACCGCGCCTCGGTCGAGATCGACGCTGATCTGGACAGCGGCTACCTGGTCGCCGACTTCCTGGTCGTCAAACCGTTGTTCAAGTCCGTCTGCGACGAGCTGGACCACCGGACGATGCTGCCCCTGCGCAACCCGTTCTTGCGCGTGCAGGCTGATGACGTGTCGGTGCGCGCTTGGCACCGCGGCGACGAGTACCTGTTCCCGCGCCGCGACGTGACGTTGCTGGACATCGAGAACACGTCCAGCGAGTTGCTGGCGCGGTTGCTGTGCTCGCGCTTCGTCGAACGGGTCGCGGCGGCACTGCCCGAGCTTCGCCTGAAGCGGGTACTGGTCGAGGTCCAAGAGTCTCCCGGTCAGTCCGCCCACTGCGAGCGGGTCTTCGCGCCCGCCGCCTCGCAGGGATAGCCCCGCATGACCACCTCCGCCGCCCCGTTGCCACCGCACTCCGTTGTTCCGCCTGCGGCCCAGGATGGCGTCGCGTGGAGCGTGGGAGCCTTGAGCGCATCCGCACTTGCGCTCGTCAGCGCGCCCGGTCCGGCGTGGCACGGCTCGGGCGCGCTGACCGCCGCCGCCCGCGAGCTGGGCCATGCCGCGCCTGCCTGGCTGTCCTGGTCCGCGGTGGCTGAGCTGCTGCCTCTGGGACCGTACGCCGCGCGAGTGACGTGGAGCGGCGCTTTGCTGTGTGGACTCGCGCTGTTCCTGATGGTTCGTCTGGTCCGCCACCTGCTCGCTTGGACGGCTCGCCCAGTGCGTTGGCCGGGGCTGTGGGCGCTGCTTGCGGCCGCGGGATGGTTCGTCAGCGGCACCCTATGGCCCGTCGCTACGCACGCCGACGTACACGGCGTCACGCTGGTGGCGGTGACGGCGGCGCTGTTGGCGGCGGTCACGGCCTCGCGCGCAGTCGGTACTTCGCCCAGTCATGCACGCAAAGTGCTGGGACCGCTTGCCCTTTCCCTGACGACGCTGGCGATGGCGTTCGCCAACGAACCGGTGCGAGCGGCGGTCGCGCTGCCGGTGGTGTTGCTGGCGGCGGCGGCGGCCTTGAAGTGGGCCTGGCGACAGGCGAAAACCGTTCTGGCGCTGGAGATCGCCGGCGCAGCGACGTTGGGGCTCGCCTGGTTCTCGTTTCCGCTTCGACACTTGGCGGCGATTCAGGTGCAGGCCGGACGGCCATGGAGCGACGAGCTGCTGCGCTGGCCCATCGACGGTTGGGCGCCGATGCTGTCGTTGCTGGTTGCGGTGGGGGTGGCCCTTGCCGCCGCAGCCGTGGACGTGACGACGCACAACCAGCCGCGGCTGCAACGGATCTTCGCAGGTCTGGTGCTCGCGACGGCGTTGGGATTCGGCGGTCAGCGGGTCGTGCGGCTTGTGTCGGATCCCGAGACGAACCTCGCGAACTTGCAGGCCCCGGACCGCGTGCAACAGGCGACCGACGGCGTGCTGTCACCGGGTGCTATGCTCTTGGCCAACGATGCGAATCTGCTGGACAATCGACTCGCGTGGCAGGTGGCGGAAGGGCGCCGCCCCGACGTGACCACCGTACCGCTGGGCTTCCATACCGAAGACGGCGACCACGGCCTCGCGTGGCTGACGGGCTTTGCGCGCCTGCATCCGGAGTGGCGCAAGCTGGCAGTGGCGGCGGCGCAGCTGCAGCGGTCGCCGGTCGGACAGCTGTTGGACCGTGTCGAGGAGCAGCCCGTGTTCGCCGAACAGGACCCCGATCTGCGGATCCCGATTCCGTACTTTGGGTTCCATGGCTTTGTGCATCGTTTGCTGTCGGCGGATGAGCGAGGCATCGACTACGACCTCGTCGACCTGCGCGAAAAACGGACGAAGGCTTGGGACGCCATCGACAGGCGCCTGGGCCCTCGGGAGCGTCTGGACTCGACCACCCGCGCCATGCTGGGAAAGCAGCACGCCCTTCAGGCCGCCCACGCCCTGCGCCGAGGCTGGATGGCGATCGCGCGCGCCGAGCTCGACAGGGCCCGCGACTGGACCCCGGACGACCCGCACCTTGCCCAGCTCGAGAGGCGACTGGGCCTGCTCGACGCAGCGTGGAAGCGCGCGGATACCCAAGCGTTTCACGACACGTGGCAGCGTTGGTCGATGATGGACTACGCGAAGCTGGCGAGTCCGGCGCCCTGACCGTCAGTGGCCGGGCACGCGGATCCGGACGACGCCCCGCGACACTTCACTGGCCGACTCGGTGTAGATCCGGTCGCGGTCCGAGCCATCGCCAGCGACCTCCACCTCGAACGGCTTCTCCGAAAAGGCGTGCAGCACGGCGGCCGTCGCGGCGTCCGGGGCTCCCGTGGCGGCGCTGTAGCCCCCCACCGTCTCGCCCAGCGCCAAGAGCGACAGGCGGTACGCGCTCTCAGCCCACTCGCGGCGCGGCACGAACGTCGACAGTTTCTGGCTGCCACCCTTCGCCGCCAGCGCGGCGATGTCCGCGACGAAGCGGTCGAGCGCAGTAAATTCAGGCAGTTCCAAATCGCCAGCAGGCGACTCGAGCGGCGGCCCTTCGGCCCAGCCCACGCCGTCGATGCCCTCGATGTAGTCCGGCGCTTGGGTGTACTCGTATTCCGCCTCGCTCAAGGCGTTGTCCAGAATCAGGAACAGCGGCTGCACCGGCATCGACACCAGCGGACGGCCAAAGTCGGCCAGCGTCTCCAGATCGCAGCGCATCAGGAACGAGGTCACGTCCGTCACCGACAGCCCCGTCCGACCGAGCTGCAGTCGCTTGGCGCTCAGGTCGCCGATCGCGCGCTGAAGAACGGCTTGCCACTGATGCAATTCCCCAAGCGTCTGGCCCACTTCCTGTGCCACGCGATAGCGGTCATCGTCCGCGAGATCCAACCCTTCCATGCACGCGCGCGCGCGCTTGGCCCAGGCCAGGTTGCGGCCGATGCGATCGCGGGCTTCGAGCACGCGAACTTCGGAGTGGCTGCGGACGGCTTCTTCCGCCCCGTCCACGATGCGTCGCAGGTTGTGGTGCAAGTGCTTCAGCGCCGGGGTGGCTTCCTGACCGAGATCTCTCGACAATTCGACATTGACGACGCCCAGCGCCAGATCGCCTTCCTGTGCCTCGATGCCCAGGATGCGGCTGATGACGGCGTACAGCGCCTCGCCCCGGTCGGTCAGGCGGTGGGAGCCCTCGATCACCTCGAGCCAGCCGCCCTTGCGCAGCGAGCGCAGCACGACCGCGCGCGCCTCAGGCTGCAACCACGCGAAGTGACTGGCCAACGTGTCCTGGTCCCAGCGGGTGCGATCCGAGCTGGCAAACTCGGTCAACACCGCCAAGCGCAAGACGAAACTCGCCTCGCCCAGGCGCACCAGGTCGCGTAGCAGCGTGAAGTACGGCATGCCCGCCTGCGCTGAACGCAACGCCGGCACGGAATCGGCGTCCACATCGGCGGAAAGCAGGTCGGACAGGCCTTCGGCGGCCCAGTCGTCGGGATCCGCGCCGGGGACGAGCGCGGCGGCCAGCGCGGGGCCCAGCGCCGTAGCGCGCAGTGCAGAGTCGGGGGGTGGGGTCGAGGCGGTCATGAGGGCGCGCGAGATAGCAGAAAGTAGGCGCGTCGGGTAGGGGCAAGTGGAACTGACGTTTGCTGGGGAGTCGCGACCGTAGGGGCGTGAGCCGGCGAATGGACAGGATCGCAAGGGCGAGGAATCACCGGGCGGTCGCGACCGGAGGGAAGTGGGACCGACCGATGGAGACGACCGGAGAGGCGTGGGACCGCCGAACGGA
>CAJBNH010000172.1 GCA_903955385.1 uncultured Myxococcales bacterium | reverse complement strand
TCTCAAGTGTGTGTGGCGACGCAGTGCGACGACGGCGCGAAGAACGGTCAGGAAACCGGCGCGGACTGCGGCGGGACCTGCTCGACGAAGTGCGCTGACGGACTGGGGTGTGCGACAGGCGACGACTGCAAGTCCACCTTCTGCAACGCTCAGTCGCAAGTGTGCGTGGCGACGCAGTGTGACGACGGCGCGAAGAACGGTCAGGAAACCGGCGCGGACTGCGGCGGGACCTGCTCGACGAAGTGCGCTGACGGATTGGGGTGCGCGACGGGCGGCGACTGCAAGTCCACGTACTGCAACGCTCAGTCCCAACTGTGCGTGGCGACGCAGTGTGACGACGGCGCGAAGAACGGGCAGGAAACCGGCGCGGACTGCGGCGGGACTTGCGCGACGAAGTGCGCCGACGGCAAGGGCTGCCAGGCCGGGGCCGATTGCGCGTCGACCTTCTGCAACGCGCTGTCTCAAGTATGTGTGGCGACACACTGCGACGACGGCGAACTGAACGGCGACGAGACGGCGGCAGACTGTGGTGGCTCGTGCGCGACGAAGTGCGAAGACGGTAAGGGCTGCGCCACGGGCGCCGACTGCAAGTCTGCATTCTGCAACGCGCAGTCCCAATTGTGCGTGGCTACACAGTGCGACGACGGCGAGCTGAACGGCGACGAGACGGCGGCAGACTGTGGTGGCTCGTGTGCGACGAAGTGCGCGAACGGCTTGGCGTGCGTGGTCGAAACCGACTGTGCGTCGGCATTCTGCAATCCGCAGGATTCCCTTTGTGCGGAGCCGGCTTGCGATGACGGTCTGGCGAACGGCGACGAGACGGGTCTTGACTGTGGCGGTTCATGCTCGACGAAGTGCGCGGACGGCGAAGGTTGTCAGCTCGCGACGGACTGTGCGTCCGGGGCGTGTCACGCCAACAACCTGTTCTGCGTGGCCACTACGTGCGAGGACGGCGCACAGGATGGTCAGGAGACTGGCGCGGACTGCGGCGGGACTTGCGCGGCCAAGTGCGCGACCGGCGTCGGCTGTAGCGGGGCTGCGGACTGTCAGTCCAACGCCTGCGACGAGAACACCCTTGTCTGCTACGAGCCGTCGTGCAGTGACGGTGCCAAGAACGGCTCGGAAACCGGCACCGACTGCGGTGGACCCTGCCCGGCGACCTGCCCGCTGGGTGGCGGGTGCGGCCAGAACACCGACTGCACCTCGGGCATGTGTCACGCGACGACCCAAGTTTGTGTGGAAAGCCTGTGCGAGAACGGGGTTCAGGACGGCAGCGAGACGGCGGTGGACTGCGGTGGGCTCTGCTCAGCCTGTTCGGCTTGCGAGGACGGCGTGCAAAACGGCACGGAGACCGACATCGACTGCGGCGGCGTTTGCGGAGCTTGCGTCGGTGCTACCTGCAACAACGCGGGGGATTGCGCCACAGGCGTATGCACCGACAAGGTCTGCCGGAATCAAGTCGGTGCGGCGCAGGTTCGGCCGTCCGGCGTGCTCGACAACATCGGGCCCTTCATGGACAACGGCAGCTCTGTGGAGTTGCCTGTCGCTGTCGCAGGAGCGGCCACGGTGCAGTTCGGCAACAGGGTCTACCTGTTGGGCGGGTACGTCGACGGTCCCATTTCCAATGTCATCTACGAGGCCGTGGCTGATCAGGACGGCTTGGTCTTCTCGTTCAAGACGGTCATGACGACCCTTGCAGTGCCCCGAGCCGCCGCCCGCGCAGAGGTCATCGGCAAGTACCTGTATGTATTCGGAGGTGTCGACGACTATGGGCAGATGGCCTCCGTGGAACGGGCGGTCCTGGACAGCAACGGCATCGCCAGCGAATTTGAGGTCCTGCCGATCACTCTGGTGACAGCGCGGCAGAACTTCCAGACGCTGGTCACCAACGGTCATGTCTATGTCATGGGCGGCAACTACCCGCAGTTGGATAGCATTGAGGTCGCGCCGGTCAACGCCATCGGTGAACTGACCGGACCGTTCACCGAACTGGTGCGGACGCCGGTCAGCGCTACCGTCGTCACCAACGGTCTCGTGCAGGCCCGATGGACCCACGGTCTGCTGCGCTTGGGCAGCGACGTGTACATCCTGGGTGGCGAGGACATGGCGACCATCGAAAAGACGACCATCCACCCCGACGGCACGCTGGGCGATTTCGAGCTGCTGACCATCGAGCTGGCCGGCAACCGGAACCGCCCCAACGTCATTGCCCTGGCCAACAAGGTCTATGTCTTCGGCGGCTGGGCCAACCAATTCCTGAGCAGGGTCGACGAGGCGGACATCGTGGATGGCGTCCTTGGGCCGTTCAGCGTGGCGGGGATCACCCTCAGTCAGCCTGTCGAGGATGCTTCGTGTCTGTTGACGAACAGCGCGGTCTACCTGCTCGGCGGGTCCGCTTACGGCACGTTCAATTACGTCCAGCGGGGCATCATCCTGTCGCCGTAACCCCCGTCTGCGTGCGGTGTTCGCCATCGAAAGGCGCACCGTTTGTGGCGGTCGGTGCAAGGCGTTGGCATCAGGACATATTCTTGGAGATTTGCCCGACCTCCAGGGGCAGGCATTCACCGTTGACCGTTTCGGTTGCCGGGGGAAATGGACACCTGCCCCCCATGGATGGACTCTTGTGAGACGTCATCCGATACTGAGTTGTTGGGCAATGACAGCGAACTCTTGCTGGGTCTCCTTGGAGGTCTGCAAATGCATCCGGGCCGAATGCTCGCCGGTTTCCTTCTTCAGGGAACGGGCATGCGCGTTGCAGGCAGGGACTCCCTTGGTCCGGCGGACCGGATGGCTTTTGCGGCGGCTGCGGCCCGGCTGACCACTCGCGGGCTCGAGGTCACAGGTGTCGTGATCATCGCCCTGACGCTCGCGGCTTGGCCGACGGACGGATTCGTCTTCGGCGCCGACAAGTCCGTCTTCCACGCCTTGGTCCAGTGGCGCCTGCTCGTGCTGTTCGTGTGCGCCGTCGGGCTCGCGACGTTGCGCATGGGCCGGCACTTTGCCGAGCGGCCGCTTGTGGTCGCGTTCACGATCTACTGGGTGGTCTCGGCAGGCACGGGCTGGCTGATGGGCACGGCCGGTGGACTCGAGTCACCGCTCTTCTACGGCATTTACACGGCGCCCCTGCTGTCGGTGCTGTTGGTCGTCGACCTGCGGCCGCGCATCGTCGTCACGGCCGGCATCGTCCTCTCGTATTTGGCGTGTTTCTTTCTCGCGGACCTTCGGCATCTGGCGCACCCCATGATTGCGACGCCCGTGGTGTGGCTGTCTGCGTCGGCGGTCACGGTCGTCGTCGTTGGGCACGTCGTCTACCTGCTGCTGCGCGAGAACTTCCTGCAGCAGGTCGCGCTGGACCGCCTCAATCGCCGTCTGGAGCGAGCCGTGTCCGAGCAAACGGGCGAAATCGGCCAGTTGGCGAGCAACCTGGTCACGGTTCAGGAGGAGGAGCGGACGCGCATCGCGCGGGAGGTTCACGATGAGTTGGGTCAGACCCTGACCGGACTTCGCATGGAGGTCGACCGCCTGAACCGACCCCTGACGGCGAGCGGCAACGTCGCACCGCAGGATCGCGACCTTGGCCCAGCGATGGAGCTGATGGACGCCATCCACGGCTCGATCGACGGCATCCTGAACAACTTGCGACCGGGCACTTTGGCCACAGCGGGGCTGACGGCGGCGATCGAAACGCTGGGCAAGCGCACGCATCGCGAGCACGGTGTGCGTTGCAACGTGGACATCGACATCGACGAGGAGGAACTCCCGGACGACGAGACGACCGCCGTCTATCGGATCGTTCAGGAGGCATTGACGAACGCTTGTCGGCACGCGCAGCCGCGGACGATCGACATCTCGATCCGAGGCACCGAACAGGGGATCGTCCTGACGGTCAGGGACGACGGCCGCGGCTTCGACGTGGCGATGACCCCGCCGCGTACGGGGTTTGGGCTGCTTGGCATCCGCGAGCGCTCGCGCCTGCTCGGCGGGCAATGTGAGGTCTCGAGCCGGCTTGGCGAGGGCACGACGGTGGTCGTGAGGTTCCGCGCGCCGGCCGGGCGTCCGGGCACGGAGGTAGAAGCGTGATCCGCGTGTTCGTGGCAGATGACCACACGATTGTGCGTGAGGGACTCAAACGCGTCCTCGACGAGACGGTCGACATGTCCGTTTGCGGTGAAGCCACGAGTGCGCCTGAGGTATTGGAACGGCTTGCCGAGGCCCGGAGCGACGTCGTTGTCCTCGACGTCAACATGCCGGGAAGTCACGGGACTTCGCTCGTCAAGCAGGTCCTCGCTTGCCGGGCCCCCCCGAGGGTCGTGATCTTCACGATGTATCCTGAAGACGGCCACGCCGTCGCCTTCTTGCGTGCGGGCGCCAGTGCTTTCATCAGCAAGCGCCACTCGTCGCTGGAGCTGGTCGAGGCCATCCGGAGGGTGCACTCCGGCAGGCGCTACATCTCGCCCGCGCTGGCCGACTTCCTGTTCGAGCACCAGATCGACCTTCGCAAGACCCTTGCGGAGCTGCTGAGCGACCGCGAGGTCGAGGTGGTCCGCGCGCTGGCGGAGGGCAAGCGCGCGGTAGACATCGCGGCTGAGTCCGGGGTGACGCCGAGCACGATCAACACGTTCGTTCACCGCATCAAGACCAAGCTCGGGGTCCGCACCGTGGTCGAGGTTGTCCAGTCCGCGCGCGATGCCGGTCTGGTGGGCTGAACACCCGCGCCAGCCTCGTCAGGGCCGCACGTAGACGAAACGCCACACCCGACCAGCGGTGTGGACGTTCGATGATTCTGCCCATCGAGCGATATTCCTAGGATTCCATCCAGCTTCTCAGAAGGCATTTTACGGAGGGCGCCATGGCACACGAGCGCGCACAGCCAGTCCAGAGCGCAGCGGCGCCGGCTCCCACCCCATCCGCCCCGGCACCGCAAGGTGGCCGCACGGGGTTGGTGAAGACCCTGAGGGGCTTGGACTACGAGGGTGGCCGTGCGGCGGTCAGTCCGCCCGGAGATCCCCGCACAAGTGCCTCTCGCGCGGCGATGACGAGCCCAGGCGATGCGACGGAGCGTGACGCGGATCGACGTGCAGCGAGGACCGGCCCGCTCTCGCCGGGGAACCTGGGCAACGCGCGCCTGCACGCAGGGGGCGAAGCCGACCCGGAAATGCACCGGATGGGCGCCAAGGCGCTGACCCGCGGTCAGGACATCTACCTGCGCGGCGACGTCGCGCCCGACAGCCCGGAAGGTGGCGGGATTCTGGCCCACGAGGCCGGGCACGCCGCCCAGCCAGGGGCGGAAGACCGCATGGCCGCGTGGTGGGATGACGGGCATCAGGCCATCACTCGCAACGTGGGCCTGAAGATGCAGGACAAGATCGACCCCGAGGCCTCGGACTTCGTCGCCCGCAAGGCCGGCGCATTGGATCGCACTTACCAGTCGATGAAGCAGAACTTCATGCAGTATCTGGGGGTTGCGGGCGAGATGAAGGAGCAGTTCCTCGGCGACATGGCTGAGGGCCAGGAAAACGACTTGGTCAAGGAGCGCGAGGCCCACGGCATCCACACCCCGCCCAAGCCCGAAAAGCCCGTCGAGTCGGGCACCAAGAAGAAGAAGAGCAAGTGGACGAACAAGGACAAGGTGAAGACGAAGGAGTCCAGCGTCGAGGAGAGCCAGAAGCGCTGGGATCGACTGGAGTTTCACGTCCGCCTACCGAACGAGATGCCGCTGCACGGCGAGGCCGGCGGCTATGTGTCCGACGGCGGTGTCGGGCGCAACCGGCAGGCGGTCGAGGACCTGGTGCAGAAGGCGGCCGATTCATACAACCGCGCCTCAGGCCGAGGGGTCGGGAACTACCGCGAGGGCTTGAACCGCTTGGCCGATGCAGCGCACGCCAACGAGGACCGCGGCTCGCACGGCGAGGGGATGCCGTTTACCGGCCACGACCCACGGCTGCAGTTCCCGACACAGCCCAATGGCCAGCCCAACCCCAATTACCGGCCCGGGTGGGACTGCGACGACGTCTCGAAGAACACCGGGGGGCGCGCGCTGGCCGAGGACTACGCACGCGAAGTGTTCGAGTCGTTCATCGGCAAGCTGAACCCGGACAAGGCGGCCAATCTCAAGGAAGGCAAGGGCGGCGGGAAGTCGCGCGGGATTGGCCTGCGCAACACCATCAAGCACGTCGGTGAGAAGTCGGGAAAGCGGGGGCTCGAGGACCCGCAGTCCTTGGTCCACGACAACGACGCTTACGAGAAGATCAAGCTTCAGGCGCCTTCCCCCACCTCAGACCCGAACTCCAGTGCATTGGAGAACATGGATCGCTTCATCGCGGGGGGCGGACTGGTCCGGGATCTGGAGTCCCGTCTGGGCGTGTTGCGTGGCGAGGTGTCGCCGAAGAACGTGGTCGAGTTGGAGAAGGTTTACAAGAAGTTCAGCCGCCTTGCCGACGCCGCCGACGCCGTCAAGCACTACGCCCGGACGCTGATGACCGATGCGTGGGGCATGGTGGACGAGAAGACGCACCCCAACGAGTCGAAGGTCGTCAAGGAAGCCGGCATGGCCGCGCAGCGGTTCCGGACCTTGGCCAGCCAGGCCGAGGGCAAGCTGAAGAAAGACGAGATCCGGCGCCTCTCGATGGCGGTCGGCGTGGCGTGCAGGGACCACCAGAAGCCGCTGGTCGACGCGGCCCGGGTGCTGTGGCCCGGTGTGGTGCAGGGGAGCGGTGGCGAGCAGGTGCAGCCTGAGCAGGAGGCTCCGACGACCGAGCAAAAGGGCAACGATGTCCTGCCGCAGACCGGAAAGCAGCCGCAGCAGACGATCAGCAAGACGTCGAGGACCCCGTCGGATCCGTTGTCCGAGGCACGCGAGCAGGCCCGTCTGGACTCGATCCTGGTCCTGCGCGAGCTGAAGGCCGGTGTCCACACCCCGGTGGAGATGGAGAAGGGCAAGGACAAGTACCAGTACTTCAGCAAGCTTCTGGGGCGGGTGGCAAAGTACCGCGACGCCTGTCCGCAGGGTTCCGACGAGCGCATTCGGGCCGGCGGCATGTGCACGAAGATCGAGGGCTGGATCCAGACCATCCACGGCCCCAAGAAGGGCCACGCCACGCTGCTCGGGGACACGCTGCAGGGGGTCTCGACCTTCCTGGACGCCGTCGAAAACCGGTAGTGGTTCGGTGCGCTTCGTGAATCCGCTGGCAGACTGAAGCGGGGGCCGACGCTCCCTTCCGCTCGCGGCACTTGCGAAGGGACGGCAAGAGCCGCCGCCTTGACAGAAACCCACACGGGAAGCACGGTTCCAAGCGGTCGCACGGCCGCCTGAGGAGCCCCACATGCGTCATTTCCCCCACCTCGCTTGCGGTTTGTCGTCGTGGCTCGCTTGGCTCGCCGCGCTGGGGCTGCTGGCCGGGTCTGCCGCTTGCGGTAGTGACCCCGCGACCACGCCCGACGCTGCCGCGACCGCCGACACCCTGAGCGACACGACGGCGGACGTGACCGCCGACTCGACGGGTGACGCCGCCGATGCGGGTCCGGACACCGCCGTGTGGCAGCCGCCCGCCGTCGCCCCGCCGGACGAGGGCACGGCCGTCGCCGCGGGCGCCTGGGTGGTCGGCGTCGTCACCGGCACGACCGACGGGGTCGAAGATGCCTTGTGGGACGGCAGCTTTGCCATCCCCAAGCCCGGCACCAAGGCCTACGGCTTCACTTGGGTGCAGCGCAAGCCCGACGCGGGGGGCACCTTCACGCTCGGCGGCAACGGCAACCTGCTGGCGTGGGCGGCGACGACGGTCACGGTCGATCAGCCGATGCATCTGATCGTGCGGGCCGACCGGGCTTGGGACGTGTTCGTGAACGGGCGGCGGCAGCCGGGCGACGTCTACGGTTCGGGTGCCCTGCGGTCGCCGGCGCGGCTGGAGGCCGGGGCGAACGCGGTGGTCCTGCGGGCGCGCGCCGGGCAGACGCTGTCGGTGGGGCTGCAGACGTCGACCCACGAGGTGTACCTGAACGGAAATGACAGGACGCTGCCCGACTTTCGCGTGGGCGACGGCACCGAACGCTGGGTGGGCGTGCCTGCGCTGGTGTTCGGCCCCAGTGCGACGCATGTGACGGCAAGGGTGGTCGAGAACGAGTGGTTTCAGGCGTCGGAGACGGCCCTGCCGGCGCTGGCGGGGGGCGCGGTGACGCAGGTGCCGTTCCTGCTCAAGCCCAAGGCGATGGCCAAGGACAAGGACCAGAAGTGGACGGCCGAACTGCGGATCGACGCGCCCGCCTGGACCCACAGCTATGCGCACACCGTTGAATTCACGACGGTTGCCCCCGACGCCAACTTCCGACAGACGTTCCGCAGCCCCGACGACGGCTCGGTACAGTTCTACGGGGTGCGGCCGCCGCTGAACTACGGGATCTCGAAGGAGTATGCCCTGGTGCTGTCGCTGCACGGTGCGGGCGTCGATGCGTTCGGCCAGGTCGGCGCTTACTCGTCGCGGGACTGGACGTGGATCATCGCCGCCACCAACCGCCGCCCGTTCGGCTTCGACTGGGAAGAGTGGGGGCGCATCAACGCGATCGCCGCACTCGACGACGCGCAAGCCCGCTTCCTGACCGACCCGACGCGCACGTACCTGGTGGGCCACTCGATGGGCGGCCATGGCACCTGGCAGGTCGGCGTGCACCATGCGGGTCGGTTCGCGCTGGTCGGCCCCAGCGCCGGGTGGAACTCGTTCTACAGCTATGCCGGCCAGGCCAAGGAACCCACCTACCCGTTCAACCGCGCCCGCGCCCACAGCAAGACCACGGACTTCATCGGCAACCTCGCCCACCGCGCGGCGTTCGTCATCCACGGCACCGCGGACGACAACGTACCGTGGTCCGAGGGGCAATTCATGCTCGACGCGGTCAGCAAGGTCACCGACGACGCGCACCACTACTGGAAGGAGGGCGGTGGCCACTGGTGGGACGGCGAAGAGGCCCCCGGCGCCGACTGCGTGGACTGGATCCCGATGTTCGACCTGATGCAGCAGCGCAAGCTCGACCTGACCGAGACCGACTTCACCTTCACGTCGGCCGGCCCGTGGTACGGCGCGAGCTACAGCTATGCCACGATTCTGTCGAACGAATCGCCCAAGGCCCACTGCGTGCTCGCGTCCAAGGTCGAGTCCGGCAAGCTGGTGCTGACCACGACCAACGTCCGCACCGTGCGGCTGGACGGAAAGGCGTTGCGCGGCAAGGGCTTCACACAGTTGACGGTCAACGGCGAGACGGTCGAGGTGCCCGAAGCGGTGTTCGTCCACGGTCCGCAAACGGGCAAGCGCGAGCACGTTACCGGCCCGTACAATCAGGTGTTCCACCAGCCGTTCCTGTTCGTGTACCCCGACGACGATGCCAGCTATGCCGACTACGCCGCCTACCTGGTGTCCGACTGGGCCTTCATCGGCAACGGACACGCGGGCGCGCTGCCGGCCTCGGCGCTGACGCCGCAGATCCGCAAGGACTACAACCTGATCCATCTGGGTCCCGACGCCAAGCAACTGGGCGGGGCCGACGCGGGGCCGTTCACCTGGGACGACACCGGCATCCAACTGGACGACAAGACCTTTGCCGGCGCCGGACTGCTGACGGTGTTCGACACGGGCGAGCGGCTGGCGGCGGTGGTCGCCGCGCCCAAGGACAAGCGCTACCTGTTGTATTGGGTGGTGCCGTTCTCGTCGCGGGCGGGCATGCCGGACTACCTGGTGTGGGGTGACCAGGGGATGCACGCGGCGGGCTTCTACGACGCCGAGTGGAAGTTCGATGCGAGCCTTGGCGTGGGGCTGTGACGCACCCGCCACTCCCCCCACCCCCCGGACACCACATGCCCGCTTTTCGCTTCACCCGCCGCGACTTCTTGGGCACCACCGCGCTTGCCGGCTTGGGCGTGGTTGCGGGCTGCGGTTCCGACCCTGCGGCTGACCCGGAGACGCCACTTTCCACCGTCCTGACCACACCCAAGGCCGACGGCTTTCGCATGCCCGGCGAGTGGGAGGCGCACTCGGGCTGCCTGATGGCGTTTCCCACCCCCCAGAACTGGGAGGGCTGCTGGCGGGGCGAAGGGGGGCCCAAGCGCTGCAATTGGCTGGAGATTGCTCGCAAGGACTGGGCCGCTGCTGCGAAGACTGTCGCCCAGTTTGAGCCGGTCACGATGCTTGCCAACCTCGGCGAGGGCGATCTGGCCCGGGCGGCGTGCGGCACCGGGATTCAGGTGCTCGAGTTCCCGCTCAACGACGCCTGGACGCGCGACAGCGGTCCCTTGTGGCTCAAGGATGCGCACGGCCGCACCCGCCTGGGGCACTTTTCGTTCAACGGTTGGGGCAACAAGTTTCCGCCTTGGAACGACGACGCGGCGCTGGCCGGCCGCCTGGCCGGGCACTGGGGCCTCGGTTTGTACGGCACGTCGCTCGTGGGCGAGGGCGGGGCGATCAGCGTCGATGGCGAGGGCACCATCCTGACCACGGAGCAGTGCCTGATGAACCCCAACCGCAACCCCGGCCGCACCAAGGCGCAAGTCGAATCCGACTTGTGCGAGCTGCTGGGCGGCACCAAGGTCATCTGGCTGGCCAAGGGGTTGTCGCCTGACCCCATCACCGACGGCCACGTGGACGGCATTTGCGTGTTCGCCCGGCCGGGCACCGTGGTGCTGCAACGCGTTGACGATCCCAGCGACCCAAACGCGGCCATCACCGCCGATGCGCGAAAGCGTTTGGAAGCCGCGACCGACGCGCAGGGACGCAAGCTGGAAATCATCGACATGCCGGTGTGGCCGCCAACGCTGACGTATCTGAACTTCTACCTGGCCAACGGTGGTGTGGTCGTGCCTGCCGCGGGCGATCCCGCGTATGACGAGCCGGCGTTTGCCGTCCTGCGCAAGGCCTTTCCCGACCGCAAGGTCGTGGGCGTGGTGGGCGAGGCCATCGCGGCGGGCGGCGGCGGGATCCACTGCATCACCCAGCAGATGGGCTAGAGGTGGGTGGAGTTGGGTCGCTGGCTCCTGGGACTCACCGCTCCGAGGCTCGCCACCTAGCGACCCGCCGCGGGGACCGGTCGTGGCCCGCCCCCCGTTCGACGATTGACCCCACCGCCCCCCTGTCCCAGACTGCCGCGAAAGCGCAGGCCGACCCGACCTTGCCGTTACCGGAGGCCCCGACATGATGACGCGAGCAGCTTTGGGCGCCCTGTTCTGTGCGTTGCTGGTTGCGGGATGCGGTTCTGAGGACGCCAAACCCGCAGACACGGCTGGTGCGGACACCGCGGGGCAGGACACCGTCGCACCGGACGACGGCGCACAGGACCTTGCCGAACAGGATGCGACCGAGACCGATGCCGACGACGCCCAGATCGTGGATGCCGCTCCGGCGTGCGTCGGAAGTGCCATCGCGTGCGCCTTGGGCGACGAGGGGCGCGCATCGGACCAGCTCGAAGCGGTCAAGGACGATCCTGAGGCGCTGCAGGCGTTTCTGAAGGCCATGCCCAAGGGCGGCGACCTGCACATGCACCTGTCGGGCGCCGTGTATGCCGAAACCTACATGGAGTGGGCGCGCAACGAAGGTGGCTACTGCATCGAGAACGGCACGCTGGCCGTGACCACGTCGTGCAGCTCAGGCAGCACGTCGCCAGTGCCCACGCCGTCGGATGCCCTGTTCCAGAAGGTCGTGCGCGCATGGTCGATGCAGGACTTCGTGCCGGGCTCAGAGACGGGCGAGGACCACTTCTTCGCTACTTTCGGCAAGTTCGGCGCCATGTCCGGCGCAGCCCACCACGCGCAGTGTCTGGCCGACGTGATGCAGCGGGCCGACAGCGAGAACATGCTGTATGTCGAGCCGATGTTGATCTCGAACTGGGTCGCCAGCGACGAGGGCAGCAAGGTCTGGACCGGCGGCTCGGTCGACGAGAAGGACTTTCCGGTGCTGCACGCGGCGCTGCTGGCCGATGCCGCCTGGCCCGCCTCGCCCAAGGCCATCGTCGACGACATCGAGAAGACCGAGAGCGGCGCGCGTCAGATCCTCGGCTGCGACGGACCCACACCCGCAAGCGCCTGTCGGGTCGGGTCGCGCTACATGGTCTACATCTCGCGAAGCGCCAGTGGTCCCAAGGTGTTTGCCCAGATGGTGGCGGCGTTCGAGGCGGCCATCGTCGAGCCGCGTCTGGTGGCGGTGAACCTCGTCGGGCCCGAGGACTCGCTGGGTGCGCTCAAGCCGTACGACCGGCAGATGCAGATGCTCGGCTACCTGCACGACGCCTACGCGGGCAAGAGCACGCTGCGCATCTCGCTACACGCCGGCGAACTCGCCCTTAGCTACATGCCGTCGGGCTACGTCATCGAAGAGATCAACCACATCCGCAAGGCGGTTCAGGTCGCCAAGGCAGAGCGCATCGGCCACGGTCTGGACGTCCTGACCGAGACCGACGGCCTGGACCTGATGACCGAGATGCGCAACCTGGGCGTGATGGTCGAGATCAACCTGAGCAGCAACGTGCAGATCCTCGAGATCAGCGGCACCAACCATCCCCTTGCCACCTACCTGCAGCAGGGCGTGCCGGTGGCGCTGTCGACCGACGATCAGGGCGTGTCGCGCTCCAGCCCGATGGGCGAGCACATGCGGGCCGTGCAGGACCAGAAGCTCGACTATCTCGCGCTGAAGAAGCTGGCCCGCACGAGTCTTGAGAAGTCGTTCCTGCCCGGCGCGAGCCTGTGGACGTCGCTCAGCCCGCTGCAGCCCGTGCCTGAGTGCGCCGCCAGCGAGAGCCACTATCCCGGCGATACGCCCGTGCCCGCGGACTGCCAGAAGTGGCTGGACGGCAACGCGAAAGCGAAGATGCAGTGGGAGCTCGAGCATCGCTTCCGGGTGTTTGAGGCAGCGCAAGGGTAAGGTGCCGCTTTCCGACCGCCCTGCCACCGGAGTTTCCCCCCCCATGCCCATCGAATTGTCTCAGGAAGTCCGCAGCGCGCTCGAGCACGGCCGTGCCGTCGTCGCGCTCGAGTCCACCTTGATCTGCCACGGTTTTCCGCGGCCTGAAAACCTTGCCGTTGGTCAGGCCCTCGAAGCCGCCGTGCGGGCCGCAGGGGCCGTGCCTGCGACCATCGCGATCCTCAAGGGCAAGGTGCGCGTGGGGCTGGGGCAGCTGGCGATGGGGGCGCTTGCGGGTGAGGAGGGTGTGGCCAAGTGTACGGTACGGGACCTGCCGGCGGTGCTCGCGTCCGGCAAGTCCGGGGCGACCACGGTGGCGGCGACCATGCACATCGCAACTCTGGCTGGCATCCGTGTGTTTGCGACGGGAGGGATCGGCGGCGTGCATCGCGGCGGCGAGGCGAGCTTGGACGTGTCGGCGGACCTGCCGCAGCTCGCGCGCTCTCCCGTGGTTGTCGTGTGCGCCGGCGCCAAGTCGGTGCTGGACCTGCCGCGCACAATGGAAGTGCTTGAGACGCAAGGCGTTCCTGTCATCGGCTACCGCACTTCAGAGCTGCCGTCCTTCTACTCGCCCCACAGCGGGCTGCGCCTGCAGCACCGGGCGGACGACGTGGCGCAGCTGGCCGCCATTGCGCGGGCCCACCACGACCTGCGGCTGCCGGGGGGCATGCTGGTGTGTCAGCCAGTGGCGGCGGAATTTGCCCTGGACGGCGCGGTCGTCGATGACTGGATCCGTGCAGCGCTTGCCGAGGCCGAGCTTGAGGGCGTCCACGGTCCCGCCGTGACCCCGTTCCTGCTGCGTCGGCTCGAGAAGCTGTCGGGGGGCCGCACGCTGCGCGCGAACCGGGCGCTGGCCATCGCGAATGCCAAGCTGGCCGGTGAGCTGGCGGTGGCGCTGGCTGCGTCGGGCGGCTAGGCCGGGCCTCCGACTGCGCGGAAATGACCGACCGTCGCGCATGGACCCGCGAAAACCTCCCGCCGTGACGTTGCCGAAAAGCGCATCTCCGCGTAGGTTGGTTCTCAGCAGTGTCACCGTCGCGATTCGGTCGCCAAGGAGGCTTTTCCATGCGCATGTCGCCTGTCGTGTCACACATTGTGGCCGTGGTCTGTCTGGTTGCTCTCTCCCTCCTCATCGGCTGCGGCAGCTCGGCTGGAACGGGCGGCTATTCCGGCGGCACCGGCTGGACCGGCGGCAATACGGTCCCCGCCACCGTCGACACGCCCTTCGGCAGCGAGAGCACCCGCACGAAGTACGCGTATCGCGGCAACTATCCGTTCATCTCTGCCACGCGCTTCTTCGTCGGCCTCATCGGCACCAAGACGATCGGCGGCAAGACGTACGACATCGCCAAGGCCGGCTACGACATCACGAATCCCGACGACTTGGGCAAGCCTGAGACCAAGGGGGCGGTGGCCTACGTCATCCGCACCGCGTCGACGCTGACCTTTGCCGGCATGGACGACCCGGGCTGGACCCAGGTCACGCTGGACACGCCCGTCACGGTCGATCTCAACGCCCCCATCGGCGAGCCGCGGACCTATCAGGGGGCCGGCACCTTCCGCTTGGGACCCGACCAGCCGGAGTCGCAGGCGTCGGCCACGCTGGTGCTGACCGTGGTCGATGACGCGGAGACCGTCGACACCAAGACCGGCACCTACCACGACACCAAGCACTTCAAGGGCGACCTGACGATGGTGGGAGAGGCGATTCCAGACGGCCTTGCGACCAACCCGATCTCTGGGGAAGTGTGGCTGCACCCGGAGTTGGGCGTCGTGGGCATCAAGGTGCCGCTGCTGGGCATCGAGAACGGACTGGAGGGCGAGACGGACTACGGCCCCGCGACGACCGGCATGAACGCGTGCAAGAAGGTGGCGGTGCTGGACGACCAGAACCCCTCGTTCGAGCTGAACACGTTCGACCGCAAGAAGGTGCTGGACGCCGACAAGATGACCCACGCCAAGATGTTGCTGGAAGTGCGGTATGCCAACGACGCCGACGCCAAGGCCCAGACCTCGCTGCAAGGCGTGCAGATCCAGTTCGCCACCGAGTCCGGCTTCTACAACCACAGCTTGGTCGAGTCGCCGATCTCGTTCTTCCACCTTGAGGAGCTGGGCAAGGGCTATCGGTACTGGAACGCGTTTGTCGACCAGGCGGCCAAGAACCAGCCGGGGCAGAACGGCATTGCCTACAAGATCACGGTCAACAAGACCCCGGGCTCGCCCCCCGTGCGCGTGACCGCGCGGATCCTGTATAAGTTGGTTCCATAGCGTCGGCTTCTGCGCCGGCCGGAGAATCGAGATGCGCCACTTCCACGCCGCGTGCCTGCTGACCGCCCTGTGTGCCCTGACCGTCGGCTGCGAAAACGCGGACGGCGGTGCGGCCGCTGACGCCTCGCTGAACGACACCTCGGGCCAAGAGCTCGGCGCGCCAGAGGACGCCGACACGACCACGGCCGACGTGCAGGCCGACACCGTGGGTCAGGACGTCCCCGGTGGCACCGATACCGTCGAGGACCAGACCACCGGCACCGACACCATCGAGCCCGTCGACACGACCGATCCCATCGATGCCGGCATCCCCTACGGCAAGTGCACGGCCGAAGCCGACTGCACCGGCAACGGCGAATTCTGCTTGGCCCCCGGCGCGTTCGGCGGCTGCGGCATCTGCATGAAGCCCGACGATGTCTGCGCGACCGACGCGGAGTGCCAGGCCGTCGACCCCACCTATGTGTGCATCTGGCGGTCGGATTCCTGCGTGTGCGGCGGCGAGACCACCTGCCAGCCCGGCTGCCAGGCCAACAGCGACTGCAAGACCGGCCAGACCTGCAACGACAAGCTGCGCTGCGTGCCAACCGCCTGCGCCGCGAACGACGGTTGCCCTGCGCAATTCGCTTGTGTGACGGGAGCTTGCGAGCGCCGCATCTGCACGGCGTCCAGCGAGTGCGGGTCTGGCTATTGCGTCAACGGCGCCTGCTACGGCGAGCCCGGCACGTGCGAGATGGCCAAGCCCTGACGCGCCGCCCCGTCAAGACGCGGCAGCTGGCCGGCGCCTTTGAAGTTCCCTTGCCCCAGCCTCGACCTCGGTCTACCGTTCGCGCCTCTGCCGGGACGGTGCCCGGTCAAGGCTGTCGCGCATGTTTTCCCCGCCCGTCGATCCGTCCCTGCCCCTGGACACCCGCGCTTCCCTGAAGCGTTGCGACCTGTTTGCCGAGCTGTCGGATGCCGCTCTGGATCGTCTGGTGGCCGCCACCCTCCGCAGTGAGCGCGCCCCTGGCGACGTGCTGTTTCGGCAGGGAGAGCCTCGCGCCGCCTGCTGGGCCATCGCCCAGGGTCAGGTCGAGATCCGCAAGGACACCGGCAACGGCCCGGAACGCCTGATTCTGCTTGGGCCCGGCGACACCGCGGGCGAGGGCGCGCTCTTGCACGCCGCCGACCACACGACGTCGGCGCTGGTCCGTTCGCGCTGCCTCCTGCTGGAGTTGCCTCGTCAAGCCGTGCTGGACGAGTTGGCCAAGGACGGCGCAGCGGCGATCGAGGTCCTGTCGCGGGTGGCGCGGGTGATCCAGCGGCGGCTGCTCTACGCCTCGTCGGGTCGCCACGGCCGCGCCCAGGCCTACGCCTCGGGCACGGTGCGCCGCGAGCGCGACCTGCTGGGAGAGGCCGATGTGCCGGCCGACGCCCTGTTCGGCATCCAGACGCTGCGGGCGATCGAGAACTTTCCCATCACCGGCATCCCGTTGTCGCACTTTCCCGCGATGGTCCGCACCCTTGCGATGGTCAAGCTGGCCGCCGCGCGCGCCAACGAGCAGCTGGGACTGATTGAGCCCGATATCGCCCGCGCCATCGCCCACGCGAGTCAGGAGATCATCGACGGCCACTGGAACGGCCACTTCCTGGTCGACATGGTCCAAGGCGGCGCGGGTACGTCGACCAACATGAACGCCAACGAGGTCATCGCCAACCGCGCGTTGGAGGTCTTGGGCCACCCGCGTGGCGCTTATGCGTTCTGCCACCCGAACGACCACGTGAACTTGGGCCAGAGCACCAACGACGTCTATCCGACGGCCATGCGTCTGGCGTCCGTGTTCCTGCTGCAAGGGCTGCTGCAAGCGCTGCGGCGGCTGGAGGTGGCGCTGCGTGAGAAGGGTAAGGAATTCAACGATGTGATCAAGATGGGGCGCACCCAGTTGCAGGACGCGGTGCCGATGACGCTGGGTCAGGAGTTCGAGGCGTACGCGGTGACGACCGGCGAGGACATCGACCGCCTGACCGAGACCGCGCGCCTGTTTCTGGAAGTGAACATGGGCGGCACGGCCATCGGTACCGGCATTTGCGCCGACCCGCGCTATCCCCAGGTGGTCGTGGACGAGCTGCGCAGGGTCTCGGGCCTTGACGTCGTGCTGGCGGGCAACCTGATCGAGGCCACACCCGACACCGGGGCCTTTGTGATGTTCAGCGGCGTGGTCAAGCGCACCGCCGTCAAATTGTCGAAGATGTGCAACGACTTGCGCTTGCTGTCCAGCGGTCCCCGCACCGGATTTGGCGAGATCAACCTGCCGCCGATGCAGCCCGGCAGCTCGATCATGCCGGGCAAGGTCAATCCCGTGATTCCCGAGGTCGTCAACCAGGTTGCCTATCAGGTGATCGGCAACGACCTGACCGTGACCCTTGCCGCCGAAGCCGGGCAGCTGCAGCTCAACGTCATGGAGCCGATCCTCGCCTTCAACCTGTTCCAGAGCCTGCAGATGCTGACGGCGGCGGTCGACGTGCTGACCACACGCTGCATTCAGGGCATCACCGCCAATCGAGAGCACTGCCGCGACCTGGTGGAGCGCTCGATCGGCATCGTCACCGCGCTGGTCCCCGTGCTGGGCTACAAGAAGTGCAGCGAGGTGGCGGCAGAGGCGCTGGCGACGGGTCGGCCCGTGCGCGAGATCGTCAGGTCGCGCGGCTGGTTGAGCGATGCCGAGCTGGAAGAGTGGCTGAGCCCGGAGGCGATGACGCGGCCGCGGGCGTGGGGCCGCTGACCGCTCGCTGCGAATTCCCCGGCTTGCCCGAGACCCCTTGTGCGACGTAGCCTTGCGCCATCGGATTGCGGGTCATCGTCCCCGGCCCGCCGCAAGAGGCGACATGGGCAAGCGTGTTCTGGGCATCTCCGTCGGCGCGTGGGCCCTGCTGGGCGGCGGACTTGTGTTTTGGCTGGTGGTGGGGCTGGTCGTGGTGCCTCTGGTGCGCGACAAGCTGGGGCCCCCGCCACCCGTCCACGCGACGCTGCTGGCCGATGCGCCCCTGCCGCCTGCGCCGGCCAACGCGCTGCTGCACACCAAGCTGCTGCCCGACGGCAACGACCGGCAGTTCGACGCCGGTGGTCAGGCCAAAGTGCTGATTCCGGGCGGGCTTTTGGATTCGCCGGCCATTCTGACCGTGACGCCAGGCGACAAGCCCGCACCCGCCGACGCCGACGAGGCGTTGGCGCAGGTGGTCGACGTCAAGCTGCAGGGGCCGAAGTGGCAGGGGCTGCTGGGCATCGAGCTGAGTCGTGAGGTTGCCCCGGACGCCACTCGCCGAACCGCTGCGGTGACGTTTGACCCCGTGCAGAAGCGCTGGATGCCCGCCGACTTCACGTACGACCCGGCGACGCGCAAGGTCACGGTGTGGACGCCGCACCTGTCGCTGTTTGCCGAGCTGAACGTGCCGCAGCCCAAGCCCGACCCGATGCTGCGGATTTCTGAGTCCAAGGTGGCGTTTCCAGGTTTCGTGCCGTTCGCCAACCCCGGGGAGGCGCAGCGGATTCTCGAAGCGGCCAACCGCAACGACAAGCCGACGGTGCAGCTTGCCGGCTGGCAGGCCTTCAACGACTGGTTCAACCTGTCGGGGGGCGTGACGACGGTGGGCGAGCTCGCGCTGGAAGTCGAGTCGCTCGGAGACATCAACAAGTGGGCAGGCTACGCGGGCGTGGGTTTTGGCCTGCTGCAGATCGCCATCGACCTCAAGACCGGCGACAACCGCGACGCGGCCCTGAACGCCTACAAGAACTCGTTCAACTCGGCAGTGGGTCTGTTCGGCTGGTCGGCGCTGCAGCTGGCCTGCGTGTCGGTGACGGTGATCGACTACTCGCTGAACAAGTTCGCCACCACCGCCATCGGTGGGCGCAACGACCTGATCGAGCGCGTGTACCGCCGCTACTACCAGACGGTGACGCCGCGCTCGCCCAAGGATTGGTACAAGGTCCTGCGCGCGGTGACCAAGAACGTCAAGGCGGCCACCGAAGGTCGCGGCGCCATCGACGCCGAGCTCGATGCCTACGTCAAGCTCGCGTGGAACGACGTCGACAAGTTCGCCGAGCTGTGGTCCGAGATCGCGCGGCAGCCGGCGACGGCGATGGGCGGCACGGGCGAGGACCTCGAAAAGGCGATCAGCGCCAACCACAAGGCCGAGCTCGTCAACGGCTACCTGGTGTCAGTGCTGCACCAGCTGCAGCGGGATCTCGAGGCCGAGGCGCGCGCCAAGCAGTGGAATCTGCTCAAGCAGATGGCGAATGACATGAACCAGAGCCGCAAGGTCCACGTCGTGGTCAAGCGGCCGCCGTCGCCCACGGGCGAGGAGTCGACGCAGAGCCTGGCCGGGCTGCCGCTGCGCATCGCGGTGTCGGCGGGCGAGCAGATGAAGTGGCGCGGCGAGACCGACAAGAACGGCGAATGGACCATGGAATTCACGGGGTTTGGCTGGTGGTCGACGGGGCGGCCCAAGGAGGTACGCCTGACGCTGGGGACCGGCACAGACGTGCGAGACGTCGTGAAGAAGTTCAAGTGCCCGGCAGCGGGGGGCAAGGCAGAGGTCGAGTTCGTGCTGCAGGACAAGATCGAGGGCGTGTGGGAGATCTACGCGACCGTGCTGACGGCCAAGCTCGACGCCAGCTTGCAGGGGATCGAGGCGATGGCACCCGCGTATGGCGCCGATCCCGCAGAGGTGGCGGCTGGTAAACGCGAGACGGAACAGGGGGCAGTAGGCAAGAAGACGCGCATGCCCGACCTCGACATGTCGTTTACTTACGCGGGCATGTCGTGGAAGCAGGCACCGGAGGGCGAGTTCATCAAGATCTGGTCGCCGTTGGCTGAGCGCCCCAACTCGCTGGGCTACACCACGTATTGGGTCAAGCTGACGGACGAGAAGCACTTCGTCGGCAAGGCGCTGTCGGTGGGTCGGTTTGGCGGCAAGGAGAACCGGATGGAGTTCACGGTCACCGGCACCCGGATTCGCTAGCCGGCGAGCCTACTGAATGCCCATGCAGGCGGCGGTCTGCGTCTGGCAGGTCTCCATCGGGCACTTGTCCTTGCACGCCTTGTCGTCCTTGCAGGCGTTCTGGCACGGCACGACGCACTCCATCATGTCCGCGAACTTCTTGCCTTCCGCAGGTGTCGCTTCGTGCGCGCAGGTCAGAGGGCAGCTCGGGCCGTCGCTGTTGACGCACTTGTCGTCGATGCAGGTCACGGTTTCGGCGCAGGTCTTGGTGCCGGACGGCGCGGCGCAGGCCACGAACTTCGTCATGCACGCCGCCGACATGTCCTGATCGAGGCACGGAACCAGATCCGCAAACGTCTGCTGCGCGGCCTCGGTGCCGCTGGACACGCACGCCGCCACGCAATCGGGGCCGGCGCCCTTGCTGCATCCCTCCATGCAGCTCAGCACTTCGTAGCACGCCTTCGGGCCCTTCTTGCCGTCGGCCAAGCACGAGACGACCTGAATGCCACACGCTTCCATCGGGTCCGCGTTGCCCTCGACGGCATCGACGCACTTGACCATGGCTTCCAGCTTGCCCTGAGCGGCCTTGCTCGAGCCGTTCCAGCACGTGTCCCAGCAGGCGAATGGAGCGCTGTCGAGCTTGCACTTGTCGAAACAGGTGACCGACGCGCCGCAGTCGCTGGTGCCGGGCGTTCCCGAGTCGACGCAAAGGGATAGCTCAACCGCGCACTTCTGGCCCACGCAGTCGTCCATGCAGCCGTCGCCGTCCTGTGCGTCCTTGCAGGTAGCGTTGACGCATTTGTCGAAGATGCAGTTCCACGAGTTCTCGAACCGGGTCTTGTGGGCCGGGTCCAACTGGGTGATGCACGACACGCCGCAGCCGGGGGCGCCATCCTTGGCACTGCAGTCCGCGATCGCGCAGTCCCCTGCCTGCTGGCAGGTCAGGCCGGTAGGAGTCGTGTCGGGCGTGTCGGTGGCGTCCGCGGTGGTGTCGCTTGTGACGTCACCCGTGGTGTCAGCGGTCGTGTCGCCGGTTGCGTCGGTCTGGGTGCTGGCCGCGGTGCCGGTGCTGGACTCGCAGCCGGCGGTGGCCATGGCCAACCCACTGGCCAACATCAGGATCCAGGTCGTGGTACAGAAGCGCATCGGGTCCTCCTCGGGGGGGCGGCGGCCGGAAAAGAAATGGGGGTGCCGTCGTGCTGAAGCAAAGATTGTTCTCCAACCCGGTCTGCGATGCAAAACCCGAGGTCGAGAATCTGCAAATACTCTGAAGTTCGGATCTGACGGGCGGCCGAAGGGGGCGCGGTCAGGGGGCCGCGGCAGGCGCGGCAGCCGGGACCACGGCAGCAGCCTTGGGCGTGGGTAGCACTTTGCCGTAAGCATCCAGATCTACGATGGTTCCACCCGCCATCGGGCCGTCGGCAGCGACAAGAGCCTCGACTTGCGGCCGCAGCTTGGTGCCGTCGCCCACCACCAGTGCCAGCGCTTCGGTCGGCAGGATGTACTTGCGGGCCGCGGCCAAGGCCTTGGCGGCATCGACGGCCTGCACGTCCTGGATGTAGCGCGTGTAGGTGTCCAGCGGCAGGCCGTAATACACGAGCATCTGGAAGGTCCCCAGCACCGACCGCCCCGTCGCCCAGCGCGCCGGCAGGCCCAGAATGGCGCCCTGCTTCTCGCGGGTCAGCTCGGCGACCGTCACCTCGGCGTCACGCACCCCATTCATCTCGTTCAGGATCTCGCGGACCGAGGCACCTGCCGCGTCGTTGCGCACCGAGGCCTGCGCCATGAAGGCGCTGCCCGCCCGCTGGTAGTCGAAGCCGCCGCGCGCGCCGTACGCATAGCCGTGCTTCTCGCGGATGTTCATGTTGATGCGGCTGGAGAAACCTCCCCCCAGAATGGTCGTCAACAGCGCGGTGTCGTAGTAGTCGGCGGCCTTGCGGTCGGGGCCCGGGTGCATGACGGCCACGACGGCCTGCTCGGCGCCCGCAACGTCGACGAAGAACACTTTGCCCTTGCGCGGTGTGCCCTTGCCGATCTTCATGGCCTTGGGCGCCGCACCCTTCCAGCCCTGAAAGCGCGCGTCCAGCTTGGCCGTCAACTGGGCCTGCGTGATGTCGCCCACCACGAACAACTTCGCGCCGCCCGGCAGAAAGCGCTTGCTGGCCCAAGACTTGCAATCATCGATCTTCAGCGCGGCGAACGTTGTCTCGGTCGACAGGCGTCCGTACGGATGCTCGGGCCCCCACACGACCGAGCCCGCCAGCCGACCCGCCAGCGCCGACGCATTGCCCTTGATCTGCAGCAGGGTGGCCTGGCGCTGCTTGATCAGGCGGTCGAATTCCTCTGCGCGCAGCCCGGGCGTGCGAATCGTCGCGGCCCACAGGTCCAGCGTCGCATCCAGATGCTTGGTCAGGGTCGCCATCGACACCGACAGCGACTCGCGCCCGGCCCCACTCGACACCGACGACGCCAGGTCGGCCTGAGCTTCCTCGAACGCCAGCTTGTCCAGCGCCTGGGTGCCTTCGGACAGCAGCTCGGTGCAAACGCCCGCAAGCCCCTCCTTGCCCTTGGGGTCATCGACAGAGCCGCCGGGGAAGTCGAGCTCCAGCGACACGGTCGGCAGGTCGTGGCGCTCGACCAGGTAGACCTGGATGCCGTTGGCCAGCGAGAAGATCGTCGGCTTGGGCAGGTCGGCCTGACGCGGGGCCTCGCCCGCAGGCTGGGTCGCGCGGAATTCCTCTTGCGGGAAGACGAGCTCTGGCGCGGCAGCGGGCGGCGGCGGGGCTTGCACGACGGGCGCCGGGGCCTCGCGGGTCTCAGGCGCTCCGCAAGCGGCGGCGGCAAGGGGCAGGGCCAGCAGGGCGATCAGGGACTTGCAGCGCTTCACAGGGCACCTCGCTCGACCGGCAGGGTCACGACTTCGACGCGATGCTGGCGGGTCAGGGTCTTCTCGGCCCACTGGCGCACGGACTCGGCCGTTGCCTCGTTGTACCGCGCGAGATCCTTGGCCATCCAGTCGGGCGTTCCCAGGTGGTGGTCGTACGCTTGCAGGACTTCTGCCCGGGCCAGCAGGTCTTCCAGACCCCACACGAACGACGCCTCGACGCTGGTGACGGCGCGCGCCAGCTCGCGGCCGCTGATGGGCTCCTTGGCGACGCGGTCCAACTCGGCGTCGAAGACCTTTTCCACCTCAGCCAGGTCGGCATCCGGGCGAAGGTCGCAGACTACGTTGAAGGTACTGGAGAATCCGGCGCTTGCCTGGTAGACGGACACGCTCTGGCAGGTCTGCTTCTCGTGCACCAGCAGCTTGTACAGCCGACCGGTTCCGCTCGCGCCCAGCGCGTACGACAGCACGTCCAGGTCTGCGTCGCCCGGTGCGTAAAGGCCCGGAGAATTCCACGCATAGCGAACGCGACGCAGCTTGGCGAACGGGTCCTGGACCTCCGAGCGCTTCGGCCCCGCCACCTCGGGCAGCGCGGGCGCAGGCCGCTCGGGCCGCACCGACTTGGGGAACGAACCAAACCACTTGTCGATCAGAGCCTTGGCCTTGTCGACCTCAAAGTCTCCGGCAACGATCAGGGTGGCATTGGCCGGGGCATACCACTTCTGGAAGAACGCACGCACGTCCTGCACCGACGCCGCCTGCAGGTCCTCGTGCCGGCCGATGGTCATGTAGCGGTACGGATGGCCTTCGGGGTACAGCAGCAGGCTGGTCTCGAACCTTTCCTTGCCGTACGGCACGTTGTCATAGCTCTGGCGGCGTTCGTTGCGCACGACCTCGCGCTGGTTGTCGAGGCTCTGCTGGGTCAACAACGGCAGCAGGTAGCCCATGCGGTCGCTTTCGAGCCACAGACCGGCTTCGAGCTGATGCGACGGCAGGACCTCGTAGTAGTTGGTGCGGTCGGTGCTGGTCGTGCCGTTCACGTTGGACGAGCCCAGCTGCTTGAGGATGTCAAAGTGCCGGTCCTCGCCCACGTGCTGCGAACCCTGGAACATCATGTGCTCGAACAGGTGGGCAAAGCCGGACCGCCCCGGCGCCTCGTTGCCCGAGCCCACGTGGTACCACACGTCGACGGCGACCAGCGGCACGCGGCGATCCGGGTGCAGGATGACGGTCAAGCCGTTGGGCAGCGCGTACTTCTCGTGCGCGAGCTGCGGGATTTCGCTGGGAGCAGCGGCTGGCTGCTCTGGGGCGGGCTGGGCAGCCTGAGCTGGAACACCGGTCGCAGCGAGACCCGCAGCCACCAGCCACGCGCAAAGCAAGGGAACTCGGTTCGTCATGGGGTCTCTCCGATAGGGGCGAATGGGGCGCGGCTGAGTCTGCTGGAAAGCCGATCGAGCGGCAAGGTTTCTAGTCCCCGACGCGCACGGGCAGCCGCCGTGACCCCCAAACCCCGGGTCGGGCTTCGAAATGCCCGGCGACACGCACGCCACACGTCCGGCACGCGCCATCGCCGTCCAGTGCCCAGCCGGTCACGGCATACGACTCGCGCTGGATGACGACCCCGCCGCAGCCAGGGCAGTGCGTGGCCTCGCCGTCCGGGTCCCACAGGTTGCCCAAGTAGACGTACTGCAGTCCGGTCTCGCGGGCGATGTCTCGGGCCCGGTACAGCGTCGCTGCGGGCGTGCGCGGGCGGTCCAGCAGCTTGTGGTCGGGGTGGAAGGCTGAGAAGTGCAGCGGCACGTCGGCACCCAGCTGGTCATGCACAAACGCCGTCAGCTCCCGGAGCTCGGGGTCGCCATCGTTCAAGCCGGGAACCAGCAGCGTGGTCACCTCGGTCCACACGTTGGTTTCGCGGGCCAGGTAACGCAGCGTGTCCAGAACAGGCTGCAAGTGGCCACCGGTCTGCTGCCGGTAGAACGACTCGGTAAAGGCCTTCAAGTCCACGTTGGCGGCGTCGAAGCACGCGAAGAACTCGGCCCGTGCGGCATCGGACACGTAACCCGCCGTCACGGCGATGGTCTTCAGGCCCCGCGCACGGCAGGCGGCGGCCACGTCGCGGGCGTACTCGAAGAAGATGACCGGGTCGTTGTAGGTGAAGGCCACCGACCGGCAGCCCAAGTCCAGCGCCGCTTGCGCGATGCCGTCGGGCGAGCCCGTGCGGGCCAACGTGTCGTCGCTTCTCGACTTCGAGATGTCCCAGTTCTGGCAGAACGAGCAGGCCAAATTGCAGCCCGCAGTGCCGAACGACAGCACGGGCGTACCGGGAAGGAAGTGCGAAAGCGGTTTCTTCTCTATGGGATCCACGCAGAAGCCGCTCGACCGACCGTAGGTGGTCAGCACCAAGGTGTCGCCGATGCGCCCGCGCACGAAGCACAGGCCGCGCTGTCCGTCCTGCAGCTTGCACGCCCGCGGACACAGGTCGCAGCGCAGCCGTCCATCGGCCAGGGGCGTCGAGAAGCCCACCGTCACGACGGAAGGGTCGGTCAGCAGCAGTCCGGGGTCGAGGGCCACGTCAGCCATAGCGCGCAAACCCCTTGCCTGAAGCGGCGCTTCGGGTGTCCGCAGAGGCTCGCCCGCCACCCTCGGAATGTCCAGCGGCGAAAGGTGGTTGCACGGGCACCGCATGCATTCGTTGACCTGCGGCGTGCAGGGCGGTAGCGTCGAAGTCGTTCGCCTTCATCGGCGGATGTTCCGACCGTCGCTCGGGGTTTCCAATCTGGCTGTCCCATGACCAGCCCGACCCAGGACGAACGATGGCCGGAGCGCGCGGAGTCCCCGGGCCGCGCGAGCGAATCCCTGGTCCGCAGTTCCTTTGCCTTGCCGCCGTTTCTGGTGGCTGAGAGGCGACCGCATGATCTTCACCGAGACGCGCGAAGGCCGCCGGTTCATCGGAGAGGTTCCTCCCGGCGTGCTGGTCGTTGCCACGCTGCGCACGCTCTGCGCGAACTACCGGATCGGTTCCGGCTGGGTCGATGCCAGCGGCCTGATCCGCGACCCCATCGTCAAACCCCTGACGAGTGAAGCGGAATTCGGCGACCCTGTGCAGCACTCCGGCGTTGCGCTGGTGGCCTCGATGCGGGCCGCGGTATCTGAGCAGGCGGGGCAGACCGACCTCGTGGTGCGCGTGCATCTGGTGTTCCCCGACGGCCGCAGCGTCGCGGGGTTGCTGGTCGAGGCCGAGTCGGCGTCGCTGGAGCTGCTGGCCCAGACCTTTGACGACGTGACGCTGCGCCGCTTTCCGGACCCCAAGTCGGGCTTCGCTCGCTGGCTTGACGTGTCGGTGAACGAGGTTGCGGGAGAGCCAGAGCCCGTTCGCAGCGGTCGGATCGCGATGGAGGCCATGCCCTCGCGCCTGCTGGAAGAACAGCCGCTGCCCCAGCTGCGGGTCGGCGACGCGTTGGCCCATCCGCGCTTGGGAACCTGTGTGATTACGCAGGTCGTGGACCAGGACCGGGTGGCGATTCAGATGGAGTCTGGCAAGATTGCCCAGCTGCACCTGGGGTTGCTGACGCTCACGCGCACCGGCAGCCGGTCGGGCCGGCCCCTCTACGACGTCCAGGTCCGCCGCCGCGGTTGAGAAGCGCCACCCCCATGCACGTCGATGACGCCATCCGTTCTCGCAGGACGATCAAGCAGTTCGATGGCACGCCGGTCGACGACGCGACGGTGCGCGAGCTGATCGCGTTGGCCATGTGGGCGCCCAACCACAAGCGCACCGAGCCGTGGCGCTTCTCTGTCGTCACTCAACGTCAGCTGCCCCTGTTGGCCGCCGCTGCGGAGGCTGCCCTGCAGTCCCTTGCCAAGCCGCCGGTCGACGCCAGCCTGCGGGCCAAGCAGGCCAAGATCCGCGAGCTGTTGATGGGGGCGGGCGCCGTCGTGGTCGTCAGCTACGTGCGCAGCCCCGACGATGCCTGCCGCGACCGAGAGGACTTCGCCGCCACCTGTGCCGCGATCCAGAATCTGCTGCTCGGCGCCACCGCGCGTGGGCTCGGCTCGCTGTGGAGCACCAGCAAGGCCCTGATCGGTCAGCCGATGCGTGCATTCTGGGCCTTGCCTGATGACGAGGAGCCGGTCGGTGCCCTCGTGCTCGGCCACTCAGCCCTCGGGATGCCCGCGGTCCGTCACCACTCGAACGACGAGCTGACGCGCTGGCGCTGACCCCCGCTTTTCCGCCCTCTACACCCCCAGCAGGTCCATGTATCGCTTCCAGATCGACCACGTCTGCGCCCGCTCTGGAGCCCGCGCGGCGACCATCACCACCCGCTCTGGCGTCATCCAGACCCCCATCTTCATGCCGGTGGGCACGCAGGCGACCGTCAAGGGCGTGCTGTTTCGCGACATCGAGGAATTGGGTGCCCAGATCGTCCTCAGCAACACCTATCACCTGATGCTGCGGCCGGGCGCAGAGCGGATCCAGCAGGCCGGCGGGCTGCATCGCTTCATGGGCTGGAAGGGACCGATCCTGACAGATTCCGGCGGGTTCCAGGTCTACTCGCTGACGGCCATCCGCAAGGTCACCGACCAGGGCGCCGTGTTTCAGAGCCACCTGGACGGCTCGCGCCACGTGCT
>CAJBNH010000171.1 GCA_903955385.1 uncultured Myxococcales bacterium | reverse complement strand
CGAAGACGGAGGCTCAGGGTCGAGAGGGTGCGCTTCATGATGGAAATCTCCTTCAGAGAAAAGGCTGGGAAATGATGGATTTGGATTCGTCTGCGGGCCGCTTCGTCCTTCCACTCTGCGGCACGTGGATTACGACGCGGCAGTTCGGCGGGCGATCTACGCGGGGCGAAAGAAATTTCGGACTGCGCACATAGTCTTGTGATTTCAGATAGATCAAGATCGCGCGTCGGCCAACCGGAGAGCCTCGCTGCGGCGCGGCGCAGAATCGACCGAGAAGGCAACTGACGAGGATGACGCAATTCTCCGAGTTCCTGCGTGCGGGACGCGGACAGGCGGGGTACAAATCACGTGTCCTCGAGAGTGGGCAGCCCGGGAAGGTTGCCGAGCCGATTCAAGTGGTTGACCCTACCCAGAACGCCCTGAGGCCCCGGCCTCCCCATTCGCCCACCCGCGCCACGTGCGCACGGAGACAGACACCATGGTGCGCAAGATCCTGCTGATCCTCGTCATCCTTCTTGTCGTGTTTGCCGTCTTCATCCAGTCGCGCCCGGCGGCATTTTCGGTGCAGCGGTCGGCGACGATGGCGGCGACGCCTGCGACGATCTTCCCCCACCTGAACGACTTCCACCTGTGGGATGCGTGGCTGCCGTGGAACGAGCTCGACGCACAGATGCAGAAGACCTACTCCGGGTCGCCCTCGGGCGTTGGCGCCGTCTACGAGTGGAAGGGCAATGACGACGTCGGCAGCGGGCGGATGACCGTGACCGAGGCGGTTGCGAATGAGAGGGTCGCGATCCGTCTGGAGTTCTTCGAACCCATGGAGGGGATCAACCCGACGACCTTCACCATCGTGCCGCAGGGCGCCCAGTCGACCGTCACGTGGCGCATGGAGGGGCAGAACGGCTTCATCGGCAAGGCATTCGCCGTGTTCGTCGACATGGACGCGATGCTGGGCAAGGACTTTGACAAGGGCCTGGCGAAGCTCAAGGCCGTAGTCGAACGGCCTTAGTCGAGGCAACGGCACCTGCCCTGGCCAACCTGATGGCGTTTGCGGGTGGCGGTCACGAAACGACCGCGTTCCGATACGTGGCGACTACTGCAGCGCGAACTCGATGCGGCGGTTCTTCGCCTTGCCTGCCTTGGTCTTGTTGTCCATGACCGGCTTGTCCGGACCATAGCCCACCGTCGACAGGCGCTCGGCGGCGATGCCCTTGCCGACCAGGTACGCCTTGACCGACAGGGCGCGTTCCAGCGACAGCTTCTTGTTCGCCTCGGGCTTGCCCACGTTGTCCGTGTGGCCTTGGATCTCGACCTTGGTGTCCTTGAACTCGGCCAGCACGCCGACGGCTCCGTCCAGAATCTTGAACGAAGTCGGCATGATCTTGGCAGATCCGGTCTTGAACACGATGCCCTGGATGGCGCCTGAGAACTTCTGCAGCCTCTCGGGCAGCACGTCCGGGCAGCCGTCGGCATCTTCAAAGCCATTTCGAGTCTCAGGTTCCGCGGGGCACTTGTCCTTGCTGTCGACCAAGCCGTCGCCGTCCGTATCCGGCTCGGCATCCGGGCAGCCATCCTCGTCCTGATAGCCATTCTTGGTCTCGGGCTGCGCCGGGCACTTGTCCTTGCTGTCCAAGAGTCCGTCACCGTCGGTGTCGGGCTCGACGTCCGGGCAGCCGTCCTCGTCCATGAATCCATTGACCGTCTCGGCCTGGAGCGGGCATTGGTCATCGCCGTCCTCGATCCGGTCACCGTCCCGGTCACCGTCGGGGCAACCGTCCTCGTCCTTCAGCCCGTTCTTGACCTCGGCGTCGTTCGGGCACTTGTCGTCGCCATCCGCCAGACCGTCGCCGTCGTTGTCCGGGTCCGGGCAGCCGTCCTTGTCCTCCCAGCCGTCCATGTCTTCCTTCACGGTCGGGCACTTGTCTTCCTTGTCGATGATCGTGTCCAGGTCGGTATCGCGCGGCACCCCGCCCAGCGTGTAGTACACCCCCAGCCACGCCTCACCCTCCAACAACTTCTCCTTGTTGCGTCCGGGCACCACGACGCCCAGCAGGTCCAGGCGCGCCCCCCAATCGTCGGTGAAGGCGTACCGCGTGCCTGCGCCAAAGACCGTGGCGGCGTCAGGGTCGCTCGGGTCCGCGACGTTGGCCGAGTCCGTCCTCAAGACGTCGGCACCCAGGCCAAACCGGGCGAAGGGACGCAACTTGCCGTCGTCCACGAAGTTCCACAGCGCGCTGGCCCGCCAGCCGAAGACGGGGGCCGAGTCGCCAGACCCCTTGAGCTCAGAGAACACGTACTTCGCCTCGAGTTCGGCCGACAGCCGCTCGAAGAACGCGTAGCCGATGCGCAGCCCCACGCCTCCGGCCGCCTGAGGCACCTGGGTCTTGTCCCGGGCGTTGCCCAGTTCGTTGGTCTCGGCCTTGCCGTCGTAGCCGCCGAACGCACCCAACTCGACGCTGCCGGGAAGTTCTGCGCGTGCGGGGAAGGCCGCGCCGAGAACGGCGGCCGCCGTCGCAAGCGATAGGGCACCGACAGCGATGGCGTTTGAGAGTCTGTTCATGGGGTGTTGTTCCATCTAGAGGGTCGGGGGGCCTGCCGGATGCTGGAGCGACGAAAGTCCTAGTTCTTGCAGCACAACACGCCGCCGCGTAGCGGGCCGGACTTGACGACCTTGATCGCCTCGTCGAAGCCGCCGTTGGCGCTGACGCACGACCACGGTGCGCCGAGCACGGTGCACAAGTCGCCGCTGGATCGTGTCAACGGCGTGCACGCGGCCGCATTGGGCGTGGTGCCGAGGTTGCCGCAGCCGAACAGGTCGTTGCTGCCGGTGACGGAGCAAACGGCGTTGCCTTGGCTGCTCTGCAGGCTGGAGAAGAACAACGATGCGGCGCCCGCGTCTGTCACGCCGGTGCAGCCAGCGGTGGCCGACGAGTTCTTGACCTCCAGCGACGTCTTGCAGATGTGCCACCCCGTCTCACACAGGTCGGCGGCGCTGCAACCCGTGCCGTTCGGGTTCGTGCTGCTGTTGCCCGCGACCAGACCGCACTGCGAGGTGGTCGTTGGCAGCATGCCGGCCAAGCTGAATCCACCCGAACAGGCTGCGATCGTGGTGAACTGCGTGGCGTTGGTGAAGCCCTCGCGGGTGCCGTCGCTGCAGCCAGCCGGGTTGCAGGTGACGCCGTTGCCACTGTAGCCGGCGTTGCACGCGCAGGTCCGCGATCCCGGTGTATTGGTGCAGGTGGCATTGGCACTGCAACCGCCGTTGTTGGTCAGGCACTCGTTCACGTCGGCGCAAGTCACGCCGTCGCCCGCATAACCGGTCTTGCAGGCGCACGTGCGGGATCCGGGCGTGTTCGTGCACGTCGCGTCAGCGCTGCATCCGCCGTTGTTGACCAGGCACTCGTTGACGTCGGTGCAGGTCACGCCGTTGCCCGTATAGCCCGTGTTGCAGGCGCAGGTGCGCGATCCTTGCGTGTTCGTGCACGTCGCGTCCGCGCTGCACCCGCCGTTGCCGGTCAGGCACTCGTTCACGTCGGTACAGGTCACCCCGTTGCCGGTGTAGCCCGTGTTGCACGCGCACGACGACGACCCCGGCGTGTTGGTGCACGTGGCGTTGGCGCTACATCCACCGTTGTTGGTTTGGCATTCGTTCACGTCGGTGCACGTCACGCCGTTGCCGGTGTAGCCGGTCTTGCACGCGCAAGTCCGCGATCCAGGGGTGTTCGTGCAGATACCGTCCGCGCTGCAACCGCCGTTGTTGGTCAGGCACTCGTTTACGTCGGTGCAAGTCACGCCGTCGCCCGCATAGCCAGAGTTGCACGCGCAGGACAGCGATCCCGGCGTGTTGGTGCAGGTCGCGTTGGCACTGCACCCGCCGTTGTTGGTCTGACACTCGTTCACGTCCGTGCAGCTCGTGGCACCGGTGCCGGTGTAACCGCTGGGACAGGCGCCGCACGCGAACGTGCCGGCCTGGTTGGTGCAGGTCGTCAGCAGATCGCAGCCGCCGTTGTTGTTGGTGCACTCGTTCACGTCCGTGCACCCCGTTGCGCCGGTCCCGGTGTAGCCCGACGGACAGCCGCCACACGTGAACGTGCCCGGCTTGTTCGTGCATGTCGTCAGCGCGTCGCAGCCGCCGTTGTTGTTGGTGCACTCGTTCACGTCGGTGCAGCCCGTGGCTCCCGTGCCCGTGTAGCCGCTGGGGCAGGCGCCGCAGGCAAAGGTGCCGGGGGCGTTGGTGCACGTGGTCAGCAAGTCGCAGCCGCCATTGCCTGAGTCGCACTCGTTCAGGTCCGTGCAGGTCACTCCGTCGCCGGTGTAGCCGCTAGGGCACAGACCGCACAGGAAGCTGCCGGGCGTATTGGTGCACGACGTCAGGCCGCTGCAACCTCCGTTGTTGTCTGCGCATTCGTTGATGTCCGCGCACGTCACGCCGTCGCCGGTGTAGCCGCTGGGGCAGGACCCGCACTGGAAGGCTCCCGGCGTGTTGGTGCAGGTCACGAGCGCACTGCAGCCGCCGTTGTCGACGGAACACTCGTTCACGTCGGTGCACGTGACGCCATTGCCCGCGTAGCCCGCGTTGCAGGCACAACTGAACGACCCGATCGCGTTGGTGCATTGCGCGTTGGCGCTGCACCCGCCGTTGTCGGCGCTGCACTCGTTGACGTCGCTGCACGACAGTCCGTCGCCGACGTAACCGGTCTTGCAGGCGCAGGAGAAGCCGCCCACGCTGTTGGTGCACGCGGCATTGGCATCGCAACCGCCGTTGTTGTCGGCGCATTCGTTCACGTCGGCGCAGGTCTTGCCGTCGCCGCCGAAGCCCGAATTGCAGGCGCAGCTGGACGAGCCCGGCAGGTTGGTGCACGACGCGTTGACGTCGCAGCCGCCGTTGTCTGTCGCGCACTCGTTGACGTCCGAGCACGTCTTGCCGTCGCCGACGTAGCCCGTCTTGCAGGTGCAAGCGAAGGTGCCCACACCGTTGGTGCAGGTCGCGTTGAGATCGCAGCCACCGTTGTTGCTGCTGCACTCGTTGACGTCCGAGCAGGTCTTGCCGTCGCCGCTGAAGCCAGGCTTGCACGCGCAAGTGGACGAGCCCGGCGTGTTGGTGCACTGCGCGTCCTGGTCACAGCCGCCGTTGTTGGTCTGGCACTCGTTGACGTCGACACAGGTCTTGCCGTCGCCTTCGTAGCCGACGACGCAGGCGCACGCGAACGAACCGGGCGCGTTGGTGCACAGGGCGTTGCCGTCGCAGCCGCCGTTGTTGCTTTCGCACTCGTTGACATCCGCGCAGGTCTTGCCGTCGCCGCTGAAGCCGGCGTTGCAGGCGCACCCGAAACTGCCAACCGAATTGGCGCACGTGGCGTGCACGTCGCAACCGCCGTTGCCGACTGCGCATTCGTTGACGTCGCTGCACGTCTTGCCGTCGCCGCTGAAGCCGGTCTTGCAGGCGCAAGAGAAGCCGCCGGCGCTGTTGCTGCAGGCCGCGTTGACGTCGCAGCCGCCGTTGTTGCTGGCGCACTCGTCGACGTCGTTGCAGATCTTGCCGTCGCCCGTGTAACCGGCCAGGCACGAGCAGGTAAAGCCGCCCGAAGTGTTGCTGCACGTCGCGTTGCCGCTGCAGCCGCCGTTGCCCACTTCGCACTCGTTGACGTCGGTGCAGGCCTTGCCGTCGCCGGTGAAGCCGGCCTTGCAGGCGCACGTGACCGACCCGGGGACGTTCGTGCACTGGGCGTTGGCGTCGCAGCCGCCGTTGTTGGCCACGCACTCGTTCACGTCGTCACAGACCAGACCGTCACCGCTGTAACCGATCTTGCAGACACAGAGCGGCGCTAGCGTGCCGTTGTTGATGCACAGCGCGTTCGAGCTGCAGGGGTTGAACAGCTTGCAGACGTCGGCGCCCGAGCCCTCGACGATGCAAGGGTCGCTGAGGACCGATGTCGCGACGCTGCCGTCGCTTGCGGTGACTACGCACGTGATCTTGGCCCCTGCCTGCAAGACCTTTCCGCTCGCCAACACCACGTCGGGCAGGTTGAGGCTGGGACCGGTCTGACCCTGCACCACCTCGTCGTCCACTCGCCACTCGACGGTATAGGTCAGCGCATCCCCGTCGACATCTTTGGTCGGCATGGGCTCGATCAAGACCGCCGCCACGCCAAGCAATCCCACCTTCTCCGGCAGGCTGGCGGCAAACGGAGCGGGCGGCGAGTTGGCGATGACCACAGAGGCCTGGCCGGGCTTGCCCGTCGTCATGCCGTCGCTGGCCACCACAACCAGGGTCCATTCCTCGCCCTTCTTGGCCACGCCGGGGGGAAGATCGGGCGTGACGATGCCGGTGGGCTGACCGTTCTTGTTCCACGCATAGGTGTAGGTCAACGGTTGGCCGACGTCGGGGTCGGTCGCCTCGGCCTTGACCAACTGCACGCCCGACTGCACGGTGGGCTGGTCGGGTCCAAGCGTCACGGTGGGTGCGCTCGGCGGGGTGTCGCCGAACACGCTGCTGGAGGCGGCTGCCACGAGCAATCCATTGACATCCAGGACTTGCATCGTCCATGCGGCGCTTCCCTGAGGCAGATTGGCCTGAAGCGTGGCCTTGCCGTCCGCCGCCTGACCACTCGCCAACACGTTGCCATCGGCATCGAGCAGTCGGACCAGGAAAGGACCCTGGGCGCCCGAGCCGATCGCAAGGTCTGCGGTCACCTGCGTTACTTCTCCCGCAATCCCCACCGCCGGGATCCCGGCCGCCAGACACAGTGTGCCGTCGCCCACCCACGGCGCGGCGCACGCGCACTTGGGGGTGTAGGTCCCATTCTCCGTGCACTGCGCGTTCGCGGCGCAAGGGATCGCGTCGGTGCTGCAGATGGCGTCGCCGCCGACCACCTGGACGGTGGCGGGCAGCGAGCTGACCTGCGAGGCACCGTCGCTGGCGACCGCGACGACGGAAATCGTCGAGCCTGCTTGGACGCTTGCGCCGGCGGCCGCGAGATCCTGCACCTTCGCCGTGGTCCCGGTGATGCCGGGCACGACGACTCCGTCAACCTTCCACACCAGCGTGGTCGTGACGGCGTCGCCGTCGCCGTCGGTGACCTGAGGGTTGACGATCGTGACCTTGATCGTCCCCAGCAAGCCGACCTGCGGGGGCTCGATCGCCAAGATTGGGGTGTTGGGCGGCGCGTTGCCGACGGTCAGGAACGAGGAGGCCGACGGGCCGTTCTCGACGCCATCGCTCGGCGTTACGGTGACCTGCCACAGCTCGCCCTTCGCGACGACGCCGGCCGGCACCGTGTCGCCGGAGTAGCTGGTGGGTTTGCCGTTGACCGTCCACACATAGCTGTAGGTGATCGGCTGGGCGAGGCTGCTGTCGATGTCTTGCGAAGGCGACGTGATCTTGGCCGTCAGCGCCTCACCCGCCTGCACTGGGTTGGGCTGGATGGCCACGTCGGGCGCGGTGGGCGGCGTGTTCAGGTAGACGTCCGCCGTCCATGTGCCCACGACTTTGCCGTCCTTGCGAACCAGGACTGTCAGGGTGTTGAGGCCGGGCGTCGCCGGCTTGGCCTGCACCGTCTGCACGTCGCCGATGGTGGCAAAGACCGCAGAACCCACGACGTTGCCGTTTTCGTCCACCACTTCCACGTCGAACGGGCCGTCGACGGGGGGACCAGCGCTCAGGCCGATCGGGAGTGTTTCGCTCGAGGCCACGACCGGCGTGGCATCCTTGGGCAGGCCCGTGACCACCAGGCAGATCACTCCGTCGCCCAAGGTCTCGGAGTCGCAACTCAGCACGGGTTCGCTCGTGCCGTTTTCGGTGCACACCACATGGGGTGCCAGCGCCAGCGCGGAACACGCCGTACCCCCCACCACGGTCACCTTGCTGACGTCGGAAGTCGCCGTCGCTTCGCCATCGCTGACCTGCTGGGCGACACCGATGACCGCGCCCGCCTCGATGGGCTTGCCGAGGGCCTGGGCGAGTTCCGCCACCGTCGCTGCTGGTCCATGGACGCCAGGCACGACCTCGCCGTCTACCGTCCACACCCAGGTGATGGTCAGCGTGTCGCCGTCGATGTCCGTCGCCGGACCGGCCTCTGTCGCCTGGATCGCACCGTCGATCGACACCTCGGTCGCCATGGCGGCCAGGGCTGCCGGATCGGGGGCCGCGTTGCCCACCACGATCGTCGCCGTCGCGGCCGGGCTCTGGCCGACACCGTCGCTCGCAACCACGATCACCGTCCACGTCTCGCCCTTCTTGGCCAACCCCTGCGGCAACGACTCGCCGGTCTCGCCCGTCGGCTGCCCGTCCTTGGTCCACGCATAGGTGTAGGTGATGGTCTGGCCGTCGTCGTCCTTGGCCGGCTTTACGAACTGCACGGTCAGGCTGTCCTTGGCCGAAGCGGGCTTGGGCTGGATCGAAACCTGAGGAGCCGTGGGCAACGTATTGACCAGAAAGGTGATCTCTGCCGTGGCCACCGTTTCGCCGGTCGCCTTGTCCTTGACCTCGATCTTCCACTTGTGCGCGCCCGGCTCGGTCGGCGCAGGGATGTCGGCCCCGAAGTCGGTCGTGTCCGTCACGTCGCCGCTGGCCAGGACGGCGCCGCCCTCGTCGGTGACCTCGAACGTCAGGTCGCCAGACGGTGCCGGCACGAGCTTGGCCTGCACCTGAACGTTGGCCTGAGGGCTGACGACCGCCGCGGCCTTGGGCTGTACGACGATCAGCTTGACGCCCTGGTCCACGTCGAGTTGGTCCGCAAAGCCGTCGTCGGGTGGCAGCTCACCCACCTGGTCGAGATCGCCGTTCGTGTCGGCGCCGCCGATCTCGTCCATGATGCCGTCGCCGCAACTGACGGCCGAGGCGGTCAGAAGCACGAAGGCGAGGGTATGCAGCCACTTGCGGTTCTTGCTAAGCATCGGGACCTCGGAGGAGGGGGCGGGGGCCAGAGACGCGGTCTGCGGGAGGTTACGGCCGCCCAGTCGCCAGTGCAAAAATAAATAGAACAAAATCCCCGGGCGAATAGCGGGAAATGGGAAGGATCCCGATAACCTGGGCGCGTGTTGGCATTCGAGGCGAGCATGCGGGTGGTCGGCGGTGAGGGCGGATGCACGGCTGGCCAATGGCGACGCGGTTGCTCGCAAGTCGCCGCGGGTGCTTGCATCGACGCGGCAAAACGCACCTCGCCCCGTCAACCTCGCCGCGGAAGGGATGGCGGCGAGGGACGGGGCGAAGTCTGGGGCCGGGTCAGCGGCTGGAAGGGGAAGGATCCTTCTTGGTTAGCCGCGGTCGGCCGCGATCTTCGTGATGGCCGT
>CAJBNH010000170.1 GCA_903955385.1 uncultured Myxococcales bacterium | reverse complement strand
TGCATCAAAGTCATCACTCTCGGCGGGATCCAGCCCCCAAAGGTCCTCAGGCGGCCCACGGATCGACTCGATGTCTTCGGAATCAGGCCACAAGCCCACGTGACGCAGAATCCGTTCGACCTGCTGCGCATCCATGACCGCGGCCAGCACCACCCGCCGGCTGCCGCACGGACACGCCAACACGTCGATCGACTACCGGACGCACCGCACTCGGTTGCTGTAGGTGATGACGTTGCTGCTGCTGAGGCCGTCGCTGAAAAAGACGTACCAGGCGCTCGACGACAACCCCTGGACCTTGGTCGATGACCACGTCCAGGTGTCCGTCGGCGTGCTGGGAAACGCCGTCGGGTCGATCGCCGGAGTCATCTGGCTGAGATCGACGATGGACCGCAGTTCGACGATGGTCGGCAGGCGCCAGCCAGCGCCATCCGTGACAAGCGTCGAGCAGTAGGTGCCCGCCGCCGCCCAGGCCTTCGTGCCGGAAGCGGTGCCGTCGCGCTGCCACGTCAGCTTGGTCATGGTATCGTACACGGTCTTCGCCGCCTCATTGACCTGGTAGCGGCCTGGCGGGGCCTTGGCCGCGGCTGACAGGGGTGCGAGGCAGAGTACCATGCACACCGACCATGACTTCATGCGAAAAAGCATGGGCTTCCTCCAAGACGATCAGATGAGCAGGTACTGACCTTGGGCGTTGCTGCGACCCTCGTCCCCGGCGAAGGTCGCCGGGTGCCGGCCGCGAGGGCCTCGGCAAGCGCCAAGAGCACGCTCGCCCTGCGCGCATCCATGGGCTCCTCCATCCGACCACCTCCCATCGCAACGCCGACTACCGGACGCACCGCACCCAGCCGTAGTCGGTGATGCCGTAGTTGCCGCTACTGCCGTGGACGAAATCGACGCCCCAGGCGTCCGACGACGACCCCTGGTACGGGCTCACCGACCAGTAGTACGTCGCGCCCGTGCCAGCAAACGGCGTCGGAACCGCCGGTTTCGCCTTCGTAAAGACGATGATCGTCTCGAGTTCGAACCGCGTCGGCAAGCGCCAGTCGATCTTCATGCCCAGTTCCAGCCCCTGGCAATACGCCTTCGCATCTGCCCAGTTCCGCGTGTCGCCCGAGTCGGCCTTCTGCCACATCAGCTTGCTCTGGCTGTCGCTCACGGTGCCGTCGTCGTTGTCCTTGAACCACTCGGCCGGCGGGCTCTCAGGACGGATGCCCCACGCGGGGTGGTCGGGCGCGCACACCGTCTTGCCGTCGACGTCGACTGCCACCGTCTGCTCGCCGCAACCCACCGGTGCCGCACAGGTCTGGCCGTCGCCCGTAAAGCCGCTGTCGCACTTGCACGCCCCGTCGGCCTCGGCGCAGGTCGCGTTGGTGCCACAAGTCTTTGCCACGCCTGCACAACTACCGCCGCCGTCGCACTTGTCGGTGATCGTGCAGTTCTTGCCGTCATCGCAAGCGGCACTGGCGTCAAAGGCCGTCACCACGCAGCCCACGCCAAGCGCGCACGCCTGCACCGTACACGGGTTGCCGTCGTCGCACAGGCCTGCTTGCCCCACGTGGCTGCATCCTGCGGCAGAAGTGCAGTCGTCTTCGGTGCAGTCAATGCCGTCGGTGCAGTCGAGCGCCTGACCCTCGCAGGTGCCTTGGTGGCAGACGTCGCTGGTCGTGCAGGCATCGCCGTCGTCGCACGCCACGGTCAGCTCGGTGATGGGCTTGTGGACGATCTCTTTGCCCTGGTTGCAGAAATCCTCAGTACACGGGTTGCCGTCGTCGTAGTCGGCCGCCGTCGCCGGCACGCACTCGCCGGCCGCGCACTTGTTGCCGCACACGCCAAAGCCGCACGCCGCGCCGTCGGTGGTCTCGGTGGGCCCGCACTGGCCTTCGGCGTCGCACGTCAGCTCGTGGCACACAGGCGCCTGCCGGTCGCCGTCGATGCAGGCGCCACCCACCGGCTTCTGCACCTTGACGCAACGCCCGTTCTCGCAGGCCGCGCCCACGCAAGGGGTTTTGCCCGTGATCTTGTCTTCGCAGTCGTAGGCCGTCTCGCACTCGGTGCCTGCGACGTCGTCCGGATCCACGTCCTTCGCGTCGGCCTTTGCCGCATTCGCCGCATTCGCCGCGATCTGCTCATCGCTCAGCCGGCCAGGCAGACAGCCCGGCATTGCGAGAACAAAACCCAACACCAGAGCGACGTTGCGCAAGTCCATGGCACCCTCCCGAACCTCTGCCTAGAACCGACCTGCGACCGCAAGACCCTGCGTACTCGGTACCACCGTCACCTGGGTCGGCCCCTCGCGCAGCCACAGCCAAGTCGACAGGCCCGCCAACCCCACGCCAACCCCGGTCAGCGCCGCACCAGCCCACCACCGCGTTTCGGCCCGGTCGTAGGCGGCCGTGTAGGCGGGCTGGTTGGCTGCAAGCGTTGAGTTGGCCTCTTCGGCGGCAGTCTGGCCCGAGAGCATCAGCGCGACACCGGCCACCACCGCGAGCCCCGCGGTACCAGCGGTCGACCACCGCGGCCAGGCGGGCGGCGCTTCCGAAGTCACCGTCACCACAGGGGTTCGCGCGGCGGGCGACACCACGGATGGCGCGGCGGGCGGGGCCGAGGCCGTGGGCTTTGGTGCGGACGGCAAGACCTGCGGCACCGGGGCTGGCGGTGAAGCCAGTTCAGGCGGGGGCGGCGCATTGGCCGGTGCCACCGGGGCGACGGCGGGCGGGGTGACCACGGGCGGTGCCACTGTTGGCAGCGGTGCAGGCGGTGAAACGGGCGTCGGCACTGGGATGGTCGGCGTCTTGCCCTCGAGTCGTCGAATCCGCTCGCGAGCCTCGAGAATGCCGTCCGCGTCGTCCGTCAGGCTGATGTATAGCTTGAACAGGCCCGCTGCATCGCCCGCCATCCCGGCTTCTTCGTAGGCGCGGGCGGCGTTGTAGACCAGGGCGGGCTCGTGAGTCAGCGCATAGGCCATCATGAACATCTTGGCCGACCTCTCGAAGTCCTTGGCCTTGAAGCGTTCCTTGGCGCGAGCGGCAAGCGCCTCTGCTTCCGCAACGGCCGCCGGCGAGACGACGGGGTTGGGCGCCGCATGGGTGCCGCTGGGCGCGAGCAGCGCGAGAAGCAGGAAGGTGACCGTCAGATCCAGCGGGTGTGAACGCCGAGAGGGGAGCATCGGGCACCTTCGTTTGCGGGGCATTGCGTAGCGGGCCGCAAGAATACGCGGAGGGGCTGGGCGGGGCAAGGCGGCGGGAGGGGGGCGGGCGACTCGTCCGAGTCGGGTCGGCGCCAGTCCAGGATCTGGATGTCCAGGTACCTGGACAGCGCCACTTCTCGGCCCTCACCCCGGCCTCCATGCGCGCTAACATTCGCGCGAACTCTATGAATCAGCCGACGAAACGGCCATTGGTGTCCGGTTTCGGATCCCCCGGACTCAAGTCTGAAGATTGATCTCATCTTTCGGGGTCGATTCCTGCCGGCGACGGCGAGAGATCGCGTTGGGTACTTGCCATTTCACCCAAGGTGGCCGGCGGGCGCACGCTGAGCGTGGCTCGCGGGTAGAGCCGTTCAGATGCGGCGCGGTTTGAGCGTAGTTGTTCGCAGACCTCGTACTGCTCAGGTGTTGGTGGTTTCAAGTAACCGTATGTATGCGAGCATTGCCACGGCATCCTCTTCTGCCTGCAGCACGCGTTGCAGACCCCGCCCCAGCGTTTGCCAGCCGGGGTCGCCGTTGTGTGTGAAGTGACCGCCCAGCCGCGCCAGCGCGTAGATCGCCTGCTTGACTGTGGGCTTCTCGACCATTTTCGCCTTGGGGTGCTGCTTGTCGTGCAGTATCCGCAGGCACTGCACCTGCTGTGCAGTCAGCACCACCGTCGCCGGAGCCTCCGGCTCGATGCGGGCCACCGTGCACAGGTCCAGTAGCTTCCACGCCACGGGCAGCAGAAGCGCGAGCAGCTTGGTGAGCGCCTCGTAGCTCTCCAGTTGGTGATCGTTGAAGGAGCATCCGGTCTTGAGTGCCTTGAAGAATTCCTCGATGTTCCAGCGCTTTCGATAGATATCGACCACACGCGCGATCTCTTCGGGCGTGGAGACCGGCAGGTCCGTCACCAGACGCCAGGTCACCGGGGCTGCGCCTTGAGGCACTTCGACTTCCTTGACCAGCACGAAGTTGAGGCGCAGGGCTGCGGGCGTGGTGCGTGACGCACGTCTGGTCCGTGGAATCTCGACGGACCCAGCGCTGACTTCGAGTTTGGCCATCCTCTCTTCGCGAGGCGGGTTGGTCTTGCGTTGCTTTGGGCCGGGTGCAGGCGCGCGTCGACTCAATCGCACCTCTCGGCACAGTTGCACCACCATGCCGTCGAGCGTGGTGTACAGGTTCTCTCCGTCGCCCAGCACTCGATTGCAGCTCACGCGAGTCACAAACGACTCCCTGGCGTCCGACAGCGCAGCCAAGTACTTGTAATCGTCGGACTCTCTGTCCGCGACGTGGATGCGAGGCACGTTGCCCAGTGCCCTGCCCGCGGCAATAGCTTGGCTGCTCCAGCGCCAGGACTCGTTTTCGACATCTGCCCGCCGATCGCACTCGCGCCGCCTTCGTCCTCGAGCGGGACCGACGTCGGGCTCGACAGCAGACCGAACGAAAGGCTTGTTCTTCAAGACCCCCAGCGGTCGGGCCGACCGCTCGGCCACCGCCAGGGTCAAGTGGGTCAGAAAGCCCAAGCTACCGTCCGAGGTCGGTCCTAGACCTTTGCGTCTAGTCTCCTTGCCATAGCCGAAGGTCGAGGTGTCGTGCAGGAGAAGCACTGGCTCGCCAGCCTGCTGGCATCGAATAATAGTCTGCTGTTCATGGGCTTGCGCGATGCTCGACATCGTCACCTTCTGATTCGCAATGAACTTGTACAAGCCCTCTGCCCCGCCAGAACCGCCGGCCATGGTCGGAATGGAGCTCTCGGGCCGCCTCAGCGCCCCGTTGGTGAAGCGGGTGGCGCGCCTGTTCAGCCGCCTATCACCGAACTCCGCTTTGCGGAACTCCGACTCGAAGCTGAACTCAAACGGAACGGATGCGGTGGCGGCGGATGGGCTGGAAGGCGACTTCATGCCCAAGTTAGATCACCCCTGACACACCATGTCAAGTCTTTGATTGTATTATGTAATGCGAGATGCGGGGGATCTTCAGGCTGAAGGCCGGGGGCTACCGGCCAAGAAGTCCCTCCGGGACTGGCTCCAGTTCGTGGGTGTACATCCAAAGCACCACCAGCCCGACTCCACCGTAACCGCCCGACGAACCACGCATAGCGCAGGCAGGCTCTCGGCCTGAAGCTCCGGCAGCGAGAATCCACGCGCCCAGGGGCCGCCGATGTCCCGTGAAGTCCACAATCGTGCTTGGTGGCGTGAAACCATCGCCGAGTATACGCGCAGTGGCCTGACGGCACGCGTGTTTGCCGCAGAACGCGGCCTTCAGCCGGGCACATTCAAGTGGTGGCGAAGTGTGCTGGCGCGCGAAGTCACGGCGGACCTCGTGCGCGTCGAAGTCGTCGAATCAGCGTAAGGGACCTGGGTGTAGGTCATGCAAACGCCCTCGACCCCGACTCGAACCCACGGCACCACCCCGCCAGCCCCCGTCCCCGGACCTTCCAAGGCTCAAACGACCAGCGCGGAGGTGAACGTGCGCCTC
>CAJBNH010000169.1 GCA_903955385.1 uncultured Myxococcales bacterium | reverse complement strand
CGATGTACCCCGATCTCGAGTTCGCTCGCGCCCAGACGTCGATGGTCCGCCTGTATGACGGTCAGGACTACGTCCTCATCGCAGGCGGCACCGACGGCAAGACCGACGCCTGCGGCAAGGACGGTCAGACCCCATGCGCCGCGAACACTTGGGAGATCTGGCATCCCGACTATGGCTTGCTGGCCATTGGACGGTTGAACGAGCCGCGTTGGAACCACGCCACGGTGCGCGTTCCCGGTCACGATGGCGGCTACCTGCTGTTGATCGGTGGAGAGAACGACAAGAACGTCTTGGGCAACTTCGAGGTCGTGCAGTTCGCCGGCAGCTACGTGTCGCAGGCGGGCCAGACGGAGTGCCCCGATTTCTCCAGCGAGAGTTGCCCCAAGGACTTCCTATGGGAGCCGCAAACCGTCCCCCTCCCCACCGCCCGCACCTGGGCGTCGGCCGCGTTCGCCACCAGCGACGGTCCGAGCTACCTGGTGCACATCCTGGGAGGTTTCGCCGATCTGGCGCACTCCACGGCCGTCGGCACCCTCGACGTGTTCGATCTCGCGACCGGCGCCTACCTGCAAGCCGACAACGGCTTCCCGATGCAACAGCCTCGCGGTGCGCCGATGGTCGCGGTTGCCGATCTGGGGACGTATCCCGGTCAGGTGCTGGTCGCGGGCGGCAGCAGCAACGCCGCGATCGCGCTGGCCTCTGCCGAACAGGTGACGCTCTACACCGACCCGGACTCGCAGACGTCAACGCCCGCCATGGCACCCGTCGAGAACGGCCTGCCCGCGCCGCGCGCTCTGGGTCAGGCGGTCACGCTGTCGACGGGCCACGTGCTGGTGGTCGGAGGCATCGGCGGCAGCGATGGCCGCACGCCGCAGACGTCCGTGGTGGTGTGGAATCCCCTGTAAGCCAAACAGAAAGCGTTAGTACGTGGCCAGATCCGCCAGCACTTCGCTGGCGTGCTCGATGGCCTGCGACTGCCGCGCGGCGCGGGTGCGGTTCTGAGCGATCTTGCGCCCCAGCCGGGTCGTCGCCACCCGCAGCTGGTGAATGCCCGCCACGACGACCTGCTTCTGAAACCGCAGCGCCATCGGGCTCGCCGCCTCCAGCATGGCCAGAAACACGTCGCGCGTGAGCTCCAGCGTCGTCACCTCGTCCAGCGCCCGCACCGTGGCCGACCGCGCCGACCCGTCCAACAGCGCAAGCTGCCCCACGAATTCTCCGCGCCCCAACCGACCAATCGGCACCGTCTGGCCCGCCACGCTGCGCTCGACGTCCACCGTGCCGGCCATCAGCAGGAAGCAGCCGTCGCCGGGGTCGCCCTGCCGACACAGCAGCTCTCCCGCAGCGAACCGCCGCACACGCGCGGCGCCACGCAGGGCATCCACGTCGGCGCGCGTGAAGTGCTGCAGCGCCGGAAAGCGTTCGAGGGCGAATTCGGTCTTCATCTCGGCCTCCTAGCGCGTCAGTCTGGCCCACAGGTGGCCGATGGACCGCGGCGGCGCATCCGCCGGGCGCGCGGGCGGCGGGGTGTCGTGCGCCGGTCGATACCCCATTCGGGGGACGTCGGGCACCACAAGTCCCTCCAGCGCCTCGTTGACGGCATGGATGCGGGCCGCCAGGTTCTTGCCCACCGCGCCGATCAGGGCCGAGGCGGCCTGCGGGCAGGCTTCCTCCAGCAACACCAGGTCCTCGAAGGCAAATTCATACAACACGCAGGCTGTCTCAGCGCGGACGGTGGCCGACCGTGGCGCCTGGTCGAACAGCCCCATTTCCCCCGCAAATTCGCCGGGCTGGATGCGCGCCATCGCAACCTGATCGGCCCCCAGACCGTCGCCCCACTCGACCAACAGCACGCCTTCGAGCAGCAGGTACAGCGTGCCCCCCGCCTCGCCGGACTCGAACAGCACCCCTGCCTCGTCCAGCACGACCCGGCGCATGGCCTGGACCAGGTGCCTCAGCTGGGCGTCAGAGAGGGACGCAAACGCCTGCGAGTCGCGCAACGCGAGGGTCAACTGCACGTCCGACATGAGGTTCCTCCTGCGAAGCCGACGTCAGCCCTGACGGCCCTCGATGGCCAGCAGCAGCACGACGGCCGCCACGCCCAGCCGACGGTCCAGCAGCCCCTGCGTATCGGGAGAATAGTCGACGTCGAATTTGTGCACGAACAGGTTGAAGCGCTGGCGGAACGTCGCGACCTGGCTGCCGTTGACCGTAAAGGTATACGCCTGCGGAATCAGGTTCGACAAAAAGCGACGCAACAACGCGAACATCATCGAGTCCTCGTCGATCTGCCCGATCGTGGTGCCCTGCGCGTCCATCAGCAGCCACTGGTCGCGCAAGATGCTCTTCATGCCTTTGCGCTGCAGCGAGCCGACGCGCACACCCTCAGGCGTCGCGACGTCGTAGATCGCCGAAAAGTCGATGATGCTGCGCGCTTGAATGACCAGCAGCGGCGTCGCCATCGTCTCGTCGGTAAAGACCGTGATGGCCTCGCGCAGCTTGAACGCCTTCTGCTTGACGTACGCGCGCAGCGAGCCGTCGGCGCCGTAGAGGTGAAATGCGGCACCGAACAGCTTGAACACCTTGCGCCGGGCCAGGAACTGACTTCCCTGAAAAGGTACGAGAGAACCGGGCGTGGCGGGGCCAGAGGTCTGCGACATCGGGAAGCTCCTTGCTGGGTCGTGGGTTGTGTGCGGTCTCGTGGGCTGGCGAGGATGCTCGACTGAGCGGAGGCTCGCGTCAATGGCGATGCGACCCAAGCGAGGCCGACCTTGACACCGAAGCCTCGACGGGCCATGCACAGGGTTGCGGCGGACGTCCGATTCGCCCCCGCCCCCGGAGAACGATGGAAGCGATGAACGAACAGGCTCTTCTGGATGCCGCCCGTACCGGCGACCCCAAAGCGCTCGACAAGCTGCTGGCCGCAAGTCAGGCGCGCATCTACCGATTCGGCATGAAGATGTGCCGCAATCCGGAAGACGCAAGCGACGTGCTGCAAGAGACGATGATCGCGATTGCCCGTACGATCCGGGACTTCCGCGGGGCCTCGTCGGCGTCCACGTGGATGTACACCATCGCGCGCAGCTTCTGCATCAAGAAGCGCCGCCGCTCCAAATTCGCCCCCACGCACATGCAGTCGCTGAGCGGGGACGATGCGCACGAGGTCGTTCAGGTCGCCGACCCGTCGCGTGGTCCTGAGGAGGAAGTCGTCGGCCGCCACATCGACGCCGCGCTGGAGCTGGCCATCCGCGGTCTGGAGCCGATGTACCGCGAGGTGCTGATCCTGCGCGATGTCGAGGGCTTGACCGCACCTGAGGTGGCAGAGGTGACCGGGCTGCGTGTCGAGGCGGTGAAGAGCCGCCTGCACCGGGCGCGTCTGACGGTGCGGTCCAAGCTGGCGCCGATGCTGGGGATTTCCGATGAGACCGGGCCGACCACCGGGGCCACCTGCCCGGACGTGCTGATGATGTTCTCACGCCACACGGAGGGCGAGATCAGCCCGGACATGTGCAAGGACATGGAGTTGCACCTGTCGACCTGCCCCAAGTGCCGCGGCGCCTGCAACTCGCTGCGGCGGACGATCGCGATGTGCAGCGCCGGACCCGAGCCCCAAGTGCCTGCCCACGTTCAGGACCTGGTGCGCGGTGCGGTGCGACAGCTGATCTCGCTGCCACGCTGAACCCTTGGTGTGCGACAGCGGCTCTCATGCGGGAACTTCGCGTGGGGGCTGGGCGATGAACCGCTGGATCGACATGGCCATCTTGATGGGAGGGTGGATCGCCTTGCAGGCGTGGATCCTGCCTCGACTGGGCATGTCGACCTGCATGGTGCCGCGACAACCCCGCTCCGCCCTGCCGGCCGAGCCTGAGGAGACGAACATGCAAGGCTACGGAATGCGACAGGTCCTGACTGGCGACTTCGACCACGCCATCGAGCGCGTGACCGAGGCCCTGAAGACCGAAGGCTTCGGCGTACTGACCGACATCGATGTGCAAGCGACGCTGAAGAAGAAGATCGACGTCGACTTCCGCAAGTACCGGATCCTCGGGGCCTGCAACCCACCGTTTGCGCACCGGGCCCTGACGGCCGATCTGGACGTGGGTCTGCTGCTGCCCTGCAACGTGATCGTGTACCAGGACGACGACGGCCAGAACGTCGTGTCGGCCGTCGACCCCGCGCAGATGATCCCCTCAGACGGCAACCCCGCGCTCGCCGCTCTGGCGCAGGACGTGCGCGGTCGTCTGCAACGGGCCATCGCACTGCTCGCTTAGGAGACCACGCTTGGACACCTCGACCCTGGTCATGATCGGCGCCCTTGTCGCCATCGCGTTTCTGGTGCTCTCTCGACGCCCCAGCGTGTCTGGCCCCGACGCCTGGCAGCTCGTCCAGAATGGCGCTCGCCTGGTCGACGTCCGCACCCGCGACGAGTTCGCCAACGGCCACCTGCCGGGCGCGCTGAACCTGCCGCTGCAGGAATTGTCCACACGGATTGCAGAGTTGGGCGGCCCCGACACGCAGGTCGTGCTCTACTGCGCGTCCGGCAGCCGCAGCGGCGTGGCCGCACGCATGCTGAAGTCGAAGGGGTGGAAGCACGTGTGGAACTTGGGCGCGTCCACCCGATGGCCGGGCAAGACAGCCTGAGCGATTCGACGATTTCCCGGTTCCCGTGACTACTTGACGGCAACCGGGGCCGACTCTCGCACCAGCTCGACCCACCGCGCCGGGCCGCCTTCGCCTGCCGCCCGCACATCGCCCAACCCAACAGGCACCAGCCTTGCTGCCGGGATGCGGTGGTACTTCGTCAGCCAGTTCCGAACCCCTGAGGCCTGTTTGGCCGACAAGGCCCGGTTCCTCTTGGGCACGCCGGCTTCGTCGGTGGCCACTTCCAAGTGCAGGCGCAGCTTGGGGTCCAGCTTGAGCAGCATCCCGACCTCGTCGAGCTGCAGCGCCGACTCGGGGGCCACCTGACCGTTCGGCTCGAAGTGCACGTCGCGCAAACGCACCCGCGCAGACTGTCCCAGTCGGTCCGCCAACGCCTGAGCGTCGTACTGCGGCCGATGGCCCTGGCCGTCATCCAGCATCGTCAGCGTCAGCTGGGGCCCTGAAGCCGCCGGGCGCAGGTCGAGGTCGAAGGCGACCGGTCCGCCGCGCGGCAGCGAAGCCACGATGCGACGGGAGCCATCGGGCAACTTGTAGTCAAAGTCGATGCGGAATCCGTGCTTCTTCAGGCTGGCCAGATACCAGTTGGCCAGCTCCAGCAGCTTGGTGCGGCTCTCGTGGTCGTAGTAGGTCTGGGTCAGGCGGCCATCGACCGTGCGCGTCTTCCAGTCGCCGGCCTCGTCGTCCCAAGCCACGGGCAGCTTGTACTCCGAAAAGTCTCGCCGCATCTGGTCCGTCGCCACCGCGTCGGGCAGGCGCGGCAGAAATGCTGGGTCGGAAGCGCCTTCGCGCTCCGTCGGTCTGGCGTCCCCCTGGTAGGCGTACACCGGAGTCTGCGCGAGTGTCACCGCCAGAAGCGCCAGGACCAGCCAGAACCATCGCTGCTGCAACTTCATCAGGGTTTTGACCCACTTCCCCCGGCAGGGAGTCCTTCGCTACCCAACGGCCTGCCGAACCGGTCGGGCGGTGCCGCGCTTGGGCGGCATGAAGGTGCAGTGTCCCGAAGTCTGTTGGCAAATCAAGAGAAACGGCCCCGGAACACGTCGCAGTCGTGCGCCGAGGCCGCTTGGGAACGCGTATCGGCAGGAAGGGTCGGGCCTTCCCTGAGGTCACGATCAGATCGATCCACCCTGGCGCATGCGGTCGACGAACTCCCAGTTCACCACGTTCCAGAAGCCCTCGACGAACTTGGCGCGCAGGTTGCGGTAATCGACGTAGTACGCGTGCTCCCAAACGTCTACGGTCATCAGTGCCTGCAGGCCGTGCTTCATCGGCGTGTCGGCATTCGAGAGTTGCAGGATCTGCAGCTTGCCCTGACTGTCCTGTGCGAGCCACGCCCAGCCAGAGCCGAACAGGGTCACCGCCGCCTTGGTGAACTGCTCCTTGAACGCCTCGAACGAGCCAAAATCGCGCTCGATGGCCGCCAGCAGGGCCCCTGCAGGCTTGCCGCCGCCGCCCGCAGGCGTCATGCAGTGCCAGAAGAACGTGTGGTTGTAGGCCTGGGCCGCATTGTTGAACAGGCCGCCGGTCGACCCGACGATGATCTGGTCCAGCGTCTGACCCGCCTCCGGCTTGCCGTCTACCAGATTGTTCAAGTTGGTGTAGTAGGCCGCGTGGTGCTTGCCGTAGTGAAACGACATCTGCTCCTCCGACAGGAAGGGAGCCAAGGCACCAAGGGCGTACGGGAGCGGCGGTTGCTGAAAAGCCATGAACATTCCTCCGAATTCGTTGTGTCGGGTGCGCAGTGCGACCGGCTGACGTGGGTGTGTGGACGAAGATAGGCCCCGCTCGAGCAGTGTCAAGCCGGGCCTGAGCGACGGCCTCTGACCCGTTGGATGCAGCCAGTCGGCAAAAGGATAGGACCGCCCCCCGGCTCCTCCCGGTTTCCCCCTCATGCAGAAGCGGTTACGCTTTGCCGCCCGCCGCTCATCCCTCGACCGGCGATCAAGGTGACGCCCATGGGCTACGTGTTTCCGCCCGCTCCCATGCCCAGCCTGCCGATCCTCGGCACGCAGGACCGCTTCCCCGTGCGCCGGATCTGGTGCGTCGGCCGCAACTACGCCGCCCACGCCCGCGAGATGGGCACGGACCCCACCCGTGAGCCGCCGTTCTTCTTCGCCAAGCCAGCCGACGCCCTGGTGCCGCTGGGAGGCGACATGCCCTACCCGCCCGGCACCCGCGACCTGCACCATGAGATCGAGCTGGTGGTGGCGCTGCACCGTGGGGGACGCGACCTGGATGCCGCGGCGGCACGCGACGCCGTGTTTGGTTGCGCGGTCGGACTGGACATGACGCGGCGCGACCTGCAGGCCAACGCCCGCAAGTCCGGACAGCCGTGGGAGATGGCCAAGGCGTTCGACCACTCGGCGCCCTGCTCTGCGTTGCGACGGGTGGCGGACGGTGGCTTGGCGGACGACGGCGAGCTGACGCTGCGGGTCAACGGAGCGGTTCGGCAGCACGGCTACATCGCCGACATGATCTGGAACGTTTCCGAGATTCTGCAGCACCTGTCGGGCCTCATCGAGCTGGCTCCCGGCGACCTGATCTTCACTGGCACCCCCGAAGGCGTGGGTGCCGTCGTCCCCGGTGACGTGCTGCAGGCTGAGCTGTCGGGTGTCGGCGAGCTCAAGGTCTTGATCGTGTGAGGCTTTCGCCGATTGCCGACGTTCTCGATCCGCCAACGAATGCGGTCACCTGCAGGCACCAGAAACCCCCGCGGCACCCTCGTTCCCCGCTTGCCCGACGCGTTGCCGCCGACTACGCTTCCACCTGACCACGCACCGCTCCCCCCCCAAGCTGAGCCCAGGACGCCGCCATGCTGCGCAAGCCCTCCGCCTCTTTCCTCTTCGCCTGCCTTGCGACAACGCTGCTTGCCATCGGCTGCGGCACCCAGGACATCCCCCCAGCCGACGCTTTCGCCCCCGCGGACGCCGCTGAGGTCGACGATGGCACGGACGACGCCGCGTTGCCTGACGGCGTGGACGACGCCTCCGACGTCACCGAGACGACGGGGCAGACGTGCGTGACCGACGACGACTGTGCCAAGTCCCAATGGTGCGACGTCGACACATGCAAGGCCGACGTCTGCTACGACGAGGCGATTTGCCAGAACCTCACATCCCTCAGCTTCTGCGCCGGAAACGGATCGGGTTGGATCGACCAGAACTGCGAATTCGGCGAGGCGTGCCACAACGGCATCTGCGGTCCCGTCATTTGCACGCCCAACGAGACCGAGTGCGCGATTTCGTGCAACGAGACCGAGAGCAACTGCAACCTGCCCGGGGTGGCGACCTGCAACGAAGCCGGAACGGGGTGGGACAAGGTCGCGTGCCCTGAGCCGCAGACTTGCGTCGATGCGGTGTGCGTCCCCACGAGCTGCGTCGCGTCGAGCGTGACGTGCAACCAGGACGGCGACCTCGTGACGTGTGCGGCCGACGGCCAGAGCAGCACGGTGACGCCCTGCACCGACACGGCAGAGGGAGACCCGCAAGTCTGCACAGAGACAGAGGGTTCCGCCGCGTGCACGCCCCTGTCCTGCCCGCCCGGTGCCGCCTACTGCAAGGACGGCCTCGCGATGCAGTGCGACCTGCTGGGTGCCACCGCGACCGAAATCGCCGACTGCGGCCTGCCCGGCCCGGGCGGCGAGCAGCAGGTTTGCGTCGAAGGCGAATGCGTCGCGGCCGTGTGTCTGCCCGACGCCGTGACTTGCACCGACCTGGCCACCAAGGCCACCTGCTCGGCCGACGGACAGGGCTGGGAGCAGGCGGCTTGCGACCAAGGCATGGCGTGCGAAGGCGGCAACTGCCTGCCCATCGTGTGCGTGCCCGGCCAGCTGCAGTGCGACGGCACGTCCCAACGCCTGTGCAATCCCGCAGGCACCGAGACGACTTTCCAGCACGACTGCGCCACCGATGGCCTGCTGTGCATCGACGGTCAGTGCGGCGCGGCCGTCTGCACCGGGGGCACGGCGGAGTGTCAGAACGGTCTGGTCGCGACCTGCAAGGACGACGGAACCGGCTGGTGGCAGATGCCCTGCCCGTCCGACCAGGTGTGTGCCGCCGGCAAGTGCAGTGCCAAGGTGTGCACCCCGGCTGAGAGCAAGTGCGAGGGCAAGGTCGTCAAGACCTGCAACTCGGCTGGTTCGGCATGGACCGACACCGAGGACTGCAGCGTCACGGGCAAGAACTGCCTGAACGGCGGCTGCCAGGCGGTGATGTGCCCGGCAGGCAGCAAAGTGTGTGAGGGCGCGGTCGTCATGACGTGCGCCGACAACGGCACCGGCTGGTTCAAGGGCGACGACTGCGGCGCGAAGCTGCAGTACTGCGACAAGGGGGCGTGTCAGCCCAAGCTGTGCACGCCCGACTCGTCGTCATGCCAAGCGGGCAAGCTCGCGATCTGCAACGAGGTGGGCGCCGGCTGGATCATGCAATCCTGCCCCGTCGACACCGCCTGCGCAGAGGGTGCCTGCAAGCCGATCATCTGCGTGCCTGAGAAGCTGAAGTGCGATGCCAAGCAAGTGGTCCGCTGCGATGCAACCGGCACCGGCTATCAGATCGAGCAGGACTGCGGCGCGTTCGAGGCCATTTGCATCGACTCGCAGTGCATCGTGCCGACTTGCGAGCCCGGCAAGATCGAGTGCCAAGGCGGCAAGGTCGCGACCTGCAACGCCAATGCAACCGCGTGGACTTTCGCCACTTGCGCCGTCAACACCGTGTGCGTCGTCGACAAGTGCCTGGCCAAGGTGTGCACCGCAGGCGCGGTCGAGTGCCAGTCCGGTCAGGTCGCCACCTGCAACGCAACCGGCACCGCATGGGTCAAGGTCGCGTGCGGCGCCAACGAGGTCTGCGTCACCAACAAGTGCCTGGCCAAGGTCTGCACGGCCAAGGCGGTCGAGTGCCAGCAGGGCAAGGTCGCGACGTGCAACGACACCGGCACCGCGTGGACGTCGGTGGCGTGCTCGCAGGGACAGGCGTGTGTCGGCAACAAGTGCGTCGTCACCCTGTGCGCCCCCGCAGCGACAGAGTGCCAGACGGGCAAGCTGGCGACCTGCAACGCGACCGGCACCGCGTGGACGGCGACGGATTGCCCCGCGAATCAGGCGTGCGAGTCCGGCGCGTGCAAGGACAAGATCTGCACGCCGGCCGCGCTGAAGTGCGACGTGAACAACCTGCAAGCGTGCGACCCGACGGGGACAACGTGGAAGCTGAGCGACGACTGCGCGGCCAAGACGGCGGTCTGCAAGGTCGACAAGTGCGTGCCCAAGGTCTGCGACCCCAACGTGGCCACCTGCCAGGCCGACAAGTTGGGCATGTGCAGCGCCGACGGGACGTTGTGGGAGCCCAAGTCCTGCGACGACGCCAACGCCTGCACGGTGGAGGGCTGCGCGAACGCCGAGTGCTCCCACACCAACGCGCAGTGGGGCACGGCGTGCGGCGACAACATGATCTGCAAGGAGGGCTCTTGCGTCGAGAAGGCGGCGGGCGAGGCAGCCAGCGTCGTCGCGGGCGGAGACCACACGTGCATCCTGACCACCGCCGGTACCGTGGTGTGCTGGGGGGCGAACGCCTACGGCCAGCTGGGCAATGGCTCGACCACGGACTCGCCGCAGCCGGTCGCCGTCACAGGGTTGTCGGGCGTGTCGTCCATCGCACTGGGTCTGAACCACTCGTGTGCGCTGGTGTCGGGTGCCGTCAAGTGCTGGGGCTACAACTCGAATGCACAGTTGGGCGACGGCACGACGACAAACGCCAAGACCCCAGTTGCCGTCAAGAACATCACCACAGCGACGGCCATCGCCGCCGGCGCGACCCACTCTTGCGCCATCCTCACCGATGCCACCATCAAGTGCTGGGGCAACAACGAGTACGGCCAAGGCGGCACGAATTTCGCAGGAGGCAACCTGCCTTCGCCGCTATCGGTCGCATGGTTGGGGTCCGACCCGCTGCAGCTTGTCGCCGCCGGGAACCACTCGTGCGTCAGGCTCGCGGACGGTGCAACCAAATGCTGGGGACGCAACAACAAGGGCCAGATCGGCGACGGCACCAGCGGCAACCTGAAGTCGATTCCTACGCTGGTTTTCGGCCTGTCGACCAGCACGGTGGGGGTCGCGGCCGGCTTCGAGCACGCGTGTGCGCTGGTCGGCGAGGCTGTCGTGTGCTGGGGCGACGCGTCGGCGGGCCAGCTGGGCGACGGCTCGACCACAGGCAAGACCAAGCCCGTCGCTGTGGCGACCCTTGCCGCTGGCGTAGACGGCCTGGCGACCGGTCAGGGGCTGCACACCTGCGCGATCCTGAAGTCGGGCGCAGTGAACTGCTGGGGCGCCAACGGCTATGGACAGACGGGGAAGGGCTCTGCAAGTGCCAGCCAGACGACGCCGACCCAGGTGGCGCCGCTGGGCGCGGCCGTGACGGCGGTGACCGTGGGCTCGTCGCACACCTGCGCGCTGATCCAGGGCCCCAAGGTGCAGTGCTGGGGCCACAACGACGTGGGTCAGATGGGCGACGGCACCACAGGGGCGAGCAAGCTCACGCCGACCTACGTGCTCGGCTTCGGCCAGTGACGGTGCGATAGGCCCCCTCGCGAACACGACCATCCGCCGCCAAAGGGGAGCCGCATGACCACACGTATCTTCCCGCGGCTGCTGGCATTGCTGGCCGCTGCCTTGCCCGGTCTGGGCTGCGACGACACCTGTCAGGACTGCGGCGAGACCCCACCGACCGGCACCGTCGAGATGACGCTTGCCGGCGGTGTGCAGGTCCGGGTCGAGTCATCTCCGGCGCGCATCCGCATCCGAGACGCCCAGCAACGCGAGCTGTGGGACGGTCTGGGCGCAGGCTCCTTCGGCGCGGGGAAGGCCAGCTTAGCCTTCAGTTTCGGCGCCTTCAAGATCGAGGAGACCAGCCCCACCGCGTGGACCCCGATCGCGCGACTGGCCAAGGTGGTGAAACGCGGCGACGGTGTTGAGTTCGCGTTGCTGGCGGCCGACGGTGCTGCGCTGGGCTCAGGCGAGGTGACCGAAGGGAGTCCGGGCGAAGTGATCGTGCGGTTGAAGGGCACGGCCACCGGCATGAATCGCGCGTCGATCCGCGCCAAGTGCCTGCCCGACGAGCACTTTCTGGGCCTGGGCGGTCAGAGCTTCGACGTCGACCACCGCGGACAGGTGGTGCCGCTGTGGGTGCAGGAGGATGGCATCAGCAAGGCCGACACGGACGCGTTCAGTGGCGACTGGATGCTGAAGGGGCGCCGTCACTCGACCCACACGCCCATGCCCATCTACCTGTCCAGCCGCAGCGCTGCGGTGTGGCTCGAGACCGACGACCGGGCTGTGTTCTCGCTGTGCCCTCCCGGCGACGAGGGTGCGGTAACCCTGGAGGCGTGGGAGCCGAACGTACGCCTGCATGTCTTCGCGGGCGATCCGGAGACCGCGGTGGGGCGCCTGACCGCGCGTCTGGGTCGCCCCGCCCTGCCCCCGGCGTTTGCATTCGCGCCGTGGGTCGATGCGATGTACGGATCAGAGAACGTGCGGCGCGTGGCCAAGAAGCTGCGCGACCTGAAGATTCCGGCGTCGGTCATCTGGACCGAGGACTGGCGCGGCGGCACCAAGGAAGGCGACGACTACACGCTGGACGAGGACTGGAACGTCGACACCAAGCTGTACCCCGACTTCGCGCAGCTGGCCCAGGACCTGCACGATCAGGGATACAAGTTCCTGACCTACAACAACACCTTCCTGACGCAAGACGCCGACGTGTTCGCTGAGGCCGTCCAGCTGGGCCACACCATCCACGATGCGAAGGGTCAGCCGTACCTGTTCGGCGGCGCCAAGTTCGTGCCGGCGTCGCTGCTGGACACCACCTCTCCCGCCGCCGTGAACTGGGCAAAGTCCGTGTACCGCAAGGGCTTGGAGGCGGGCGCTGACGGCTGGATGGCCGACTTCTGCGAGTGGCTGCCCCACGACGCGGTGTTGGCATCGGGAGAGGACCCACTGGCGGTACACAACCGCTATGCCGTCGACTGCGCGCGACTGAACCGGCAGCTGTTGGACGAGCAGAACACCGTAGACAAGGTCGAGCGCCTGTTCTTCGTCCGGTCGGCTTGGCCTGGGTCACAGCCTCTGGTGTCGGTGGTGTGGGCGGGCGACCAGCAGACCGACTTCCAGCTGGGCGACGGACTGCCCAGCGTGATCCCCATCGGTCTGGGCCTGGGCGTCACCGGCTTTCCGTACTACGGCCACGACATCGGCGGCTACATGTCGACGATGGCCGAGGGACCGACCAGCAAAGAGCTGTGGTTCCGCTGGGCGTCGCTGGGGGCGCTGTCGCCCGTGATGCGCACACACCACGGCAAGAGTGCGTTCGCCAACTGGAATTGGGAGTCGGACGCAGAGACCACGGCGCACTTCCAGCGGTGGGCCGCGTTGCACGCGCAACTGTTTCCGTACCTGTACGGCATGGCCAAGGTCGCGGCAGACACGGGGCTGCCCCTGATGCGGCCGCTGGCGCTGAGCTGGCCGACTTTTGTGCCGGGCTGGACGCGCACCGACCAGTACCTGCTGGGCGACCGCATCGTGGTGGCGCCGGTCGTGACCAAGGGAGCGACCAGCCGTGAGGTCGAGCTGCCGCAAGGCGTCTGGTACCCGCTGTTGGGCGGCGCGGCGCTCCAGATCCCGGAGGGGGGCGGCAAGGTGACGGTGCAGGCGCCCGTGACCGAGATTCCGGCGTTCGTGCCCAGCGGCACGCTGCTGCCTGTGCTGCCCCCGGGGGTCGACACGGTGGTTGCCGCCAAGGCCGGTACGGGCGTGCGGACGCTAAAGGACTCAGGCGACGACCGCGAGCTGTGGGTGTGGCCGGGAGCCGAGGGCGTGATGAAAGCGTCGCACTTCACCGAGGCGGGCGGTCTGACCTACGGTTGGGCCTTCAAGGGTCCGGGCGGCGCACCCAAGTCTGCGACGTGGAACGGCAAAGTCGTGGCGGTCCAGGACGGACGGCTGCAAATCGAAGGCGCCGGCACCCTGGAGCTCGACACGGGAACGCTTGTGTTGATGGGCCATTCCCCCAAAGCCAAGATCACCGTGGTCTTCCGCTGACCGTGCGAAATCAGGTCGAAAAGCGATCGTCGGCCTTGTTGTCGAAGCGCTGCAGCCCCGTGTACCAACCGGCGCGGGAGTTTGGGCACGCGTCGAAGTCCGGCACATACGGCTTGATGTCGATCAGCGGGGTGTTGTCCAACACGTCGATGCCTCGGACGTGCAGGACGTTGCCCTCGATCCGCAACAGCTCGACCATCGACATGCCGATCGGGTTGGGACGACGCGGCGCACGGGTCGCGAAGATGCCCCGCTCTTCTGTGTCCAGGTACGGCACGACCTTGGCCGACCACCCTTGCGTGCGGTCAAACGCATAGATCAGCCAGATTCGGTCGAAGCCGTCCAGGTCCGACAGCGCCTCGAGGTAGTGCGGATCGACCTCGACCGTGCCCTCAGCTCCCTGCGTGTTGGCCGACTGGATGGGCGTCCCCGCTTGCTCGATGAACGGCGTGCGGATGCGACCGATAGAAGAGAAGACCAACTGTCTCATGGGGTTCTGCCGATGCGGCGCAGGGCGTCCGCGGTCCGGGGGAAGCGGCCAGAGGGCCGACACGGCACAAAACGGTACGCCTGCCCGCAAGGCCTGCGCAAGGGGGCACCCGTCGACGACACGTTCGGCACTTGCCCGTGGGGTCGTCCAATGCCTTGTGCCGCCTTGTCCCGGTGCCGCCGAATGCCTACGCTTCCACCTGCTCCGGGCGGTGGCGCCTGGGCTGAAGGAGACCCGTGAAGCCCACCCGCCCGTTTGCTGCCCTGTTTGTTGTGGCCGGCCTGTTGCTCGCACTGCCCGGCCACGCCGCCACGCCCATCGACTTCCCCGCCGGTGTGCGCTGGCAGACTTGGGACGAGGCGCAGAAGATCCCCCAGGCCAAGCGCAAGCCGATGGCGCTGTTGGTATTCGCGCACTGGTGCCCGCACTGTCGGTCGTTGGCTCCTGCCTTCGCGGACAAGGAGGTCGTGCGCCTGTCGAAGCAACTGACGATGGTCAGGCAGGACAGCGACGAGAAGCCTGCGTGGCTGAAGGACAAATTCGGCAAGTACGGCGGCTACGTCCCACGCATGTTCATCGTCGCGCCGGACGGCCGGGTGGTCGAGGAGATCACGAGTGGCCACTCGCGCTATCCCTACTTCTACCAAGCCAGTCAAATCGAGGCCTTGCGCGCTGCACTGGCCAAGGCGGGTGCGCTGGGGAAGCCGGGCAAGGGGCGTTGAGCACGCGGTGACACACCCGCGACGACGGTCCGGAGCTTGACGATCCTGAGGCCCGGGCGTAGAGCCGCCTCGCACGCTGCACCGAACGGCCGGAAGGTCCGATGCACGGTAGGCGCAGCACAGTGCGGAACAAACGACCCGTGATGACCACTCCCCCCCAGGTGTCGAAGGTCCAAGAGCAGGCTTGCCCCCAAACCCTTTATCGCGACAGGAAAATGTCCCCGGCAGAGGCCGTTGCCTTGGTGCGGAATGGCGACGCCGTCGTCGTTCCCACCGCCGCGGCCGAGCCTCCTGCCCTGCTGAACGCGCTGTCCGACCGCCGCCACGAGCTGCGAGACGTCGCCGTCAGCCAGATCCTGCCCATGCGTCCGTTCGGCTACCTGACGCCGGAGACGAGGCAAAACATCCGCCACGACGCGTACTTCTTCGGCACGGCGACGCGTCCCGGCGGGATGGCGGGCTGGATCGACTTCGTGCCCGCGTACTTCTCTGAGCTGCCGATGCTGATCGATCAGGGGCTGGTGCCGGCCGATGTGCTGGTGTCGATGGCCTCGCCGATGGATGACAACGGCTACTTCTCGCTGTCCCTGGCCCCCGACTACGCGATGGCCGCGGCGCGCAAGGCACGGGTGATCCTGCTGGAGGTCAACCCCAACGTCCCGTACGCCTTTGGCGACTGCCACTTGCACGTGTCGCAGGTCACCGGAATCGTCGAGAGCGACGACGAGCTCTTCGAGGTCGGTCTGCCCACCATCGGCCCGGTGCAGGTGGCGATCGGCAAGTACGTGGCGGACCTGATCGAGGACGGATCGACCCTGCAGATCGGCTATGGCGGCATCCCCGACGCGGTGGTGATGCAGCTGCAGGGCAAGCACGACCTGGGCATCCACACCGAGATGTTTGGCGACGGCATCCTGTCGCTGGTCGAGAGCGGCACCGTCAACAACAGCCGCAAGACCTTCATGCCGGGCAAGATGGTGGCCACGTTCGCCCTTGGGTCGCACAAGCTCTACCGCTTCCTGCACCGCAATCCGACGGTTGAGATGCACCCGGTCGACTTCACCAATGACCCGTATCTGGTCGCGCAAAACGACAAGCTGTGCGCCATCAATGCCACGCTGCAGGTCGACCTGCTGGGTCAGTGCGGTTCGGAGAGCTTGGGGTCCGCGCCCTACTCCGGCACCGGTGGCCAGGTCGACTTCATCCGCGCGGCCAATCGGTCCAAGGGCGGCAAGGCCTTCATCGTGCTGCCCTCGACGGCCAAGAACGACACCATCTCGCGGATCGTCCCGGTGCTCGCGCCCGGCACCCACGTGACCACCAGCAAGAACGACGTGAACTACGTGGTCACCGAGTACGGAGTGGCCCAACTGCGCGGCAGGACGGCAAGGCAACGGGCAGAGGCGCTGATCGGCATCGCCCACCCGGACTTCCGGACAGAGCTGCGGGACGCCGCGCGCAAGTTGCACTTGATGTAGCGCCTGTCATCGGGGTTGCCCACAGATCCCGTCCCGCGTAGCCTGCCTGCCAAACCAAGTGTCGGGGAGGTAGGACATGGTCGCGCGACAAGGCTCTCGTGGTGTGCGTTGCTGGTGCGCCGTGTGGACTGCTCTGCTGGTCTTGGCCTGCGCGCTGCCTGCCGCCGCAGTGACCCTGCCTCCCGTCCAGGTCGAGGGCGTGCTGACGGCTGCCAACGGCATTCCGGCGGCCGATGGCGACTACGACCTGGCGTTCCGGCTGTATGGCGCCGAGGTCGGTGGCAACGCCGTCTGGACCGAGGCCGCCGTCAAGGTCACCGTGAAATCCGGTGCGTTTCTGCACGCATTGGGATCGAAGACGCCTCTGGACCCCAAGCTGTTCTCGTCGGCGTCGGAAGTGTGGCTGGGCATCCAAGTGGCTGAGGACCCGGAGCTGGCCCGCAGACGGGTCGGGTCGGTGCCGTTTGCGCTGAGGACGTCGCTGGCTGAAGGGCTGGATTGCTCTGGCTGCGTCAAGCTGGCCCACCTGGACGCGCAAGTCCTGGCCGACTATGCCAAAACGGCAGACCTGTCCACAGTCGCCACCAGCGGCAAGTACGCCGACCTGAGCGGTGCGCCGGACCTGACGGTGTACGCCAAGCTTGCGGCGCTGGCGGCCGTGGCGACCTCCGGTGCGTATGCGGACCTGGAGGGGACGCCCAATCTGGACGCGTATGCCAAGACGGCCGCGCTGGCCAAGGTCGCCGCCACCGGCAAATACGCCGACGTCGCGGGCGGCCCTCTGGTAGGCAAGGCGTGCGGTACCGGACTGGTGATGCAGGGCATCAAGGCCGACGGGACGTACGACTGCGTCGCCGGGGGCGTGACGGCTGAGAACTTGCCCAAGGACGGTCTGGACGAGATCTCGAACGGCTTGCTGTTCAACCAGTTTCAGGAGGTCGCGGCCAGCACCAAGACGCCTGTCGCCGTCCCCGACAACAACCCCGTCGGTGTGAGCGACATGATCGACGTGCCCGACTTCGGAACCGCCCAGTCGCTGACCATCACCGCCGAAGTGACGAACAGCGACACCAGCAACATGCAAATCTTCGTGATCGACCCAGCCAACACCAAGTACACGCTGTGGGACAAGACGACGAAGGGCACCTCGGTCAAGACCACTTGGCCCACCCTGACCAAGACGATCAGCGGCGACCTGACCACTTGGGTGGGCAAGAATCCCAAGGGGAAGTGGTACTTGCAGGTCGTCGACACCGCGTTCCTGAACAACGGCCAGGACGGCGCCATTCAGAGCTGGAGCATCCAGGTTCAGGTTCTGGCGAACGCAAAGGTCGGTCTGGGCGGAGCGTTGATCCTCAAGACCGCCGCGGACCCGCCGTTCCCCTGCAACGCATCGGTGCTGGGCGCCGTGTACTTCGACACCAAGTCCACCGCGATCCGCTACTGCGCCTTGGGCGTTTGGCGCAGTCTCGCCGACACCTGCGGCAACGGCATCGTCGAGGTCACCGAAGAGTGCGACGACGGCAACAACGCGAACGGCGACGGCTGCAGCGCCATCTGCGTCGCGTCCTTGGGTGTGACCAAGGCCAAGGCAGGCACTTCCTGCCTGAATGTCCGCGACGCGGCGACCGCCGAGGGCGCGACCCTGAAGGACGGCCTGTATTGGGTCGACGTCAACGGCGCTCCGACCACCGACGCCATTCAGGTGTACTGCGACATGTCGACCGACGGCGGTGGCTGGACGCTGATTCTGCGCACGTACCCCAGCAGCGTCGCCGTTTGGGGCCAAGGCGGGGCCGTCGGCAACCTGACCAGCCCCACCATGTCGTCGGCAGCCAAGCTGCCCGATGCGTTCGTCAATGCCCTGAAGTACACGCTGCTGCGGGCACGCGGCGATGGCCAGCCGGTCGAAACCTACTGCGTACACGACAGCGAGTCGCCCGCGGGCTGGTCCTCGACGACCAACACCCACACGCGCCGCTGCGCGAGCACGCTGCAGAACGCCTTGGCCGGAAACTGGGCAGGTCTTGCGAGCAACAACAACACCACGTCGTATCACTGGATCGACACCCACGACACGACGCTGGACGCGCAGTACGGCAGCTACGGCAACCACATGATCCTGCACCACTCTGGCTTCGACAGCGGATCGTGGTTCTGCATCAACGGCAATTGCGACCAGAACCGCGGTGCCGTGGCGTACGTCCGCTAGACCTCCCGCTCCACGCCGGCCCGCTGACCCGCAACCACGCGACGACCAAGGGCGGCGAATGCTATCGTCGCGCCCTCAGGCCACCTTGCTGGCCGCCGCGAGCCCGACGATGACCTCCTCCCTGCCAACCCTTGACCTGCTGATGCGCCACCGCTCGATCCGCCGTTTCACCGATGCGGCGGTTCCCGACGCCGACGTGCAAGCTGCCGTGCGCGCAGGTCAAGCGGCGTCGACCAGCACCGGTGCACAGGCCTATTGCGTCATGGCAGTGACCGACCCGACGGTGCGGGCCGCGCTGGTCCCTCTGGCCGGCAACCAGCGCATGGTCGAACGCTGCGGTGCGTTTCTGGTCATCTGCGGCGACACCCACCGCCATCGTCTGGCGTGCAGCGATGCCGGGCAGCCGTATGAGGCCGGGTTCGAGGCGCTGCTGGTCGCCGCCATCGACGCCAGCCTGTTCGCCCAGAACATCGCCGTGGCGTTCGAGGCCATGGGGTACGGCGTCTGCTACGTCGGCGGCCTGCGCAACCAGCTCGAGGAGGTCGATGCGCTGCTGGGCGGCCTGCCACAGGGCGTCTACCCCCTGTTCGGCATGTGCATCGGCGTTCCGGCCGAGGACCCGCTGCCCCGACCTCGCCTGCCTCTGGCCTCCGTGCTGCTGCGCGACCGCTATCCCGACGACGCAACCATGCGGAATCACTTGGCGGACTACGACCGACAGTACGCCGACTACCTTGCCACCCGCGGGACGGAGGCACGTGGCTGGACGGCTGGCATCGTCCCCATGTTCGCCAAGTTGAAACGAGCCGGGCTGGCGGCGTACTACAAGGCCAAGGGCGCGAGGCTGGACTGACGCAAGCTGCTGCGGTTCGCGTCCCGGTCGTCCTTGACCCCCTGCCGCCGGGGACCATACTCCGCGCCGCGGTCGTCCGGCGGCCTTGCGAAGGAAGCCATGCAAGAACCCGACGCCCCCACGCCCGTGCAACCGCCGCCCGAGACCCCTGCGCCGGACCTGACGCACACCACCCAGCAGAAGAACAACCCGCTGCACGGCGTGACGCTGGAGATGATGCTGCGTGCGCTCGTAACGCATTTTGGCTGGGAGGGGCTGGCCAAGCAGATCCCGGCACGTTGCTTCTCGTCGGACCCGAGCATGGGTTCCAGCCTGAAATTCCTGCGCAAGACACCGTGGGCGCGCGGCAAGGTCGAGGGGCTGTACCTGTTCATGCGGCGCGAGCACGCGCGACGGTCGAGGTAGTTGGAGACGGGCAATTCACGGCAATACGCGAAGAAAGGGTCGGATCTGCTTGAATTTCAGCAGCCCGGTACCTGCCTGCACCTTGAACTCGAGATCGAACAGGATTTCCGCGGGGTCGTGCCCCTCCAGATCCAGCGGATAGGCCTTGGCGATGGCTGCCATTTGCTCGCCCAACAGCGTGAGTTGCGCGTCGGTCAGCACCGGCACCCCCGGTTCGGCCAGCGACGAGCTGCGCGCGCGCACGATGGCCGTCACCTTGCCGTCGGTCAGCCCAAGCAGGTCCTTTTCGGGCACCTTGCTCGCGTCGTTGCTGACGACCGACTCGTCGCCGACCTGCGCGTTGACCAGATAGCGCGTCTCAGCCGCGTCTGACGGGTCGCCGGTGAACGCCACGCCATTGGCCACCTCATCGGGAAAGCCCAAAGACACCAGAATCGCCATCCCCACCTGATCTTGCGGCACCTGGTACCAGTCGCGCTCTTGCCACGCCTTGTCGCTGTAGAGGCTCGCCCACACCTTGCGCAGTCCCCGCTCGATGTCGCGCTTGCCCTGTGCCGGGTCGCACGCGCTGACGCCGCCGCTGCCACCGCCCACCGAGTCGGCCGCGCAGACCGTCTGGGAGTCGTACAGGCCGGCGCCCGAGAACTGCAGGCCATCCTCGACGTTGGACGACGAGCGGAAGCGCACCCGCACGTTCGCCGCGCCAAAGATCTGGGTGATGCGCTGGACCAGTTGCTGCACCAGTGGCGCCGGCACCTGTCCCGCCTCGATGGCCGCCCGCAGTCCGGCCAGGACCGACTTGCGGTACGCGGGATCCGCCGCCATCTTGGGGTCGATCGCCAGGCGCTGCACGTACTTGCGCAGGGTCACGACCTCAGGCGGACTCTGGCGCGCGTCGAGCACGGTGTTGGCGTCGAGAAAGGCCTCGAACGGCGCAAACGGAATACCGAAGCCCGGCACCTGGTGCTCGGCGGCCAAGAACGCGTACAGCTTGGCCAGGTTGGTCGCCTTGCCGCCAAAGCGCGTGACCAACGGCACGGTCTGGTTCGCCGTGTCCATCGCCGTCAGCGCGTCCAAACCTCCGTACGCCTTGTCGATCGCAGGCACGTGGTCAAGCTTGGGGCGGTGCTCGGCCCACCACGCGTCAGTCTCCGCCTCTGTCGCGGGCGTGACGGTGTACACGTCGACCTTTTCGTCGCCCGTCTTCTTGCGGGCGTCCAGGCGCACCCACTGACCGTCCCAAGGCGCGAGGGTGTCCAAGGCCGCGTCCACAAACAGGTTGGGCGTCCCCCGGCGCGCCAGACGCACGTTGACGTGGGTCAGCTCCCACTGCCGCCCGCCCGTCACCAGCCCGGCCACGATGTTGACCACGTCAAACGGCACCGAGTCGACGACGGCCAAGTCGCGATAAGTCAGCAAACCCGCCGCGTCGGCCTTTTCGAAGGCGTCGAGCGAATAGCGCCGCACGCGGCCATAGGCGGTGCCGGCGGTGTAGACCTCGACCTTCACGTCATCGTGTTCGGCGAAATAGACGGGCACGCCAGGGTCGATCCAGGACTTGGCCTTCTTCGGTCCAGCGGCGTCGTACGGCTCGAAGGTGAAGGCGAGCGGCCCGGCGGTGAACACCGTCTGCAAGGCGTCGCGGATGTGGCGAGCTTCGACGGGCTCCAACGCGCCGGCCAGCCCTCCAGAGGTGTAGGCGGTGAAGCCGTACAACGTCCCCGCGGTCGGGTCGTCGATCCGCACCAAATTGCCGGCATAGTATTTTCGCGTGGCCCGCTGGGTCACCATGGCCATGTAGGCACTCTGCGATAATCCCGGAAATACCAGTGAAGTTAGAAACTCCATGTGCATGGGATAACGAAACGCATTCTGGATCAGGGGGGGCACGAGCGCCGGGTCGTCCAGCGCCGGCACCATGTATTTCGTCGCGCGGGACCAATACTTCACACCCGTGGGTGCCTTGGCCAACGCGTCGAATTCGGCGGCCGTCTGCACCAAAGTCGAGCAGGCAGGCCCCATCGGGTGCGGGTCGGCAGGGTCGCAGACCGAGAACGAGGTCGCGTCGAAGTCCACCGACGTGTCCGCGTCGGGCGATGCTGGCGACTCGGTGCAGGCCACCGCCAGCACGCACAGGACGGCCGCGATCGGGCCCAACCCCGCGTGTGCCCTGCAGTTCAACTCGTCCCTCACCACAGCACCTTCAGGTTGCGGGCACTGCCAACGAACAGCTCGACCTCCTTGCCCCCCGCCAAGTGCCGGTCCCGCGTGTACCGCGTGACCCGACTGCATTTCTGCAGCCACTGGCCGTTGCACGACAACACGTGCGCCTTGTCGAACAGCGAACCGTCGATGGACACCTGACCGTCGCTGTCGGGCACGTCGCACAGGATGGTCGCCGCCAGCGGATTGGGGTCATGCGAGCCAGCCTGGATGGCCACCTGCACGCGGGCGTCCGGGTCGGCCGTCTTCCACTTGACCAGCACGGCCTTGCCCGCCCCCTTGGGTCGCTCGATGTCGGTCGTGATCAGGTCCAGCGGCGCCACGCCCTTGGCCGTGAAGGTCATCGGCGGCAGGTCGCCGCCCGAGGTCGTCGCGGTGATGACGTCGCCCTTGTCGAACAGGTCGTCGGGATTGGTGAGTTGGGGGGCCATGTAGCGGTCGAACTCGTCGGGCGTCAGGGCCAGTGGCTGCTTCAACCCCTGCAGCGACAAGGTGCCGACCGAATAGTGCGCGGGCAACGCCTGGCAGATGCCGTGAAAGTCCAGGTCCGACTCGACGCACATCTCGTCGTCGCCACACCAGCGCTCGGTCTCATCGGCGTTGTAGCACTCGATGCCCTTGTCGAGGCACAGGCAATCGGTCATGCACTTTTCGGTCATCAAGCCGGGGTCGTACAGCGTGCAGTTGCCGACGGTGGCCACCGGCTTCATGAAGCCGAGCGTGTGAGGCAGCGCCCGCGGCCACGACGGCTCGGTCGCGAATTGGGCACGTACGCCACCCAACCACTTCGTCTTCAAATTCCATTGGTCGCACGTGTCGTTCCACTCGATGACCGAGATCCAGCCCCACACCGGGGTCACCGACGTGTCGGGGGCGATGTCGGGCGGGACATCGGGCAGGACTTCGGGGACTGCGTCGGTCGGCACGTCGGACACGGTGTCGGTCTCGGTGTCTTGGACGACGTCGGACGCGCTGGTCGTGTCGGCGGGGGTCGAGGGCTCGCTGCAGCCGGTTGCGGTCGCGAACAGCAGGCAGAACAGGCAGGTACGCAACGTCATCGGGCCTCCGCTGGCGAGTCTGCCGCCCGCCCCTGGGTGCTGCCGACGGACAGGCGAGGCGGGGGGGCGGCGCTCGATCCTCGGCTAGTCTAGCAGGATCGTCTGGGGCGGTTGCCAGTGCGGATGGGTGGAATTTGTCGGGTCGTCGCCAACGAGTTCCGGCCCGCGCTGTTCCTGACGGCGCTGTGAATCGCAGGCCGGGCGGACAACTGGGATCGGGCACCGGGTGTCAGTGGATCTGCGAGATGGCCTGAATGAAGAGGACTGCGACCACCGCCGCGGTTCCGCCGAGCCACGCGAGGCCCGTCCAACCCGGATGTACGCGCTCGACGTCGGCCTTGCGGATGTCCGCCAGATCGACCCGCAACCAGGTCTCTCCCAGTCGAGGATGGGCCACGACGAGCTGGTCGTCCTGCACGGCCGTCGCCTGCGACTCGAGGTCGGCTCCATTCCGAAGCTTCAGGCGGACGCGGGGCTGGTCTTCTGCCACGAGGCGCGGCAACTGCCCAAGCGGCACCGGCTTCCAGAAGTGGATGCACCCTTGTGCCGCCACGACGCACAGCGCCGCCGCGATTGTCCCCGCTCGCACCTGCATACGCTTTGAATTCGCTCTCCGCATGGTCCCCCCACCTCCGGACCCCAGCATGACCTGAACCGTCCTGCGAGCCAACTCCCCGACGTTTGTCGATCCCGGACGCCTGTCCTAAGCTCCACAGGTGGGGGAACGAAGACCATCTTTGGGGGGGAGAGCGGATGCGTTTGAGGTACTTGTGCTTGGTCCTGACATGGCTTGTGGCCACGCCTGCCTGGGCCGCGGGATTCGAGGACCCCTACGGACCGGAGGAATCGGCTTCGTGGGGTGTGGACCTGGCCACGGGCATCGGCAGGACCTGGGGAAGCGGCGGCATCCTCGTCCGCCACGAAGACGTCATCGCGGACTTTGCGTGGTGGACGCAGCGAGCCGGCGTCCTCTGGCTCGACACGATTCGATTCGACCAGACGGCCGTCGCCGACGTGGCGGTGGGGCTGCGCGTGTTCTTCACGTCGTATCACCGGGGGCCTTTCCTGCTGACCGAGCTCGGCTGGATCCAGGGGATCGGCCCGCGATTCAGGGGTTCGGCCAAGGCCACGGTCGGTACGGGCGTGCGCATCCGCGACCTGAGCGCCGAGGTGCAATTCGCCATCAGTGACGGCGACAACCTTGCGCTGGGCGCCCTGGGCTGGACCTTCTAGGGCGCGATCTCGTGCACCGCGGCACCCGACCGCCCGCATTCGTCGGTCACCTTCAGGCGGATCCGGTTCGGCAGCCCGACGTAGGGAACCTGGATCCCACCGCGCACGAGGGCGCCGTCTGCGGCCGTGACCCACGACTCGTCCACGATGACGTCGTGCTGCTCTACCGACTGGAAGGTGTACAGCTCGTACGGCAGCTTGCACGAGGCAGGCTTGTCTTGCCAATACGCGGCAGTGGTGCAGGACTCGATCCGGACCACCTGGGCCGAGACCAGACTGCGCCGATGGGCGGGATCCAGTCCACGAACGCGCACCGCCAGCGTCACGTAGGTGTTCCAGCCGTCGTCGAGGACCGTCGGGTGCTGGCCTGGCAGCAGTGGCGAAAACGCCTCGTCGCCCTGTCCCGCCTCGACCTGCGGCGCGAAACCGTCGGCACAGCCCACAACTGTGGTCCAGTCGTCGCTGTTGGAACAGAGCTCCGGGTCGAGGTCGCACTGACCTTGCGTGACGTCGTAGACACAGGTGGAGGCCAGCAGCGGCACAAGCAGCGCTAGTCGCCGCGTCCACCGCGTCGTGGCGCGGTCGCGGTTCAGAACGTCCATCCCGCCCCCAGGTTGACCGAGGGCTGCAGGCGCCCGTGGGTGTGGAGCTTGCCGGAGCCGAGTTGATCGCCCCACGCAACGACCCAGGCGCCGCCGACCAGGAATTCTGCGGTCCAGCCGATGGGGTGCGCGTACTTCCAGCCGAGCTTGGCGCCCGTCGCGAGCCCCCGCTCGTGGAGCGGGCTGTCCATGTGCTGCAGCCAGATGCCCTCAAGCGCCAGCACGGCACCGTCGCGGAAGTCGCCCGCCACGAAATAGCGCAGCTGGGCGCCCAGTTCACCCACATGGTCGGTCGGGCGGTCCTCGACCGGACGGCCGTATCCCAGAATCAAGACGCCCGACACGCGCTGCAGCAGCGCCCGCTCGTAGCGGACCTCGCCAAACGCCGCGCCCAACGGAACAAGCGACAGCAGGACCGAATTTCGCGCTTCGGTCACCGGCAGAGCGTCCGCTACGGGTGTGCACAGCCCCGGGCAAGCCAGCAGCGTCACCAGCAGCAACCCGCCCAGCCCGATTGCTCGGCGTCCGGCCATCACAACCCCACCGTGACGCGGGCGCCGCCCATCCAGGGAAAGCCCGTGGTCAGCGCCAAGCCCAGCCGCGTCGGCCCGGGGAACCATTCCCACCCGAGTCCCACGTGGGCGCCGGGCGAGCGCTTGGTGTCGAAGATCCCATAGGTGTCCGCGTCGAGTCCGGCGAGCAGGAAGCTAGCTGGGGCGTAGACGTAGCCATAGCTTGCATAGAAACCCGCCACGAGAAGTGAAGTGCCGGCACCGACTTGCACGAACGACCGGGCGTCGAGCCGGTGGTAGACGTCGACGCCGAGCGCGCCTCCGACAGGAAAGGGCGCGCCCAGGCCAATGCCGAAGTACGTGCGGCTCGGGGGCATCGCGGGTTCGGGCGCCTGAGACGACGGCGAGTCCACCACCGCGCCGGCAGCTTGCGCAACGCCGGAGACCGCGACACCACACGCCAGCACCAACGCGCAGACGAGCGAAGGCACACGGCGGTGCTGCGTCCGACCAAGTCCTGTTGCGGAGTGCTGGGATGGCGACCATGCCGACCGGAGACGTCGTGTCCACGCCACAGCCAAAGCCGTTGCCCCCGGCCTGAGCCGCTGAGTTGACCACCGCTGAACTGGGGAAAACGACTGGGGTCGCCGACAAACCATCGTCGCAGGCTAGCGCTGGAGTGCGATGCGAGCAAGCGGGGCGTCTGGCCACACCCACCCCACAGCCACACCGCCTTTGGCCCCGCCCAAGCCTTCTCGCGATGGCGCGGCACCCAGGTGTCATCCGCTACCGATGGGTCGCCGCGCCCCCGCCGCCCACCACATATTCAAACGGGATCGAATTCAATTGCGATCTTGAAGGCCACCGCCCCACCGCGTAGCCTCCGCGCCACATTCTCCGTCGGCCCGTGTCCCGGCGCCTGACCAACCCCTTGCATTCTTCCTCCGAGGTCACCGATGTCCTTGCGCGTACTCGCTTTTGCTTCCCTGACTACCCTGCTGTTCGCCCTGCCCGCCTGCGGCAGCTCCGACGGCGACAGCGGCGCCACCACGACCGACACCACCGGCGACACGGCGTCGGACGTCGCCGGCGACACTGCCGGATCCGACACGGTCGAAGCCGACACGATCGGCGCCGACGCCATCGCCGCCAACGGCCTGACACTCGCGAGCCCCTTTGGCGTCAACCTGGTCCAACACCCCGTCAAGAACCCGTTGGATCCTGCGCAGTCCGAGGGCGCGGTCGAGGGCATCCTTTCCGTCCGCCGCAAGTCTGCGCCCGTAGACACGGCTGAAGTGACCGTGAACGGCGTCGCCCTGGTCTCCATCGGCAACGGCGACTACGAAATACCGAACACGACCGACGTCACGGGCGCCGCCGCCGGGGCCACGCTGAAGGTCGTGGTCAAGGACGCAGGCGACACCCTGACCTACGACGTCCCGTGCCCGACCGAGGTCGTCATCACCGCACCGGTCGAGGACGCCCCCGTCACCGAGGGGCAGTCCCTGACCGTCGCCTGGACCGGCGTCATCGGCTACGACCACCCGCTGCTGGATCCCGCCTTTGGCCTGTACCGCTACCATGCCTCCAGCGGCACGTTCCTGGGCTACTCGCCGCTCGACATGCCCAAGGTCTCGGCGACGGACACGAGCGTGACCGTCACCCTTCCCGAGAACAACAAGCCCCAGTATGTCGCGGAGTTGCGTATCCCCGGGACGTTCGTCGCGACGGCCAAGTACGACGGCATCCACTGCGGTCTCGTGCGCCGGGTGCTGCTGACGAACCAGCTCTGACCGTCTGACCGCGCCACTACTCCGGCCGGTTCCAATCGACCACCACGCCATCGATCAGCGTCTTGCGGCCGTCGCGCGTCGGCTTGCCCCCGGCCGGCACGACCACGACCAGCGCCGCGGTGTCGGCCGCCAGGTGCAGCACGACCTTGCCGCTCGCTGACCTGGCCACATAGACGCCCGACACGATCTCCAGCACGTCGCGCGGCGTCGGTCCCACGTCGACCTCGACCTGCACGGCGTCCTCGCGCGGGTTGTAATACAGCCACGTGGGATGCGCCGGCGGGTGGAAGGCATCGGTGGCGAGCATGTCGAACCGCAACACTTCCGGCACGTTGGTCCTGTCGACCAGGGCCGCCAGGTAGCCCGCCCCCCAGGCCCCATACGGCGTCAGGTCGGTGGTCGGGTTGGCCGCGCTGACGGGGGCGTCGCCGGTGGCATACGGGGTCGTCTTGCCCTGCTTCTTCACGCCCTCGAACGACAGCAACAGCCCGGTCTCTTGAAACCACGCGCTGGCCTTGGGCGACTGCATGTTCGCGGGCAGGGTGTCGGGATAGAACAGGTTGGCGTTGGCCGACAGGTGCAGCAGCCACTTGCCGATGGCGTGGGCATAGCGCGGCGCGTACCGGGCCACCGGGGCGATCATGCCCGCGGCCACGAACGTGTTCATCGCAAACGCATAGCCGCCAAAGTCGTCGGTGCTGCCGGTCAGGCCGTAGGCGTCGTAGTTGCCCCAGCGGTCCTTGATCACGCCCCAGGTCGGGCGGGCGGCAGACGTGGCGGCGAACACCCAGTCCAGGTGCTTGGCGAGCCCGTACTCGGTGCCCTGCTCTGCGTTCATCCGCGCGGCGACCAGCGGGCCGTAGTAGCCCAGCACCTCGTACATCGGGTTGGTCTGGCGGGATTCCAGTTCTCCCATCGCCTGCTTCGCGGCGTCCAGGTACGCGGGGTCGCCGGTCTTGGCGAACGCCAGGTACTCGAGATACGCGATGCCGGTTGCCGCGTCGGGCTCGACCCAGTCCTCGTCGACGGTCTGCATGGTCGTGAACAGAAAGCCCGCGTGCTCCCAGTTGTGCACCAGCGACGGCAGTGCGGCGCGCCAACTGTCTGCGATGCCTCGCAATGCCGGCACCAGGGTGGCGTCGCGCTCGGGATAGTGCGCGGCGATGCCAAAGAATAGGCACGCGGGCATCATGTCGTACCAGTACGAGCCCGCGCCCTCCGAATCCAGCCCGTTGAACACCTGCCCGTGCCCGTCGACGGTGTGGTAGTACGCCTGCGCCATGGCGACCCAGTCGCGCTTGCCCGGCACCGCGGTCTTGTCTACGCCCGCCAGACTGCCGCCCAGCACCGCCCCCAGCACGGCCAGCGCCTCGCCGCCGTCGGGGCTGCCCAGATACGATGGCAGGCTGAAGGTGGGGCCGTCGAAGGTCACGAGCGGCAGGTGCGGCCCCGTCAGCGTCTCGTCGAACGCCTAGGCGTCGTAGGCCTTTGCCGTCGCCTTCCAATCGCGCACCACAAACGGCGCGGGCAGGCGCGGAAAGCCGGTCAGGTAGGCGATCTTGGTCTGCGCGTAGGCGGCGCCCAGGGTCGCGACGGGGGCCGGGTCGGCGGGGGTCGAGGTGTCGTTCTCGCAGCCGACGAACGGCGCAAGTGCAACGCACAGGACGAGTTGCAGGTGCCAGCGGCGGCCGGGGGGGAGTGGAGAGCGCATCGTTACCTGCCGGTGGGGGGGTGAGGCGGCGAGCCTAGCAGCGCGGTCGGGCCGACTCAATGCGGGGGGGGCGGGGGACGAGCGCAGGGCGATCGCTGGAGCGCCCGTCCGACAGCCGCCCCCGGACTCAAGTCCGTGGGCTACCGTTCAAGAAGTCCCTGCCGGGACTCGACCGAGCGCCACGATCCGTCCAAGGAGTTCCGTGACCGGCCGGAGCGTGCGCCGGTGATGGACTGGCCAAACGCAGACGGCGACGGCCAGCGGACCCTCGTCTGAGACTGAGTCGCGGTCCAACGCATCTGGTCCAGCTTCCAGTCTGCGAAGTCATCGCCGCAGACTTCTCGACAGGTAGCCCACGGACTTCAGTCCGGGGGCGTGCCGGAACATGCGGCTCGACCGTTCTTGCGACTGCCCTGGCACGACCGCCCGCAACCCTTGACACCAGCCCCGAATCTCCAGACCCTGCGCCCTCCCCACCGTGGGGCTCGCCGGACCGGATGGACCTCGACCGCACCACCGCAGACGCCTTCGAACGTACCACCGCCGGTGGCACAGCAGCGGTCCGCACGATGGCCGACCCGCATCGCAAACGCGCCATCCTCCGACGTGTCGCCGGCACCGTATTGTCGCTGTTCGTCGTCGCTTTCGTGGCCGGCGCATTCGGCCAGGCCGTGCACGAATCCGGACATGCCGGGCACGCCGACCTGGCCGAGGGAGCCTCGTGCCCCGACTCCGACACCGACGGCGCGCCCTGCGGTCCCACTTGCCCCTGCACCTGCTGCCCCGGCCACTCGGGCGCAGCCGTGATCGTCTCGCATTCCGCGGAGTTCTCGACCCTGACCTCGGCCGTCGCTTGCGGCTCGGTGGTCAACGACCTGGACCCGAAAGAGATCCCGTTCCCCATCTTCCACCCGCCCCGCGCCTGACGCTCGCGTTCCCGGTGTGCGTCGGACCGTCGTCCGCGCTGCCGGGGCGTTTGCCTCGTCACGGTTCCGTACCGTCCGCGCGCTGCGGACGTCGGACCCTTGCGCATTCCGCTCGCGCGTTCCCCCGTCCCCATCGGACGTTGCGGGCCGCGCCGCGGACAAGGCAGGTCTTCGAGCATGCGACGTTCCCGCTTGCGCCCCCTTTGGTGGAGGAGCGCCCCGATCTTCTGGTTCCTCTTGCTGTTCTTCGCGCTCCCGGCGCGGGCGGCACCGCCCTGCCTCGACGTCACCTGGCCAGACGTCGTGCGTCGCGTGGCCGCGCACCCGCGCTTGGCCGCCGGCCGCAGCGAGGTCGACGCGGCCCGATCGGGCGTGGGCGTGGCCGGCGCGGTACCCAACCCGACGCTCGAGGTCAGCGCGGGGCGTGGCGCCGCGCAGGCGGGCGTGGACGTTTCGGCCGAGTGGGGCCTGGCGCTCGACGTTCCCCTGGGCTGGATCGCCCAACGCGGCGCCCGCAAAGGCGCCGCGCGGGCCGAGCTGGACGTTGCGCTGGCCGAGCAGGCGGTGCTGACGCGTGACGTGCTGCTGCGGCTGCGCACGCTGTTCTGGAACCTTGCGTACGAACAGGACAAGGTGCGGACGTTCGACGAGTTGGAGACGCAGACGGCCGCGCTGGCCCAAAGCGTCCGCAGCCGCGTGGACAAGGGCGAGAGCCGGCCTGTCGAGGCGATTCGCGTCGAGATCGAACTCGAGAAGGTGGCGGGTGAACGACAAGCGGCCCAGGCGTCGCTGGCCGCGCGGCAGGCCGAGCTGGGCGTGTGGATCGGGGTGCCGGCCGACCAGGGGCTGCGGGCCGTGGCGGATCTGGCCGACGTACCGCCGGTGACGGACCGCGACGCGGCGCTGACCCAGGCCCGCAAGGCACACCCGTCGCTCGCGCTCGCTGCGGCTCGGACGCGACTGACGCAGGCCGAGGCCGACGCGGAACGGGGCGCCCGCGTGCCTCAAGTGTCCGCGACGGGCTTTGCTGCCTCTGAGCTGGACCGCAGGGCGTTTGGCGTGGCGCTGACGATGGACCTGCCGTTGTGGAACTGGAACACGGACCGCATCGCCCGCGCCGACGCCAGGGTGGCCGCCGCGCGCCAGCAGGCCGACGCCGCGACCGCAGAGCTGGACGTCGCGGTCATCGAGGCCCAGTCGTCGTGCCAGACCGCGGTCGAGACGGCGCGGCGGTTTCGCGAGCAGATCGTGCCGCGCTCGGAACTGGCCGCGGCGACGATGGAAAAGACGTTTCGTCTGGGCGAGGTCAGCCTGCTCGAGGTCATCGACGCCCGCCGCACCCTGCTCGACGCCCGGCGCTTGTCGACCAGCGCACTGGCCCAGGCCCGCATCGAGTGCGGCCGCTTGCAATCCCTGATAGGCGAGGCAACCCCATGAACACGAGACTCTTCACCCATCCCATGGTGTTCCTGATCCTGGCGGCGTCCGCGGCGTGCACCCGCGTGGACGAACCCGTCCCGCCTGCGCCCGCCGCAGCCAGCGAGCCCGACCACGGCGAAGAGGCCGCGGAACCGTCGGATCTGGACCAGCCCATCGCCCAGCTACTGGCCCAAACCTGCGAACACCACAAGAAGATGTTCGAGTGCGACGAGTGCCGCTTCGAGGTGGGCGTGGCGCGGGCGCCCACCAGCCTGACCGATGAGGGGCTGTTGACCACCGTGACGGCCGAGCGGCGCAAGGTCGCCGTCCCCATCGCGCTCACCGGCGAGGTGCGGTTCGACGAGCGGCGGGTGGGCCACGTGAGCTCGCAGGTCGAGGGCATCGTCAAGCGGGTGCATGTCGCGCTGGGCGACGCGGTGGTGGCGGGCCAGCCGCTGATGGAGATCGAGAGCGTCGTGGTCGGCGAGGCGCAGGCCGACTTCTTCGAGGCCCAAGGGATGCGCCAGCTCGCGCGCCGCAGCCTGGAGCGGGTGTCGGCGCTGAGGTCAGAGAACATCGCGTCGGAAAAGGAGTTGTTGCAGGCCCAGCGGGACTTCGACGCCGCGCGGATCCGGTCGGACGGGGCGATGGGCAAGCTGAAGCGACTGGGCACCGACTACGGCGGCGAGGGACGACTGACGCTGCGGGCGCCCATGGACGGCTCGGTGCTGGTGATGCACGCGGTGTCGGGAGAAGTGGCGAAGACCGACGAGTCGCTGATCACGGTGGGCGACAATACGCGGGTGTGGGTGTGGGCAGACCTGTACGAGCGGGACATCGCGCAAGTGACGCTGGGACAGGCGGCGCAGAAGCTTGCGGCGTCGGTCTCGGTCAAGGCCTATCCCGGCATGGCGTTTCCCGGCACCGTCGACCTGGTCAGCCCGGCGATGGACGAGTCGTCGCGCACGGTCAAGGTGCGGGTCGACGCGGCGAACACGGACCGCAGGCTGCTGGCCGGGATGTTCGCGGCCGTTCGGCTGTACCTGCCCGGGCTGGACGAGACGCTGGCGGTTCCGCGCGTCGCGGTGCTGGAGGACGAGGGCCGCTCGTTCGTGTTCGTGCACCTCCAAGGCGAGTTCTATCTGCGACGGCCGGTTGTGACCGGTCGCACTTGGGAGGGCTGGGTCGAGATCACCAAGGGATTGCAGGCGGGTCAGGTCGTGGTGGCCGAAGGCGCCTTCCTTCTGAAATCCGATGTCCTGCGCTCGAAGATGGGCGCGGGCTGCGCGGACTGACGGAGGTGCCCATGAGACTTGCGCATTTGCTGCTG
>CAJBNH010000168.1 GCA_903955385.1 uncultured Myxococcales bacterium | reverse complement strand
TCGCTCTGGGTCAAGGGGGGATGGCGGGCGTCTGGCGGTGGCGACCGGATGGCTCCGTTTACTCGGCGATCACCCCAAGTTCACCCCGCCTCAACCCGCAACCGACACCCAACGCCGGCCTCAGTGGTCAAATGCCGCGGCGGCGCTGGATCCACCTCGCGCTTCTGCCGCAAGTGCGCCATATCCACCCGCAGGTGATGCGAGTGTTCGACCGCATTGGCCCCCCCAACCTCACACAACAACTGGCGATGCGTCACGACCCGGTCGGCATTCTTCACCCGGATCACCAGCAGCCTGTACTCGCGTGGCGTCAGGTGAACCACCGCAACTCTGCGGATGACCTCGCGTTTCATCAGGTCAGCCCGCACGTCGCCAAACGCGCAAGCCGACTCGGCCTCGGGCGTGCGCGCCGCGTGCCGCAGGGACACGCGCATCCGCGCCAGCCGCCGCAAGGAAGCCCGATCGCGGGCGACCCGACGAACGTCAACGAGGCCCATGGGCTGAACGCCCGGGCTATGTTTGCCCGCCCGTTCAGTGGCTGTGCACCATCCAATGCCTTGGATACGCGGGTGATTCGCGGTGACACGCTCGCCGTCCGGTTGGCCAGCCCCAATGGGCCGGAAGCTGGCGCGTGGCGGCGCACCAGTGACGAATCAACCGTGGCACATGTGCTTGACGTCCTGCCCAACCGCGACCAGCATCGTGAGTACACACTTGGTCAGCCTCCCAGTCACGAGCACAAGCTTGGTGAGACCCGATGGCAACGAACGCTCCGCTGCCGCTGGCGTGCAGCTGGTTGGACTCACGATGGATACGCTCCCAGTTCCATCCCCGACGAGCGGCCACGATGTCCCATCGCCGCCCGTCGGCGAGGCTGACGGCACGTCACGCTCTGCCCGTGCAACCAGCCCCGCGATCGACCTGGATGCCGCCGTCGCACATCTGAATGCGCTTGCCGCCGGGGACGCCCTCGACACCGCGCTCGCCACGGGCCGCTACCTTGTCGACACGTTCTTTGACGGCGACGTGTGTGCGTTCGAGCGACCGCGGGCGCCCGGCCGCATCTCGCTGCGCCAACTGGCCGGCCGGTCGGACCTCGAAGCGTCGCACTGCACCCTTTGTCGCGACATCGGGATTCTCGGTCAGTCCCTTCTGTTACCCCGGGCCGGCTATCCCAACCTGAAGCTGTCGCACCACTGCGCCCTGCTGGCCGTGCGCGATGTCGCGTCCAAGCTCGCCCTCGCGCGGTGCTCGGAAGCGAACGACTGGAGCTCCAGGCAGTTGGCGGAGGAGAGCGGGCGCGCGAAAGCCGAAGCGAGTGGCCCGCCCCGGCGCGGCCGTCCCAGCGTGCCGAAGTTCGTCAAGGCCGCGCGGCAGGTCGCGGCCATGTCGCGCCAGATCACGTCGATTCCGTGCGACGAGGCTGCGCTCAGGCGGTTCACGTTCTCGCTTTCGGCCGAGGCGCTCGAGACAGGTCGGGCCTCGGCCGTCGAGTTGTCGGTGTGGTTCGAAGCGGCGGCGATGCGGGCCGATGAGTTGCTCGTGCGGTTGATGCAGGAGGACGAGGCAGGTGAGGAAGGCGTGGCCGTGGACGCGGCGGTGGAGCCGCGGCGGGCGGCCGCCGGGGAATTGCAGCGCTGCAATTCCCCGAGTGCGCGGTGGGACGTTGCCGTGCACGGGGCCAACCGATAGCATGGCCGGTGGAGGTCGTGATGAGCGTTCGACAGAATGGCGGTTCCCTCGTGATCCCAGGTCGTTGCGTGGCCGCGGCACTCGCCACGCTGCTCGCGCTCGCCGCATGCACCGGCCCCGCCGACACGCCAACCCCCGACATGCAACAGCTCGAAGTCGTGCCCGACACGACCGACGGCGACCTGGCAGACGTCGCGGATGCTCTCACCGACGCGGCGGCGACGTGCGAGGTCCACGCCGACTGTCCCGGCCCGTTGGATCAGTGCATCGCCCAAGCGTGCGTCGCGCAGATCGCCTGCAAGTCCGACAAGCAGTGCGCAGACTTCGGCAAGGTGTGCGACTTGCAGGCGGGCGTCTGCGTGCAGTGCCTGGTCGACGGCGACTGCAACGACGGTCAGTCTTGCAAGGCGCACCTGTGCCTGGACGCGCCGGCGCCGTGCGGGACCAGCAAGGACTGCGCGTCGGGAACGGTATGCGACAAGCCGGCCGCCCAGTGCGTGGGCTGCCTGGGCGACGACGACTGCGACGACCTGGCGCACTGCGAGCAGACCGTATGTGTGACGGACCTGTGCCACGGTGGCGCGACGGCTTGCGTCGATGGGACCACGCGCAAGGTCTGCGCGGCGAACGGCGGCGGCTGGACCAGCGAGGCGTGCACCGGAGGAACCAGTTGCATCGCGGGCAGTTGTGCGACGTCGGTGTGTACAGCGGGGGCCAAGTCGTGCGCCCAGGGCCAGAACGCGGTGGCGACGTGCAACGCGACCGGCACGGCATGGGGCGAGGCGGTGGCGTGTCCGGCTGCGACGAGTTGCCAGGATGCCGTGTGCCAGCCGCAGGTGTGCACCCCCAACCAGAAGAAGTGCAACGCGCAAGGCGGGATGGACGTGTGCGCGGCCGACGGCCTGAGCGAGATGAACTGGGTCTGCCCGAAGACGGCGGATGGCAAGCCGCAGGTGTGCGTGCAGGCGGGCGCGACTGCGGAATGCAAGGCACAGGCATGCGTGCCAGGCGCGAGCTTCTGCGACGCGCAGACGGCCAAGGTATGCGATGCGCAAGGGCTTTTGGCGACGGTCAAGGCGGATTGCAGCGTGCCGGACGGCGGTGGCAAGGCGCAGTTGTGCCTGGACGGGGCGTGCCAGCCGGCGGCGTGTACGGCGGGCAGCAAGGCGTGCGCCGATGTCGAGACGCTAGCGACGTGCAAGGCGGGCGGCGACGGCTATGACAAGGTCGCGTGCGGACTGGATAAGGCGTGCGAGGACGGCGCGTGCCTCGCGGTGGTGTGTGCACCGGCAACGGCGAGTTGCGAGGGTGGCAAGGCCGTGAAGTGCTCGGCTGCGGGGACCAAGACGGTGGTCGTCGAGGACTGCGCCAAGGTGAACAAGGTCTGCGTGAACGGAGCGTGCAAGGCCAAGGTGTGTACGGCGGGCCAGATCAGTTGTCAGGGCGCGCAGTTGGGCACGTGCACGGCAGATGGGACGGGGTGGACGCTGCAGGCGTGCCCGTCGGGGGAGACTTGTTCGGGCGGCAAGTGTGTCGCGAAGGTCTGCGACGCCGGGACGATGGGGTGCCAGGGCAAGTCGGTGGCGGCTTGCAACGGCAGTGGGACGGCATGGGTCAACGTCGAGGACTGCGGTGGCGCCGGGCAGACTTGCCTGGATGGGAAGTGCGTGGCGGCGAGCTGCACGCCCAAGGTCGTGCAGTGCGACGGCAAGACGCTGGTCGAGTGCAACGCTTCGGGCACTGGGTGGAATCCTGGGGAGGATTGCTCGGTGAAGGGGTTGGTTTGCATCGGCGGGCAGTGTGTCGCGGCGGTTTGCTCGGTTGGGGCGGTGAAGTGCGACGGCGGCAAGGTGTTGACTTGCAATGCTGGGGCTACTGGGTGGGTTGCGTCCGCCGACTGCGCGGCGGACGGCGGCAAGCTGTGCGTCGACGGGAAGTGTTTGGTGTGCCAGCCGGGGGCGAAGGTGTGCACGGCGCAGGGCAAGGCGGCGACTTGTTTGGGCGACGGGGGTGGGTGGAGCGAGGTTGGGTGTGATGATGGCAATGCTTGCACCGTGGACTCGTGCAAGGACGGGGTTTGCGGGAGTGTGGCCGCGAAGAACGGGACGAGTTGCGGCGACAAGATGGCTTGTCAGGCGGGGGTTTGCGTGAACGTGGTTCCCGAAGGGATGGTGCTGATCCCGGCCGGGTCGTTCATGATGGGGTGCGTGCCGGGTGACGGCGAGTGCTACAACAACGAGAAGCCGCGGCACGAGGTGTTCCTGAGCGCCTACTACCTCGACGTCTACGAGGTGACGGCGGCGCAGTACAAGGCCTGCGTCGATGTCGGGGTGTGCATGTACCCGAACACCGGGGGGGCTTGCACGTTTTCCGTCGCTGGGAAGGCTCAGCACCCTATCGTGTGTGTCTACTGGCCGGGGGCCGACGCGTACTGCAAGTGGGCTGGCGGGCGGCTGCCGACCGAGGCAGAGTGGGAGAAGGCCGCACGCGGCGGCCTCGTTGGCAAGAAGTTCCCCTGGGGCGATGATTGGCCACCGCCCCCAAGTGCCGGCAACTTCGCGATCCAGGGTTATGCGGACGGCTGGGACAGCACGACACCCGTCGGTCAGGCCTCCGTGCCGAACGCGTACGGGCTGTACGACATGTCCGGAAACGCGGTCGAGTGGGTGAGCGACTTGTACGACGACAACTACTACGCGTCATCAGCTGCCAGCAACCCGCAGGGTCCGAACGGTGGGGGGTTGCCCGGCCGCGTGATACGTGGCGGCGATTGGGGCTCCAACATCGCAAACGTGCTGCGAGCATCTCGGCGCGACTCGCATCCGCCGACAGGTGATTCGTCGCGTCGAGGCTTCCGCTGCGCCCGATCCGTGCCGTAAGTGCCAAGTCCGTTCGCGCAGCGACTCGGCTGGACCCGCCAGGGCGCTTGGTGAGCCCGAAGCGCACGCCGCCACGACGCTCGCGGCCGGCCGATGTGTCGCCACGTCACGCAGACGACGAGTGGACTTGCCGACGCTGACCCCGGCCGTTTGGGTGCCGGTCCACGCATTTTCCAGTTCTGTAATTCGCGAACCGGCCGATGTTCCGAAGCGTGTGATCGCGGTGGGGATGGCCCCTCGTCACTCACATAACAACCTGGATTGTCGACGAACTATCGCGCACGAGCGCCGCCCGGCGGTAGCGCATCTCGCCGTTCGAGCGGCCTCGATTTGACGACGGCGTCGGAGCTGGCGCAGATGGCCCTCATGCGGGCCGCGGGTCCGAGGAGGTTCGGATGAACAGCAAGAACGATGTGGCAGATCTCGGCTTCCAAGTCATCGCCTTCAAGCTCGACTTCGCCACAACGGACACGAAGCCAACCGTGACGCTTGTGGCGGACTCAAGCGTCGCGGCGTCCGGCATCAACGCGGCCATCCTGCGGCGCGCGATGCGGTGGGTCGCGGGGTACGCAAGCGCGCCCTACGTCACCTCGTCGCCGAGCGGTCTCCTCCAGACGGTGCAGGTCGACGTCCCGGAGTTTCGCCGAATCGGTCTGCCGTACCTCAGGCCGCTCGCTGGCAACCAGGCCACTGCAACCGTGTTGCCCGGACCCGACCCGAACCTGCACGTCTCGTTGTACGACGGACCGATCGTCCCCCCGGGCGAGCCGCTGACCATCCAAGCGGTCCGCAGGTCCGCCATATCCGGCTCGACCGGCGTCGTGCTGCTGTGGCTCGCCTACGGCATCAACCCGCTGCCGCCGGGCGAGGCCTTCAACATCGAATACACATCCAACACCGACGCCGGCGTGACGCCACTCACCTGGGCCCCGCTCACCCTCACCTGGACGAGCAGCCTCCCGTCGGGCCGCTACGCCATCGTCGGCATGGAGCACTCCGCGCTCAACGCCCTCGCCGCACGACTGGTGCTGCCCGAGGGCCCCCGCGCGGGCGTCCTTGCGCAGGACAAGCTCTGGGAGAGAACGCACCGCATCTTCTACGAGGGCGAGCTCGGCGTGTACGGGTACTTCGACTCGCCCGCCATGCCCAACATCGAGGCACTCGCGACCACCGGATCGACGGACCACCGTGGCTACCTCCGAATCATCCGAATCGGCGACGTGGGCTGCCCCTGCCACTAGTCCGCCCCCAGCGCACCGAGGAGGCCCGCCATGTCCGAGCGCTACTCCGGTCTCCGGCCCATCGCCCTGACCGGCACCATCCAACCGCTGCTGGCGCCGAACGCCCACCGCAAGGCGCTCCTACTCTCCCCGCCAGCGAGCGGAACGTACACCGTCAGCCCCGAGCAGACCTTCGCGCTGGGCGAAGGTCTGACGCTGACCTCCACCTCGCCGGTCCTGACGCTGACCCTCGAGCAGCACGGCACGATTGTCCAAGCCGCCTGGTGGATCCTCGCCTCAGGAACCACCGCAGCGGCCGTCATGGAAACCCAGGGTTAGCCCTGCGCGGAGGAACAACCAATGGCGGCAACGGATCGTGTATGGATGACCAACGTCGAGCAGGTCCTGACGAACGTCCAGGGCAACACCTATCCCATCGGACCCGTCTGGGATGTGGGCGACTGGTCCGAGATGTTCGTCGAGATCCAGACCGTACTGTCAGATGCCTCGGCGGACACCGACATCAAATGGTACGTCGAGAGCGCGGTGGCCACCGGCGTCTCTGCGCTGTGGGAGAAGTGCTTCACCGAGATCAACCTCCCGAACACTGCATCGGCGCGCTCGGTGGCCCGCACGAACGAAGGCGGCCTTCGCAGGTGGGCCCGCGTCGTTCTCTACCAGAGCGGGACGACGCAGCGGACCGTGAAGGTCAACGTGGTCGCGCTCTTGAAGAAGAGCGCGGGCTAGCTCGATCGTCGGCGAAGGCACGACAGCCGTGGCGCACTTGGCCGCGGCTCAGGAGGTTCCATGTTGCGACGAGTCTCAGGAATCGTGACGGCAAACGGCCGGCCGGTGCGCGGGGCGGCACTCCTCATCACGATCGAGACCGCAGACGGTTCCCACGTTCTTCACGGCGTCACCAGTCGCTCTGGGCGGTACGACGTCGCAGCCGACGTCATCGGGCAAGTCACTCGCACCGTGTTTCGGTGCCTCAGCGCCGAGGCGTCCGTGCCAGGCAACGCATGGGCTGGTATCGACGTCGATATCTCAGGCGGGGTCGCGCGATTCGTCCCGGCAGGCGACGCACCCATGGTGCCTGCGGCCGGTGGCGGGTCACAAGTTCCCACGGCCGCACTCGTTTCGCTTCACGGTGCAGGCGCGCTGGCCGGCGGGACGGTGGTTCCGGCCGCCGTCCAGGCCAAGATCAATAGCGACTTTGTCGCGGCGATGCGGGCGAGGGCCGCCGCGTTGCAGAGCGGCGCCATCAGCTTGCGTCAGATCGTCGATCGTCCGGCGTATCGGTCTTTCTGCCAGGCATGGCTGGCCTCGTTGCGTTCTGCCGGTGTGCCGGACGACCTGATTGCGAAGTACCTGCCCGAACTTGCGCCGCTGGCCACGCGAGATGGCGGTCTGCCGTCCGCTCCGCCCGACACGTATGCCGGGCTGACGTTTGCGGCACAGCCAAGGCTGAAGCAACTCAAAGGGTTGTTGGCCGGGGATTCGACGGCATGGCGGCCCCACCCCGGGCCGTTGGGCGACATGAACCCGGGATTCAAGGTCCCCATCCTTGTCTCGAACAACCCGCTGCCGGTTCCGTTCACCCCGAAGTCCGCGAAGTAGCCCGTCTGGCGCGACACGCTCGTGCACATCGGGAGGAGTCCTCATGGCGAATTTCGTTTTGAAAGTGCACTTGCTCAAGTGCCTCCGGAAGGAAGAGTCCTGGGTGGACGACGTCATCCGAATCATGTGGTGGACGCCGGAAGGGGGCACACAAGCCGGACACGACTACCAGTTCGACGAGAAGAACGAAACCCGCGGGAGCGTCGCAACATCCCCGCTGCAAGAGATCCCCTTCAACACCAGCGTGTATTTGAACTTGTTCGAGATCGACACTGGCTGGGACGACAAGTTCGCCGGCCACACGTTCCAGCCCGTGCTGACTACAGCCGGATCGCAGACGATCTACTACAACAAGAAGGGCAGCGACTACGACGCGGCCTACCAGGTGATCTACAGCATCGAGGTGCCGCCGCCTTCGAATGACCCTTCAGACGTGTTGCTGACGACTGCGCCGGGCCTCCAGCAAGGGCCATGGACTCAGATCTCACCGCAGGTCTTCTTGAACGACATGGAGACGCGGTTCAAGTACCCGTTCCCCGACCAGGGCGGAAGTTGGATGTGCGGGCCGGCCGCGATCCTCTACGCGCTACTTCGGAAGCGGCCGAAGGTTCTCAAGGAGTGGCTGGAGGAGATCTACGAGCATGGCGGTTGCGCATTCTTGCCCACTGGGCGGGTACCCCCGAATCAGGGAATCGCGTTGATCAATGCACCATCGGGAATGCTGAACAAGCCGCTCCCGATACATCCCGCCACCAAAATCGTTATGAACGCCGCGGACTACCTCTTCATGCTGGTCCTGCGAGACAGCCTCAACGAGGTTGACAAGATCAACCACTGGAATCACATCAACTTGTTGGCCGGCGAGAACACGACCCAAGGGACGATGAGCTGGCACATGGAGCAGATGATGCGGCGGGTAGGGCTGAGCGACTACCCCAGCTTCGAACACACCGTGTTTGCCGGTGCGCCCAAGGCACTGGGACGCGCCGTTGCCAGCGTTGAAGCTGGCGGCTTCGGTTTCCTGGCGGTGGGAAGCGGGGACTTGGCAAAGCTTCTGACCGGCCAGGGACTTGCGGGGCACTGGGGCGACGATCTCCTGTCCGATCACTGGATCGCCTTGATTCGGCTGGATGCCGTCGAGGCGGACCAGTGGGCGAAGTACGATGCAAGCAGCGGCGACGTCTACATCCCCGCCGACTACGTGCCGCCGAACGGCCACAACAAGAACCTTGCCGAGTCTTCGACCGCGGCGTTCCACTCCAGCGGGCGCATCTGCCTGCTCAGTTGGGGCCGACCGTACTCGCTCGAATTGACCGAGCACCAGATGGAAGAGCTCGTGTGGTACGTCATCGACGGCGCGGCGCGCGACGACATCCCGTAGGTCTGGCCAGAAACCCAACTGCGGATCCAATCGATATGAGGACTTGCGAGGTGGACCGGGGACGGTCGGTTTCGCACATCGAGTGTGCCTCGCTACCGGCGTGCAACGGACTCACCCCGCCTCAGCCCGCGACCGATAACCAACGCCAGCCTCGGTGGTCAAATGCCGCGGCCGGACGGTGGGCATGGGGCAAACCTTCGTGGTGGACTGGTGAGACGTGATCATTGCAGACGTCTGCAATGATCCTTATCTCGGTCTGGCGGCGAGATTGCGGTCGGTTTCGCTCTGGGTCAAGGGGGGATGGCGGGCGTCTGGCGGT
>CAJBNH010000167.1 GCA_903955385.1 uncultured Myxococcales bacterium | reverse complement strand
GCGGCCATCTGGCGCACGTTGGCCTCGAGGCTGGCCTGCAACTTCCAGGGCAAGCCGACGTGCGCTTCGAGGCGGTGCATCACGCCGTTGTAGCCCCCCGTGCCGGGACCGGTGGGGGCGGTGCCCCAGGGACGGCTGCTCTCGACGGTCGTCATCACCTGCACGTCGCCTGAGTCGACGCTGACCACGTCATCGACGCGCAGGAACGATGGCACGGCGGCGGCGACCGGTCCGGCCCAGAGCAGCATCGCAAGCGAGATCAAGCCACGAGCGGACATACGGAACCTCAGCACGTCAGGGCAACATGGCCTCTGTGGCGACGGGCAGGAAGAGGGGTTGGTCGTCGATCTGGCCGCGACCGTACTCGGCCACCCACGCCTGGGTCGCCGCCGAACGCAGCCAGGCCTGCAGCACCCGCGCGGCAGCGAGCCGGGCCGAGGGCACCCGCTGCGGATTCACGACCGCCACCAGGTAGGGCCGGCGCAAACGCGGATCGCGCTCGACCAGCGGCACCAGGGTCGTATGCGGCTGCTTGCCGTTGCGAAACGGAATGCGGCCAACGACCACGTACGCGTGCTTTTCCTCGGCCAGTTGCAGGACCGGGCGAAAGCGTTCCTTCAGCACGACCGTCGTCACCTCTGGGTCCAGGTCGACGCCCGCCTCGTGCGTGACATCGCGAAGCACCTCGTTGACTCCCAGCGACGGATGCAGCACGAACGGTGCACGCGCGCGGACGATGCGCCGCATGGCTTCGACGGCGTCGGTCCCGCGCACCTGCGCAGGGTCGTCGGGCGGACCGACCAGCAGCAGGTCGTTGCGCAGCCAGGGCTGCAGGTCCAGCACGTAGCCGTCCGCGGCCAGGTTCGCGAACGTGTCGCACGAGTGCAGCGTGACCAGATCGACTTGCCCTGCGCGCACGGCCGCCGCCAACGGCTCTTTGGGACCCGTCACCACGACTTCAACGGCGATGCCGGTGTCGCGGGTGAAGCGCACGGCCGCCGCCTGGAAGAAGCCAGTGGTGGTCATGCCGGCGATGACCGCGACCCGGACCGGGCCAGTGGCGAGTCCGTTCGCCGGACCTCCGGTCCCGACAACCACCGGCGGCGAGCTGCACGCGGCCGCCCACGCCACCGCTGCGGCGAGCGGAAACCAGACACGGGCAGAAGTCGGTGCACAGAGGGACATCGGGACTCCCGCGGCAGCCGCTCGTCGGCCACCGAGGTCGGGGACGGTTCAGGGTTTGCAGTAGCCCTTGCTGGTGCAGACCGCGCCGGACGACCCGGCCGGACACTGATCGCCGGCCGTGCACGCCTGGGTGCAGCGGGGGATGCCGTCGCCAAACGTGTAGCAGACCAAGGCGCCCAGGCACTTGGCGTCGGGCAGGCACAACTGGCCGAAGTCGCCGGTCGATGCGACAAGGTCCGGACCAGCGTCCGCCGCCGTGCTGCCGTCCGCGGCGTCGCCCCCCACGTCTGGCGCATCCGTCGCGTCGTTGGCCACGTCGGCGGTCGAATCCCCTGCGGTCGGACTCTCGTCGGCGACGGTCGATTCGCACGCCATCAGCAGTACACAGACCAGCATCCATCCCCAGTGTCGCATCGCCACTCCTTGCCCTCCCGGTGAACAGGACCGGCGGGCGCGGCGGGAGCACAAGCACGAGCCGTGCCATGGACGGGACTCATGCCGCAGGTGACGGAGACTTGGTGGGTTCTTGGTTGCCGTGCGACGGAGGGAGCGGGCGCGTACGGTCGCAAGAACGCGACCATGGTCGCAGGAATGCGACGGTGGACTCGATGCAGGTTGGTTGCTCGCGCCGCCGCCGGTGCCGGCTCAGCGAGCCAGGAAACCAGAGGGCAGGGGGGCCGGCGGATCCGCTCACAGCCAAATCGGGACGTGGCGCGCCTGGCTCCTGTCGACCCCGAGGCGGCGTCGACAGGGCCAGGCCGTGCGAGGACGGCAGAGACGACGCCCCCGGTGCGACCGGTGGCCGTCGACGCCGCCGCGGGGTCGACGGCCGGCCGGGCAGCCGCGAGCCGCAATCACGGCGGCCCAATGTCATGCCTGACTGCAGTGTCTTCGGCGTGGCTGTGCGTCAAGGGTAGCGAATGGCAAAGCGAGCCATCTTGCGAAGCAGCGTGGCCTTGTGGATGCCCAGCGCCGCCGCGGTGCGAACCCGGTGGCCGCCGTGTTCCGCAAGGGCGCGCCGGATGACGGCCACCTCGGCCAGGTCGAAGGCGTCCGCCGCGGCCGGCCCGTGGTCCGCAGGCGTTGCACCGAGCGCGATCTCGGGCGGCAGCGCGTCGAGGTCGATGACCGACCCTCGGCACAGCACGAAGCCCCGCTCGATGGCGTTCTCCAACTCCCTGATGTTACCGGGAAAGTCGTGCCGCATCAGGGCCGCCATCGCGCCGGGCGTGACCCCTTGGATGTCCCGACCGGTCTCGGCGGCGAATCGCTCGACAAAGAAGCGGACGAGCGGGGGAATGTCCTCTCTGCGGTCTTTCAGGCACGGCAACTCGATGCGGACGACGTTGAGCCGATAGAACAAGTCGTCGCGAAAGCGGCCCGCCGCCATCAACTGTCGCAGGTCCTGGTGGGTCGCGGCGATGACCCGCACGTCTGCGCGCACCGGCCGCGAGGCGCCGAGGGGCTGAAACTCCTTCTCCTGCAGCACGCGCAACAGCTTGACCTGCAACGCGGTCGAGATGTCGCCGATCTCGTCCAGGAACAGGGTGCCACCTTGCGCAGTCGCGAACCGGCCCGGCTGGTCGCGCTTCGCGTCGGTGAAGGCGCCGGCCTTGTGCCCGAACAACTCGGACTCCAGCAGCGTGTCGGGCAGCGCCGCGCAGTTCACGGCCACGAATGGGCCGGCGTGGCGGTGGCTCTGGTCGTGGATCGCGCGGGCGAACAGTTCCTTGCCAGATCCGCTGGGTCCTTGGATCAGCACCGTGCTCTCGGCCCGCGCGATGTCGGGCAGCACGCGCAGGATCTCCTGGATGCGATGGCTCTTGCTGACGATGTCGCCGAACCGGAATCGCCCGTGCAGTTGTCGCCGCAACAGCTCGAGCTCAGACAGGTCGCGAAAGGTCTCGACCCCGCCGATGGCCCTGCCGGTCGCGTCGCGCAAGACCGCCGTCGAGATACTGGTCGGCTTCTCCGTGCCGTCTTTGGTTTGAATCGTCACCCGGACGTCCACCGCGTCGCGCCCGGTCTCCAACGTGTTGCGCAGCGCGCACTTGCGTCGGCAGACGCTCGTCCGAAAGATGTCGCGGCACGGCATGCCTACCGCCTGGTCGCGGGTAAAGCCGGTGATGCGCTCGGCCGCCCGGTTCCAGGTCGTGATGCGCCAGGCCGCGTCTACGGTGAACACGCCATCGGCGATGGAGTCGAGGATCGGGTCCATGGGTTCGGGCATTGCCGGTACCTCCGGCGCACCGGGTAGCAGAATTGCGACCTGGGGACAATGGCGGCGCGCACAGGGCCGTCACTACCCGGCGCGTCCCGTTGCCAGGTCGATGCTCGAGCATCGTCGTCCGGCAGCGCGCAGGGTCTGGTGCCGGCGCGACGCCCCGTTTCCTTGGGTGTCTCTGTCGTTGGGGTCCGCCCGCGGCCCCCGCGCTCAACCCCCCCGACGCAGACCCAAGCGCGTGCCCAGCCGGTGCAGGTTGCCGCGGTCCATGCCAAGGCGGCGCGCGGCTTCGGCCCAGTTGCCGTGGGTGGCGTCCAGCATTTGCTCCAGCACGCG
>CAJBNH010000166.1 GCA_903955385.1 uncultured Myxococcales bacterium | reverse complement strand
TTCAGGCTCGGGAGGCGCGCAACCGACGGACGTTGCGACGCCACCCGAGTCGGAGCCCGTTTTGCCCCCCTGACATCCATGTCATGCCCCGCCAGAGGCCGACTTTGCCGACGGACTCGGTCAGGTTCGGCCGTGGCAACGGCGGCGCATTGAACCACCGATGCGGTTCCGGTATCCTCGCCGCCACCCGCCGGATACTCCGATTGGGTACCTTTCCGGAATCATGGAGAAAGACTGGCATGCGCCTGACTTCGACCCCTACTCGTAGCCGCACCGCGATCCTTACCCTGGTGGCCCTTGCCCTCTTGGCGGCCCTGGGAGGCTGCCGCCGGCCGACTGGCCAGTCGATCGTGCTGACCAAGGATCAGGAGCAGCAGATCGCCGAGAACGTCCTGAATGCCCCGCCCGCGATCGCCAACAAGACCGAGGTGAAGTTCGAGGACAAGATCACCCTGATCGGTTGGGAGACCAAGGGCACGCCGGCTCGCCGCGGCGGCAGCTTCGACGTGACGCTGTACTTCCGCGTCGAGCAGCCGATGCACGGAGACTGGAAGGTCTTCATGCACTTCGAGGCCCCCGGCAAGCGCCGCCAGCCGTTCGACCACTACGGCATTGGCGGCCTGTACCCGGTGTCGTCGTGGAAGAAGGGCGAGATCATTCGCGATACCGTGACGGTTCAGGTTCCCGCCGACTGGCCGGAAGGCGAGTCGCAGGTGCTGGTCGGCTTCTTCGACTGGGGCGCCTGGACCAAGGCCAGCCAGGATCGCCGCCTGAAGGTGGAAGACGCCAAGGGCCTGACCATCACGGGCGACGGTCGGCTGGTGGTTGAGAAGGTGCAGGTCGGTGCCAATCAGGCCGGCGGTGCGGCCGCTCAGCAGCCGCCACGGGCGGAAGAACCCCCGGCCGCTTATCAGGCGGCGCGGGCCGCCAGCGCTCCGACGCTCGACGGCAAGATGGATGATGCTGCGTGGCAGGGCGTTCCGCCCATCGGCCGCATGCGCCGCATCGACGGCGAGTCTGCCAACGCGGCCTACATGACGCTGGCCCACCTGACCTGGGACGACGACAACCTGTACTTCGCCGCCACCACCCGCGACGACGACATCCGCAACGAGAAGACCGAGAACGACACGGAGCTGTGGAACGGCGACGTGATCGAGCTGTTCCTGCAGATCCCCGGCAAGAACGGCGAGTACGTCGAGATGCAGTTCGCGCCGACCAACGCACGCTTCGACGCGAAGTTCACCGCGCACCGCCAGCCCGAGTGGCAGGAAGCCGCCAAGTTCGAGTCCGGCGTCAAGCACGCCGTCAACGTCACCGGTACCGTGAACAGCGACGCGGACACCGATCGCGGTTGGTCGGTCGAGGCCGCCATCCCGTGGAAGGGCCTGGGGCTGGAAGGGGCTCCCCCGCTTGGCACCCGCATCGCCGCCAACGTCTACCGGATCGACAGCCGTGGCACCAAGAATGTCGCGTACATCGCCACTTGGGCTCCCGTCGGCAACGATTTCCACAAGCTCGACGGCGCCGGCACCTTGGTCCTCAGTGGCCCCCGCAGCGGCAGCGTGCCGCCGGCCCTGCTGCCCCCCGGCCTGAAGCCGCTGATGCCCATCCGTGGCGCGCCGACTGCCGCGGTTCCGGCCCCCGCTGCCCCTGCGGCCGCCCCCAAGGCTCCGTAAGTTCGAGCCTTTTTCATGACATCCGCCCCCCACTTGCCTCAGACCGGCTTTGAGCGCCTGGTCGTCGTCATGGAGCGCCTGCGTGCGGCCGAGGGTGGCTGTCCGTGGGACCGCGAGCAGACGCTGGCCAGCCTGCGCACGTATCTGGTCGAGGAGTCCTACGAGCTGCTGGACGCGATGGATGCGTTGGGGCAAGCGTCCAAGGCCCTGCCCGCGGATCTGCCTTGGCAAGGCCCCCAAGACGAGAGGGAGGCCCTGGCGTTCGCCCGCAAGGTCGAGCTGTTCCGCGAGGAGCTGGGCGACGTGCTGCTGCAGATCGCGTTTCAGTCGCAAATCGCCAAGGAAGCTGGTTGGTTCGACGCGCAGGATGTGGCGCGCGGGATCGCGGACAAGATGATCCGCCGTCATCCCCACGTGTTCCAAGGCGACGGCAACCCTGACCTGCACCCGGCTGAGATCGTGACGCAGTGGGAGCAGATCAAGCGCCGCGAGGGCAAGGGCGCCTTGGACGGGGTGCCGCGTAACCTACCGAGCTTGTTGAGGGCCCAGCGGATTGGCGAAAAGGCCGGGCGGATTGGCTTGGACTGGCCAGGACCCGACGCGGTGCTGGACAAGGTGGACGAAGAGCTGGCTGAGCTGCGTGCCGCCATGGCTTCCGGCGACGAACAGGCGATGGCCGACGAGCTGGGCGATGTGCTGTTCGCGCTGTCCAGTCTGGCCCGACACCTCGGCGTCGATGCCGAACAGGGGCTGCGCGGGACGCTGGACCGTTTCACCCGGCGATTCAAGCACGTCGAACACGCCCTGGAAGCACAACACGGCCGTGAGTACCGCGCGGACCTCGACGAACTCGACGCGTTGTGGCAACAGGCCAAGGCTGCTGAACGGTCCGACGAACCGACCCGCTGAGCCACTCCGCTCGCCGCGATCCACGATGTCCTTCATCCACCTGCACGTACATACGCAGTTCTCGATCGCCGACGCCACGACACGCGTGAGCGACATGATCGAATTCGCGTCACGCGAGGGCATGTGGTCGATCGCGATGACCGATCACGACAACCTGCACGGCGCGGTTGATTTCACGGAGACCTGCCGCAAGAAGGGCATCAAACCGATCTACGGCTGCTGCCTGTCGATCGCCAACCGACCGGTCGGCGAGCACGTCAAGCGCGTGCATCACCTGACGCTGCTGGCGGCCGACCAGAAGGGCTGGCAGAACCTGGTGTTTTTGGTCTCGATGGCGCACCTGAAGGCTCCGCCCAGCGGCCACCCGCGCATCGACCCTGAGCTGCTGGCGGCGCACGCAGAGGGGTTGATCGGCCTGTCGGGCGACCTGTCGGGAGAGATCGCCAACGCCCTGTTGCGCAACGAGCCCGACGAGGCCAAACGGCACGCGCTGAAGTACAAGAAGTGCTTTAGCGAAGGCAACTTCTACATCGAGGTACAGCACAGCGGCCTGGCCGAGCACGAGTTGGTGGCGCCCCAGCTGATCGCCCTTGCCGAAGAGGTCGGGCTACCGTGCGTCGCCACCAACGACGTGCACTACCTCAAGCGAGAGGACGCGCGGGCCCACGAGGTGCTGATGTGCATCGGCCTGGGCGTTCAGGCGCGACAGGAAGATGAGGAGCTGCCCACCGATCAGCTGGACCTCGCGACGGCGTCGGAGATGCGCCGACGTTTCGCGGGACACGAAGCCCTTTGCGACGCCACCACCGAGATCGCCCAGCGCTGCAACGTGAACCTGGAGTTGGGCGACCCGGTGCTGCCTCGCTTTCCGGTCCCTGACGGCACCGACGAGACGACCTACTTCGCCACGCTGGCCCGCAACGGTCTGGCGGTGCGGCTGGCAGAGCTCGACGCGATCGGCTTCGTCTACGATCGTGCCGTGTATGAGGCGCGGCTGGAGCGGGAGATCGGCGTCATCACCGATATGGACTTCCCCGGCTACTTCCTGATCGTTCAGGACTTCATCAACTGGGCGAAGGAAAATGGCATCCCCGTGGGCCCCGGGCGCGGCTCGGGCGCCGGCTCGCTGGTCGCCTGGTCGATGCGGATCACCAACCTCGACCCCTTGCCCTACAAGCTGCTGTTCGAGCGCTTCCTGAACCCTGGCCGCAAGTCGCTGCCCGACTTCGACATCGACTTCTGCGTCGACCGACGCGGCGAGGTCATCAAGTACGTGGCCCAGCGCTACGGCGAGGACCGAGTCGGCCAGATCGCCACGTTCGGCACGCTCAAGGCCAAGGGTGCCATCCGCGACGTGGGCAGAGTGCTGGGCGTGCCGCTGTCGGACGTCAACGAAGTCGCCAAGTTGGTGCCCGACACGGCCAAGAGTTTGGACGAAGCGCTGGTTCAGGAGCCCCGGCTGAAGGAGCGCGCCGACAACGACCCGATCATCGGCAGACTGATCAAGACCGCGTCGCTGCTGGAAGGGGCGGTGCGCAATGTGGGCATGCACGCGGCAGGCGTCGTGATTGCGCGTGGACCGCTGTGGGAGCAGGTGCCGGTCGGCAAGGGTCAAGCTGGCGAGAATGTAACGCAATTCGACAAGGATGACGTCGAGAAGGCGGGGCTGGTCAAGTTCGACTTCCTGGGGTTGAAGAACCTGACGATGATCCAACACGCCGTGAATCTGGTGCGCCAGTCGCAGGCACCGGAAGAATCGCCGTTCGACATCGACAAGATCGCCTTGGACAACCCCAAGGCCTATGAGGTGATGAGCAGGGGCGACACCGCGGGCGTGTTCCAGATGGAGTCGTCGGGCTTCACGGGCATGGTCAAAGGCCTGCAGCCCTCTGAGTTCGAAGACATTGTCGCTGCGGGTGCGCTGTACCGTCCGGGGCCGCTGGGCATGGGCATGCACACGCGCTACATCGAGCGAAAACACAAGCGTGAGCCGGTCGAGTACCCGCACCCGCTGCTGGCCGAAGTGCTGGAAGAGACCTACGGCGTCATCGTCTATCAGGAACAGGTGATGCAGGTCGCCCAGATCCTGGCCGGCTTCTCGTTATCCGACGCCGACAACCTGCGCCGCGCGATGGGCAAGAAGAAGGCCGACGAGATGGCCAAGTGGGGCGAGAAGTTCGTCGCCGGCGCCGTGGAGCGCGGGGTCGAAACGAGGACCGCCGACGATATCTTCGAGCTGATGCGGTCGTTCGCAGAGTACGGCTTCAACAAGTCGCACGCGGCCGCCTACGGTCTGGTCACGTACCAGACGGCCTATCTCAAGGGACTGTATCCCAAGGAGTTCTTTGCAGCGCTGCTGACGTCGGATCAGGGCGACACCGACAAGGTCGTGCAGTACATCCAGCAAGCGCGCGGCGCGGGCATCTCCGTGCTGCCGCCTGACATCAACGAGAGCGCACTGTCGTTCTCGGTCACGCCCGCCGGCATCCGCTTCGGTCTGGGCGCGATCAAGGGTCTGGGCGAGTCGGCGATCGAGGCGCTGCTGGGCGCGCGTGACCAAGCCGGCAAGTTCTCGTCCATCTTCGACTTCTGTCGCCGCGTCGATACCCGCAAGGTCAACAAGCGCACGATCGAGGCCTTGGTGAAGTGCGGAGCGATGGACAGCTTTGGCCAGTCGCGAGACATGCTGTGGGCCAACATCGGCCGCGCGGTTGAGAGGGCGCAGGAGGAGGTCCGCGAGCGCGAGTCGGCGCAGACCTCCCTGTTCGGCATGCTGGAGGCCAAGGGAGCCAAGCCCGCCGACTCGTACGTCACCCCCGCCGAGACCTGGCCAATGCGCCAAATGCTGGCATTCGAGAAGGAAATCTTGGGCTTCTATGTGTCCGGCCACCCGCTGGACCGCTACGCACGCGACCTGCACCGCCTGAGCTGCAAGACACTGGCATCCCTGAAGGACCCGGACATTCTGCAAACCGCCACCATGGGCGCTCGCGGGCCGCGTCGGCTGCAGCACTACGCCGCCGTCGTCGTTGTCGCGCACCGGGAACAAATGACGCAGAAGGGCACGCGCATGGGGTTTGTGACCGTCGAGGACCTGAGCGGTCAGGCAGAGGTCGTCGTGTTCGCCAAGGCGCTGGAACAGGCGGAGCAGCTGCTGCAGGGTTCGGCGCCACTGCTGATGAAGCTGAGCGTGGACGCGGACACCCGCGAGGAAGGCAAGGTTCGACTGGCGCTGGAGGAAGCCGTCTCTCTGGACGACGCGATGCGCAGCAAGCTGGAGCGGATGCGGATCTTCCTGCGCGAGGACCAGTGCGAGCACGGCAAGCTCAGGGAGCTGACGGCACTGCTATCGGCGCACCCCGGTACCGCGCGCGTGACGGTGACCCTGCGTTTGCCCGGACGGGGAGAGGTCATCGTCGCCGCAGGCTCGACCTTGCGCGTCGCGCTGAGCGACGAACTGATCGGCAAAGTCGAGAAGCTGCTGGGACGCGAGACGGCCGACTACGGCTAGAACCGCGCCGACATCAAGAGATCACAGCGAATTCGTGTAGATGCGCCACTCACCGTTCTCGAGACGCAACGAGATCGGCGCCGGGTTCTCGCGTTCACTGCTCTTGAGGAACAGCTTCACCGACTTCATGCCGGACTCCATGGTCGGCGCGTCGCGGCGGGTGATGCGAATCGCAAACGGCTTGGTCCCAACAAGATAGCTCGGTGCCCGCTGGCGGAAATAGCGCCACTGATAGGTCTTGAGGTGCATCAGCGCGATGTCGTTGTTGCGGTTCGCCTCGACGTTGATGCGCACATAACAGGCGAAGGCCTCTGCGTCACCGGACAGCTCCAGAGCACAGCGAAACGCCTCGCGCAGCGCTCCGTCCGGCGTGCCGGCCGGAAACTCGCTGACCACGCCGATGGCGGTGGCGAGACTGGGTTCGACGGTCTTGGGAGGAGCTGCCGGCGGCGGCTCTGGGCGCTTGTCGTCGGGCTCGGGCCGCGTGTCTTCATCTGCTGGCGGAGGAGTCGGGCGCTCAGCCGCCGGCGGGGCGGTTTCCTTGGGCGGCGCAGGCTTGGCAGGCTCCGATGCAGTGGGCTCTGCAGTCGGCAAATCAGCGGCCTGCGGATCCGCCGCCTTCGCAGCGCTGCAGGCCAACGTGACGACGGCCAACCCGATGAGCAAACCGGAGTTTCGCAGACGGCGGAACGCAAGAGCATGATGCATGAGGCGACCTCAGTGGGGTTCAGACACGCTAGCATGGCCGTGACGTCTGTGAAAGGTCGGCGTATCCTTGTGCGACTCCACGCAAGGCTGGCTGCGCACGTGCGCGGCGGCTGACTCTTCTGGGAGCCGACCATGGCCGCCGCCCCCGCATCCGTCGTCGTCGAACCCGCAGTGCCACTGGACCGCGCAGCGGTCGTGGCCTTGTTCGTTCAGGATCTGGTCGACCTGCGGATGGACCACGACGAGGACGCACTGGGCGCGGTGTACGATGCGCTGTTGGAGGGGCCCCGGTCTCTGGTGCTGGTCGCTCGCCAGACACCGCAAGGCGAGGCTGTCGGTGTGCTGGTCGCGACGCACGTGCCCAGCGTGAAGTTCCAAGGCTGGTCGCTGTGGATCGAAGAGTTGTTCGTTGACCGCACCGCCCGCCATGGCGGCCTCGGTCGCGCGATGGTCGAGCACTTGCTGCAGATCGCCCGCGGCGAAGGGCTCAAGGGCATCGATCTCGAGGCCTACCACGGCAACGCCCCAGCCGGACTGCTGTATCGGAGTCTTGGGTTCCGTCGCTTGGGGCGTGAACGGTTCTTTTATCGGTTCGAGTGGGAACAGGACCAGGAGGGCGAGCCTTGAGCCCGACACCCGCACAAGAGAAGCGCGAGTACTTCGCTCTGCAGCTGGGCGCCGGAGTGGCCTCGCTGCACTTGGACCCTCGCTGTCCCGGCGTTCAAGTTCCCCAGCGCTTTGCCGAGCAGGAGTGGCTGATTCTGAACTACTCGTTCCGATACGGGCTGCACGACTTCGCGTTTGACGACGATGCCGTGTTCGCGTCGCTGTCGTTCGCCGGCCAACCGTTCCCGTGCCGCGTGCCATGGAAGGCGGTCTTCGCCATCACGGACGAGGCGCGTACGGAAGGGCGCATTTGGGAAGACGATCTGCCCGAAGAGATGCGCCTGATTCTGGCGCAGGGTGTCGCCAAGGCCGAAGAAGACTCCACCGCGACGGCAGCGCCCCTGCCAGAGCTCGCCGCCGCAGCCTCTCGACCGCGGCTGCGCGTCGTGCGAGCCGATGCCAGCGCGGCCCCGGAGTCAGCCTCCCCCGTGCCACTCGCGCTTCTGCCGGAGCTCTCGCCCGACGCGGGTCCAGAGCCCTCGCCCCCTCGCCGCGGTCACCTGCGCCGCATCCAATAGCTGCAGCGCGTCGCCAACGCTCTGTCCTCCCCCCTGCAACCGACGGCCGTGCATGAAAATCCTTGTCGTCTCCCAGTTCTATCACCCCGAGATGGGCGCTCCGGCGGCGCGGTTTGGCGACTTCGGCCACTACTTTCTGGCGGCCGGCCATGACGTGACAGTACTGACCACCTTCCCCAACTTCCCGCAAGGCCGCATCCAGCCGGGCGTTCGACAGCAGGCGTCGCAACAGGAGTTCCTCGACGGCGTCCGCGTGATCCGCACCCCGGTGCTGGCGCTGGGAGGCCATACTCCGCTGAGAAAAGCGATGCTGTACGCGACTTTTGCCGGCAGCGCGCTGGTGCAGGGCGCGCTGCGCGACCTGCGGCCCGACGTCGTCATCGGCACGACGCCTCCCCCGACCGTCGGGTACACGTCCTACCTGCTGGCCAAGCGCTTCAACGCTCCGCACGTTCTGGATGTCCGTGATATCTGGCCAGAAGCGGTGGTGGCCGCGGGCCGGGTCCAAGCCGGTCCGGCGGTGCAGGCATTGGAAGCGATGAACCGCGTGGTGCTCGAAGGCTCTGCCGCCGTCACGACCGTCAGCCAAGGCAAGCGCGTGCGACTGCTGGAGCTGGGCGCGCGCGAGGGAACGGTTGAGGTGATCCCGAACGGGGTGGACTTGGCCCGCTTTGACCGTGAAGCTGACGCGAACGCCGATGAGGCGCGTGAGTGGTTGCGGGCGGCCGGCGTGCCTGAGCACCGCCAGACCGTTGTGTATGCCGGCGTCTTCAACCCACCGCAGGGACTGGATCTTGTGCTCGATCTGGCCCGCGAGCGGCAGGGGCGCGGAAACGACCCGGTGCACTTTGCGCTGATCGGTGACGGTTCGCTGCGCGCCCATCTGCTCGAGCGCGTGGCGGCTGAGGGCCTGCTGAACGTCACCGTGGCGGGACCGATCGACCGCCGTCTGGTCCCCGGACTGTATCGTTGTGCCTGGGCGACGCTGGTCATCCTGCGACCGCGGCGGGACGAGCACACGGTGCCCAGCAAGATCTACGAGTCGATGGCGTCGGGGCGCCCGGTGCTGCTGAGTGCGGATGGCGAGGTCACCGGCATCGCCCGCACCGCCGACTGCGGTCCCGTCAGCGGAGCCGGTGATAGCCCCGGACTGCAAGCGGGCATCGATGCGTTGCTTGCCGATGAGACCGCCGCGGCGCGCCATGGTCGTTGCGCCCGCAGCTACGTCGAAGCGCACAACGACCGCGCCCGACTGGCCGGACGGTATCTGGACGTCCTGACGCGGGTTACGGGGCGAGCGTCATGAGCAAGCCCAAGCAGATCGCAGCCTTGTGGTGGCGGACGCTGGAACCTCTGCCGTTGGGCACCCACGCCTTTCGCGCCGTCAACGTGGTGCGCCAGCGACTGTGGGGGCCACTCCTTCCCGGTCTGGTTGCCTGGTGGCGCCAGCGCGGGCGCGACCTGGCTGGCCAAGTTCGCCGCGAGCCACTGCTGGCTCTGGGAGCTGCTTTGGCCGCCGCTCCCGCGCCCGACGCCGGCGACCTCCTCGAGGGTCGCTTTGTGGTTGTCGGCAAGGCGATCGAAGCGTTCCCGCCCAGCGACTGGCGGCTGCCCGACGCGCGGCCGCTCGAGGTCTATGAGGCGCACTACATGCAGTGGGCCGATACGCTGGTGGCGGCGGCCCTCTCCGCCGAAGCTGACGGCTGGCGGGCGGCGCGGGCGCTTGCGCTGCTGGAGGCCGGCCTGGACGGTTGGACGCGGGCCTCCCTCACGCTGCCCAAGGCGTGGGAACCCTACCCGCGCGCACGCCGCGCGCTCGCGTGCCTGCAAGCGGCGGCCAGACTGACGGCGCTGGAGCATCACGGCCGTGACCGGCTCGAGGGGACCCATAGCGCGCTGCGACAGAGGCTGTTGGAAACCGCGGCCGCCGCCGTCACCGATCTGGACCTGCTGACCGAGCGGCACTTGGGTGGCAACCACTTGCTGGTAGACCGGATCGCGCTTGCGGCAGGCGAGGCGGTTTGGGGATCCGGGCGGGCGGCCAGCGAAGCCGCGGCGGACGAGCTCGAGACGCAATTCCCGGGAGATGGCGGCCACGTCGAGGCGTCGCCGATGTACCACGCCCAGCTGCTGGAAGACGTGCTGGTGCTGCAAGCGCTGCTGTCGACGACGGCCGACGGCCCACTTGGCCGGATCCGGACACGGGCGAATCGCGCAACTGCATGGTTGGCAGCGATGCGACACCCGGACGGCCAGCTGCCGGCCTTTGGCGACAGCGACCCCGGCGTGCTCTCTTCCCTGCGCCTGACCCGCACCGCCCTGCGACGGACGACGCCCCTGCCGCCAAGTCCGCTGCAGAGTGCTTGGGTGTCCCGTCATGGCGGTCACTTTGCCGTCGTGCATACCGCGCCACCGGCTTGGGACCCGCAGCCCGGCCATGCCCATGCGGACCACCTGTCGGTCGAGTGGTCGTGCGCCGACCGGCGATTCCTCAGTGATGCAGGCCTTGCAGGCTACGATGGCGACCCGAACCGGGCGCTGAACCGCAGCGCTGCCAGCCACTCGACGGTCGAGGTCCCCGGAGCGCCGTCGATCGAGCTATGGGCAACCTTTCGCGTCGGCGCGCGCGGCAAGGTCCACAGCGTGCAATCCGGGCGCGAGGACGGCTGGGATTGGCTGACGGCCGTCCACACCTGGCCCGACGCAGGCCTGCACCACCTCAGACTCGTGGCGCATCACCCCCGAGGTCGTCTGCTGGTGGTCGATGGCCTGCTGTCTGAGGCGGCGACACCCCAGGGGCTGGGGCGGCTGCTGTTGGCCCCCGGCGTAGTCTGGGGACCCGACGACACGCTTGAGCACGCGGGCGATTTCGTCCGGTTCCAAGCAACCGAAACCCTGCAGCGCGACACCGGCTGGCGCTTCGACGACCGCAGTCAGCCCAAACTTGGTGAAGAGTTGCGCTACCCGGTCGGTGGGCGAGAGGGGACTTGGGTGTTACTGTCGGCGGATGCAGCGGACTTTGCCGCCGTGCGGTTGTTGTTCGGGCGGCGCTGGCAGACATTGGCAGCGGCGCCCCGCGTCGGCTAGCATCGGAAGACGGGCGACGGGGGTAGAGACGCCCATTGTTGCTGCAGACCGGACCGTTGGACCACGCGCCGTCGGCGGCGGCCTTTTCGCCGGTGGAGATGTTACTTGCGCACTTATCTCGTCGCCTTTCTGATGGCCTTGGGAATCGCCGCACTGGCGACTCCGATTGCGCTGCAGATTGGCCGACGGTTGCACCTGTACGACGCTCCCGACGGCCGCCGCAAGATTCACACGGGACTGATCGCGCGCACGGGCGGTCTCGCCATCGCCGCCGGCTTCCTCGCCCCCCTGTTGGGCCTGTTGTTTGTCGGCAACGCGTTCGCAGCGGACCTGAAGGCCAACGAAGCTCGCATGACAGCGTTTCTGGCGGGCGCGGTCGCCATCCTGCTGCTCGGCGTCTATGACGACGTGCGCGGCGTGGGCGCCGGGGGCAAGCTGGTCGTGCAGACCGCGGTCGGCGGCCTGTTGTGGTGGGCCGGGCTGCGGTTTGAGACGGTGACGCTGGGCGGCGACGTGATTGCATTTGGCATGTGGTCGCTGCCGCTGACGATGCTGTGGGTGGCTGGCATCATCAACGCCATGAACCTGATCGACGGACTGGACGGCCTTGCCGCCGGAGTCGCGTTCTTCGCTGCGCTGTCGCTCTTCATCATCTCGCTGCTTGACGGCAACATGATGCTGGGCCTGTTCGCCGCCGCACTGGCAGGCAGCGTGCTCGGCTTCCTGTTCTACAACTTCGCGCCCGCCCTCATCTTCATGGGCGACTCTGGCAGCATGACCATCGGCTACGTGTTCGCCGCTGCTGCGCTATGGAGCGCCGGGAAGCGGTCAACGGCCCTTGCGCTGGCGCTGCCGGTCCTCGCGCTGGGTTTGCCGATTGCCGACACCGTGCTGGCCTTCACGCGCCGCACGCTGAGTGGTCAGTCCCCCTTCCACTCGGACCGCAAGCACATCCATCACCGCCTGCTCGACGCCGGCATGTCGCAACGCAAGGCGGTGCTGGTGCTGTACGGCCTCTGCCTGACCCTGACGCTGGTGGTGGTCGTGATCCGGATGTACGCGTGGTGACGCAGGACCACGGCGCCGCGACGCGACCTCCTGCGCGCCGACCGTGGCTTCCCGAGCTCGACGACTCCACATGGCGCTGCGCTCAGCTGCTCGGTCGCCCGGTGCTTCACGGCGACGAAGCCCAGAAACTCCGCGCAATGGTGCAAGATCTGGACGCCCCGCGCTGGCAAGCACTGGCCCGTCGTGCGGTGAGCAGACGTACCGCGCCTTGGGTACTGGGGCACATCCGGTCGCTGGGCCTGGCCGTCGACCCGATGGCGCGGCGGCTGCTCGATCAGGGCGAACGCGAGGCCGTCCAGCGCACGCTTGAGTGCGACCAGATGCTGTTCCGCCTGGCCCCCACCCTGCTGGAGGGGGCCGACCCGGCTTGCATGGTCCTGAAAGGACGCGCGATCGAGGGTCGTGCCTATCCGGCCGGCGTGATGCGGCCGATGGTCGACGTGGACCTGCTGGTGCGGCCCGGGCAACGCATTCGCGTTCGGCAGGCGCTGGAAGCCCTTGGACTGCGCCGGACTTGGCGCTCAAGGTCGGGACACATCGCGATGTGGACAGCAGAGCGCGGGGCGGGAGCGGTCGAGGTTCACGAACGCCCACTGTGTCCGTTCCGCTTCGCCCCCATGGCCGCAGACGCCGCGATGGCAGGGCTGAACGCAAGAGCCGTGCGCGGGCCGAACGGCTGGCTGGAGCCCGACCCGATCGACCACACGGCCTTCCTGCTCATTCACCTTTTGGAATACATTTACGCGGATATGCGTCACCTGGCCGATTTGGCGCTGTGGCTTCGTGCCGTGCGGCCGGACCCGGAACGGGTGGTGGACCGACTGCGCGAGTGGCAGGGACTGGCGGCCGGTGCGGCTGCCGTAAGGACCGTGGCGACCTGGGACCCGGATGCGGTGGATCCGGCATTGCTGCGGATGGCGACGGCCCAAGCTCCGGGACGTGGGCCGCAGCGGTGGGTGGCGGCCGGCCTGCGGACCTACGCGGGCGCGCGCGTGCGCTGGACGACGCGGCCGCACGGCCAATGGCTGGAAGCGGCGGGCCTGATGGCACACCTGGACCGACCGTGGCGGTGGCTGGCAAGCTGGACGCCGCTGGGCCGTCAGCTGACGATCCCCAAGGAATCCGAAGACTAGGCGCGGGGGTGGTAGCTGTCGTAGATCTCACGCAGCCGGTCGCGATGCACCTGCGTGTAGATCTGCGTCGTGCCGATGTCCGCGTGTCCCAGCAGCGCCTGCACGGAGCGCAGGTCGGCACCACCGGCCAGCAGATGAGTCGCAAACGAGTGGCGCAGCTTGTGCGGCGAGATCGGCTTGTCGATGCAGGCGACCGCGGCATACCGCTTCACCAGCTTCCAAAAACCTTGGCGTGTCATGGGCTTGCACTGGGCAGTGATGAACAACGATGGGCAGGTCGGCAGGCGTCGGGCACGCTGGGCGGGGCCGCGGGCCATCTGGGGGCGGGCCTTTTCCAGATAGGTCAGCAACCGCTCGCGGGCGGCGTCGCCGATGGGCACCAGACGCTCCTTGCGCCCCTTGCCCATGCACCGCACGACACCTCGGTCGAAGTCGATGTCGATGAGGCGCAAGTGCACAAGCTCACTGACACGCAGGCCGGTGGCGTACAGCAGCTCGAGCATCGCCGTATCGCGCACCGCGCGGTCCGTCGCCATGCCAGGCGCTTCGAGCAGCCGCTCGACCTCCGCCGGCGTCAGCACGTCGGGCAGGTCATGGTCCAGCTTGGGCATCTCGAGCAGCAACGCGGGGTTGTCCTCGAGCACGCCGCGGTCGACCAGATAGTGGCAGAACGTTCGCAGCGTCGACATGTGCCGCGCCACGCTGCGGGCCTGCAGCCCTCCCGTGCGGAGGTCGTACAGGTATTCGAGCAGCGCATCCCGGTCGAGGTCTGCGGGGTCGTCGACGCCCAGCTGCTCGTCCATGTATCGGACAAGTCGCTGCAGGTCCCGTCCGTACGCGACCAGGGTGTTGCTGGACATGTTGCGCTCAAGGCGCAGATGTCGCAGGAACCGCTCGACTGCTTGGGCTAGGGGGGTCGTGGGGGTTGTCGTCATGGCAGGACGCATCCTGCGCTGCCCCCCGCGGAGATCAAAATTTTCTTCCAAACCAGTCAGTTGTGCAATTTTCTTGACAGTCCGCCACAGATCCACTTGGGGCAGCGCCCATCGCGGCAGCAAACGGAATCCGCTTCCACATCAAGGAGATCGCAAACCCGACCGACAGACGTCCCGGTCAGGGCGCGTCATCGGCGGCGCGACGCACGTCGTTCGGCAATTGCCGTGCCCGCGCAGCCAGTTCCGCGACTACGACCAACGCCTGACGCGGCGTCAGGTCGTCGGGGTCCAGCCGACATAGGTCGCGGGCAAGGGCCAGCAGTCCGGGATCAACGGGTGGGGTTGGCGCAGGCTCGGTCGGCGGCAGATCGAAGAAGGAAAGCTGTCTCGTCACCCGCGGCCGGTCGACCGCTTCTTCCTGTTGCTGGACGGCCTGAGCGCTCTTTTCCAGCTGCGCAAGGATGCGTCGGGCGCGCTCGATGACCTCGGCCGGCAGGCCCGCCAAGCGCGCAACTGCGATGCCGTGCGACCGGTTGGTCGGACCCGGGGCCAGACGATGCACGAACACGATCTCCTGCCCCCACTCGCGCACGGCGACGTGGGCGTTGCGAAGGCGGGGCAACTTCTCGGAAAGCGCCGTCAGCTCGTGATAGTGCGTGGCGAACAGGCACAGGCAGCGCGCATGGTCGTGCAGCGCCTCGATGACCGCCCACGCGATCGACAGGCCGTCGTAGGTCGACGTACCGCGGCCGATCTCGTCCAGCAGCACCAGCGTCCGTGGCGTCGCGTGCTCCAACAGCCAGGCTGTCTCGCGCATCTCGACCATGAAGGTTGACGCACCCTCTGCGATGTCGTCGGCCGCGCCGATCCGCGTCAAGACTGCGTCATGCACGCCCAGCACCGCGTCATCCGCCGGCACGAATCCGCCCGCCTGCGCCAACAGCACCGCCAGCGCCGCCTGCCGCATCAATGTCGACTTGCCCGCCATGTTGGGGCCGGTGACGAGCAGAATCTGCGCCGGGGCCACCTCGAGGTCCGACGCCCCCAGCTCCGCCGCCGGATTGCCCTGCAACGCAAGGTCGTTCGGCACGAAACTGCCGGGCGGGAGCATCTGCTCGACCACCGGATGCCGACTGCCCCGCAGGATCAGCGCGGGCTCGTCGACCCAGCGCGGCCGCACGTAACCCTGCGTCGCAGCAAGCTCGGCAAAGCCCAGGTGCACGTCCAGCTCTGCCAGCGCGGCAGCCACCCGCCGCAACAGGCTCACGTCTTGCGCCACCCGGCTGCACACGGCGCGGTACAACTCGCCCTCACGCGAAATGCGATCCGACTCGGCGCTGAGCAACTTGCGCTCAAAGGCCACCAACGCTTCGGTGGTGTAGCGCTCTGCGTTCTTCAGGGTTTGCTTGCGGTGATAGTGCGCCGGGGCTTGGTCCGAGCGACTGCGCGCAATCTCGATGCCGTAGCCCGACACGCGGTTGTACGTCACACGAAGGCCAGTAATTCCAGTCTGTTCGCGCTCGTCTGCCTCGAAGCGGGCCAGCCAGGCGTGGCTGTCGGTCGTCAGCTCGACCAGCTCGTCCAGCGCGGCATCGAACCCGGGCCGGATCACACCGCCGTCTGCCACCGTCGTCCGCGGCGTGTCCGCCAGCGTCTGCTGCAGGTGCTGCAACAGCGCGGCTGTCCCGTCCAAGTCCGCGTGAAGTCCTGCCAACGCAACGGCTTCGGTCTGTCCGTCCAGATGCTGGCGAATCACGGGTAACGTGGCCAGCGTCTCGCGAAGCGCAGCCAGCTCCCGCGGAACCGCCATGCACGCCGCTGCCCGCGTTGCCACCCGGGCCAGATCGCATTGATGCCGCAGGGCCGCTTGCAGCGCCTCGCGCGTCGGGCGGTCGTGGCGCAGGGCATCGACGGCGGCGTGACGCAGCTCCAGCGCCCGACGATCGGCCAGCGGCGCCAACAACAACGCCCGCAGCAGCCTTCCCCCCGCCGCCGTCACCGTGCGGTCCACCGCGTCCAGCAGCGAGCCCTTGCGCCGACCTGTGCGAGAAGTCGTCAGGATCTCCAGGTGTTGCACCGCCTCGCGCGACAACTCCAGGTGCGCCGAGATGCCAAGCGGCCGTGGCGGCTCCAGCAGTCCCAGACTGCCGGGGCGCACTTCTGCCAGATACGCTTGCAGCAGCCCCACCGCGGCGTCCGACGCGGTCGGGTCGCGCCCCACGCCGGCCGGCACCTCGCGCTCGGTCCGCACGATGCCGCGCGCCGCCGCGATGGGGTCCAGCCAGGGCAAGGCCCGATTCGGCAGCACGATCTCGCGAGGCTCCAGACGCACCAGCAGCACGGCAAG
>CAJBNH010000165.1 GCA_903955385.1 uncultured Myxococcales bacterium | reverse complement strand
CGGCCGCATGGCACCCAGGCTGAACAGCGGCGGCTTCAGGCGCTCCCAGGCGATCCCGTCTGCCGATACGTGGTGGTGGATGCCGAGCAGGCTGTTGGCAAACAGGTGCCACTTGCCGTCCGGCGACTCGGCGGGCGCGAGTACGGTCGGGTCGCCCAGCAGGAACTCGCCGTCCGGGGGCTGGATCAGGGGGTTGCCCGGGTGCTCAGTCCACGTGCAAAGCTTTTCCGCCAGGCTGGGTTGCGCTGGGTCACCGGAGTCCGACGTCGCCTCGCACGCCCCCAGCACCGCGCCCAGCACCGTGACCCAAGCCAACCCTGGCGACGCTCGATTTCGCTTGCATCTGTCGTCGGTTCGCTGCATCGGCCCCTCACGCTCTGGTCATCCCAGCCATCGCACCGCGCCGTACGCCCCGGCGCCCACACCCGCCAGCATCAGCGCCCATGCCACCAGCGCATGGACCCGCGCTTGACGCTGCGGATGCTGCGAATCCTTCACCTGACGCCGGACAACCCACCACGCGGCAAATCCGACCGTGACCCACGTCATCTGCGCGAGATCCAAGCCCAATCCAAAGCTGACGAGCGGCCACGCCAGCGTATCCAGCCCGCCCACCAGCTCGCGCAGCCCGCCGCCGAAGCCCAGGCCGTGGATCAGGCCAAACACGGTCGTCAGGGCCACCAGCTTGCCCGTCGCCACGTGCGCCTCGTCGCGCCCCAGCCATGCGGAAGTCGCGATGGTGCCGCCGATCACGACGTCGAGCCACGGCGGCGGCGGCACGTTGAACACGAGCCCCAGCGCCATGCTGGTCAGGTGGCCCAGCGAGAACGCCAGCACCGCCAGCAACAGCCGCCCGTAGCCGGCCGCGCCCAACACGAGGGTCAGCAGGAACAACAGGTGGTCGGGCCCCAGCGCCAGGTGCAGCGCGCCCTCGACCGCCCACGTGCGCAGCATCGGCCAAGGCGGCGGCGGCCACAGCGCGGCGAGCGACGAGCCCCCACCCGGCACTGGAAAGTCCTGAATTGGCAAGGGTTCGCTGGGGTCGCTGCCAGAGCGGGCCTCGACCTTGCGAAGCTGGCGAGCTTTGCGCTCGCCGGACAGCGTGGCCCTGCCGCCGTCGAGCGGGACGTCGATGCCCTCAGAGCTGGGGGGGACAAGCAGCCGCTGCGGCGGGCGGTCCTGCACACGCAAGGCGATGTAGACCACGCCGCGGGTCTTCTGCTCTTGGCCGTGGACGCGGCGAATCGACAGTAGGTCGGTTCCTGCGGGGCAGGTCAGTCGCATCTTCACGCCCAGAAACGCGCCTTTCACCAGCGACTGGAATCGCGATTCCACAGGCGCCAAGCGGATCTGGCAGGTGCCGAAGGAGAACAGCCGGGTGGCGTCCTCGGCTAGCGCGTGGCGGTCAGCGTCCACGGGCAGTCCCAGATCGCGGGCCACCTGAGCGTAGGTCTCGAGCACTGAAACGTGAAAGGCGAGCACCAACGAGAAGTCGCGTCCGTCGTCCGTCGCCAAGTCGACGGCGATGCCGTTCCCCGGGCGTTCCAGCGAGTGAGCGTGCACCGGAATCGGCGTGCCAAACGTCACAGCCAGCGTCAGGCCCGACAGCAGCAACGGCAGCAGCGGTCGGGCAGGGCGTGGCGGCGAGAGGACGGCAGGGGTCATGGGCCGCGGAGTTTGGCAGGCCGCCGGACCTGTCCGCAAGGGATGGGCACGGGGAAGGTTCTGCGGCACTTCGGGTTTGACAGGCGGGCCGGAACAGGGACAACTGCGCCACAGAACCGACGACGGGTGGTGCCGGACGTGGATGGAAAAGGAGTGGGGATGAAGCTGCGGATCGGACTCTGGATGGTGCTCGCGTCTCTGTCGGTTGGCTGTGGCGCGCCTGCTGGCAGCGTGCGAATGCAGGAACCCGGGGTCTCGCAATCCGCCGGGCAGCGGGGCGCGCGCGAGGTCCCGGAGAGCCCGAATCCCGCACCGTCCTCCGACCTGCCGCCGACCCAAGACCCACCGCCCGCCGACGGACAGACCGACGAGACGCCGCCGCCGCCCCCCGAAGAGGACCGCGTTCTGCCACCGCCGGAACCGCAGGAAGGCGGCCCGACGGACCCTCCGGTCGACGGGGATGCCACGCGTCCACCGGTGTAGTTGCGCCCCGCTCCGTCGCGGCACCGCGGGCAACTTCTGGCCCGCGCGCTCGGCCATGCGTACACTCCGCTGCCGGAGGTCCACGAAATGCCGTCCGTTTCCCGCTGCCTGTTTCCGCTGCTGCTGATCGCGTCGCTTCTGGCGGCGTGCTCGGGCGGCCTCGGGGTTGAGCCTCCCATCACGCTGCCCGACATTCAGGATCCCCTGGCCGACACCGCCGCCGAGACCAGCTGGCCCGACCCGGATGAGTCCGTCACCGGGGGTGACACCCTTGCGGACACGGATCCCGATGCAGCAGACGCGGTTGCGGATGCCGACCCGGACGCCAATGCCGACGCCGACTCCGACGGGCTGGCAGACGCCGACGATGCGGACGCCGCGCCGGATGTGCCTGAAGTCATCACCTCGTGCGCCGGGCACTGCGGCGTGTACCTCGAGGACAACCCCTGCCACTGCCATGCGAATTGCGAGGCCGACGGCAACTGCTGCGACGGTTTCGCGCTCGACTGCGGCTGCGGGTCCGACGGCGACTGCAACGACGCCAACCAATGCACCACGGACCAGTGCGTCAGTGGCTTGTGCAAGCAGATCCCGTTTCAGAACTGCTGCAACAGCGACGCTGAGTGCCCGGGGGGCAACGGCTGCCAGACCGCCGCGTGCCTGTCCGGTTCGTGCCAGCTGGTGCCCAAGGACTGCAACGACGGCAAGACCTGCACGGCCGACCTGTGCGACGCTGCTACGGGGGGCTGCGTGCAAAAGGTGCAAGCGGGCAAGTGCTTGATCGAAGGCGAGTGTCGCGCTTCGGGAGAGGCTGATCCCGCCAGCAACGGCTGCCAGGAGTGCAATCCGTCGCTCGCCGCCAACGCCTGGAGTCCCAAGCCCGGCAAGTGCTTCATCGACGGCCTCTGCCACCCCGACGGTCAGGCCAACGGCGGTGCTTGGTGCGCCACGTGCGACGTCAAGAAGTCGACGTCCCAGTGGACCCTGGTGGCTGACGTCTGCATGATCGAGGGCGTGTGCGTGGCGGCAGGAGAGGCCGACGCGGCTGGCTGCGGCACCTGCGACCCCAAGGTCTCGACGACCGAGTGGACGCCGGTCGCGGGGAAGTGCCTGGTCGGCGGCGTGTGCTATGCGGCGGGCGAGTCCGACCCTGCGATGCCCGACTGCACGGTGTGCGAGCCGGCCATCAACAAGTCTGCGTTCATCCTGAAATCCGGTTTCTGCCAGATCGACGGCCAGTGCGTGAAAACGGGCGCCACCGCTCCCGGGGCGTTTGGCTGCAAGACCTGCCAGCCCGCCAAGGCCAAGGACACCTGGTCGGTCAACTCTGGCGCTGCGTGCACCGACGCCGACGCTTGCACCACCAACACCAAGTGCAACAGCGAAGGCCAGTGCGCGGGCACGGCGGTCGCGGGGTGCTGCAAGACGGACGACGACTGTGCCTATTTGCAGGCGAAAGCGGGCGACTGCGAGGTGGCGACGTGCGTGGCCGCGACCGGGAAGTGCGGGCTGAAGACGGACCCTACCTGTTGCACGATGGGCGTTTGCTGCGACACGTCCACCAAGTCACTGAAGCCTTTGGGCACGCCGTGCAGCACCCTCGCCCTGTCGGTCGAGTATCAGTGCAACGGCAGCACCGTCGAGACGCGCAAGTTGTACCCCGGCTGCACGGGCACGGCGGCGACGAAGTGTTCAGGAGAAACAACAGGCTATGGCCCGTGGACGCCCACGACCAAGGTGTGCGGTCCGGGCACGACGTGCGTGGCGGGGTCCCCCGACGTGCCTCCCCTCTGCGTGACGAACCCGTAGCCCCGGTTGCACGCGGACGCCAAGCGTCACGCGACGCTGGCAAGTGCGCAGATCGGGCACTTCACCGGGTCGTGACCACGCGCCGGGCAGTGCTCCCTGCCAAAGTAGATCATCTGCAGATGCAGCTTGTTCCACGATTCGCGCGGGAACAGCCGCTTCAGGTCAGCCTCGGTCTGCACCACGTTGCGGCCGGACGACAGCCCCCATCGCTCTGCCAACCGGTGGATGTGCGTATCCACCGGGAACGCGGGAACGCCAAAAGCCTGTGACATCACAACGGAAGCTGTCTTGTGGCCGACGCCGGGCAGCCGCTCCAGCGCCTGCATGTCCGCGGGTACTTCGCCGCCATGGTCATCGACCAGCAGCCGCGATAGCTCGGCGATCGCCTTGGACTTCTGCGGCGACAGCCCGCAAGGCCGGATGATCTCGCGGATCTTCTCGGCACCCAGCGCCGCCATGCCGCGCGGCTCGTCGGCCAGGGCGAACAAGTGGGGCGTGACCAGATTGACCCGCTTGTCGGTACATTGGGCGCTCAACAGCACGGCCACCAGCAGCGTATAGGCGTCGCGGTGGTCCAGCGGCACCGGCACCTCTGGGTAGAGATGGTCCAGAACTTCCTGGATGCGATCGCATTTCTCTTGAATTTGCATGGGGCTCCGAGCGAAGGGCGACACAGGATCCGGACGACCCGGGGGCCGACAGGATAGCCGCAGCGGACGTGGCGGCAAGCCTGTTGCTCTGGTACATTCGGCCGGTCCACCAAGCCCCGGGAGGGCCCCGCATGCGCCGGAATCTCATCGTTCTGCCTTTCATTCTCGCCCTTTTTGCCTTGACGGCGGTCGCTCAGCCCGTGCCGCCTGCAACGCCAACAGAACCTGCTCCCGCCGCGACAGCACCCGTCGCTGCCGCGCCCGAGGCCGCGGCGCCTGTTGACGCCGCTCCGGCCGCCGCTGCCCCCGAAGCGCCGCAAGCGACGCCGCTGTCCAAGCACGGTTTCCGCCCTGGACACGGGCCCATGCACGCCAACCCCAGACGCACGGCCGACAAGGCTGAGTTCTGCGGTGACGACGCGTCGACGTGTCCCTGTGCCGCTGGCAAGTGCGACAAGAAGAAGGGCATGGGCGAAGGGCATGGACAGCAACGTCCGCACGGCGACCAGCATCGCGAGCACGGTCAAGTGGGACGGCGTGGCGACATCGAGGCCACGGGTCTGGTGCAGCTGCAGGCCGCGTTGATGACGGGCAAGGACAACCAGATGGCGCGCGGAGATGCCGCCCAGCGTGAGGGTTTCGGCCTGCGCCGCGCGCGGTTCGGACTCGAGGGCGACATCGGTCGCGGCATGGAGGCCGGCATCGAGGCCGAGCTGGTCGACGCCGAGAGCCTGTTGAACGAAGCGTGGCTGTCGATCCGCACCTGGAGGGGCTCGAAGGTCGTCGCGGGCGCGCAGAAGATGCCGTTCTCGCGGTCGGCCATGATGAGCGCGGCCCACACCGCCCTGGCGCAGCGTCCGTTCGCGGTCGAGGCGATGGCCCCGTTCCGCCAGTTGGGCGTCGTGATGACCGGCAAGTACCCAGACCTGTTCGGGATCGAGTGGCATCTGGGTGCGTTCAACGCGTTTGAGCGGGTAGGCACCTTCCATGGCGGTATCGCGGAGAACGCGGGCCTTCGCGGCAACACCTTGGCGGGGGACAGCCCGTTCTCGGGCCTCAGCTACGTCGGACGACTCTCCGTCGAGCCCATGGGTGGCGTCGGCAAGTCGGTTGCAGACATCGGCTGCCCGGACCGCGGCCCGCGCTTGGCGGTGGGCGGCGGAGCCGTTTACAGCGACGGCGGCACCAATACGACGATGGCCATGTCTGCGGACTTGCTGTTGAAGTGGAACGGCGCGCACGTGATGGTCGAATACCTGCGCGACAACGCCAAGCCCGTCGAAGAACCCACCACGCCAGCCCTGATCCCGGCCCAGCTGGATCGGCAATCCATTGTCGCTGAGGCCGGTTATGCCTTCTGGCGCGCCAATGCAGCGGTGCGCTTCGAGCTGATCGACCCGAACGTGGATCAGGACGATGCGACCGACGAGGCGATTGTCAGCGGCGCGCTGGGCTACCAGCTGATGCGCAACAAGCTTCGGCTGCAGGTGCAGTACGACCGCCGTGTCGAGCTGCACGGCGCTGATCTGGACAACGACACCGCCTACGCCCAGCTGCAGTGGCTGCTGTGACCGCCTTTCGCGCATTCGCTGGACCGCCCGCGGAGGCTCCGATGCACCGCCCTGATCGCTCCAATCTGTGGAAGTCTGCGACCCTGCTGGGGTTGTGCGCCGTGTTGGCGACCCTTGCCGGGGCGTGCCAGCCAGAGGCCCCCAACCAGTTGCGGGCTGCCCAAGCCAGGTCCCGCTACGAGCTGGTCGGCGGACCGGTCGCTTACGCCGACGTCGGCGACTTCGTGTTGGAAAACGACAAGATCCGCATCGCCATCTTGGGGACTGGCCGTTCCTGGGGGCCCGGCCTGTTTGGCGGCAGTCTGGTCGACGCGGACCTGCGGCGCGACGGCGATGCGCGCTTTCCCCCCGGCAGCGGGCGTGACCGATTCTCAGAGCTGTTTCCTTTCGCGAACTTGCTGGTCCCCGCACCGCTGGGCACCCAGGTCTCGGTCTTGAAGGACGGCAGTGACGGTCAGGACGCGGTCGTGCGCGTCGAGGGCAAGGGCGTCTTCCTGTTCGAAGCGATCGGCGTCCTGAAGGCCTATCAGAGCCAGCTCGAGTTCTTCTTCCCGGGGCTGCGTCTTGGCGTCGACTTCCGCACCGACTACCTGCTGCGTCCGGGCGATTCGTTTGTGACGATGCGGACTTCGCTGTTCCTGCCACCCCAACCGCGCGGCGTGGGCGACGGCCAGGGCCTGGGCGAAACGTGCAAGAAGGACTCGCAGTGCCGGCAGGGCTTTGTCTGCGACCTGGCCAAGGACGTCACGCCTGCGACCGGCACGTGCGGGTGCCCCGTGCTGCAAGCCTGCACCAAGACGTGTGAAACGGGCCTGGCCTTCGACGCCGCTGGCTGCCAAGTGTGCGCCTGCAGCCCCGTGTCGCCGATGGTCCAGCCGACGGCCAGCGACCCTCCCGGAAGCCAGTCGGTGCTCGGCTACATCTTGGGCGACCTGATGGGCGCACCCCGCAAGGCCGGCATCGGCGCGGGCGACTTCGTGTTCTTCGGCAACCAGAACGACATCTTCGTGCCCGGCCCCGGCTTCGACGAGGAAAAGCCGGTCTGGGACGCGCTGTACGACAACCTCGACACCTTCACGCACCCGCTTGGCTTCGACTTCGTGGCGGCGGCGGGCGGCGACGTCAGCTACGGCTATTACACCAAGAAGCAGTCCCCCGCAGACGGCGACCCGCAAGTGTTGGTGCCGCTGTTTGCATCGGCCGCCACCGCCTTCATCACGTCGACGCGCAACTGCCAGGCAGGCACGGGTGACGACGCGACGTGCGAAGCGTCGGCCGTGCTCGAGTACGAGCGCTATCTGGCCGTGGGGCAGGGCGACATCGCCAGCGTGACGGACATCATCCTGAAGCACCGGGGCACTGTCACAGGCCACGTGCAGGGTTATGTGCGGTGGCGAGAGACCGGCACGCCCGCGACGAACGCCACGGTGTTCGTGCTGCAGGACCCCGACACCACCAAGACCTGGACCGACGTGGACGTGGTGCTGCAGCAGCTGCGGGCCAAGACGGGCGGCAACGGCATCGTCAACGCCATCGATGCCGACCCGGGCGTGGACGAGGTCGAGGACGGCGCGTTCGAGGCCCAGCTGCCCCCCGGCGACTACCTGCTGGTGGCGATGGACGCGCACAAGGTCGTGACGGGAGATCTGCTGAAGCTGAAGGTGGTTGCGGGGGGCGACTACGTGGTGGCGCCATCGCTGCCCACGCCCGCGCGCGTGCGAGTGCAAACGACGGATGCGACGGGGGCCCAGCTGCCGGCCAAGTTGACGCTCGTGCGCCTGGACGCCAAGGGCCAACCGCTGCACCGCGACGGCGGGCGTCGTCCGTACTTCGGTCAGGGTCGCCTGGGTACGGGCGTGCAGCACGTCGGCTTCGCGATGGACGGCAAGTTCGATGTGCCGGTGGCGCCGGGCCGGTACCAGGTGGTGGTGTCGCACGGTCTGGAATTCGGCATTCACGACGAGACCTTGGACCTATCTGAGGGCGAGGAGCGCGTGATCGACGCCGCGTTGCTGCACGAGGTGGACACCCAAGGTTGGATCTCCAGCGACTTCCACCTGCACGCCGAGCCCAGCTTCGACTCCGGCATGCCTTTGCGCGACCGGGTGAAGACCATCGCGGCGGAGGGGGTGGACTACGTTGCCGCGACCGACCACGACGTGCTCAGCAACTACCTGCCGTTCATTCAGGATCTGGGCATCGACCGCTTCCTGACCGCCGTGGTGGGGTCTGAGGTCTCGACGCTCGAGATCGGTCACTACATCGGCTTCCCGCTGAAGTACGCGCCCGGCGACCAACCCTCGCACGGCTCGCTCGACTGGTACTGCAAGCCGTCGGACCAGATCATCGACGGCATCCTGCAGCGTTCCGGCTTTGCCACCGGCGACGGGCTGCCCACCAGCATCGTCGCCCATCCGCGCGACGGCTTCTTCGGCTGGGCAGATCAGGCGGGCATCAACCCGTTCAGCCTCACGCGCGCGCTGCCGCAACTGGAAGAATCGAACACCACCTTGCGCACGGTCGCCTGCGACTTCGACGCGATGGAGGTCTTCAACGCCAAGCGTTTCGAGCTGATCCGCACGCCGACCGTCCGCGAGGTGCAGATCTACTCGCGGTGCCTGTATCGTGTGGACCGCGCCGGCTTCGATGCCAAGGGCGTCCAGCTGTCGGACACTGAGGCGGCCGCCGCGTTGACCAAGGCGTGTCCCGAGCTGGCCGACCGGGGGTTGGAGAACCTGACGACCTGTCCCGCGGAGGACGACCTGGCGACCTGCCGCCACCGCTATCGATTGGCGCTGGCTCAAGAACTGGTCGGCGAGATGTTGCGGCGCACCCCAGAGGAGCAGGCGGCGTGGCTGAATGAGCCCACCTCGACCGATGCAGTCAAGGCCGCGACGATGCTGGCCACGCTCGAGACTGTCTGCAAATTCGACGAGAAGAAGGTCGACAAGCCGCTGGCCGACGTGGTGAAGGCCGCTGACATGGATCGCCCCTGCGGCCGAACGCCGGGCGTGCTGGAGGACCACTTCCGCTATCTGGAGCACGGCTTCGTCAAGACGCTGGTCGGCGGGTCGGACAGCCACAGCACCAAGCTGGAACCCGGGCTGCCGCGCAACTACATTCGGTCGGGCACGGACGAGCCAGGTGACGTCAATCCCTTGGAGATCTCGAAGAATTTGCGCGCAGGTCAGGTGGCGCCTTCGTACGGCCCGTTCATCACCGTGGATGTGGCTGGCGTGGGTCCCGGCGGTGTCGTGAAGGCCAGCAAGGGCGGGCAAGTTCAGGCGAAGATCCGCGTGCAGACCACTTCCTGGTTCGGCGTGGACCGCATCGAGATCTATCGCAACGGCCTGCTGGCGTGGTCCAAGGACCTGACGGTGGACCCCAAGCGAATCGTCGATTTCGACCAGACCGTGGCCCTCGACGTGCCCGACCGCGACTCGTGGTTCCTGGTGGTGGCACTGGGGACGGACACGAGAAACCTGATGCGGCCCGTGTACTTGGACGTTCCGTTCGGCGAGATGGCCCTGTCCCGCATCGCCGCACTTGCCTTCACGCAGATCAAGGGCATTCCGGCCGCCAGCCTGTTCCCGCCGCCCGCCCGCATTCCGGACTACTTTCCGGTGTTTCCGGTCGGGCTGACGAACGCCGTGTTCCTCGACACCGACGGCAACGGACGCTACGACGCCCCGCTGCCGTACCCCGCGTTTTGTTCGCCTCAGTGCGACCCGGCCACCGGCGACCTGACCGACGGGACCAAGCGCAAGTGCACGGACATCCAATCGAATTACAAGTGCCTGGAGATCGACCAGCGCTGCGGCTTGGACATTCCGGGCATTTGCGACCTGTACGCGGAGCAAGAGAAGAGCCTGCTGAAGGCGGGGCTGGGTCGGCGCATCTCGCCCTGACCTGACCATGGCCGTCGCCCCGCCCCTGCTGACCTGTCCGTTGAGGTGCCGTCATGACGATTGAGGACCCGCACGCGCCCTCCGAAGCCCCGACTCCGTCCGGCGTCGTTGCCCAACCCGGCACGCGGGAAGGCGATCTGCAGGCGCTGACCGGCGACGTGCTGCCCGCCGAGGCGGTCTTTCGCCGAGCGGAGGACAAGCCGCCCCTGTACCGTTTCTTCCGCGGTGGGATGTACGTCAGCTACATGATGGTCGTCGTGTGGTTCTGCCTCTCGATCATCGTCGGCGCCCTGCTGTCGGTGTGGGGCGAGTCCGGCGATGCTCTGCGCAACCGACAACAGAAAGCCGGAGCGCTGCAGGCCCTGCCGACCCCCGACCAGTGATCCCGTAACCCTGACGCCGTGCGCCCCCGACGACCCGGACTCCGCCCAGAGGTGACCCGATGCAGACCGTCCGCCTGCCGCAAAGCGAGCTCGAGAAGGCCTTGTCCTCTCGCCCCAAGCACATCTTTGTCGCAGGAGCGTCGCGCGGCATGGGCGAGGCCATCGCGCGCGCTTTGGGAGACGAGCCTCACAACCTGACGCTGGGTGCCCGCTCGTACAACAAGGTGCTGGGCATCTCGATGGATCTGGGCACCGCGCGTGCCCTGCCGGTGCGTCTGGACCTGACGGACCAGCGTTCGATCGACGAGGCGGTCGTCTCCGCCGAGTCGCGCTTTGGCCCGATCGACGCGTTGGTCGTCGCTTCCGGGGTCAACGCCGAGACGCCCCTCGAAGATCTGAGCTCCGACGCACGGGCGCGGTTTCGCCACATCCTCGAGGTCAACCTGTTCGGTACGTACTTCTTGGCGCAGCTGGTGACGGCGCACATGCCCAACGGCGGCCGCGTACTGTTCATCGGCAGTGTGCTGGCGCGTTTCGGGGGCACCCGCTCCAGCGCCTACACGGCGTCGAAGCACGCGATCTTGGGCCTGACCCGCAGCATGGCGTCCGAGCTCGCGCCACGCGGCATCCGTGTCAACGTCCTGAACCCCGGCTGGGTCGACACGCAAATGGCCCACGACGTGCTGTCGCGCATGGCGCAGAGCTCGGGCCAGACGCTGCAACAGACGACGGCGGCGATGATGGCCAGCCAGCCGATCCGCCGGATGATCAAGCCCACCGAAGTCGGCGCGTACGCCAAGTTCCTGCTCGGGCCCGGTGGCGACGCCATTACGGGGCAGGGCATCGACCTTTCGTGCGGGGCGGTCATGATTTGACGCCACAGCCAGGACCCACGCACCCATGACTGAGCGCGCCGTCGGAATCGAGCTCTTCAAGCAGGCCTCGGGCCGGTTCGCCAGGGGTGAGCTGGCGGTGGCGTTGCGTCTGGCCGGTCGTGCTCGCGACGTCCTGACCAGCACCGGTGACGTGGACGCGGCCTGCGCGGCCGTGAGTCTGGAAGGACGCATCCACCTGCGAGCTGGGCGTCAGGCCGACGCCCTTGCGTGCTTTGAACAGGCGCGTGAGGACGCGGCCCGTCGGCATCTGGAAGCGCGCGAACTGTCTGCGATGACCGAGATCGGCTCGGTGCATGAGCTGCGTGGTGATCTGGCGGCGGCCGTGGCCCTGCACCGCGAGGTTCTGGCCCGCCAGCGCAAGCGCGACGACAATTTGGGGATCGCTGTGGCGGCCGGCAACGTGGGGAGGCTGCTGCAGCGTCTGGCCCCGGGTCGCGCAAGGGAAGCGGAAGAGACGGACGACACGGAGCCGGACGCGCGCACGCTGCTGCACGAGGCGATGGATCGATTCGAGACAGCGGGCCACGCTGCCGGTATGGCAAACGCCTTGATCTGTCTGGGAGATCTCGAGCGCGCCAGTGGCGACCTCGACGCCGCGCAGGCCGCATTCTCGCAGGTTGCCCACGCCACCGAAGGGCGACTGGAGCCGCTGCACGCCGTCGCCCAGCTGAACCTGGGCCACTTGTTACGGGACCGTGGTGACGTGGACGGAGCGGTGGCAGCGTTTTCGCAGAGCTTCGCCCTGGCCACCCGCATCGGCGACGAGCAGGGCATCGCACGAGCCGCGCTGGCACTGGCGATGGCGCGGGCCGACACGGCGCCGCTGGCTGAAACCGCCGCGGCCTTTGCGCAGGTCGAGGCCCGCTTTCGCAAGCTGGGGTTGCCGGCCGGTGAGCAGACGGCGTCGGTCAACCGGGCGGCGATCCTGTGTCGGATGGCCCAGTTGCGCGAAGGACGGGCCCTGTTGGAGCGGGCACGCCATCGGCTGAGGGACCAAGGCGATCGGCTGGGTGTGCTGGAGGTCGGGTTGGCGCTGGCTGAGGTCCACCTGACCTTGGGCGAGGCGGCGGCGGCTGAAGCAGAGCTGGCCGTCACGCCGGCTTCTTCTTGTCCCGGTCGGCTGGCGTTGCGACGCAACCTGCTGGAGATCCGCATCCACCTGCGCCAACTGCACTTGCAGGCCGCGGGCGACCTGTTGGCCAATCTCCCGCGCGAGTCGCTGTCGCAGGCCGAGCGCTTTGCCATAGGGTTGGTCGAGGCTGAGCTCGGCGGTTGGCGTGGCGACCCGGGCAGTGAGGCCTTGCTGGACGAGGTGATGGAACAGGCCGACGGGGCGAGTCCGCGCGAAGCGGCGGCGGTGCGGTCGGGACAAGCCTCGCTTGCGTACCTGCGGGGCAATCTGCCGGCGGCGCGGGTGTTTGCCGCCGACGCGGTCGAGCGCTGGTGGGCGTGCGCAGAGCCGTTGCCGGTGGTGCACGCGCTGGTGCTGCAGGCGCGCATCGACGCACTGGACGGCCTGGCGGTGTCCCAGGACGCTCTGCTCCAGCATATGGCGAGAATGCGGGACTGTGGCGCGACCGACGCCGCGCTGGCCATCGAGCTGTTGGCGGCGGCACTGAGGCTGCAGGCCGGGGATTCGCAGGCCCGCCAGCGGGTCGAGGCTGCGGTGGCAGCGTTGCGGCAGCTGGGCAACGAGCTGGCGGCCGCGTGGGGATTGGCGCTGGCGGCCCGGTTGACCGGCGACCCTGCGTGGCGGGCGTCGGTAGAGGCAACGCTGGCCAGCAAAGGGGCAGCGCTTCCCGGTTGGTGGCAACAGCAGCACTGAACGGTGACGGCGACCTCTGTATCACGACCGCAACCAAGGTCGACGACCACGCAGCAGCCGCCGCGGTGCAGGTGCCAGTCATCCCGTCGCACCAGATTCCTGAAGCATTGCAAGGACTCCGTTCATCGGCAGCGGGGGACCTTGATTTGCGGTGCCCCCGTGCTTCCTTATCATTCGAATCAGGCGACGGCGAACTCCGCAAAGACGCGGCAGCAAGCTCTGCAACCTGTTTCCTTGCGAGGGACCCATGACCGACAAGCCCTCGACTGAACCGACCTCCGACGGCACCACGCTGCACAACCTGCCGATCCTGGCGTTGCGCAACGCCGTGCTGTTCCCGGGTGCCGTGATGCCCGTCGTCATCGGCCGCGGCAAGTCCATCAAGCTTCTGGAGAGTCTGGGAGATCGCCGCGCCGCCGTGGTGGGCGTGGTCGCGCAGAAGGACAAGGGAATCGACAACCCCAAGCCCGACGAGCTGTACTGGGCCGGGTGCACGGGCCAGCTGATCAAGGTGTTGCGCAACGGCGCCGAGACCTACCACGTCGTCATTCGCGGAGTGGAGCGCTTCAAGATCAATCGCTTTGATCAGGAAGACCCGTTCCTGTCGGCCGAGGTCGAGATCCTGCCCGAGAAGAACGACGCCGACCCGCAGATCCTCGCGCTGGTGCACAGCGTGCGTGACACGGCCATCGAGCTCGTGAACATGGTGCCGGAACTGCCGATCAACGCAGCGGATCTGCAAGAGAATTTCGAGCATCCGGCGCGGCTGGTCTACCTGCTGCTGACCCACTTGGGCGTCTCGGTTGAGGAGAAGGTCGACGTGCTGCAGGCAACCACGCTGCAGGACATGCTGACCAAGACCCTGCATCTGGTGATCCAGCAGGTTGAGGTGCTGCGCATTTCGCAGCGCATCAACAGCGAGGTGAAGGGCGACCTGAACAAGAGTCAGCGCGAGTACGTGCTCCGCAAGCAACTCAAGGCGATCCAGAAGGAACTGGGCGATCTGGAGGGCGGTGAGGGCGACGAGCTGGGCGAGCTGGAAGAGCGCCTGCACAAGGCCGGATTGCCTGAGGACGCTGCGAAGGTTTCGACCAAGGAACTCAAGCGGTTGCGCAGCATCCAGCAGGGCTCGCCCGAGTACACCGTGTCGCGGACGTATCTGGAGTGGTTCGCAGACCTGCCGTGGTCGAAGATGACCGACGATCGGCTGGATTTGGACCATGCGCAGAAGGTGCTGGATGAGCGCCATTACGGGCTGGAGAAGGTCAAGAAGCGCATCATCGAGTATCTGGCGGTATCGAAGCTGAAGAACGACATGCGGGGACCGGTGTTGTGTCTGGTCGGCCCTCCGGGCGTGGGCAAGACGTCGCTGGGCCACTCTGTCGCAGAGTCTCTGGGGCGCAAATTCCAGCGGCTGTCGCTGGGCGGCGTCCGCGACGAGGCTGAGATTCGTGGTCACCGCCGGACGTACATCGGTGCGATGCCCGGCAAGATCATCATGTCGCTGAAGAAGGCCGAGTCGCGCAACCCCGTGATGATTCTGGACGAAGTGGACAAGCTGACCCATGACTGGCGTGGCGACCCGACGGCTGCGCTGCTCGAGGTGCTCGACGGCGAGCAGAACCACGCGTTCTCGGACCACTATCTGGACACGCCGTTTGACCTGTCCAAGATTCTGTTCATCGCGACGGCCAACACGCTCGACACGATCCCGCCCCCGCTGCTGGACCGCATGGAGGTCATCGAGATCAGTGGCTACACGCACGAGGAAAAGGCTGCCATCGCACGGCGGCACCTGCTGCCCAAGCAGCTCAAGGAGCACGGGATCACTGCGGAACAATGCGTGATTCCGGACGAGATCCTCGACAAGGTCATCATGCACTACACGCGTGAGGCCGGCGTCCGTGGTCTGGAGCGTCGCATCGCCGACGTCGCGCGCCAGGTGGCGGTGGGCGTGGCCAAGGGCGAGTACACCGAGAAGACCCTGACGGAAGGCGATCTCGAGGACATGCTGGGCATTTACGCGTACGTGCCAGAAGTGGCGACGCGCACTGAGCAGCCCGGCGTCGCCACCGGCATGGCCTGGACCCGCACCGGCGGCGACCTGCTGTTCATCGAGGCCAGCAAGATGCCCGGCAGGGGCAAGCTGAGGCTGACCGGCCAGCTGGGCGACGTGATGAAGGAGTCGGCGCAGATCGCGCTGAGCTTGGTCGAGGCCAACGCCGAGCGGCTGGGCATCGATCGCAAGTCCTTCGAAGACTTCGACATCCACGTGCACGTGCCGGCGGGCGCGACGCCCAAGGACGGCCCCAGCGCCGGCGTCACGCTGTTCACGGCCCTTGTGTCGCTGCTGACCGGCGTGCGGGTGCGCGGCGACGTGTCGATGACGGGCGAGGCGACCCTGCGCGGCCTGGTGCTTCCGGTTGGCGGCATCAAGGACAAGGTGCTGGCGGCGATGCGCGGTGGCATCAAGAAGATCATCCTGCCCGAGCGCAACCGTAAGGATCTGCGCGACATTCCGGCAGAGGCGCGCGACCAGATCGAGTTTGTGTTCGCCCAGACGATGGACGACGTCCTCGAACACGCGCTGGAGATCCCGCCGTCGGCACGCGCAAAGGCCACCGCAGCGCCCGCTTCGGCCTAGTCCCCGCCGCACGCAGTTCGGACGACTTGCCCTCGACACTGGCCCGGAGGTTCGGAAGTGCTTCCCGTTGCTCCACTTCTAGCCCGCTGCGTCGTTTGCGTCGCAGAAGAGAGACCGTACGGTTGGTACGTCATCGGCGGCACCGTGCTGTTGGGGTCGGTGCTGGTCGCCTTGTTCTTCGCCTGGCAGGACCAGCGCGCGCGTCGTCACCATGTGATTCCGGACGACTCGCCGATCGAGTAGCCTCAGCACCCTCGGACCGCCCGCCCGCCTGACGTGACCCGAGGGGAGCACCTTCATGCAAGTATTGGCCTTGGCCGCTCGCGGCACCCACGACCTCGTCGCCCGCGAGTGCCGCGCCCTCGGTCTGCCCGTGGAGCGCACCGCCGGCGACGGCGTGTGGATGGACCTGACGCCAGAGCAAACGGCCAAGGCTCTGGTAGGGTTGCGCATCGCCTCGCGCTTGCTGTTGCATCTGGGCGGCTTTCACGCCGAGGACGCAGAGTCGCTGTACGAGGGCGCGTGGGACCTCGACTGGCCGCGCTGGATGAACGCCGACGCGACCTTTGCCGTGCACGCAAGCGGCGACCTGATCCCATCGACGCCAGAGCGACGCGGTCTGGACCACCACCTGTTCGTGTCGCTGAAGGTCAAGGATGCCATCGCCGACCGGTTGACGCGCAAGCTGGGGCGCCGGCCGAACGTTGCGCGCGAAGACCCCGAGATTCGCGTGGTGGTTCGCGGACGTCGCGGGCGATGGGACGTGTTTCTCGATCTCGCCGACCCGCCGTTGCACCACCGTGGCCACCGCGCGCAACCCGGACCGGCGCCGCTGAAAGAAACGCTGGCTGCAGCGGTCGTCGAAGTGGTCGACTGGAGAGGGCAGGGCAGGTTGCACGACCCGACCTGCGGTTCGGGCACGCTGGTGATCGAGGCCGTCAACCGCCACTTGGGCATCCCGCCCGGCTGCACCCGCTGGTTCGGTGTCGAGCGCTGGCCGCATCACGGTGAGACCATGCAGCAGCACCTGGACGAGGAGCGGCGCAAGGGCGTGGACCACGCGAAGTCCGCCATCAGCAAAGCGAAAGGTCTGGATGTGCTGGCGACCGACCTGTACCCGGACGCGATCGAGGCGGTGCGGGCCAACTTGATCGCCTCTGGTCTGGACGGGATCGTACGGGTCGAGCAGTTGGATGCGGCGAAGCTGGCACCGCCCCCCGCAGGCACCACGATCGTGTGCAACCCGCCGTATGGGCAGCGGTTGGGTGGCGAAGGCGTTGAAGACCTGTTCCGATCGCTGGGCGACGCATGGCGCGGCTTCACCGGTGTGACGGCGTGGGTGCTCGAAGGGCACGAGGGCTTTCAGGCGGCGTTTGGTATGGCGGACACCGGTCATCAGGACTTTTCCAACGGTCCCCTGCCCGTGACCCTGCGCCGCTATGCGCTCGGAAGGGTCGCGAAGGCGAACGCATGACGCTTCCGGAAGGGACCAGACCCTCTGTGGTCATCGATACTTACGGTGGCGCGGCAGGTCCGGCCGGCATCGTCGCCGCCGCCGCGCGCATGTCCCGGCAGGGCGTTGCGCGGGTGCATCTGGTCGGCGACGTGACGGTGCTGCAGGACTGTCTCAGCTTGTTGCCCTATGACCCGATGACTTTGCGGCTGGTGCCGGCGCCGGCGACCTATCCACTGCAGGCTGGCGACACGGCGGCCAAGACCGAGGCCGCCCGTATCGCGCTGCCGATCGCGATGGCGATGCTGAACGACGGCGAAGCGGATGTGCTGATCACGGCAAGTCCGCAAGAGCTCGTCTATTCGTTGGCCCAGCGGCATCTGCCCAAGCTGCCGGGCAAGCCATCGACCGCGTCGGCCGCCATCTTTCCGACGGTCGCGCATGGCGAGGGGGCCGACCCGCTGGCACTGCTGCTCGACGTGTCCGGTCGGCGCGCGCACTCGGCGGACGAACTGGTGGCTTGGGCGGTGATGGGTTCGACGTATGCGCGGACGGTGACGGGGGTTGCCGAGCCCAAGGTTGCGTTGTTGTCGACGGGCTTGGGGCCCGGCGATGGCACGCCAGAGGTCGTCGAGGCCCACGAGCGCCTGCGGCACACGTCCGGCCTGAAGTTCGTGGGCAACGTGCGGGCGGTCGATATCTCCAGAGGTTTCGCCGACGTCGTCGTCACCGACGGTCTGGTGGGACACACGGTGCGAGGGCTGCTGGAAGGCCTGACCACGATGGTGCTGGAGGCCGCGCGGTACGCGTGGAAGACGAAGCTGACGTGGCGCGTGGGACTGCGGTTGCTGGCGCAAGGGGTCGGCATGCTGCGCACCGTCTCGGAATTCCAGGACTACGGCGGCGCGCCGATGCTGGGGCTGCAGCACCTGGTGCTGGTGGCGAACCCGGACTCGGGCGAGGCGGCGTTCGAGAAGGCGATCCGCCTGGCGGCCCGCTGCTCGTCGCGAGGCTTGCAGGCCGAGCTCGCCAAAGCCGTGCAGACGTTGTCTGAGGCGCCAAAGTCGCCCGCGGCGCCCTCGGACCGACCGCGCAAGGTCTCGGAGGTGCACGGTGGCTGAGACGGATCCGCGCCGGGAGAAGCCCGAGGTCGTCTACCGCTGGGACTTGGACAAGACCTATCTGGAGACCGAATTCTCCAGCATGGGCGGACTGTTGCGCGCGGCGCTGGAAGGGGCGAGTCGCAAGCGCTCGATCCCCGGGATGCGCTCCCTGTTGATGGCATTGTCGCAGGCCTATCGCTCGCGGGTGGTCGTCGTTTCGGGCAGTCCTACGTTTCTGCGCAAGCGCATCCTCGCGATGTTTCAGCTTCACGGAATCCACTGTGATCGTCTGGTCTTGAAAGACTTCGGCGCCGCCCTGCAACGTGGACGGCTGCGGACGCTGACGCGGCAGGTGCCCTACAAGCTGCGGGCGCATCTGGACACGCGGCTGTGGCTGGCGGCGCGCGAAGAGGATGTCGGCGAGATCTGTTTTGGCGACGATGCCGAGGTCGATGCGCTGGTGTACTGCCTGTACGCCGATGTGTGCGCCCGGCGGGTCTCGACCACACGGCTGTCGCGGATCCTGCAGGTCACGGGAGCCTATCCCGATGAGATCGCTGCGATTCTCGGGCGACTGAACCTGGTGCCGCAGAGCGACCCGGTGCGCCGCGTGTTCATCCATCTGGAGGGCAACTCGCCGCCTTCACGCTTCGGAGCCTATCGCGGCCGGGTGGTGGCGACCTTCAACGCCCTGCAGATCGCGCTCAATCTGGCCGACGAAGGGCTGGCGGACGACTCGGTGCTGGTGGCGGTGGCTGAGGAGCTGGTCGGCGAGCACAAGGTGACCGCCGATGGTCTGGCAGGGTCGATCGAAGACGCCGTGCGCCGCGGGCTGTGCCGACCGGAACTGGCCAAACGCATCGCGCAGGACGTCCTGCCCCGCACCGCCGCATTCGAGGTCGGGTTCGATCTGGGGTTTGCGGCGCGTGTGGTCCGTCGGCTGACCGCTTCACCGCTGGGCCGTACCCCGCAACAAAGCCTGCAGCCGCTGCCGTATGAGCAGCTGTTCGAAGCCGAGCAGAGCTTCGCCAAGGCCCGCAAGCTGGCGCGTGAGACAGCCGAGAAGATCCCGGGTCTGTCGGATTTTCTGAAGACTCCCGAAGAGTAGGCATTCTTTCATTCCAATAGGTTACGTCCGAGTGGGGCCGCGCGACGCCAAAAAGATGCGTCGTTCGGTCGATTCCGTTGCGTCGTTTGTCCGAATCGGACGATCATCTTGCGCCATTCACCCGGTGGGAGCCGGCTCGGCAAAGGGGGAGAAGATGAGGGTTCGCACGCTGCGTCAGTGTATCGGTACGGGTTCGCTTGGTTCCGTGATGGTGCTCGGGATGTTGGCACTTTCCGCCTGCAGCGACCCTGCACAGGAGCCCGCCAACCCGACCGACATCAGTGAAGACACGCCTGAAGACGTGAATCCGAACTTTGGCGACGCGGCCAAGGATGCGACGGACGCGACCGGCGACCAGGGCGGCGACACGGATGCTGCCGTGACCGACGTGCCCGACTCGACCGACGCGGCGGAAGTGACTGCGGACATTGCGGAAACGACGGACACCACGGACACCCCCGACACGACCGAGACCGTCACGGGCACCTGCCAGGACCGTTGCGGCGAGTACGACGCGAAGGCGACGTGCCAGTGCGACGAGTACTGCTCGGGCTCAGGTGATTGCTGCTCGGACTTCGAGACCTTGTGCGGCACCGACAAGGCGTGTGCCGTCGACGCCGATTGCGACGACCTGGACCCCTGCACGACGGACGCCTGTTTGGCCAGTCAGTGCACCCACTCAGGCAACGGCAGCTGCTGCACCAGCGACGCCGGCTGCGACGACCAGAACCTTTGCACGACGGACAAGTGCACCGGCTCAGGCTGCACCAACGATGCCAAGGCCTGCGACGACGGCCTGGCCTGCACCAACGACTCCTGCGACGCCAAGACCGGCCAGTGCGTGTTCGCTCCGCTGCCTGGCGCCTGCGCCATCGACGGGTTCTGCCGCACCAACGGCGAAGTCTCGACGGCCAACGCGTGTCAGTCCTGCAACGCCACCAAGAACCAGACGGGCTGGACTGTGCTGCTCGCCGCTCCCTGCGACGACGGCAGCGCGTGCACCGGCAAGGACGCGTGCGACGCGGCCGGCAAGTGCGTCGGCATCCCCAAGCCCGAGTGCTGCAAGATCGACAGCGACTGCGTCAACGACGACGTGTGCATGACGGGCAGCTGCGACGCGCAGTTCGGGACGTGTTCGTTCGAGGCCAAGGCCAACTGCTGTACTTCCGGCGTCTGCTGCGACCCGGTGACCCACACCGTCAAGACCGCCGGCGCCACTTGCGGCGCGGCCGCCCTCGCCACGGACTACGCGTGCACAGACAACGTGGCCCAAAGCCGCGAGGCCTACGCAGGCTGCGACGGCAAGAACGCCGCCATCTGCCCGACCGACAAGGCCTTGTACGCGTGGACGCCGTGGAAGGCCCTGCAGGCCTGCACCGCAGAGCAGAAGTGCGTGCTGAAGACCGGCGCGCCCCCCGTCTGCGAGGGCCTTGCCCCCGTTGCCGACTGCACCAAGGCCGCCGATTGCGACGACAAGAACCCGTGCACCGACGACTCGTGCGTGGTGGCGACGCAGAAGTGCTCGAATCTGCCCAAGAAGTGCCCCGACGGCGACACCTGCGAGTCGGGCACCTGCGACGCTGTGACAGGAGCCTGCAAACTGGTGGTCAAGGCCGGATCGTGCCGCATCGACAACCAGTGCGTGGTCGAAGGCGTCAAGAAGGCCGATGACACCTGCCTTGCCTGCCAGCCGGCGAAGGGCACCACCGCTTGGACGCTGACCAGCAGCTGCTCATGCGCCAGCGGCGTCTGCTGCAACGTCCCGCAAGGTCGCATCCAGCCCAAAGGTTTCAAGTGCGGCCCCGACATCAAGGCGACCCAGTACGCCTGCAGCACCGACGGCAAGTCGGTCGAGACTCGCACGGCCTATCAAGGCTGCACGGGCGGCTCCAACACGTGCTCGGTTTCGGCGTCCAACTATGCGTGGGAGGCATGGAAGACCTTCAAGGCGTGCTCTGCGGGAGAGACCTGCGAGGTCACGGCTGTTGACGTCCCCGGTACCTGCAAGGCTGGCGCGGACCCGCTGTGCGGCCAGAAGGACGATTACGAGGCTGGCACCACCGCCAAGACCGCAGTCAGCGTGGGCGCCTACACCGATGCATCCGCCCTGAAGACCCTGGCGCCTCAGGTCCTGCTGGGCGCATCGACGGACGCGGACTTCGTGAAGTGGACAGTCGACGACGGCGTGAACTCGTTCGCACCCGTGGTGTCGGCCAAGTGGACGGCTGCCGACAAGGTCACGGTTTGCTTGTGGTATGCGTGCCAGAACGGCGCCAACGCCACCGACTGCGCGCCCGTCACCTGTCCCGCCGGCAGCACCACCAAGGCCAACGCGGACGTCAGTGGCGTGGCGGCCAACGGTTGCTGTGCGACGGCGGCCGCGACCGGCTCGCTGGCATGGACGCCCAAGCCGTCGAGTGGCACAAACGCAAGCGGTATCGCATGGTTGTCGGTCACCAACGCGAGCGCCAAGTGCCAGCAGGTCGCCGTCGACCTTGAGTTCGGCGCCAAGACCGCCACCGTCTGCACCCCGGGCACAACCTGCTGCGAGGCGGACGGCACCTACTCCGCCAAGGCCAAGCAGTGCAGCAACACCGTGGTGGCGGCGCAGTACAAGTGTGAGAGCGCCGATCAGGGCGGCAACGTCTTGAGCCGCAAGGCTTATCAGGGTTGCACCGGCACCGGCACCACTTGCTCGGTCTCGTCGACCAACTACGCTTGGACCGATTGGTCGGTCTTCAAGGACTGCGGCCTGACCGAGATCTGCCAGGTTCCCGACATCAACACGCCCGGCACCTGCAAGTCGACGACGGTCTGCACGCCCGGCACGACCTGTTGCGCCGCGGACGGCACCTGGGCCGCCAAGGGCGCGGTCTGTGGTGCGGTGGTGCACAAGGTCGAGTACCAGTGCTCTGGCGCCGGTCTGGGTGCAACTGCTCAAGTTCGCAAGCAGTATGACGGTTGCACCGGAGCCAGCGGCACGTGCTCGGTCCAGGCCATCAACTACGGCTTCACCGATTGGTCGACCTATCAGGCGTGTGGCGCCAATGAATACTGCTTGGCCGGTGCAACCGTGACCACGCCGCCGACCTGCTCAGCCAACTCTGCGGATCTGTGTGCGAAGTCGGACAAGTACGAGGGCACGGAGTCGACCGCCGCCAGCTACGACTTGGGCACCTGGAAGGACACCGACAAGGCCGTGTACATGGACCCCAAGGTTCATCTGAAGTCCGCGACCGACAAGGACTACTTCGTGTACGGCATCGAGGATGCGATTGGCCTGACCGATCCCCGCGTCAACATCACCTGGACGGCCACCAAGTCGGTCACCGTCTGCGCGTACTTCGAGTGCATCGCTGGCCCCAATGGCACGGACTGCGACCCGATCACCTGCCCTGCGGGCTCGGTCGCGATGACGAACTCGGCCGTCAGCGGCGTCGTGCCGAACGGCTGCTGCAAGACAGGGGTCACTGGTCAGCTGCTGTTCGACGTGAACGCGCCCGGCACCACCGACGAGACCGGTTTGGTGTGGTTCAACGTGAAGAACGAAGCGACCTCACCGTGTCAGGAAGTCTCGATCAAGCTGGCGTTCCAGAACAGCGCCGACAGCGTCTGCGACCCCGCGACCACTTGCTGCAGCGCGACGGGCGGTTGGGCGGCCTCCGGAGCAACCTGCGGCGCCGCCACCAAGACCGAGTACAAGTGCAGCAAGTCGGGCGCGGGCGGCATCGTGCAAAGCCGCAGCGGCTTCGGCAGCTGCTCGGGTTCGTCGGCCTCGTGCTCGACCTCGACAACGGCGTGGGGCGCTTGGACGACCTACCTCGCGTGCACCTCCAGCGAGTTCTGCAGCGTGGTGGCCAGCGCAACGCCCGGGACTTGCCAGAAGGTGGCTGCCGGATCGTGCGCGGCGGCCTGCGGTGGCCAGTCCAAGGACGGCACCTGCTATTGCGACGCGCTGTGCACCTCCAGCGGCGATTGCTGCGGCGACTTCGAAGCCAAGTGCGGCGGAACGTGCGATGGCGCGTGCGGCCTGCAGAGCAAGACCGGGCCGTGCTACTGCGACGCGTTCTGCTCCACCGCGGGCGACTGCTGTCTGGACAAGGCCGCCAAGTGCGGCAACTGACCCAGGTATCGATGGCGTGAGGGATCGGCGGCCGGTCAGCTCGTTTGGACCGGCCGCCGCCTACCTCCGCCACCCCTGGCGCGTCACGAGTCGGTTCCCCCTCCACCGCCGCTGTTGACCGCGATGTCGGGCTTCGCGCACCCTCTGCACGCCCGACGCATCGGGAGGGGAAGCGCGCATGGCGAACTGGTTGATGAAGACCGAACCCGAGACCTTCTCGTGGCAGGATCTGGTGCGCGACGGCCAGGCGACCTGGGACGGCGTGCGCAACTACACGGCGCGCAACCACTTGTCGGCGATGCAGGTCGGCGATCGCGCCTTGATCTATCACAGCGTCTCGCAGAAGCAGGCGGTCGGCATCGCGCACGTCACCCGCACGGCCTTCCCCGACCCCACGACGGACGACCCGCGCTGGGTGGCGGTCGAGGTCCAGCCGCTGGTCGCCTTGGTGCGCCCCGTGACTCTGGACACCATCAAGCGCGAGGCCGGCCCCGGTGGTCCTCTGGAGGGGATCCGTCTGCTGCGTGAGAACCGCCTCAGTGTCGTTCCTCTGCAACCCCATGAGTGGCAACGGCTTCTGGTACTGGCCAATACCCCGGACCCGGAGTAGGCGATGGTGCGGCTGCTGGTGGATCGCGCGGTGTGGGACGGCTCGGCGCAAGCCCTGCCGGTGTCGTGGCTGGACGGTTTCCAGCTGACGACGTTCGCTGCCGACCGTCCCGACGAGCTGACGGCGGGTCTGGCACGGGCGGATGCGCTGCTGCTGAGGTCGGTCACCCGTCTGACGCCCGAGATCCTGCGTGTCGCAAAGGACTTGCGTGCAGTCGCGACGCTGTCCTCAGGCGTGGACCATCTGGATCCCGACGATCTGGCGACGCGCGGTGTGCGGCTCTTCACGGGTCATGGCGGCAACGCGCTGGCCGTGGCCGACTGGGTGGCGTGGGCGCTGCATCGATTGTGCGGCAAGTCACTGGCAGAGAAGCGGATTCTTGTTGTGGGTGTTGGCGCTGTCGGCTCAGCGGTGGCCCGGCGACTGCAGGCTCAGGGTGCTCTGGTCATGCGCTGCGATCCGCCCCGGGCCGAGCGCGAACCCGGTTTCACGTCGATGGATTTGGACGACGCCCTGTCGACGGGGGGCTTGGACGCCGTGACGCTGCACGTGCCGCTGGAGCACGCGGGTCGCCACCCGACGTGGCACCTGCTCGATGAGGCGCGGTTGCGGCGGCTGGCTGGTGCGGTGGTACTGAACTCGGCGCGAGGCGGAGTGCTGGACGAGGAGGCGGCTGCCTTCCTCAGGACATCCGGCCACTTGGCTGGGCTGGCCATCGACACATGGCAGGGCGAGCCGCGGCCGCGCACGCACGCGGTTCAGGCGTGCGATCTGGCGACGCCTCACCTCGCGGGGCACAGCATCGAGGGCAAGCTCAAGGTGGCCGCGCGGTCGGTCGCGGGTCTGCGTGCATTCGTGGGGCTGCCGGTGGACGCGGTCGACCTGACGACGGCCATTTGCGAGTCGGTGCAGATCCGCGGTGCCCACGCGGCGTTGGAGCCGTTTGCGGCGCTGGATCACGCGACCGCAGCGTTTCGCGGATCGCCCGCGACGCCGACGCCGGGGCAGGTCGAAGCCTCCCTGTTTCGCGCGCAGCGCCACGACCACGCCCGCATCGAAACTGCTGGTGACCGGCGGCCCTGAGGCGCGTTTCGAACACGTGCGCAATCGTTGTCGCTGGCTCCGGGCTCGCGTATGCTGTGAGACCTGCCGTAATCCGTGAGCGGCTCCGAGGCTTCGACATGTCTGTGTTTGCCACTTCCGGAACCCGCGCCTTGCACTTGGTGGTCCTCGCCTTGGCGTTCGCCGCCATCGGCTGCAGCAACACCACGACACCCGTCGCGACGGACCCCTTCGCCGACATCAGCATCGACAAGAACAAGGACCTTCCGGACATCAAGCCGGACGTTGTGGATGTCGATACGGGTGGGGACGCCGACGACATGGACACGACCGGCGAGGATGTGGACCTGGATGCAGCGATCCCGGATGGCACGGAGGACACCCCGGTCGAGGACACGACCAACCCGGGCACCGACACCAGCGCGACCGACACCAAGGTAGACATCGACACCGGACCCGTCTGCACCACCAACAAGGTCTGCGCGAACATTCCCGACACCAAGACACCGTTCTGCGCCGTCGCCATCCAGAAATGCGTCGAGTGCTTGGTCGGCCTGAACTGCCCCACCACCAACAACTGCCAGAATTACAAGTGTGTACCCGTCACCTGCAAGCCGGGCGCGGTGGCCTGCAAGGGCGACTTCCTCGAGACCTGCAACTCCGACGGCAAGTCGTTCACGGTCGAGAGCTGCCCCGACGACAAGCCGGTGTGCTCGGGCACCAAGTGCCTCGCTTGCCAGCCCAACAAGTTCTTCTGCGCCAAGCCGGAAGGTGCCAGCGCCAAGAGCACCAAGCTGCTGAAGTGCAACGAAGCCGGCTCGGGAACCATGGTCGTCGACATGTGCGACGAGGGTGAGGAGTGCGTCGCCGGCAAGTGCCAGGTCTGCGTCCCCGGCTCGAAGATCTGCATGGGCGACAACGCGATGGAGTGCGCACCGGACGGCTCGCAGTACCAAGTCTCGCAGAACTGTTCGGCAAACGGCTGGACATGCTTGGGTGGTCTGTGTCTGGACCCGTGCGCCTCGGACATCAAGTCGAACACCAACGTCGGCTGCGACTACTGGGCGGTCGACCTCGACAACGCCTACGTGCCTTGCTCCAGCGCCACCGGTTTCTGCGACGCCCAGAACGCGCAGTTCTCGGTCATCATCTCGAACACGACGACGGCGCCGGCACTTGTCACGGTCACTGCGGGCAACGGCATGACGGCCAGCTATCAGGTGCCTGCCGGCGGCCTGAAGATCCTCAACCTCCCGGATCCTGTGTGGAAGACGGACGCGACCAAGACGGGCAACCAGGACGGCTCGAGCATCAACAAGCGCGTCTACCGCATCCAGTCCGACAAGCCGATCGTCGCGTACCAGTTCAATCCGCTGCAGAACTATGACGTGTTCTCGAACGACGCCTCGCTGCTGCTGCCCTCCAATGGCATCGGCAACGAGTACTGGGTGATGACGCGCGAGCAGACCCACGCAGAGCTGCGGTCGTATTTCACGGTCGTGGGCACCTCGATTGGCGAGACCATCGTCACGGTGTTGAGCTCGGCCGTGACGGCAGCTGGCGGCGGCGACGTCCCGGCGCTCAAGCCCGGCATGACGCAGCAGTTCACGTTGACTCAGGGCCAGGTCCTCAACGTCGAGACGAACATCAACGGCGCCGACCCGACCGGCACGTGGATTCAGGCGGACAAGCCGATCGCCGTATTTGGCGGTTCTGAGGCCTCGAACTCGCCCAACACCGACCACTGCATCAACGGCGTGTGCGAGTATCAGGGTTGGGCGTGCCAGACCAACGACGACTGCCCCAAGACCTGCTGCGCTGACCACTTGGAGGAGCAACTGTTCCCGATCTCCTCGTGGGGCACCATGTACGTGGCCACCAAGCTGCAGCCGCGCGGCGCTGAGAAGGACGCCTATCGCGTCCTGGCCGCGGAAGACGGCACGCTGATCGACACGGACCCCAAGCAGGTCGACATCCCGCAGCTGTCCAAGGGCCAGTGGTTCGAGTTCGAGTCCACTCAGGACTTCGTGATGACGTCCAACAAGCCCATCCAGGTCGCGCAGTACATGGCGTCGGCCAACGCGCCGAATCCCAACAACGACACGTGCGACGGCAAGTTCGGCGGTCAGAAGGTGTGCAAGGCGTTCATGACGACCGGCGTGCCGTGGTCCTGCGTCAAGAACGCGGACTGCCCCAACATCCAGGAAGCTAACGATGCCAAGACGGGCGATCCCGCGATGATCATGAACCTGGCCACCGACCAGTACATGAACGAGTACATCTTCCTCGTGCCCGACAAGTACAAGTCGAACTACGTGAACATCGTTGCCCCGACCGGCGCGCCCATGCTGCTCAACGGCGCGCCGATTGCCGCGGGCGACTTCAAGGCGATTGCAGCGGGTTGGAGTGGGGCGCGCATTGCCGTGCAGCAGGGCGTCAACAAGCTCACCGCAGAGGCTCCCGTCGGGCTGCTGGTCTATGGCTATGCGGACTTCGTCAGCTACGGCTACCCGGGCGGCGCTGCGCTGAAGTAGGCGCGCGTCCCCCCAAGCTTCCCCCTTGCATCATCCGACACCGTCTTCGTGCCTGCAGGAGCTCCGAGCCCTGAGCCACACCCTCGGCCGTGGCAGGGTCGTGGATCGCCGACGTTCTTCGTCGGCTCCGTTCAGAATTGCACCGCCCAGACACGAGTTCCGGGGCGGGTGTCTCACGTGAGACAGTGTCGAGACAGTGTGAGACAGGGCGAGACAGATCGGGTGTCTCATGCTTGCATCGGAACCAGCGTGTAAGTAGATTTACGCAGTAAAACCATGGGATTGTAACTTGTTGGCACGGCTGGCACGCAACGTGTTATAGCTTCTACACGTGGCTCGGTTCGGAGTCCACCAGCAGCCCCCCCCGCTGGTGTCGGTCGTATCTCTTCCCTCGACCGGTCCGAACGACGAAGCCCCGGTGTCCGCTGGTCCCCCCCAAGCGCACACCGCCGTACCGAAACCGGCTCGCCCGACCGAAACCCCCCCTTGGTCGGGCGAGCCGGACGGTTCAACCAGTTGTTCCCCCGCCCCGGCGTCCTCCCCCCGAAGGTGAAAACCTTGGACGCCGGGTCTATTTTGCGTTGGGGGGCAGGTGCTCGGCGAAGCGGAACGCTTCTTCTCCCGTCAGCCGCACCAGTCGCTGGCCTTGAGCGTCGAACACGTCGATCACGGGCAATCCCGGCACGTTGGGCAGCAGGCGCTGCCAGTCCTCAGGCGACCACTCGGTGGCGTCTACACGGCGCACGGCCACGTCGGTCCGTCCGGCCAGCTGTACGTCGATCTGGGCCGTCAGCCGCGTGCAGGGCTCGCACCACGTCGCCCAATAGTCGACCAGCGTCACCTTGCCCGGTTCCAACAGGGCGGCGATCTCAGGAGCCACGGCAGACACGTCGACCGGCAGCGGCACCGGACCCGTCGTCGAGCCCACGGTGAAGCTTCCGGAAAAGCCAACGTAATACGAGGGGTTCTGTACGCCCTGCTTGCCCATCACGTCGCGGCTCAGGGGGTAGCGGACCGACCCGCTCAGGGCCAGGTTTTGCGTCAGCGTGACCAGCAGGCTGGGGGTCGCGCTGATCCAGGTGCCGCCGTTGGGGTACTTCGCGCGGCCGGCCTCTGCCAGCTCGGTGCTTTCCCAGCGGTGCTGCAGCTCGCCGGCCACCGATGCGGTCAGTCGGCCTGGCCATGCGGACCAGCGCGCGCCCAGGCCCAGGCGGACGTCCTCGCCCCAGTCGAAACCGTCGCTGCCCTTGCCCATCGGGGTGCGGGTGACGACGTTGGCTGAGACGCCGACGGTCGAGAGGACCTGCGCGCTGACCTCAGCGTCGGCCAGCAGCCACCAGACGCCGCGGCCGAGCGAGAGGTCGCGTGCCACCGGCGAGTCGCCCACGGCCGACGCGAACGGGTCGGAGTCGACCAAGTCGAAGCGACTCGCCAGCGTCCGTTCGGTGTACCGACCTGTCGGAGCGACGGCACCCAGCGTGACGGCCAGACGCGGACCCTTGCGCTGGCGCCACAACGTGCCGATGTCTTGACGGAAACGCAGCTCGACATCGCCCATGCCGTGGTTGGCGACCTCGTCCAGGAACAGGCGCAGGTAGTACAGCTGCAGATACGGAACCATCAGCGAGACCGAGGAGCCCCAGGGACTCTCGACGCTCGCGCCCACGACCGCCACATGCATCGACATGGCGTATTCGTCGTCGTTGAGGACCGGTTCAGCGTGCTTGTAGTACTCGTCGGCCGTGGCGTAGCCGTACATGAGGCTGCCGCGGAGGCGCCAGGCTTGCGCGCCGTCCGAGGGGCCAGTGTCTCCGAGGTTGACGTCTCCCACCGGGAGAGCAGGGCTCGTTCAGGTGGCGCACTGGCCGAGAGACGGCCGGGGAGCGAGCGAGGCGGCGAGGGTCAACACGGCCACAAGGAGCAGGCGGGCGGTCATGCGGGCTCCGGCGATTACAGCATCGGCTTCAGGTAGTTGATCAGCGAAGTGTTGGGCAGTCCGTTCCACTTGTGCTTGACCTTGCGGGTCTTGGCGTCGATCAGGATGTTCAGCGGGGGGCCGTCGCCAGTGTTGTAGGTCCAGAAGTCCTGGTTCGGGTCGACGCCGACCACGCCGCCCGCGTTCAGCTGCGAGATCCACTGCCGGGCGAGCTTGAGGGTGGGCGTGCTGTTCTGCGTCGCGCCGTCGAACAGGACCTGGAAGAACTGCAGGTTGGGATAGGCCTTCAGCACCGCTTTCACTTCCTTGGTCTCCTGCGCGCAGTAGCCACACCAGCCGGCGACCACGTTGATCAGGATGAACTCGTGCGAGTCGGCGAAGTCGGAGAGCTTGATGACGTGCGGGTCTTCGTTGGCCAGGCTGCCGTCGTCGTCGGTGTCGAGATAGCCGACCACGGACAGGTCTGCCAAGGTGTCGCCGGCCTTCATGATGTTGGCCAGCTTGGCGACGCACTGACTGGTGGGGGCGGCGGGGACGCACTCGGAGCTCTTGGTGCCGCCGCTCAGCGGGATCGACTCGCACGAGTAGCCCGTGTCGCACTTGCCGGCGGTGCAGCCGACGGTGCAGAAGCTCTCCTTGGTGTGACCGAACGTCAGGCACAGGCCGTCGGTGCAGGAGTTCCCGGAGTTGCAGGGGCTGCACATGCTGCCGTCGCCGTCGCAGGTGCCGGCGCCGTGGACGCACTGCCAGTCGCCCTCACCGACGTCCACACACTTGGCATAGCGCGGGCACTCGGTGCTTCCCTTGTGGCAAGGACGGGTGCAGAAGCTGCGCTCGCCCTGCTTGACGCAGCGGCCGCCGTCCCTGCACTGGCCGTCGTGCTTGCAGTCGTCGCAGAAGTTCCGCTCGAGGCAGACCTTCTTGTCGCCGGTGTCGGTGCAGGCCATCGTGGGCGGGCAGTCGGTGTCGTTGACGCAGCCACCGGTGCAGTAGGAGGTCGAGGCCTCCGGATTGCCGGCGCACGCCAGGTTCGTGTCGCAAGCTCCGGTGATGGCGCAGGAAGATCCCAATCCTTCCGGGTACTTGGCGGAGTAGCAGAGCAGGCGCTTGCCGTCATCGCTGCCGCACCACTCGTCGGTGCCGCAATCCGCAGGAGCCGTGCACGCCTTGGCGCAGTGTCCGCCGAAGCAGATGCCGCTGTCGCACGCTTCATTCGTCGCGCAGGGCAATCCGTTGGAACCGGCGCGCGGAGCCACGTCGGCCGTGTCGATCGCGACGTCGGGTACCCCGCCGTTGGGATCCCACGTAGCGGTGTCGGCCGTGGCAGAGCTGCCGGTGGTCGAGTCGCACGCGGACAAAAGAGCTAGCGCGGCGGTCATTGCGGCCGCAAGCAGGCGGAAAGACATGGAGGCTCCGAAGGCGATGGGCGGGAGGGCCGGCAGAAGCGCCGAGGTCTGGAAGAATAGGGGGCCACCGCAGGTTTCCGCAAGCAGTCCGCCCAAGTTGCTGTTCAAGCTGGCCCTTGTGCCCTGCGGCGGGTAGAGTGCGCGGCCCTCAGGCTTCGCGTTGCGCGTGCGCCTGGTCGCCGCGACACGCAGAGGCCGCCGATGTCCGAAGAACCCGTCCGCCTGTCGAAGGTGATGGCCGAGCGAGGCCTGTGCTCCCGCCGCGAGGCCGACGTCTACATCGAGCGCGGGTGGGTGCGCGTGGACGGCCAGGTGGTCGATCAGCTGGGGACCCGGATCCTGCGCGACCAGCAGATTGAACTGGACTCTCGAGCGAAGCGGCAGCAGTCCGACCTTGCGACGATCCTGATGCACAAGCCGATCGGTTTCGTGTCGGCCCAGCCGGAACATGGCTACGAGCCTGCGATTGTCTTGATCACGCCCGACCGTCAGGACCCCGATTTTCCCGGGCCACGGCTGCATCCCGAACACATGCGCGGGCTTGCAGTGGCGGGTCGGCTCGACATCGACTCGAAAGGCCTGCTGGTCTTCACGCAGGACGGGCGGATCGCGCGGCAGTTGATCGGCGAGGACTCCGAGATGGAGAAGGAGTACCTCGTGCGGGTTGAGGGGTTGCTGGCCCCGGGGGGTCTCGAGCGTCTGCGCCACGGCCTGACCATGGACGGCAAGGCGCTGGAGCCGGCGCAGGTCGAGTGGTTGAACGACGGCCAGCTGCGGTTCGTGCTGCGCGAGGGCCGCAAGCGGCAGATCCGGCGCATGTGCGAGGCCGTGGGCCTGAAGGTCACGGGGTTGAAGCGGGTGCGGATCGGCCGTGTCCGGTTGGGCAAGCTGCGCGAGGGCATGTGGCGTTTCCTGAGGCCCGGAGAGGAGTTCTGAATTGAGCCAGTCGAGCAACACTGAAGTGCCGTCCGCCGTCCCCGCCAAGCCGTCGCGCAACACGTTGATGATCGTGTTCATGACCGTCCTGATCGACCTGATCGGGTTCGGGCTGATCATTCCGATCCAGGCCCTGTACGCCAAGGAGTTCGGCGCGCGGCCGGCCCTGATCACGCTGCTGGGCGCGTCATACTCCCTGATGCAGTTCCTGTTCATGCCCATGTGGGGCCGCATCAGCGACCGCATCGGCCGACGTCCCGTGATCCTGATGAGCGTCGCGATTGGCGGGATCGGCTACCTGTTGTTCGGATTCGCGGGCAGCATCCCCGTGCTGTTTCTGTCGCGGATGCTTGCGGGCTTCGGCAACGCGAACATCGGGGTGGCGCAGGCGATTGTGGCCGACACGACCACGGCAGAGCAGCGGGCCCGCGGCATGGGCCTGATCGGCGCAGCGTTTGGCATCGGCTTCGTGGTCGGTCCGGCCATCGGCGGCGTGCTGGGGCAGATCAGTCTGGCGACACCGGCGTACGCTGCGGCGGGTCTTGCGGCCGTCAACTGGGGGTTGGCTTGGTTCCTGTTGCCCGAGACCCGGCGCAAGGATGCGGCGCCCACGGCGCGGCGGCTGATTCCGCTGGACGCGCTGAAGGTTGCTCTGCGCGACGGCACCATGGCACGGCTGCTGCTGCTGTCGTTTGTCGTCACCGCGGGCTTCTCGGCGATGGAGCAGGTGTTCAGCCTGTTCATCGAGCGCATCTGGGTTCCGGAGGCGCTGAGCCCACTTGTCGCAGTGCAGATCGCGGCCCACAAGCACGCGGCGATGCTGACGACCTACGCGATGATCACCGTCGGCGTGACGATGGTGCTGGTGCAGGGCGGTTTGATCGGACCGCTGGCCAGGCGGTTCGGCGAAATCAAGCTGGTGCGCGTCGGCCCAATCGTGATGGCGCTGGGCCTTTTGTCACTGCCCCTGGTGGGCGACAGCGGTTCGTTTGCGCTGCTGCTCGGGTCGTCGGTGCTGTTGGCCGTGGGGTCGGGCATGACGACGCCCGCGCTGACCAGCCTGCTGTCGCGCAGTGCCCACGCCGACCAGCAGGGCGCGATGCTCGGCCTTGGGCAGTCGATGTCGGCGTTGGGCCGCGTGGCGGGTCCGGCGATGGCGGGGCTGATGTTCGAGTTCAGCATCGGGTTGCCGTTCCTGGTGGGCGGAACCCTGACGGCTTTGGCGGCGCTGGTTGCGTTTGGCATCTCTGGGCACGTCGGTGCCAACATGCGCGACCCGACGGCGCACGAGCTGCGTTCGCGGGAGCCCTGAGACGTATCCTGCCGCGGACCCCGATCCCGTGAGGTGACCCGTGGACCTGAACAGCATGGCCGTCTTCGCCCGCGTGGTGGAGGAGAAGGGCTTCTCATCGGCGGCGCGGCGTCTGGGCATCTCGAAGTCCGCCGTCAGCAAGCAAATCTCGCAGCTGGAGGACCGCGTCGGTGCGCGCCTGCTGCACCGCACGACCCGCCGCCTGAGCCTGACCGACGTCGGCATGGCCTTTTATGAGCGTTGCGCGCGCATCCTGGCCGAGGTCGAGGAGGCCGAGCTGGCCGTCAGTCACTTGCAGTCGTCGCCCCGAGGTACGCTGCGGCTGTCCGGGCCGATGTCGTTCGGGCGGCAATACCTGGCAGCAGCGGTCGCGGAATTCATGAAGGTGCACACAGAGTTGAAGGTCGACATGGACCTGGCCGACCGCGTGGTGGATCTGGTCGACGAAGGCTACGACATGGCCGTCCGCATCGGGCGCCTGTCGGATTCCAGCCTGATCGCTCGCCGCCTGTGTCCGATGCCCCTGTACGTCTGTGGAGCGCCCAGCTATCTGGAGCGTGCGGGAAGTCCTCAGCTTCCGGACGACCTTCGCCAGCACGAGTGCCTGATGTACGCGTATCACTCTGGCGAGACGTGGCAACTGCACGGCGAGCACGGCGATCTGTCCGTCCCGGTGTCCGGCCGCTTTCGCGTCAACAACGGCGAGGCGCTGCTCGAGGCTGCCCTGGCGGGTCTGGGCCTCGCGATCCTGCCCGCCTTCATGTCTGCACCCGCCCTTGCCGATGGCCGCTTGACTGAGGTGTTGCCTCGCTGGCGACCGATGGCGCAGGCGATCCACGCCGTGTACCCGCACAACCGCCACCTGTCGGCCAAGGTCAGGTTATTCGTCGACTTTCTGGCGGAACGGCTGGCCCCGCGCCCTTGGGAGCCCGACGGGGAGCGCGCGGTCGGCGACCCCAGCTAGCTGCCGCCGGAACGCCGCGATCCTCCCTTGGCCGCGCACCCTTGCGCCTGCTACGCTCTGGCTTCCCCCCCATGGAGCGCCGCGCGCATGAATGTCATCTTTCTGTCTCCCGGCTATCCGTCTGAGATGCCCCATTTCGTGCGGGGACTTGCACAGGTTGGCGCACGCGTCCTCGGCGTAGGCGACCAGCCGTACGAGGCGTTGCCGCACGAAGCTCAGCGCCACCTGTCGGCCTATCTGGCCGTGCCCGCGATGTGGGACGAGGTGGACGTGGTCCGCCGCGTGCGGGAGTGGCTCGGCAACGCCGAGGTCGCGCGGGTCGAGAGCCTGTCGGAGTACAGCGTGCTGCTGGCGGCGCGGCTGCGCGAGGCGCTGGGCGTGCCGGGCATGGGCGTCGAGACCGTGCGGGCGTTCCGCGACAAGGTCCGCATGAAGGAGGTGCTGGACGCCGCCGGCCTGCGGACCCCCCGGCACCAGCGCGCGAACACGGCGAAGGCGTGCTGGGAGGCGGCGGAGCGCATCGGTTATCCGTTGATCCTCAAGCCGATCGACGGCGCGGGCTCGGCGCATACGTACCGGGTCGAGACACCGGACGAGCTGCGCAAGGCCCTGACGCAGCTGGCGCAGATTCCGGAAGTCAGCGTCGAGGAGTTCATCGACGGTGAGGAGTACACGTTCGACACGCTGACGGCCAACGGCCAGGTGCTGTACCACAACATCGCGTGGTATCGGCCGCGGCCGCTGGTGGCGCGCACGCTCGAGTGGGTCAGTCCACAGGTGATCGCGCTGCGGGACGTCGACGCAACGGAGCTGGCGGGCGGCACTGAGATGGGGCTGAAAGTGCTGAAAGCGCTGGGCTTTGAGAGCGGCTTTACCCACATGGAGTGGTACCGCAAGGCCGACGGCGAGGTCGTGTTCGGCGAGATCGGCGCCAGACCCCCGGGCGCGCGTCAGGTCGACCAGATGAACTACGCGTGCGACTTCGACTCTTTCGCCGAGTGGGCGCGCATCGTCTGTTATGGCGCGATGGAGACGACGGTCGAGCGCAAGTACAACGTCGCCACGGTCTTCAAGCGCGCCCAGGGGCAAGGTCGCATCCACCACATCGAGGGGCTGGACCTGATTCGGCGCGAGCTGGGGCCGGCGCTTGTGTGGGAGAATCTGCTGCCGGTCGGGGCAGAGCGGCGTAACTGGCTGCAAACGCTGGTGTCCGACGGCTTCATCCTGCTGCGCCACCCGGACTTGCAGCGTACGCTCGAACTGGCGGACCTGGTCGGCTCTCGGCTGCACCTGTACGCATCGTGAGAAGGGGAGGGTTTTCCATGGTTTCCCGCAACGTCGGCCTCGTTCTGGGGCTCGTGTTTCTTGGCGCCTGCGCGGATGACGCCGCCGACGATGCGCCCGAGCGTCGGGCTGCGTGCGACAAGCTGGCGCAGGCCCGCTGTGGTCACCTGCAGCTGTGCGCGCCGTTCGACCTCGATCACGTGCGCGGCGGGATGACACAGTGCCTTGCCGACGAGCAGGCGATCTGCCTGAATCGACTCGCGGCCTCCGGCACGACGCTGCGGCACACGCATGTCACGACTTGTGCGACGTTTCTTGCGGGCCTTGCCTGCCACGAGATCCCGTTCGGCGACGTCTTGCCCGATGCCGAGGGCAACGTCGCGTGCGCGCCACCGCCCGGCCCAACGAAGACCTTGTTGGCGTGCGGCGACGACAGCCAGTGCGCCACCGGGTACTGCCGCAAGGCCGCGAACTCCGCGTGCGGCAAGTGCGAGTCGCGCAAGCAGAACGGGGAGGGCTGCAACGAGGACGACGACTGCGACGGCTACGCCGTGTGCGCTGCGACCTCGACGGTGAAGAAGTGCACCAAGGCGGTGACGTTCGACCTGGACTGCACCAACGCCGAGTGCGTCTCGCCTTTCCTGTGTCAGGCGGGCACTTGTGTGGCCGGCGGCGGTCAAGGCGACCCCTGCACCAGCAGCCCGCAAAACTGCAAGCAGGGGGTCGGCTTGTGTTGCGACGCCAACACCAAGACCTGTGTGGACACACCCGTCGTCGACATCGGCGAGACGTGCGGCTACATCGATGGCAGCTTTGTCGTGTGCGACTACGGAGCGGCGTGCGTGCTGAAGTCAGGCGGCCAGGGGACGTGCAAGAAGGTTCCGGCCGTTGGAGAGGCGTGCGACTCCAGCACAGCCCAGCCTTGCAGGGCGCCCGCACTGTGCACCAACGGCAAGTGCTCGCTGCCGGACCCGCGGGTTTGTCAGTAGTGCCCGCCCTCGATCTTGAGTCTCCAGACTGGGCTGGGCCTGGACTGTCCATCGAGAAACCTCTGTTCGCGAGCGGAATCCATCGGCCCTCGCGAGGCAAAGTATCGCGTTCAGTGGACGCCCGTCGGAGTCGGTGCGGACGGCCAGATCCAAGCAACTTCATGCGGATTGGCCATGACGCGACCCCGTTGCAGCAGGTCTCCAGACCGATTACACTTTTTTACAATCTGGCGGATCGGCTCGCGAAGTGAGAGAGCCTGCCGTTAGCACGGAGACGATTTTCGCAGCAGTCCGGAGTGTGAAGATGTGTTTGTCCCTGAGAACGTCCGGTGTCCTCTTCGCCGTCATCTTCGCCACGGCCATCATCGGCTGCGGCGACGACCCGGTTGAACGCGGAACCGACGTCAACGTGCCTGCCGACACGGTAGCGGACCTTGCGGACGGTGCGACGGACGACGTGGCGACGGATGACGTGGCGACGGATGTCGATACCGCCGTCGATACCACGTCCGACAGTGTCTCTGACAGTGCGTCTGACACGGAGGGCGACGTCCCCCTCGACCTGATGGCCGATCTGGGCGGGGATGCCGAGACTGACATCGGCGAGGACTTGGACGTTGCGCAACCGGACACCAGCGACATTACGGACGTGGAGGATGGCGGCAGTGATGCCGTCGTCGAGGTCGATGCGGACTGCAGCGGCAAGGTCAACTGTCCGTGCAGCAACGACTTCCAGTGCATGAGCGGCGTTTGCCTGATGCGGCGCAGCGGCCAACCGACGTGCGCGCTGCCGTGCGTGTCGGCCTGTCCATCCGGCTATGTCTGCGAGTCGCAAAGCAAGTTGTGCATCGAGAAGGACTTGACCCTGTGCGACCCTTGCTCGAAGAACAGCGACTGCACGGCCGCGAATGCAGCGAACCGTTGTGTCGCATGGGGCGGCGAGGGCTCGTTCTGCGGTACCGCGTGCGTACAAAATGGCGACTGCGCAACCGACTTCGAGTGCGCTGAGGTTCAGGATGTCGCGGGTCAGACCATCAAGCAGTGCCGCCCGGCGCCGGGGGCGTCCTGCGCTTGCTCGGGGCGGGCGATGGGTTTGGGACTCGCCACGGCTTGTTCCCTCGAGTCGACTTCTTGCCCGGGAGACCGCAGCTGCTTGGCCAAGGACCAGCCCGGTGCGCCGGAGGCTGGGGGCCTGTCGGCCTGCGACGCACCCGCGGCGGTGACTGAGGTCTGTGACGGCGCTGACAACGACTGCGACGGCAAGACCGACGGCACTGACCTGTGCGACGACAGTGACGCGTGCACGACGGACGCGTGCGGACCCAAGGGGTGCGAGCACACCGCCGTCTCTAACGGTGTTGCCTGCGATGACGGCGATGCCTGCACCGCGCCGGGCGCCTGCACTGCGGGCCAGTGCCAGGCCGGGGCGCCGATCGTTTGCGACGACAAGAACGGCTGTACCGACGATTCCTGCGACAAGACCAAGGGTTGTGTCCATCTGGCCACAGACGCCACCTGCACCGACGGCGATGCCTGCACCACCGACGAGAAGTGCCTGGACGGGACCTGCGCGGGGGCGTTGCCGCTCGGTTGCGACGACGGCAATGCGTGCACCGGCGACTCCTGCGACAAGGCCAAGGGGTGCATCCATCAGGCCATCGACGCCGCGTGCACCGACGGCAGCGTGTGCACGACGGGCGACAAATGCGTGGTCGGCGTCTGCACGACAAGCGACGTCCTCAAGTGCGACGACGACAATCCGTGCACCGACGATTCGTGTGACCAGGTCACGGGATGCGTGAACGCGGTCAACGCCGCACCGTGCTCGGACGGCGATGCCTGCACGACGGGCGAGGCGTGCAGTCAAGGCAAGTGCGGCGAAGGCGTGACGCTGGATTGCGACGACGGCAAGGTCTGCACCAGCGACGCGTGCGACAAGGTCAAGGGTTGCGTCTACGTGGCTCTCGACGTCCCGTGCACCGACGGTGACGCCTGCACCGTGGGCGATGCTTGCAAGGACGGCGAGTGCGTTGTGGACGGGCCGCTCCCGTGCGACGACGAGGACCCGTGCACCGACGATACCTGCGACAAGATCGCGGGATGCGCGAACGTGCAGAACGAGGCCCCCTGTACCGACGGCAACGCCTGCACCGACGGGGACAGCTGCGTCAAGGGTGCGTGCGTGACGGGCGAGATTCTGGACTGCGACGACAAGGAAGCCTGCACGGAGGACTCATGCAACCCGGAAGTCGGTTGCGTCCACACCGCGCTGACAGGCGACTGCACGGACAACGACGTTTGCACCGAAGGGGACACTTGCAGCGAAGGCAAGTGCGTCTCCAGCACTTCGATCGCGTGCGATGACGGCATTGTGTGCACGGACGACACTTGCGACCCGGTCACGGGCTGCCAGAACACCCCGAACCAGGCCGAATGCACCGACGACAACGCGTGTACTTCCGGGGACTCCTGTAAGGACGGGGCCTGCGAACCCGGCTTGGAGAGCGCGTGCAACGACAACAACGTCTGCACCGATGACTCGTGCGACCCGATCAACGGCTGTGCCAACGACCCGAACGGCGCCGCCTGCGATGACGGCGATGCGTGCACCTGGAACGACACCTGCACCGACGGCGCGTGCCAGGACACCTTCCCGGTCGATTGCGAGGACAACAACCTCTGCACCGACGACAGCTGCGACAAAGCCTTGGGGTGTCAGAACGTTGCAACCACCCAGCCCTGCACCGATGGCAACGACTGCACGCAAGACGACGCCTGCAAGGACGGAGCCTGCGAGCCCGGACCGATGAACCCGTGCGACGACGGCAACTCGTGCACGACCGACGTCTGCGACCCGGTGGACAGCTGCGTGTCCACGGCCAACAACGACCCTTGCGACGACGGCGACGCGTGCACCGAGAACGACGCGTGCGGCGAGGGCAGCTGCCAGTCCGGTCCCGCGACGAGCTGCGACGACAACAACGTCTGCACCGACGATTCGTGTGACTCTGCGGTCGGTTGCGCTCACGACATCAACGGTGCGCCGTGCGACGACGGCGACGCCTGCACTTGGAACGACACCTGCACCGACGGCGCGTGCCAGGACACGTTCCCTGTCGACTGCGACGACGGGCTCAGCTGCACCATCGACTCCTGCGAGCCGACCATCGGTTGCGTGCACACTGAGCTTGCCTGCGACGCGGGCATCGCGTGCGCTGAGTCGAGCGGGAAGTGCGAGGCCAAGGTGCTGATCTCGGAGTTCGCAGCCTTCTCAGGCAGCAGCGGCGCAGCGGCCGGCGATGAGTTTGTCGAGCTGTACAACCCCGGCGACACGGTGGCCAGCCTGAAGGGCTTGAAACTGGAGTACGGCTCGTCGACCGGTACGACGTGGTCCAGCAAGAACGGGACGTCCGGCTTCGCCGCCGGCGTGACGATTGCGGCGCACGGCTACTTCCTGATCACCAGCACCAATTCCTACACCGGCACCGTCGCCGCTGACTTCAAGGTGACCGGCGACTTGGGCTTGGGTGGCACGGCGGGTGTGCTCCAGCTGGTCGCGGGAACGACCGTCCTTGACCTCGTCGGCTATGGCACCGGCACGACGCGCGTCGAAGGCACCGGCCCGGCCCCCGTCCACACCGTCGGCGGCACGGGAAGCGTCGAGCGCAAGGCCGTTAGCGCCAGCACCGCAGCCACGATGGCAAGCGGTGGCGAGGACGCCTCGAGAGGCAATGGTTGGGACTCGGGCGACAACAAGACGGACTTCATCGCTCGGACGGCGCGCGACCCGCAGAACAGCAAGAGCGCAACAGAGAAGCCCTGACCTCGATGGTTGGGAGGCGCCTGCCAAGGAAGTTGGACGGTGGGTTCTCGCCCATGAGCTTGGTCGTTCCCACCCCTCTGCACCCGCTGCGAACTTTCTTTCATCGCTAAGGAATTTTGCCCGCCTTTCCCTCAGGGATGTGGTAGGCTGCGCGCCACACTTCTCATGAACTTCTTTGTGATGAGTGGCAACCGCGCGGGACATCTCGCGCTCTGGGAACAGGTATATCTTCTGATGGGAAACAAGCTCTTTATTGGCGGCCTCAGCTGGGACACGAACGACTCGACGCTGCGCTCGGCCTTTGCCGATTGCGGCACGGTCACCGACGCGAAGGTCATCACGGACCGCGAGACGGGCCGTTCGCGCGGCTTCGGCTTCGTGACGATGTCGGATGACGCGGGCGCCCGCGAGGCAGTCCAGCGCATGGACGGCCAGATGATCGACGGCCGTGCCGTCAAGGTGAATGAGGCGCAGGAGCGCAGCCCCCGCACTGGCGGCGGCGGCGGCGGCGGCGGTTACGGCGGCGGCGGCGGTGGCGGTGGCTACGGCGGCGGCGGCGGTGGCGGCGGCTACGGCGGCAACGACGGCGGGTACGGCGGTCGTCGCTAGTCTCGCAGTCCGCTCAGCACCAAGCTGAATTCCGAGCGGCACCTGGCACCTCGATCATGGAGGCGCCAGGTGCCCGACTCGGGCGAATCCAGCGAAACGGACCGGCCGCGCGACTAGGGCGTTCCGCTCCAACCCTTCGTTACTTTCCCCGATTCTGCGACCCACACGCGCTGATTGGCCGTGAACGGTCCGGCGTAGGTCGTCTTCTTGCCGCCGGGCCAGACGACCTCGATGGACTCGACGGTGTCGACCGTTCCGAGGCCGACGTGCACGGCGGTCATGGACTGTCCGCCTTGGCCAGAGCCGCCGTCGACCACGCGCATCCAGGTCTTGCCCCCCGCAGTGACGCGGACCGTGGCACCGATGCCCGCCCGGTTGGCCTGGACGTCGCCGACTACGCGAACCTGTAGCCAATTGCCCTTGCTCCCACGGTTTTCGTACAGCACGTTGCTGCACGCCAGATCAGGATCACCGTCATGGTCGAGATCGGCCGCGGCCATGCCCCAGCCGTTGCGGTCGGCGATGCCGCTTTGCCACCGGGACAGAGTGAAGGTGCCGTCGCCGTTGCCCAAGTAGAACTCTGTGGGGCGCCCGTCGTAGGTGGCCGACATCAGCAGGTCCAGATCGCCATCCTGATCGAAGTCGCCCAGCACGGGGACAGAGTGCGTCTCTTGATACGTCAGGCCCGCGGCGCCAGCGGGGTACTGCCAGTCGCCCTGGATGTCCTGGAAGGTGCCGTCAGCTTGCTGCAGCAACACTTCGGACTTGTTCGAGAAGTCCCAGTAGCGCGGGTGCGCCAGATTCGCCACCACCAGATCCAGCCGCCCGTCACCGTTCAGGTCGCCCCAGACCGAGCCGATGCCGTGGCCGTACCGCTTGACGCCGCCGGTTTGCGTGGCCTTGCCTGCGACGCCTTGCGACTGGCCGACTTCCTTGACCTTGCCGTTGCCCTCGTTGCGGAACAGGAGGTCGCGCACCAGCACGTAGGTGTGCACGAAAATGTCCACATCGCCGTCGCTGTCGAAGTCGGCAGGGGTCACGCCGCGGCTGGGAAACTTGGTGCCGGCCTCTGTGGGGAAGCCGCTGGCGACCGTGCGGTCCTGGAAGGTGCCGTCGCCGTTGTTGTGCCAGAAGCGGTCGACGTAGAACGTGTAGTCCGTCCAGCAGTTGAAGTTGGCGAGATAGAGATCCAGGAAGCCATCGGCATCCAGGTCGAGCCAAGCAGCGCCTGCGGTGGGCTCGTGCTGCGGCTTGCCATCGGTGGCGCCACACAGGTTGTAGGTCTGGGTCGTCCCCAAGCCGGCCTGCAAGGTGACGTCGACGAACTTGCCGTTGTCGTTGCGCAACAGGTGCTCGGTCTCGGCGGAAGACTCGACAAAGGTCAGCAGGTCCAGGTCGCCATCGTTGTCGTAGTCGCCCCACACACCGCCGCTGGACGGGACGGCCAAGGCCGTGATGCCCGTGCCCTCTGTCACATCGACCAAGGTGCCCTTGTCGTTGCGCCAGAGCTTGCCGCTGCTGTCCCACATGTCGTCCCAACCGTCGCCGTCGAAGTCGCCCCAGGATTGCCGGCCGCCGGGCTTGATGTCCGGGATGGCCTTGAAACGATGCAGCAAGGGGTCGTCCTTGGCCGTCGGCTCGACCAGCAGGCGCACCAGATAGTCGACCGGGCGGCTCATCGACAGGCCGTTCCACGCAGCGTTCAGCTGGCCGTCGATGGTGTAGCTGGTCATGTCCGGCAGGTTCCAGGCCGAGTGGCACGCATCAAACGGGCCGCAGCAATTGTTCGGATCTTCGCAGCCTTCGGGCAGGGTGCCGTCAAACGCGAGGGCAGGGCTGTCGGCGTTCTTGCGCAGGCTGGCGACGTACACGAGGCCCGGCTGATCGATGACCACGGGCTGCGGCAGGCGGTAGTCGACCCACTCTTCGGGCGCGACCTGGTCACCGCAGCGCGACACCGTCCAGATGGGGTCCTTGGCCCAGAAGTCGAAGCCGTTGTGGCCGAAGTCGCGGTACAGTCCCAGCGTGACGGGGGCGTCCTTGGCCTCTGCGACGCTGCCGAACTGCACGCGGAAGCCCCAGATCTTCATCGGGCCGTCGAGGTCGAAGCGCACCGCCTCGTACAGCGACTCGTCAACCAATGGCTTGCCGAGAATGCTCCAAGTCTGCTCTTTGACGTGGCTTTTCATGACGCCATCGTCCCAAGCGATCTCGTCCAGCCCCTTGGGCAGCACGCCGCCGCCGGTGTTGCAGGCGCGGTCGGGCGTCCAGTCGGGCGCATCCAGACCAGCGTCGACCTCGGCCACGACATCCGGAGTTGTGTCGATGGGTTGTGTGTCGGACGCGGTGTCGGCCACCGTGTCAGCCACCGCATCGACGGCGGTGTCGGTCGTTGCGGCGGCAGGGTCCTCGGAGCAGGCGGCCAGGGCGACGAGCGCGACGGTGGCCAGAAACCAAGCAGAATGGCGGATCATCGGCAACCTCACGAAGCGGTGGCGTCGTGGGCCGATGGTGCCGGGGTGGGGCTTGGGGTGCAAGCGGGCCGTCGAATCCGCGGGGACTGGCCACCGCGCCTGGCAGGTGGACGGCCGCACCTTGGAATCCGGCGGCAAGCGGTGGCAGGCGGCTCCGGCCCGGTCCGCCGTCGGGCGGCACCACTACAACCCAAAGAAATCGCGGATCTTGCCAAGCACCTGTGCGCTGGACTCCTTGACCCGTCGCTCCTTGGCGGTCACAGAGAGACCCTCGCGCACCGCCTCCAGCTCGACCTTGCGGCGCGTCAGAATCTCGGCCAGCTTGCCTGCCAGCTCAGGCCGCTGTTGCAGGACGGACTGGAACGCACCCTTCTCCAAGCGATAGCACTGCACGTCGGTTGCCGCCACGATGGTCGCGGTGCGCGGTTCGCCGGTCAGCAGGCCCATCTCGCCGACGAAGCACGGTCCTGAGAGCTGCGAGACCTGCTGGTCCAGCCCGCCGTCGACGGCCACGCGCACGCTGACTTCTCCCTTGACCACAATGTACAGGTAGTGCGCGACGTTGCCTTGATGGGTCAGCACCTCGCCGCGACCGAATGGGGCGAACATCAGGGCGGCCGCGATGTGGTCGCGCTCGCCCGTCTCGAGCTCGCGGAACAGCTCCAGTCGTTCCAGCACCTTCAGCCGCCGCGCCAGATCGTGGGCCGACTCGGAGTCCTGTCGGCGGCCGTCGTCGGAGACGTGCAGCGTGCGCGTGGGCCAGGTCAGGTCGATGTCCGCGCGCTGCAAGGCGAAGTGCAGACGCGCCCGCACTGCGCTGTCGGTGCCGTCGTCGGCTGCAAGGTCGGTCAGCCAGTAGCGCAGGGCGAACTTGTGACCGGCCTCGCCGAAGTCCATCAGCACGCAGCTGGGGCCGGGATTGATTGATACGCCTGCCATCGGCGTGTCTGCAACGGCGGCGTGAGCGACGCGGATGACTTCCGACGGCGCGTGTTCCACGCCGACGTTGAACCAGATCCACCGACGCCACTGCACGGGTTGACCCGCACGGCGTCCGATGATCGTCACTTGGGCCTTGGACAGCATGGAGTTGGGAAAGATCACCGTCTCCCAGTTCCGGGTCTCGATGGCGATGAAGCGCCAGCGGATCTCGCGCACCCGGCCCGCCACCTCGCCCACCTTGATCCAGTCGCCGACCGAGATCGACCCCTCCAGCTGCAGTGCCAAGCCGCCCATGATGTTGCCGAGGGTATCCTGCAGCGAAAACGCGATGATGGCGGTCAAGACTGCCGATGTCGCGATGATGCCCGACAGGTTGAAGCCCAGCCGCGTCGCGATGGCCAAGGTGGCAATGATGGCGCCGATCGCAACGGTCAGGTCGCGCAGGATCCGCGGCGACTGCACCTTGATGCGAGGCAGCAACACCTCGAACAGCAGCTGCGCGACCACACCAATCGCCACCACCGCACCCAGCACCAGCACGCCCATCCGCACGCCGGCGTGCAGCGAGTGCTCGAGGGAGCCTGGCCCCGCCGACGTCCACCGCAGCCACGCCGCGACGGGCAACAACAGCAGGTGCAGTGCGTACAGGATGACGGTGCCGGCGGTCCGCCGCTCTTCTCGCGGCACCAGCGACCGCGTGATGGCCAGCGTGATCAGCAGCGCGGCGCCCAGCTCAAACGTCAGGTCGCTGCGCGCTTCCGTCAGCAGTTGCTCGAGGAATTCCATCGATACGCCCTCGTTGCAGGGTGTTACAGCTTCAGGACCACTCGTCCCGGCTTGCCTGTTGCAGGGTCACCCTTGAACGCGCCCTGCACACCAAGGCCGCCTGCGCCTGCGTCGCCCTGCCAGTTGGGGGACGCGGTGCCGCCCGGGGTTCCGATGACGCCGGCCTCCGAGTTGACGACCGTGACGCTGGCATGGGCCCAGGACGAGCCGCCACCACCGCCGCCGCCCGTGTACGTGTACTTGGACGAACCGCTGCCGCCGCCGAACCAGCCCGCGCCGCCCGCGCCACCGGTGCCGTTGCCGGTGCAGGCTTTGCCGCCCTTCTCATACGTCGCGAACTCGCCGGCCTTGCACAGGAAGCCGCCGTTGCACGCGCCGCCGGTATAGGCGTCGCCGGGATAGCCCTGGGTCTCGCAGCCGCTGTAGCCCGACGCGTTGGCCGACACGCCGCCCTGGCCGCCTGCCGACTGGGTACCGCCCTTGCCGCCACCGGAATTGGTGCTGTACTTGTTGTTGTCGGTGCCCGCGCCGCCGCTGCCGCCGATCGCGCCGCCGCCGCCGCCTGCGCCCACCAGCGCCGTGCTGTCGCCGCCCGAGTTGCCGTCGCAGCCTGCGCCGCCGCCGCCGCCTGCCACCAGCACCGTCGTGCCGTTGAGCGAGAGGATCGACGCGCCGCCGCCACCGCCGCGAATGTCGCCTGCGCCGGCCACGCGCACGTTGACCTTGTCGCCTGCCTTGACCGTCAGGGTCGCCTTGACCCATCCGCTGCCGCCGCCGTTGCCGGGGAAGCCGCCGCCGCCACCGCCGCCCCACAGCTCAGCCGTGATCGAGGTGACGCCGGCGGGGACGATGCCTTGCGCCGTCTCTTCGCCGATGGCCCAGACGCTGGTGCCCAACGGCAGCGCGTCGCCCTGGCAGGCGTCGGGGTTGCAGGACTCGGTCTGTTGGGCCTCGCCCGCGCACGCCTGGCCGCCGCATGCCGGTGCCGGGTTGGTGCAAGTCCGCGTCGCCGTGTGGGTTCCTCCGCCGCAGCTGACGGAGCACGCGCCCCATGTCCAGTCGCTCCAGCCGCCGTTGGTCGCCGAGCAGCCGCCGGTGCACTTGCCGTTCTGGCAGGTCTGTCCCTGGTCGCAGCCGCCGGCGGACTCGTCGATCTGGCCGTTGCAGTCGTTGTCGATGCCGTCGCAGGTTTCGGCCTTGGGGGCGGTCAGGATGCACTGGCCCAAGCCGATGGGGCTGCAGATGCGCTCGCCCGGGCAGCTGCCGACGACCTTGCCGGTCAGATCGGTCTGCTGGCCGAAGCAGGTGGTCGAGCGGCCCTGGGTCTTGGAGTCGGGCGTGCAGGCGCAAGTGCCGTACTCTGCTCCGGATCCCGCCAAGGGCAGGCGCACGCACTGCAGGGCCTTGGGGCCCTCGGGCGACTGGCCGACCATGCAACCGTAGCCGTCCGGGCAGTCTTTGGAGGTTTCGCAGGCGGTTCCGCAGAAGCGACCGTCAGGTCCCTGATCGACGCAAAGCGCGCCCGAGATGCCGGCAGCGTCACAATCCTTCGTCGCGTTGCAGGGTTGGCAGAGCTTGCCGTAGGTGGGGACGCACGCCTTGGCCGTCGATAGGTCGCCCTTGGTCAGGGTCTCGCACTTGTAGCCTTCGGGGCACATGCCCTCGCACAACTCCGCACAGCGTTTGCCGTCTGGCGTGTAGATGCAGAGCGAGCTGTCGCAGTCGCTGGCCGACGCGCACGAGCAGCCGGGGCCGCCGGGGCAGGGCGTCAACGTCTCGGGGGCGGTGACGTCGGTGGCGGCGTCCTCGAGGACCTCTTCCACCAGATCGGGCTCGACGTCGGCGCTGTCGGTGACCGTGTCGTCGGGGATGGCGGTGTCGGCGAGCGCGTCGGACGGCTTGGCATCGACCAGGTCGTTCTGGAACACGATGTCGGGACTTGCGTCCAAGGTGTAGTCGGAGCCGCCGGACGTCGTGCCGTCGCTGCAACCGAACGACAGGACCAAAGCGAGCACCGCAGGGACGGCAGCGAAGGACGCGCGCATCGGGAACTCCGGGAGCAGGAAAGGAAGTGCCGCGGGACGAGGCGTCGCAACGGTAGCTTGTGGGGGGGCTGCGGAGCAAGGGGAGAACGCGGCAGTTGCCAAGGCCGACAAATGTCGGGACGATGCGGACGTCAGACCATTTCCGAACGGAGGAAGGCGAATGCGCATCGCGATGGCTTGTGTAGGGTTGGTGTCTGCAGTGGCGGTGTTGGGTTGCGACCGGATCGAGAAGCTCCTTGCCAAGGACAAGCCCGTCGAACCGCCGGCGGTACAGGCGCCTGCGCCGGTCGACTTGCCCTCGTGGGCGACGACGGCCCCGGCGGTTCCCGCTGCGCCCGCAGTCCCGGCACCAGCGCCAGAAGCGGTTCCCGTGCCCGCGGAACCCTCACCGTCCGCAGAGGTTCCGCCGGTCGACCCGGCCAACGAAGGCGCTCAAGAGGAGCCGGCTCCCGGCGAGCAAGCGGCGCCCCCCCCAGCCGCCGAACCGGAGGCGGTTCCCGACGAGTCCGCCGCGCCAGCCAAGCCCGCCAAGGCAGTCGCCAAGCCCAAGCCGGTCACCAGACCGCAGCCCGGCGCCAGGCCCGGCACGCACGGTGGTCGCCCCGACTCGCAGCCCGGCGCTCGTCCGGGGGCCGGCAGTCGCCCGGGAGCAGGCAGCCGTCCCAGCACGAATGGCCGACCGGGTCGGTGAACTTCGCGCATCGTCAGCGGATTTGCGTAAATCGACAGGACGGTGCGCTGCGACGCGTCCGCCGGAATGCGAGCTTTTGAACAGTCCAGACTGTCTGAACTGCGTCAAAGCTCGCGTCTGGAGCGTGGGCAAAAGCCATCGGCGTAGGCGCTTACAGCTCGTGCGCAGCGCTCGCGACTGACACGGTTCATTGCTGGGGGTACGACAACAGCGGTCTCATCGGCGACGGGACCAAGAAGACCCGCCCGACACCCCCACCCGCCGGTGACGCCGCCCGCACCTCGCCGCGTCCGCCCCGCAGCCCCCCCGTTTGTCAAACCCCCCCGATCTGGTCTATTCAGCACGGCCTGCGCACGTCTCGGCCGCCGGGGGGCGACCTCATCGAGACCGCGCGCACGGCCCCCCGCCGCTCACGCCATACCGCCAACTCCAGGATAAGTCATGACTTCTTCCAAGATCATCTGGACCCGTATCGATGAAGCTCCCGCACTCGCGACGTTTGCGCTGCTGCCGGTCGTGCAGGCCTTCACCAAGGGCACGGGCATCGATGTCGAGGCGTGGGACATCTCGCTGGCGGGCCGTATCCTCGCGAATTTCCCGGACAAGCTGACGGATTCCCAGAAGATTCCCGACTATCTGACGCGCCTGGGCGAGCTGGCCAAGACCCCCGAGGCGAACATCATCAAGCTGCCCAACATCAGCGCCACCGCCCCTCAGCTGCAGGCGGCGATCAAGGAGCTGCAGGGCAAGGGCTTCGACGTTCCGAACTATCCGGAGGACCCCAAGACCGACGCCGAGAAGGTGATTCAGGCCCGCTATGCCAAGGTGCTGGGTTCGGCCGTGAATCCGGTGCTGCGTGAGGGCAATTCGGACCGCCGTGCGTCGGCCTCGGTGAAGAAGAACGCGCAGAAGAACCCGCACCGCATGATGAAGGCGTGGCCGACCAGTGGCTCCCGGACGCGCGTCGCCTTCATGGCCAAGGGTGACTTCTACGGCACTGAGACGTCGATGACCGTTGCGAAGGCCACCGAAGTCCGCATCGAGTTCGTCGCCCAAGACGGCGCCGTGACTGTGCTGAAGTCCGCGTTTCCGCTGAAGGCCGGCGAGGTGATCGACTCGGCCACCCTGAACGTCGCCGAGCTGCGCGCCTTCTTCGCCCACGAGATCGAGGCGTCGAAGCGCGACGGCACGCTGCTGTCGCTGCACCTGAAGGCGACCATGATGAAGGTCTCGGACCCGATCATGTTCGGCCACGCGGTGTCGGTGTTCTATGCCAAGGCCTTGGACAAGCACGCGGAAACACTGAAGTCCGTCGGCGCCAATGTGAACAACGGTCTGCAGGGCGTGCTCGACAAGCTCGGCCTGCTGCCCCCCGCCAAGAAGGCCGAGATCGAGGCCGACATCGCCGCCGTGTACGCCGACCGCCCGGCGCTGGCCATGGTCGACTCGCGCAAGGGCATCACCAACCTGCACGTGCCCAACAACGTGATCGTCGACGCGTCGATGCCGAACGTGGTGCGCGACGGCGGCAAGATGTGGAACGCCAAGGACGAGCTGCAGGACACGGTCGCGCTGGTGCCGGACCGCTGCTACGCGACCATGTACCAAGCGATGATCGAAGACTGCCAGAAGTTCGGGCAGTTCGCCCCGTCGACCATGGGCAGCGTGCCCAACGTGGGGCTGATGGCGCAGAAGGCTGAGGAGTACGGTTCGCACGACAAGACGTTCGAGCTGAAGGCCCCGGGCGTGGTGCGTGTGGTCGACGCTGCGGGCACGACGCTGCTGCAGCAGACGGTCGAGGCGGGCGACGTGTTTCGCATGTGCCAGGCCAAGGACGAGGCGATCCAGGACTGGGTCAAGCTGGCGGTCACGCGTGCCAGGGCCTCGGCGACGCCCGCGATCTTCTGGCTGGACGAGAAGCGCGGCCACGACGCGCAGATCATCGCGAAGGTAAAGGCCTATCTGCCCAAGTACGACACCGCCGGCCTGGACATCCGCATCCTGCCGCCGGTCGAGGCGATGCAGGTCTCGCTCGAGCGCATTCGCAAGGGCCAGGACACCATCTCGGTCACCGGCAACGTATTGCGCGACTACCTGACCGACCTGTTCCCGATTCTGGAGCTCGGCACCAGCGCGCGCATGTTGTCGATCGTGCCTTTGCTGAATGGCGGCGGCCTGTTCGAGACGGGCGCCGGCGGCTCGGCCCCGAAGCATGTGGAGCAATTCGTCAAGGAAGGGCACCTGCGCTGGGACTCGCTGGGCGAGTACAACGCCATCGTCCCCGCGTTCGAGCAGGTGGCCGCGCGTACCGGCAGCGCCAAGGCCACCGTGCTGGCCGAGACGCTGGATCAGGGCATCGGTGCCTACCTGGACCACAACCGCGCGCCGTCGCGCAAGATCGGCGAGCTCGACAACCGCGGCGCCACCTTCTACCTCGCGCTGTACTGGGCGCAGGCGCTGGCGGCGCAGGACAAGGACCTGGAGCTCAAGACGCGATTCGCCCCCGTTGCCGCGACGCTGACGGGTGCCGAGCAGACGATCCTGGCCGAGTTCCGAGCAGTTGAGGGCGCTCCGGTCGACATGGGCGGCTACTACTTGCCCGACGACGCCAAGACCGGCCGGGCGATGCGCCCCAGCGCCACGCTGAATGCCGTGATCGACGCGCTGTAACCTGCTGTCAGGAAAGCAATTCCTCTGTCGCCACGGCAACGCCCCGCCGCCGAAGCACCGCAGCGAACACGCCGTCGCCGTTGGACTTCTGCCCGTCGATCTCCGTCACGCCACACCCGCACGACGGCGACCGCGCCTTCAGCACTGCCGACACCGCCTGCGGCGCCGCATCGGCCGCCAGCATCGCCCCGCGCACGAACGCCTGCGTTACGTCACCGTCGTCGACGATGCGCTGCACCGTCGCACGCCCCTCGAGCAGCGCGTGACCATCGCCACCGCGCAACTCCGCAGCCGGTCTCGGGGTTCCCAGCCCGCCCAGCTCTTCGGGACACACCGCCACCACGTCGTCGCCGCACGCGCGCCACGCCGCCACCTGCGCTTGCACGTTGGGGGAAGGCTTGCTGTTGCCGTCGTAGCGGCAGGCGTGGCCCAGCAGGCAGGCGGACACCAGGTGTGAAGCCATCGCGCGTCCTCGGTCAGTGCTGCGGGACGGAAGACAGCACGCGCATGGGGAAGACCGAGACCCGCAGCTCGCCCATCTTCATGTTCTTTGGATCCCGATGCATCGCGACATCTTGGCGGCCGTCCAAGGGTGCAGCGGGAGGCCCGACTACCATGGCCGGATCGGTGCGTCAAAGCGCGCGCTTGACGCTCTGGCCGTTCCCGTGCGAGTCACCCTGACTCCGACGCCGGGCGCCCCACGCCCCACAGCTCAGGGAGAGCGATGCTTTTCTTCCTCATCCTCCTCGTCATCGTCCTGATCAACGTCATTCTGGCCTCGCGTGGCGCGCTGAAAGGCAGCCCCAAGGAGCTCTGGTTCCTGTACGCCGCCAAGGTGGTCGAGTACTCGGCCTACGGTGGAGCCAACCTAGCCTTCGTGCTGTTTCTTTCGGCAGACGTGGGCCTGTCGGACCAGCAGGCGGGGTCGTACATCGGCGTCTGGTCGATGCTCGTGACGATTGCGACCATCCTGGTCGGCGCGGTCTGCGACGCCATCGGCATCAAGCGCACGCTGATCCTGGGCACGCTGCTGCTGCTGTTCGCCCGCGTATTCATGCCGCTTTCCGACAGCTTGCTGTGGGTCACGCTGCTCAGCTTCGTGCCCATCGCGCTCGGCACCGCCATCGTCGGCCCGGTGTTGTCGGTCGGCATCAAGCGCTTTACGACGTCTGAGGGTGCCGCGCTGGGTTTTGGCCTGTTCTACACGCTGATGAACGTGGGTTGGGCGGCGGGCGGCCTGATCTTCGACGGCATCCGCACGGCGCTCGGCGAGCACGCCATGGTCGCGATTCCGCTGCTGGGCGGCGAGATGTCGACCTATCAGGTCATCTTCACGGCCAGTCTGGTGCTGACGATCCCCACGCTGCTGCTGGTTCTGTTCATGCGGGAAGGCGTCGAGCGCATGGACGACGGCAGTATCGTCGTGACCCCGGCGGCCCCGCGCGCCGAAGGGACGATGTGGCACGCGACCGCCGTGGTGATGAAGAAGGCGGCGGCCGACACCGGGCGCATCTTCGGCAAGGCGGTGTCGGAAAGGGCGTTCTGGGTCTTCATCTTCCTGCTCGCGATTCCGGTGCCCGTGCGCATGGTGTTCTTCCATTTCCACTACACGTTCCCCAAGTACGGCATCCGCGTGCTCGGCGACGGTGTGAAGATCGGTAATATCTACAGCGTGTTGAATCCGGTGCTGATCGTGTTGCTGGTGCCGGTGATTGCCGCCCTGACCAAGAAGGTCAGCTCGTACCGGATGATGTCGATCGGCACGGCGGTCTCGGCGGGTGCCGTGTTCCTGGCCGCGCTGCCCCCCAGCCTCTACGAGCCGCTGATGGGTACCTGGCTCGCCGACCTGGTCTTCAACACCTGGCTGGGCGTGCCGGTGGGCCAGCAGACGCCGCTGTTCTTCGTCATGATCGTGTACGTGATGGTCTTTACCGTCGGCGAGGCCATCTGGTCGCCGCGCCTGCTGCAGTTCACGGCCGAGATCGCCCCCGCCGGCCGCGAGGGGTCGTACATCGCCTTGAGCTACCTGCCGTTCTTTGCCGCCAAGCTGGTGGTGGGTCCGCTGTCGGGCTGGCTGCTGACGACCTACACGCCCGAGCGCACGTTCATCCTGAAGCTGGCCGACGAGCCTTTGCGGGTGATGGGGGCCGTGTCGCCGTATGCCGACCACGGGATGATCTGGCTGATTGTCGGCGGGATGGCGCTGGTGTCGCCGATTGCGTTCGTCGCGTTCGCCAAGGTGTTTCACATGGCGGAGCGCAAGGAACTGTACGGCAAGGTGGAAACGCCAGCGTAAGCCGGGGTCGAGGCCGCGACCGCAGCCGCACTACTTCGCGACGTTGCCGCAGTCCATGTCGTGGGCCAGGAAGGTCATGCCCAGCTGCGCGGGGGCAAAGCCTCGGCCCATCGCGTTCTGGAACATCGTCACGTTGAAGTAGCGGCACTCGCCCTTGGGGGTGCGGACGGCGACGGCTGCGCTGATGTCGCGCGAGGTAACGGCGCCTGAGATCGCGTGGTAGTACAGCTGCCAAGTGGTGCCGGTGATGACGGCGCGCAAGGGCGTCTCCTTCCAACCCGCAGCGGTAAGAGCGGCCAGCATCTGCTTCTCGACGGCGGCGTCCTTCAACCCCGCCTTGGGCATCCGGGTTTCGCTGATCACACGCTGCGTCAGCACCTCGCCGGTCTGTGCCAGGGTCTCGAGACCCACCGTTGTGTCGAGCGCGATCTGGCCCTTGGCGACGGTGCCACCAGAGCTCATCCCACGCTGCTGGAACGAGAGCTTGACCTCCATCGTGCGCTTGCGGGGCGCCAGACTCGCCAGCTCCGTCGCCAGGTCGGCGCCCATGGCTGCGAACACGGCCGACTTCGGGTCAGGGGCGATTTCCAGCGGAAACACCATGCGGCCGGTGCCATCGGGTCCCTTGTTCAGGTCCCACTCGAACACTGCGGCGTCGCTTCCTTCCTCCACAAAGGTCAGGGTCAACCGACCGGAGGAGTCCGCCAGCTTCTGGTCCAGGTACACGGTGCCGTAGATGCGATCGGCGGCGGTGAAGCTGGTCTTCACGGCGGCAGCCTCTTCCGTGCCCGCCACCAGCGGCTGTGACGAGAAGACGATCTGGTTCAGGTGCGCCTTGTGGAACGGTCCGGAGTACGTCTTGTCGATGGCCACGTCGATCTCGGTGACGACCTTGGAGAAGCCGTCGCGGATCTCGTGCAACTTGGCGTGGTCAGCGGCGAGCTTCAGTCCCGCATCGCACACGCGCGACCCGAGGATGGCCGTGTTCTTGGCCGGAATCAGGTCGCCATCCTTCTGCATCGCGAACACGTCGTCGGACACGGCGGTCATCTCGCGGGCAACGTAGTCTGCGTAATCGGTGAAGAACGGCTTCATTGCGCGCAGTCGCTCGACGTCGCCGGCCAGGCCGCGCTGGCTCATCAAGCCGGGCTCCTTGGCGATGCGCGCCTCGATCGTCCGCATCGTGCCCACGTAGTCGTACTGGTCCACCTGCCCCATGAAGGACTCGCAGTTGCCTGAGTCCTTCAGACGGCCTTGCTGGGTCGACAGGTCATCCTTCCAGAAGCGGATGTCGCGCGCTTGCGTACTCACCCAACCGGGAAAGTCGCTTCCCGGCGTGACCTGGCCTGATTTTGCCTGATGGCCGGTGCCGCCGCTTCGGCCGGTGGAGACACTGGGTGCAGTCGTCTCTCCCGCAGAGTGGCCGTTGCCCAACGCATTCGGCACCTTGACGCCTGTGATCTGCTGCAACTGACCGCAACCAGACACCATCGTGCAGGTAGTGATCAGATAGAAGACCGTCGATAACGCGGTGTTTCGCGATGGACTCATGGGGCAGCTCCTTGCGGGTGAGGGGGGATCACGATGATGAATCGTGTGGTCAAGCTTGCTGTGCCAATGGCTGACGGTCAAGGTCGCAGAAACATGTCTTGGTCGCGGGCGGGGTTGCCGCCGTCCCGTGTTGAAACGCCCGCCCGCGAGCCGCCTGCCTCTGATCAGGTCTCGATGGCAAACACCCGGGCCGTCAGTCGCAGCGCGTGGTCGCGAATGTCTTGCGGCCAGGCCTGCACCCGCTCTTTATCCGGGTCAAATGCGCACAGCCCTCGAGGCGATGAGCTACTGGAGTAATTGTTGGTAATGTTGTCGATCTCAAAAGCGAATTCGGTGTCACGCAGAAAGCGCCCCAAGCGCCACACGCCACGGTCGGCTCATGGACGGATTCCTGGGCGCACCATGTGCCGGTGCGGAATCTCGGCCTCGTCGAACACGTCGCCCACCGCGGTCCAGCCCAAGCGGGTGTACCAGCGCTCCAGGTGTGCCTGTGCGTGCATGGCGGCCGGTCTTTCTCCCAGCACTTCATGCACATACGTCATCAAACGCGAGCCGATGCCTTGTCCTTGCAGGTGCCGCGCGACGGCGACACGACCGACCTTGATGGGGTCCTCGTGCACGAACAGACGAGCGGTGGCCACGATTCGTCCGCCGTCGTCTCGCCCGATGACGTGAACGCACTGTGGGTCCAGTCCGTCGACCTCAGGCTCCGACGTGACCTTCTGCCCGACCACGAAGACGTCGTCGCGCAGGCACATCAGCTCGTACAGCTCGTGCAGCGTCAGCGCGTCGAACGGCTTGTGGGTGAAGCGCATGGCGTCATGCTCTGGAGAAGGCTGGGACACCAGGTGGGGCAGTGCTGCTGGCTAGTATTCGCTCTCGGTCTCGACCGGTGCCTCGTCCTCGTTGTCGAAGCTACGCAACGGCGTGATCTTGACGTCGAATTCCCGCGTCTTCACCTTGTCCGCGATCTCCGCGACGATGGCCGAAACCTCGAAGGCGCCGCGCGGGCCGTCCTTGTAGGTCCGCACGCTGCAGGTGCCCAGCTCGGCCTCGCGCTCGCCTACCACGATCATGTACGGCGTCTTGCGCAGCTCTGCCTCGCGGATCTTCAGGTTCATCTTCTCGTTGCGGTCGTCGACCTCGGCCCGTAGCCCCGCCGCCTTCAGCTTGGCCAGTACCTCGAACGCGTAGTCGGTCGACTTGTCCGAGATGGGCACCACGACGGCCTGCACCGGGCTCATCCACGTCGGCAGCACGCCCGCCGTGTGTTCCAGCAGCACGCCCATGAAGCGCTCGAACGTGCCGAACACCGCGCGGTGAATCACGATCGGCCGCTGGCGGCTGTTGTCGCTGGCCGTGTAGCCCATGTCGAAGTTGATCGGCTGCTGGAAGTCGAGCTGTACGGTCGCGCACTGCCACTTGCGCCCCAAACAGTCGTTGACCTTGATGTCGATCTTCGGGCCGTAGAAGGCGCCGCCGCCCTCATCGACGGCATACACCGTCCCGCCGCCGTCGAGCGCCGCGCGCAGGTCCGCCTCCGCCTGGTCCCACACCGCCGGCTCACCCATGAACTTCTCTGGGCGCGTCGACAGCGTGAACTCGTACGACAGACCGAACAGTGAGTAGACTTCCTTCACGATGTCGAGCACTTCGGCGATCTCGGACTGCACCTGCGCTTCGGTGATGAAGATGTGCGCGTCGTCCTGCATGAACTGGCGCACGCGGAACAGGCCGTTCAGCGCGCCCGCGAGCTCGTTGCGGTGCAGGATGCCGCCCTCAGCGATGCGCAGGGGCAGCTCGCGGAAGCTGCGACGCTTGCTGGTGTAGTACAGGAAGGTGTCGGGGCAGTTCATCGGCTTCAGGCAGTACTCGGTGTCCTCCTGGTGGATGATGAACATGTCGTCTTTGTAGTGCTCGTAATGGCCCGAGCGCACGTACAGATCCTTCTTGTACAACAGGGGGTTCCAGATCTCCTGGTAGCCGCGCCGGTCGCCGAGCTCGCGCCAGTACTTCTGCAGCGACTGCACCACGGTAAAGCCGCGCGGCGTCCAGAAGGCGGCGCCCGGCGACTCCTTGTGGAAGTGGAACAGGTCCAGCTCCTCACCCAGCCGCTTGTGGTTGCGCTTCTTCGCCTCTTCCAGGAACTGCAGGTACGCGTCCAGGTCCTCTTGCGTCTCCCATGCCGTGCCGTAGATCCGCTGCAACATCGGGCGGTTGGAGTCGCCGCGCCAATACGCGCCCGCGACCTTCGTCAGCTTGGTGTGCTTCAGACGACTGGTCGAGCTGACGTGGGGACCCGCGCACAAGTCCACGAACGCGCCCTGACGGTACAGCGTCACCTCGGTCGGGTTCTGCTTTTCCTGAATCGTGTCGATGACCTCGACCTTGTAGCTCTGGCCCGCCTTCTCGAACAGCTCCCGCGCCTGGGCGATCGGCATCGTGGCTTTCTGGAACGGCATGCCGCGCTTGGCGACCTTCTTCATGCGCCGCTCGATTTCCTCGAGGTCTTCCGGCGTCAGTGTCCGCGGCAGGTCGAAGTCGTAGTAGAAGCCGTGCTCGATGGACGGTCCGGTGGCGACCTTGGCGGTCGGGAACAGCGACACGACGGCCTCAGCCATCAAGTGGGCGGTCGAGTGACGGATGCGGTGCAGGCGCTGGGCGCGGGACTCGCCTTCCGGTACAGCGTTGGAGCCGAACGTCACGTCGCCGACCAGGTCGGACGGCTGCAGAACGGGCTCGCCCGCGGGGGCTTCGGTGACTTCGATAGGCAGGTCGCTGATCTCGCTCATGATAGGCTCTCTTGGTGCGGTGGACCCAGCTTCCGGACAGGTGGAAGGTGGGGGGCGAACACTGTCCGTCCGACCGGGCTCGCCGTCAACCTGCGTTGCCTTCCCCCGGACCTTTGGGTAGTCTCCTGCGAGCGTTTCCGGGTCGTTGGCCCGCGTGCAGGAGCCCTTCATGACCGTCGCGCCGTCCGACCCTTCTGAGTTGAAGCGGGCTGTCCATGCCCACTGGACTGCAGAGCCTTGCGGCACCCGGCAGGTCGGCGGTCAGAGTCGCCGGGACTACTTCGACACCATCGAGCGCGAGCGGTACGAACTCGAGCCCTTCATCCCGCAGTTCGCCCGATTCTCTGAGTCCAAGGGCCTGCGCGTGCTCGAAATTGGCGTGGGCGCCGGGACCGACCATGTCCAGTGGCTGCGCAACGGGGCCGTCGCCACCGGCGTGGACCTGACCGACGCGGCGATCGCCCTGACGCGCGAGCGGGCCGAGCTGGAGGGGCTGGCCCATGACCTGCGGCAAGCCGACGCCGAGCGGTTGCCGTTCGACGACAACACATTCGACATCGTCTATTCGTACGGTGTGTTGCACCATACCCCGGACACCACCAAGTCCATCGCAGAGGTGTTTCGCGTGCTCAAGCCGGGCGGGTCGGCGCGCCTGATGCTTTACCACTACCCGTCGTGGACCTCGATCCTGCTGTGGGGCGTGCACTGCGTGGCCAAGGGGAAGATCTGGCACGGTCCGCGATGGGCGACGTATCAGTTTCTCGAGAGCCCGGGCACCAAGTCGTACACACTTCCTGAGCTTGATCAGCTGCTTGCAGCCTTCCGCGACCGCCACTACGAGGTGGTGTTCCTGGGCGGCGACCTGTTGAGCTATCGCCGGAGCGCCAAGTACCAGTCGGCGTTCCACAAGGCGGCGTGGAAGCTGTACCCGCGCGGGCTGGTGCAGAAGTTCGGCAAGGCGTGGGGCCACGGCACGCTCATCGAGGTCCGCAAGTAGCCGCACAACAAGCTACTTTGGCGGAAGCACCGACCGAAATACCGTCTCGTACCGCGCCGCGATGACGCGGTCAGCGAACCGCTCGACGATGTCCTGCCGGGCTCGGCTGCACAGCCGCTGCGACGGCTCGGTCGGCAAGTCCAGTGCCCGCTCCAACGCATCGGCCAACGCCACGTCGTCCTCTGGGGCGCACAGCAGGGCCGTTTCGCCGTCGCTCGCCAACTCGGGCACCTCGCCAACGCGCGTTGCGACGACCAGTGTGCCCAGACCCATCGCTTCCAGCACCACGTTCGGTGTGCCCTCGCTGCGGGAAGCGAGCACCGAGAATCGTCCGGCCTCCAGCAGGGTGGCCACGTCCGTCACCGCCGGCACGATGTGCACCTCCAGACGCAGGTCCTTGGCCAGCTGCCGCACACGTTCAACCCTCTGCTCGTCCTCGAGGAATCCGGCCAGCAGCAGCGGCGGCACCGGGTTCTGCCGACGGTCGCGCACCATCGCCAGCGCGCGCACCAAGCCGTCCTGATTCTTGTACGCGTCAAACCGGCCCAACGACACGATGGGCGGTCGCAGCGGGTCAAGACCCAAGCGCTGCAGCAGGTCCCCGCGCTGGTCCGCCGTCGATGGCGTGCGGTTGGCTATCGAGGGGGGCAGGGCGTTGCCGATGTAGTGCAGGCGGCTGGGAGCAATGCCTTGTTCCACCAGCCACTTCAGCGATGCCGAGCTGTTGCAGGTCGTCGCCGACGCCAGCCGCGTCGTCCACAGCGTCAGCCGTCGCTGGGTCGGGTCGCGGGCGAACAGCGAGGGCGACGAACGCACTGCGGTCACCACGGGGGCCGACCCCGGCAACAGACCCGCAAGCGTGCCGTACAGCGACGGCGACGGCAGCCAGGCGTGGACCAGGTCGGATTCTCGCCGCGACACCAGCCGGGCCATCTGCAGATAGAACTTGGGGTCCGCGAGGTTGCGCCGGGCCAGCAGGCTTGACCGCACGCCGTCGGGCACCTCACGGAATCGGCGCGTGTCGTTGTACCAGTGCAGGCGCACCTGCCACAGGTCCGGGTCCAGACTGGCGGCAAGCTGCACGATCTGCGTCTGTGCGCCACCGGGGGCCAGCGAGTCGATCAGCAGCGTCAGCCGGGTCTTCATCGGTTGGCCCATGCAAGCAGCGCCACGGCAAGCGGAATCGCCATGCGCCGGGCCTTTTCCGGGCTGATCTGCATCTGCACGAACGGGTCGAACGGGTCCGCCAGCAGGTCGCGCCGCAGCTCGACCGACACGACCTGATCGGGATGCCGCAGGGCATAGCGGGTGCCCATGGTGTCCGGGTGCAGGCGATACGAGGCGTTCTCGGCGGTCGGCACGCCCATCTCTTCGTAACCCTTGCGGATCGCAGCAACGAGCTCGGCCGGAGCGCGCAGCGTGTCGTTCATGTCGCGCGTGATCAGGTCGACGGGATGGCGCTCGGGCCAGGTGGCGTAAGTCTCTGGTACGTAAGCGGCTTCCAGATTCCGCACGATGTCGGCGTCGATGGTCGTGATGCCCACGCTGCGAGGGGCGTAGGTGTGCAACGCAAGGGCCATGCCTCCCGCACCGCAGACCAGCGAGTGGGCGTGCGAGGCCACGCGGTGGTAGCGGCGATGCAGGTCCAGCAGCGCGTCGCGGTCGGCGGGGTCGGTGATGTACTCCGGCAGCAGGCCCGTCAGCGCCCCCGTCTTCAGGGCGTCCGGGTCCGCATCGGCGCTGCGGTTGCAGTCGATGAAGGTGCGCGGGATGTGGCTGCGGACCAGCACGGTCGCCAGAGGCTTGGGCGGCTCGACGGCGCCGCTGGCAGCCCACGCGAGCAGCAGGTCCGGGGCAGCAAGCGGTCTGGCCACCAATTCCGCAACCCAAGCGCCTACTTCAGGGCTGCCGACGTCGGTGTTGACGAAGTAGAACGCCTCGAGCCGATGGGGCAGGGGGCTGTGCAGACGGTTCCTGACCGCGTCGTAGTGTTCGCGGGTGGTGGCTCCGTGCGGCAGGTCGATCAGCAGCCGTGGCGTGGCGTGAGGGTCGGCACCGTCGGGACGCACGAACGTGACATCGCAAACACCGGGGACAGCGTGCAGCGGGGGGGCGGTGCCGGGGTCGGTCATGGGGGCATCCTCCGTGTCGGCAGGGTCAGCGGGGTTTGGCAGTAGGCTTGACCGGGGGTGCCGTGGGGGGCTTGGCAGGGGCTGGGGCGGCAGCCTTCGCCCTCGAAAACACAGCGAATTCAACCCAAACCGGGCCCTTGGCCGCCGCGTCCTTGTGGGAGAGCCAGGCGGCAAGCCCCTCAGGAAACGCTTGCAGGGTGGGAGGCGCCGCCTTGCGGTCGCCCTCGGCAGTCGCCGCCTGGTCAGGGGCCTCGCCGGCCACTTCGCCTCGTCGGATGGCCTCGGCGGTCGGGTCATTGTCGAGCCGTTCGAGCCTCAGCGTGTCGCCGTCCACGTGATAGCGCATCAGGATCCAGGACTTCCTGTCGACCGGACTGACGGTACCGTCGGCCTTGCTCTCCAGCTCGAATCCCAAGCTGCCGATGGCGTCGGTTCCCGCCGGGGCGGTCAGCAGCTCGCCGCTCATCCAGCCGAACTCCTGCGTCTCCTTTCTCGACTGGTTCAGCATCAGCAGCGTCTGGCCTGCCGGGGCGCGCGGTCCGACATGCAGCCAGATGGCATCCTTGTCGTTGTCCATGACCCACGCGCCAAACAGCCGCGGGTCGTTCACCGACTTCTCCGCGTCGACGTGCGGGTGTACTGAGGTGACGACGCACCCGGACCACGCAAACGCCCCCAGCCATACGAACAGATGCGTCAGTCTTTGCGCCATCGTCGCACTCCACCACGGCAGGTTGGCCCGCCGCGTGGGCAGGCTAAAGCCGGGCGCGGTCGCGTGCAAGGCGTCTCGATGCCGATGCGGAAGCGCGGTTGGTGTGCCTTGGTCACGCGACCGTGTTGCGAATCATTTCGCTGCGGCGGCTTGCCTTGACTTGCGTGCTTTCGGTCGGCAAAACTACGAACACTGATGAATACTTTATTCGACATTCAAGAGAATCGAAAGGCGCGTAAAGCCGAGCGCACCCGCGTCGACATTCTCGAGGCCGCCGCACGGGCGTTTGCGCGCAACACCCGCGCCACCATGCAGGACATCGCGGCTGAGGCGGGCTACACCGTCCCCTCGCTGTACGCCTACTTCCGCAGCAAGGAAGAGATCACGCAGGGGCTGAACGACCTGGTCAATCGCGAGATGATGTCCGCGTTCGACCTGCCCTATCCCGACAGCCTGACGTTCGCCCAGAAGCTGGAGCTGCTGCTGCGGCACTCACTGGAGTTCGTCGACCGTCGGCGCGACACCTTTGCCGTCCTGATGCAACAGATGAGCGACATCGCCAGCGAGGAGGCCGATCAGCCGCTGAGTCGCTTCAGCCTGGCCCACCTTCGCGTCGCCGACTGGATGCGCGTGCACACCACACCCGCAGACTTGGGCGGACGCGCGCCCGAGGACGTTGCGTTGCTGTTGATGGGCGTATTTCAAACCTTCTTCATCCACTGGCTGTCGCTCGACAGGCCGCCGAGCCTCACCGACCGCGCGTCGCTGATGGTTGACCTGTTGCTGCACGGCGCGTCGGGACCGCACCGCGACTTCCACCACTCCCCCTGACCCGCCAGCCCCGCGTGAGTTGGCGAACGGAATCGAACCGCAAGACCCAGGAGTTTCGAGATGATTGCCCCGTTGTTGGCGGCGCTTGCGCTGACCGTCACCGCACCTGCCCCGTCGGCCCCCGCGCTGACGCTGGACGCCGCCCTGAAGCAAGCTTCAGAGCGCAATCTGGACCTGCAGGCCGCACAGAGCCGCCTGACCCAAGCCCGCGAGCTGTCACGCAAGGCCTGGTCGGGCTACCTGCCGCAGGTCACGGCCAGCGGCACGTACATGTACAACTCGACCGAGGCCAAGCTGGGGATGCCGACCGGCTACGTCATCAAGGACGTGGGCGTGCCAACCAGCGCGCCGGCCGATCCCGGCCAGCCCGTGTCGCCGGTGAACCCTGGTCCCACACCGTATGTCATGATGCCGTCTGGGTTTTCCGAGATGGTCAT
>CAJBNH010000164.1 GCA_903955385.1 uncultured Myxococcales bacterium | reverse complement strand
CCGCCGGTGCCGCCCGAGATCACCGCCAACACGTCGCGTGTACCGTTCATGTGCGAACTGCTGCTGGCCGCGGGGTGGCAGCCGGTGCAGCCGATCTCTTGGTCGTGGTCGCCATGTCGCCCGGTGTTGGGGGCGGCAGCGTGGCAGTTGCCGCAGCTTCCCACCGTCCAGTTGCCGCCCGCCCAGTACGGCGTCACGACCGGGTTGCCGCCGCGGCCGTTCGAGTGGCAGCTACCGATGCACGTGCCGCGCGCGCTGGCGGGGTTGCCGGTCGTCGCGTTGACGTTGAACGTCATGCCGGTCGCTCCGCCCGAGAACGCGACGTCGCCGTGGTGGCCGGCGGTCGTCAAGTCAGCCGAGTACGCGTATTGCATGGCGTGGTCGATGTTGCCGGCGGGAGGAACGGTGTGGCAGTTGGTGCAAGCGAACGCAACGTGGCTGGCTGTCGCGGTCAGGTGCGCCTTGTGACGGCCGACGCCCAAGGTGTTGGTGGCCGTCTCGTTGGCGACTCCGATGGGCGGGGCCTGTGAAACGCCCTTGGTGCCATGGCAGAAGTCGCACGACTTCCAGTCGCCGCCGTGGCAGCTGCTGTTCGAGCACGACACGCCCACCGTCCCGCCGAGCAGGTCGGCACCGTGGCACTTGGTACAGGCGGCGTTGTGCTCGTCTCGTTGCTGGTTGCGCATGAACCAGTTCGACCCGTGGTGTTGGGTGCCGAACTTGGGCGACGTCCAACCCGTCTGGTCGTGGTAGTCGTTCGCCTCTGTCTTGCCGTTGACGTGCAACTTGCGGTCGAACCATGTGGTGGCGTTGTCCACCGGGTTGAACGCCGCGACCACCGCCGTGTGACAGATCGTGCAGTCCGTGTGGACCACGTGCGAGCCGCCCGGCGGGTTGGTGTGGCAGGTCGAGCCACACGCATCCTGGGTGCCGTCCACCTTGGTCCACGAGGGGGTCCGCACGACCGTCCCTCCCGTCTTGGCCGGTCCCAACGCACCGCCGTGACACCAGTTGTTGGCGCAGGTCGCGTCGGCCGCGGTGTAGGTTGGGGTCAAGCCGCCTGCGTTGCTGGGGGTGCTCCAGTTCATGTCCGACTTGCCGTTTGCGTGCGAGTTGGACGCAGGCACGGTGTGACAGTCGACGCACTGGCCGTCCCGGTGCCACGTGGTGCCCGCCGCAAGGTGCTGGGCGTGTGCGCCGACGGCCTTGTTCGTCGTCAGCTTCTCACCCTTGCTGCCGACCGGCGGCGCGGGGGAGTTGGTGACGGCGTTGCCGTGACAGCTGACACAAGTCACGTTGGGCATGTCGATCTTGCCGTCGATGTGCAGCGCGGGATTGTTCCACACCACCGAAGCAGGGTTGCCGGGGGTGATGGACTTGACGACCGCCCCGTGGCACTGCGCGCAGTTCTCGTTCTGCGGGTGGGGAGTGGCCGGCGGCAGGGTGTGGCAAGTTGCCCCGCACGCGTCCTGGGTTCCATCGACCTTGGTCCACTGAGGAGTGCGCGCGATCGCGCCGCCCGGCTTGGGTCCGTACAGCGTGTTGCCGTGGCAATATGTCCCGGAGCAGGTCAGATTCGCGCCGGAGTACGAGGGCTTGGCCCCGTTCACTGCCGCCGTGCCCCCCCAGGTCAGGTCGCGCGTGCCGTTCTGATGGTCCATCGCGGCCGGCACGGTGTGGCAGTCGGTGCACTCGCCAGCGCGGTGCCAGGTGCTTGCGCCCAAGTGCTGACCGTGAGCGCCAACCGCCGAGGTCGTGGTCGCCGTCTCGCCCTTGGTCCCCAACGGCGGGGCGGGGTTGTCGGTCAGCGTGTCGCCGTGGCACGCGGTGCAGGTCATCGCCTTGACCTCGACCTTGCCGTCGATGTGCAGGTTCGGGTCCTTCCACGTGGCCTTGGGTGAGGCGCCGCCGACGTAGGACGCGATGACATCCGCGTGGCACTGCGCGCAGTTGGGCGATGCCGGGTGCGAGCCGCCGGGCGGGTTGGTGTGGCAGGTCGAGCCGCAGGCGTTCTGCGTGCCGTCGACCTTGGTCCACAGCGGGGTGCGCTGGGTCACGCCGCCCGCAGCAGCAGGTTGCAGGGTCGAGCCGTGGCAGTACGTGCCCGAGCACTTCGCGTTCGACTTGTCCCAAGCCGGTTTGGCCAGATCAGCGACCGCGTTGCCCGCAAAGGCCATGTCCACCGTGCCGTCGGTGTGCCCCATGTCCACCGGAACCTGATGGCAGTCCGTGCACTTGCCGCTGGCGTGCCAGTCCGACGTCGCGAGGTGCTGAGCGTGGGCGCCGACGGCCAGCTGGGACGTCTGCGTCTCGCCCTTGGTGCCCTTGGGCGGCGCCGGGTTGTTGGTCGCATCGTCACCGTGGCAGGCCGTGCAGGACATGCCGATGACGTCTACCTTGCCGTCGATGTGCAGGTCGGCGTTGGCCCACTGCGTTGCCTTGGTCACCGGGTCGTAGCTGCTGACCACGCCGGCGTGGCACTGCTGGCAGGCGTTGCTCTGTGGGTGGGCGCCGCCCGGCGGGTTGGTGTGGCAGGTTGCGCCACAAGCGTCTTGCGAGCCGTCGCCGGTGGTCCACTTCGGGGTGCGCAGGACGGTTCCGCCGGCCTTGGGGCCGTCCAGCTTCTCACCATGGCACCACGTTCCGCTGCAGGTCACGGCCGACGTGTCCCATGCGGGCGTGGCGTTGCCAGCCTTGGCGACCGCACCGAAGGCGAGGTCGACCTTGCCGTCGGTATGCGTCTGCGAAGTGGGCACGGTGTGACAGTCGTCGCACTTGCCGTCGCGGTGCCAGGCACTTGCGGTCAAGTGCTGCTGGTGGGTGCCCACCGCTTTGGCGGCCACCGAGGTTTCGCCCTTGGTCCCCTTGGGAGGCGCAGGATTGTTCGTCCCTGCGTCGCCGTGGCAGGTGGTGCAGACCAGGGCGGTGACCTCCGTCTTGCCGTTGACGTGCAGCGATGCGGCCGTCCACGTCGCCTTGCTGGTCGCCGCGTCATAGGACGCGATCGATGCGCCGTGGCAGGACTGGCACGCCGTGCTCTGCGGGTGCGTGCCCCCCGGCGGGTTGGTGTGGCAGGTCGACCCGCACTGGTTCTGGGAACCGTCTACCTGCGTCCACTTCGGCGTGCGAAGGGTCGCTCCGCCAACCTTGGCCGGGCCCAGCGAGCTGCCGTGACAGTAGGTAGTGCCGCACGTCGCTTGAGTTCCGTCCCACGCCGGCGTCTGCAGATCGGTCTTGGCCAGTGTGCCGAACGCGAGGTCGACCTTGCCGTCCGTGTGCGTTTGCGAGGTCGGTACCGTGTGGCAGTCGGTGCACTCGCCGGCGCGGTGCGAATCGCTGGCACCCAAGTGCTGCTGGTGCGCGCCGACGGCCTTGGCGGTGGTCGCGGACTCGCCCAGCGTGCCCTTGGGCGGTGCGGGGTCGTTGGTCGCCGCATCGCCATGGCACGTGGTGCACGCCAAGGCCGAGACATCGACCTGACCATTGACGTGCAATTCTGGGTCCTTCCAAGTTGCCTTGGCGGCCGTTGCGTCGTAGGCCGCGATCGTTGCGCTGTGGCACGTCGCGCAGGCCGTGCTCTTCGGGTGCGCGCCGCCGGGCGGGTTGGTGTGGCATGTGGCGCCGCACTTGTTCTGCGTCCCGTCGACCTGCGTCCACTTCGGGGTACGCAGCAGCGTTCCGCCGACCTTGGCCGACCCCAGCGAGTTGCCGTGGCAATACGTGCTGGCGCAGGTCGCCTGATTCACGTCCCACGCAGGCGTTTGCTGGTCGGTCTTGGCAAGTGCGCTCCACGCAAGGTCGATCTTGCCGTTGGTGTGGGTCGTCGAGTCGGGGACCACGTGACAGTCAGAGCACTCGCCAGCCCGGTGGGCATCGGAGCCGCCGAGATGCTGCTGGTGGGCGCCAACCGCGATGGAGGTGGTGACCGTCTCTCCATTCGTCCCCAGTGGCGGGGCGGGGTCGTTGGTCGCTTTGTCGCCGTGGCAGCTTGTACAGGTCAGCCCGCCCACATCGACCTTGCCGTCGACATGCAGGGTGCGGTCGGCCCACTTCACGGGGGTGGTCGCCGGGTCATTCGACGCAATCGTGGCGCCATGGCAAGTCGCGCACGCCGTATTCTGCGGGTGAGCGCCGCCCGGAGGCAGGGTGTGGCACGTGACGCCGCACGCGTCCTGTGTGCCGTCGACCTGAGTCCATTTGGGCGTGCGCAATACCTTGCCACCAGCGTTGGCCCCAAGCAGGGTCGAGCCGTGGCAGTAGGTGCCGGCACAAGTGGTCGCGCCGACGTCCCAGACCGGTTGCGCGGCATCGGCCAGAACGACGCTGCTCCACGTCAACTCAATCTTGCCGTTGCTGTGCAGCATGGACGAGGTCGCAGGGTGGCAGTCCTTGCACTGAACGTCCCGGTGCCAGGTGGCGGTACCACGGTGTTGCGCGTGAGCGCCGACCGCGCGGTCCGTCGTCGCCGTCTCACCCTTGGTGCCGATCGGCGGTGCGGCGGAGAGGCTGGCCAGGTCGCCATGGCAAGTCACACACGTCGACGGTGTCTTCTGGACCACGCCGTCTACGTGCAGTCCCGCGTTCTTCCACGTCGCCTGACCCGTCGTGAGGTCGTAGGCGCTGATCACCGCACCGTGGCAGTGCGAGCACAGGCTGCTGTTCGGGTGGTTGCCGCCGGGCGGGTTGGTGTGGCAGGTCGAGCCGCACTTGGCTTGGCTGCCGTCGACCTGCGTCCACACAGGCTTGCGAGCCACTGTGCCCCCGGTCTTGGCCGGCTGCAGCGTCGCGCCGTGGCAATAGTTGCTGTTGCAGGTGACCTGCGCCCCATCCCAAGTGGGCACAGCGCCGTCCTTTTTCGGCACATCTCCCCAAGTCATGCCGACTGAGCCGTCGGCGTGCAGCGGCGTGGCGGGCTCCACGTGGCAGTCGGTGCAAACGCCGGCACGGTGCCACGGGCTGGACTTCAAGTGGTTCGCGTGGGCGCCCACCGCGCGGTCAGTCGTGTCCAGCTCGCCGTGGGTGCCCTTGGGCGGCGCCGGGTTCTTCGTCGCAGGGTCACCGTGGCAGCCGGTGCAGTCCAGCGTGGCAGTCTGGGTCTTGCCGTCGACGTGCAGCGTGGCGTCCTTCCACGTCGCCTTCCCGGTGGTCGCGTCGTAGGCGCTGATGACACTGCCGTGGCAGGTCGCGCAGGCAGTACTGGGCGGGTGGGTGCCGCCGGGAGGATTGGTGTGGCAGGTCGAACCGCAAGCGACCTGGCTGCCGTCAACCTTGTTCCAGACCGGCTCGCGCAGGGACTTGCCGCCAGCTTTGGCCGGCTGCAGCGTTGACCCGTGGCAGTGCGAGCCACTGCAAGTCAGCTTGGCGTCATCGAAAGCGGGCTTGGCACCCTGGGCCAGCGCCACCGCGCCCCATGCGAAGTCGACCAAGCCGTCGGCGTGCCCCAGATCGGTCGGCAGTTTGTGACAGTCGGCGCATTGTCCGGCGCGGTGCCAGTCGCCCCCTTGGATGTGCTGGGCGTGGGCGCCAACGCCAGGCGCCGTGGTCGCCGTTTCGCCCTGCGTGCTCTTGGGCGGCATGGGGTCCTTGGTGTCGGGGTCGCCATGGCAGCTGGTGCAGTCGTTGCCGGTCGCCTGGACCTTGCCGTCGACGTGCAACGCTGCGTTCTTCCACGTGGCCTTGTTGTTGACCGGGTCGAAGGTGGCGATGACCTGGCCGTGGCAGTTGGCGCACAGGCTGCCCTGCGGGTGGCCGCCGCCCGGCGGGTTGGTGTGGCACGAAGAGCCGCACGCGGACTGGCTGCCGTCGACTTGGGTCCACTTGGGCGCGGGCACTACGCTGCCCCCGGGCTTGGGACCGGCCAGCTTGCCGCCGTGACACCAGGTGCTGCCGCACGTGGCAGAACCCACGTCCCACGCAGGTTTGGCGCTGCCAGCAGTGGCGACGGCGCCCCAGAGCAGCTCGACGGCGCCGGTGGCGTGCAGCATGACGTCAGGCTGTATGTGGCAGTCCGCGCAATCGCCCGGCCGATGCCACGACGAGCCCTGCAAGTGCTGGGTGTGCGCGCCCACCGCGATTTGGGTGGTCTTCGTCTCGCCCTTGGTGCCGACGGGCGGCGCGGGGTCGTTGCTGGGTTCGTCGCCGTGGCAGCTGGTGCACGACAGGTTGCCCTGCACCTGGACCTTGCCATCCACGTGCAAATTCGAGTCCTTCCACACTGCCGTCGCCGTCGCGGCGTCGTAGCTCGTCAGGGTCTCGGCGTGGCACGACTCGCACTTGCCCTTCTTGGGGTGGTTGCCGCCGGGCGGGTTGGTGTGGCAGGCGCTGCCGCACGCGTCCTGAGTGCCGTCCAGGTTGGTCCAGAGGGGCTTGCGCTGAGTGGCCTGACCGATCAGGTCGGGCTGCAGCGTGCCCCCATGACAATACGTTGCCGAGCAAGTGTTTTCCGTGACGTCGTAGCTGCCCTGCTTGGCCACGGGACCCCAGATCAGGTCGTTCTTCAGATTCAGGTGGGTCGGCACCGCCGGGTCCTTCACCTTGGAGGGGACCGCATGACACTCGGTACACACCACCGTCTTGTGCCAGTCGGCCTTGCTCAGGTGGATGGTGTGCGCGCCGACGGTGGGGTACCAGGTCTCGGCCAAACCGCTGGTGTCGACCGGTGGGGCCGGGTCGTCGCGGGTCGCATCTCCGTGACAGGCAAAGCACTTCATGGACCAACCGCCGGGCGAGATGCCGGTGTCGGCCGTGTCGCCGGTCTGGTCCGGAGCATTCGCGTCGTCAGTGTCGTCGGTCGCATCCGTCGAACCGGTATCTGCGACGTCAACGGTTGCGTCAGGGTCCGCAGCGTCGGTACCCGCGTCGTCGACGTCTACATCCGGCAGAACATCACTGCCCGGCGCGACGTCGCCAAGATCGCCCGCGACATCGGTGCCTTGCGTGCCGTCGGTGAGGCCGTCCGCCAACCCATCGACCAAGCCGTCCGCCAAGCCGTCCGCCAAGCCGTCGATGACCGTTCCGTCGTCCAGAAGCCCGTCCGACAGGCCGAGGTCGCCGGCCCGGCGTCGGCAACCGTCCCCGACGCGTCCGGGACATCGTCGCCGCACCCGGTCATGGCTGGGGCCATCGCCGCCCACAGCACAAGAACTGCTGAAGCCGCGAAAGAACGGGTGGATGCACAAGTCGTCAGGCGCTGGGCCGGTTGGCGGCAGAGCGGAAGCGGCATGGTGGCACTCGGCAATGGTCGAAAGCGCGTCGGCCGGAAGGGCCGGGGGCGCTTGGCGTATGCGGGGGCACGGGGGCTTTGGCCTTTCCTCCCCACAAGGTCGGGCCGAGAGGAAGGGTAACGAATCTCTGTCGGCGGCGGCGTGACGTAGATCAGAATCCGGACGCAAAGTTGTGATCGATGAGCTCCCGCCCCCCGTGGTAACAATTCTTTAATTACAGATATTTGCGCGACTTGCGAGGCACGGGGGCGGGGCGACTCACACTTCTTCATCCCTGCGCCAAAAACGTGGGGCTCGACCGGCCCACGCGCTTCCTACCGCGGCAGCGAATCGACCGACCTACCCAGTGCATCTGTGAACGCCACCAGCTGCGCGACGTTGGGCGGTTCCGAAGCCAGCTTGACCGACACACGCCCGGCTTGCGGCGTCAGGTCGGCCGGGTCAGGCACACCCTGCCCGTACACGATGGCGCCATAGCCGTGCAGCAGCTTCAGCGCCCCCAGCACGTCCCACACCGACCGCTTCAGCGACGCGGCGATCCCGAACACATCCAGGGGCTTCTGCCGGTGCCACGCCGCCAGCAGCAGCGTCACCACTTGGGCAGCCAGCTTCTCGGTCTGTCCCTGCTGCGCCAAGCTCCACAGCGCCTGAAGCTCTGCGTTGGTGACGGGGACGAGTGCGGTTCCGGGGCGCTGAATCGCCGCCGCCGCGCTGCGGGCCGCCAGCACCGTCAGGTCGCGCAAGTGCCCGTACTGCTGGGCAGTTGCATACGCGTCCATCGCCACCTGCACGCCGTCAGCACGGCCGGGCAGCTGCACGCCGCAGACATACGCGTTGCCATAGAGTTGCGGCTCGCCGATCTCGACCGCGACGAACTGCTGATTGAGCCAGACTTGCATGGGATGCTCCTGGATGGGGCGGGACCATTGGGTGCGCAGGGCGACCGTGTCGGGCGACCGGCCGTTGCGGCACTCACCATTGAAATGGTGAGCTATCATTCGAGAAGCCCACCTTTGCGGGCTCAGGCGCAAGAGTGGCTTGCGGGTGGTGCGTTGGCAAGGTCGCCTCCCCGTAGCCCTGCCCCAAGCCCGGTGCTACGCTCGCCACGCCTCGCCATGACCCCCGGGGCGCCCGGCCCCCGACTTCGACCTCTCGCGCCACGGAGCCTTGCCATGCCCGAGTTCGCGTACCAGCCGCCGTTCCCGCTTGCCCCCGACGCCACCAAGTACCGCCTGATCACCAAGGACCACGTGTCGGTCCAGACCTTTCAGGGCCAGGACATGCTGGTGGTGCAGCCCGAGGCGCTGACGCTGCTGGCGCGTGAGGCGATCCGCGACGTGTCGTTCCTGCTGCGACCCGCTCACTTGGCGCAAGTGGCTGAGATCCTGATCGATCCGGAAGCGTCCCCGAATGACCGCGGCGTGGCCGTTGCCCTGCTGCGCAACGCAGAGGTCGCCGCCCAGGGCCAGCTGCCGCTGTGCCAGGACACCGGGACCGCCACCATCGTCGCCAAGAAGGGCCAGCAGGTCTGGACGGGCGCAGACGACGAGGCGCGGCTGGCTCAGGGCGTGTTCGAGACGTATACCCGCGAGAACCTTCGCTATTCGCAGAACGCCCCGCTGTCGCTGTACAAGGAAGTGAACACGGGGTCGAACCTGCCCGCGCAGATCGACGTGTACGCCACGCCGGGCATGGCCTATCGCTTTCTGTTCGTCACCAAGGGCGGCGGGTCGGGCAACAAGACGATGCTGTATCAGGAGACCAAGGCCACGCTGTCGCCGGGGACGCTAGAGAAGTTCCTGATCGACAAGATGAAGTATCTGGGCACCGCCGCGTGTCCGCCGTACCACATCGCGTTCGTCATCGGCGGCACCTCGGCCGAGGGCTGTCTGAAGACCGTCAAGCTCGCTTCCGCCGGTTATCTCGACGGGCTGCCGACCGAGGGCAACGCAGGCGGGCAGGCATTTCGCGATCTGGAGCTGGAGCAGACGTTGCTCGAGGCCTCGCGTCACATCGGCTTCGGCGCCCAATTCGGCGGCAAGTACTTTGCGCTGGACGTCAAAGTGGTGCGCCTGCCCCGCCACGGTGCATCGTGCCCCATCGGCATGGGCGTTTCGTGCTCGGCCGACCGCAATGTCAAAGCCAAGATCGACAAGGATGGCCTGTGGTTGGAGGAGCTGGAGCGCAATCCCGGCCGCTTCATCCCCGACCGCTACCGACAGAAGCACGACCACGGCGCGGTGGCGGTCGACCTGTCGCGGCCGATGCCCGAGATCCTGGCCGAGCTGTCCAAGTACCCCGTCACCACGCAGCTTTCGCTCAACGGCACCATCATCGTCGCGCGCGACATCGCCCACGCGAAGCTGAAGGAGCGCCTGGACCGCGGCGAGGGCCTGCCGCAATACCTGAAGGATCACCCGGTGTACTACGCGGGTCCTGCCAAGACGCCGCAGGGGCTGCCGTCGGGCTCGTTCGGCCCGACGACGGCCGGGCGCATGGACAGCTACGTCGACCTGTTCCAGGCCAACGGCGGCTCGATGGTCATGATCGCCAAGGGCAATCGCAGCAAGGCCGTGACCGACGCCTGCCACAAGCACGGCGGCTTCTACCTGGGCAGCATCGGCGGCCCGGCGGCGCTGCTGGCGGCAGAGAATATTCGCAAGGTTGAGTTGATCGAGTATCCAGAGCTTGGCATGGAGGCGATCTATCGCATTCAGGTCGAGAACTTCCCGGCCTTCATCCTGGTCGACGACAAGGGCAACGACTTCTACGCGCAGATTGCGACGAAGTAGGCCGAGAAGCAGATCGAGAGGAAGCAGGCGACCCCACACTGGCAAGGGACCCCGAACTGAAGTTCGTGGGCTACCCTTCAAGAAGTCCCCCAGGGACTGGACGACAAGGAGACGCACATGACGGCAGCAGACTGGCAGGCGCTAGGTTACTCGGCGTCGTTTCTGGTGCTCGCCTTGGCGATTGTCTACGTCGGCAAGCTGGCTCGCGACGCCATCGCCTTGCTGCGCGGCTACCGCATGGCAGACATGCTGACGAACAAGGACAATCCGGCGGCGGCCATCGAGGTGTCTGGCTATCTGCTGGGCCTGGTGTTTGGCTTGGTGGGGTCGTTTCAGGTCACGTCTGACGGTTGGGCGGCACAGGCGTCCGAGCTGGCGATGACCGGCCTGCTCGTCACGGCGATGCTGCTGCTGAACGACTGGCTGACGGCAAAGGTCGTGTTCCGCGGCCTGAACTGCCAGAAGGAAGTCAACGAAAATCAGAACGTTGCTGTCGCCGTG
>CAJBNH010000163.1 GCA_903955385.1 uncultured Myxococcales bacterium | reverse complement strand
TCCATCACCTCAAGGACGTCTGTGTTGTCGAGCTTCGGGTTCATGCAAAGCCTCCACGCGTTGAGGCTTGCAGCTTAGCCAAAGTCTACTTGTACGTCAATGTTCTATGTACGCGCCTAGGGGCTTCTGTACAAACTCCAGACCCAGGGTTAGAAACCCTGGGCTATCACACGGGAAGCCCACCTTCGTGGGCTCAGCGGCCAGGCAGCCCGCGAAGGCGGGCTTCTCAACTGATAGCCCACCATTTCAATGGTGGGTGGATCGGCCAGGCCGGCCGCCCGCCTACGGTCCACGTAAGGTATGGATCTGTATGGACCACAACCAGCGATCGACAGGATGTCACCGCGCCGAGGTTCCTGTCAGAGAGGACAAACCATGCATGGCAGGGGCGCACTGTGTCTGCGGGTCGTGGCTGCCCGGCGGCCGTCGACCCCGCGGCGGCGCCTGCGTCGGCGCGGCCTGTTGGAGCACGAATTCGGCCATTTGGAGGTCGGCGATGGCCAAGGCCAACCAAGGCGCCACGTGCACGTCGTCATGCCGCCGCATGGAGCACCCGACCGCGCGCCTGCGCCTCACTCGCAACGGAATTCCCGGCGGCGAGCATCGCCTCCCACTCTGCCGGCGTCGCGAGCACGAGGTCTAGCCCGACGCCCAGGCCGTACAGGGCAAGACGCAAGCGCGCGCCAGCACCTGGCCCAGGCCGCGCACCCGGCGCCACGATGGCGAGGTCGTAGTCACTGTCGGCACGCCCTTGCCCACTGGCGCGTGATCCAAAGAGAACGATGCGGGCGTCAGGGAAGATGGTCAGCGTGCGTTGGACGACTTCTGCCAGCAACTGTTCTTCGCTCATGGTCCGCTCCACCGCCGGGCGAGGCCAGCGCAGTATAGGGGCAACGGGTCGCCAGGGGTAGAGACCGCGCAGCCGGGGCGCATCCGCGAACGGATCATCGACGTGATTTCGAGGACATACGTGGTCGGCGACCGGTCATCCCGGCGATGCCGTGTCGCGCCACCTGACGGCGAAGTCCGGCGACTTCTCTATTTAGAACATCCACTTCTATGCGAGCTACGTCTCGCTCCTCGTCGCGGGCAAGTCCACGCAAAGCCCGTATTGACCGGTAGCGATTTGCAACGCATAATGCTGCCTATGTATACACGTATTGCAACACTCCCAGATCATTCCTTCTTTCTGCTCGGTCCGCGTGGCAGCGGCAAGACGACCTGGCTGCGGCGCGTCTTGGCAGATGCGAGATGGTACGACCTCGTTCACGATGCCGAACTGTGGCGGCTGATGCGTGCGCCAGAGGTGTTTCGCGCAGAGGTCCTGGCCCTTCCTGCCGGAACCTGGGTCGTGGTCGACGAGGTCCAGCGCTTTCCGGGCCTGGTCAACGAAGTCCAGGCGCTGATCACCGAACGTGGTCAAGACATCCGCTACGCCCTGACCGGTTCCAGCGCACGCAAGCTTCGGCGCGGCGAGGTCAACCTTCTGCCAGGCCGGGCCGTTCAGCGCAGCTTCCACCCCTTGACCGCACGTGAGTTGGGCGCCGACTTCGACCTCGACCGCGTGCTCCGCTTCGGCGGCCTCCCCGCCGTGCAGGCCACGGGGGGCACCGAGGGTCGCGTGGATCTGCTCGAGGCTTACGTGGCTGGGTATCTGTCCCAGGAAATCCGCGCCGAGGCCGCCGTGCGCAGCTTGGACGCCTTCACGCGCTTCCTGGACGTCGCTGCCTTGGCCAACGCCCAGGTCGTCAACGTAGCCAGCCTGGCTCGCGATGCGGGGGTCGCCCGGCCAACCGTCCAGGGCTGGTTCGACGTGCTGACCGAGACGATGCTGGGGGTCTGGCTGCCAAGCTGGCAACCCCGGGTCCGTGTTCGCGAAACCGGCCATCCGAAGTTCTTCTTCTTCGACACGGGAGTGGTTCGCACCCTCACCGGCCGGGTCCGCGACCCCATCACGGCCGAGGAGCGGGGCTCGCTGCTCGAGACATGGCTGCTGCACGAGCTGCGTGCCTATCAGGAGGTCGCGCGGACCGGCGGTCGGCTCTCGTACTGGCGCACGCCCCAAGGGGTCGAGGTCGACTTCGTTTGGAGCCGAGGCGACCACCATGTGGCGATAGAGGTCAAGGCGTCGGCCCGATGGCGGCCCGAGTACTTGTCCGGGCTGAACGCGCTGCTCGCGACGGGCCTGCTCGCACGCGCCTATTGCGTGTACGGGGGCGACGTGGCGATGCGGTTCGGCGAGGTGGAAGTGCTGCCGGTTGCTGAGTTTCTGGCCAGGTTGCAGGCGGGAGGCGTCCTCGAGCCCGGCGGGGGCGGTTAGGATCAAAGGCCGGTCACGGCTTGTCGTATACGCAATGCTGGTCGACGCAGCCGGGGTCGGGCGCCATGCACTTGGGCGTCGAGTACCCGCACTGCGCGGCGTAGTCGGTGGCGACGCACAATTCCTGGTCCATGGCGGCCAGTTGGGTGGCGAAGTCGCCGAGTCGGTCGGCACGGATGGCGACGCCGCACGTGCCCTGGCAAGCGGTGGTGGTGGCCGCGTGCGCGCAGTCGCTGTCGACGGTGCAGGTGTTGGCGGCGTCGATCAGGCTGGCGAGCTTCTGGTCCAGCGCCGCCTTCATGTCCTCGCAGGTCGGCCCCTTGGCCCACGCGGTGCAAATGCCGTTTTCGCACGCGACCTTGGGCTCCATGCAGTCGGGCGTGGCATAGCCGCAGTGGTCGGGATAGTTCGTCGCCTTGCACAGGGTTTCGTCGAGCGCCGCCAGGCCGGCCTGGAAATCGTCCTTGCGGGCGAAGTTCACGGCATACCCGCAGGTGCCCTGGCATGAGGTGTCGGCCCACACATGCACGCATTCACTCGACTTGTCGCAGGTCTGCGCGGTCGCCAGCAGCGCATTCACGCCGTCCTTCAGCGCCTGCATCGTCGCCTGGCACGAGAACGCATCCGGGTCGGCATCGGCCGGGCTTGTGTCCACCGGAGTCGAGTCGCCCGGCGTGGCGTCGATGGGCGGCACATCCTGCGGCGGCGTGGCATCCGCGGGCGCGTCTGCGGCCGCAGCATCGGCCTCGGCATCGGCGGCGGTCAGGTCGCTGGCCGCGTCGTCGGTCGGTCCGAGGCTGCCGTCGGCGACGTCGTTGGTCGTGGCTGGCGAGGCCGCCCCGTTCGACTGCTCGCAGGCCGCGAGCGCAACCGCGGCTACGAGGGCCAGGGCGATGCGGGGAAAAGTGAAGGAAGGGCATCGGGTTGTGCAAGTCATGACGGCATCCTGGCAAGTGGTCCCCGGCAAGCCTACCGTTTCCCGCGCGCTGTGTCGTCGGGCGTCCGGCACTCGACCGGAGGTGCAGCCCCCCTCCGCAACCGTTGCCGCCACCACCCACGCCGGGTATCGTCAGCACAATAGTCGCCTTTGGAGATTCCATGCGCCCCACCGCACGTTGCCCGTCCGCGTTCGTGCTTCTGACCCTTGCCGTTGGCCTGACGCTCGGCGCCGGGACGGCCCTGGCCAAGAAGCCCAAGGTCGACAACGACTGGTTCGCGTGGAGCATCCGCAAGGACCTGCCCGAGTCCGTCGAAGAGCAGTTGAAGGCAGGCGCGCGCATCGCCCCCAACCCGAATTGCGAAGAGAAGAACTGCCTGTTCCACGCCGTCTCGTGGTTTGCCTGGAAGAGCCTGCCGGTGCTGCTGAAGCACGCCAAGAAGACCGAGATCGACGCGCTGACCAGCAAGGGGCCGGTGCTGGCGCTGCTGCTGCGAGGCGGCATTGTCGCGATGCCAGAGAAGCTGGCGTTGGCGCGGCTGTTCTTCGAGCGCGGCGCGTCACCGACGCTCAAGGACCCCGACGGCTTCACCCAGGGCGAGCTCGCGTGCATCTGGGACACGGAGGGACTGAAACCCTTCTACGGCGCCATGTCGCGCCTGCCCGGCAAGTACCACGTGGGCGAGTACGTGTGGGTCGACAAGCCCGGTCGCCTGCGGGTGCCTGTGCAAAGCCGCTGCGGCAGCGTGTACGGCCTGGTCACGGGCACCTCGAACTTCGACCCGCCGCGGTTGCGGGCGTACCACGAGAGCGAGCTGTCTCCCGGCGACCTGCCCACCGTCGCGCAGACGCCGACCCCACGTGCCGACCCGCCGCGCCGCGACCCGCCTGCCGAACAGCGCCCGGCCGAGGCCAAGTCCATGGATCACGTGGTCTATTACGCGGCGATCTACTGTGCGGGACAATACGGTGAGAACTCGCTGAAGGCCTACACGATCTACGTGCAGGCGACCGACCGGTCCAGCGAGAGCGAGATCCTGTCGGCCGTGCGCCCCGCCATCGACCAGTTGAAGGCCGAGACCGCCATCGGCACCGGCGGCGACGACGGCGGCCGTTGGTGCTTCAACGGCTACGTCGCCGCGCGGATGCTCGGGAGTCAGTCGTACGACAACTTCATCTGGGACATGGGGCAGGCGCTGCAGCGCGGCGACTCCGGCTGGCTGCCGGCCGACTGGTACCGCAACTACAAGTTCAGTTGGGTATACCGCTACGGCGAGATCGACGCCCGCAAGTGACCGTGGCGCCTGGCTATTGCTTGACGTACGTGTAGCAAAGCCCCGACTGGCACTTGACCGCCAACATGCCCTCGCCCGCGCTGACGCCGTCTTCGGCCGTGGTGGGCTTGGCCATGCAGTCGCAAATCGGCTGGCCTTCTGCGCACTTGGCTTCGGCCGCGGCGTACGAGGCGGCCGTGCCCTGGCTCATGCCGACCGCCACTTCAGAGCCGCAGCAATCGGTCTGGTGCAGGACGTAGACGCACTCAGACGTGTCCTGGCACGCCTTGAACGGCTGGGGAATGCCCTTTTCCTTGTCCGCGCAGTCGACCTGAGCGCCTTGCACGAAGGTGCGGCACATGCCCTCCACGCAACGCACGCCCAAGCCCTCGTTGCCCATCGCGGCGGTGAAGCCGTCTTGCGCTTGGGTGGGGAAGGTCGCGCAGCCGCACTTGGGGAACTGCTGCGAACAGGTGGCCTCGGCCTTCTCGAACGCGGCGTAGTCGCCGCCCGTCACGCCAATCGCGACCTTGGTGCCGCAGCAATTGATCTGGTGCAATCCGATGTTGCAGTCGGCGTCGTTGGCGCACGCGTCGGAGAACGTGGGGAAGAAGTGGTTCTCGCCGCCGCACTGCACGGTCTGGCCACCATCGGGCGACGTGTCGACGCTGACGTCGGGACCGGTGTCGCCCGCCGTGTCGACCTCGCCGATCACGTCGGGGCAGCTGGAGATCATGCACGCGTCGGTGTTGTAGCAGGACCACGCCTGACCCGCGGCGCCGCAGGTGCACACCAGCGACGGATAGCACTGGCCGCAGCAGCACTCCTGACCGATCTCGCACTTCTGGCCGGGAACCGAGCACTTCTCGCCAAACGGGTCGGCGGGGCACGCCAAGGCGTCGGGCGGCGGCGCGTCGTAGGGCTGGGTATCGACTGAGACATCCACGGGTCCGGTGTCGGACAGGTCGGGATACGTGACGGTGTCCGTGCCCGGGGTCGTGTCCGCGAGCACGTCGGCGCTGCTGTCGTCGCTGGTGTCGCCGATCTGCCCGGTGTCGACGTCGCCGCCTGTGAGTGGCACGCCCGTCCCCGTGGCGCCCTCGCACGCGGCCAGCAGCACGACCAGGGCGAACAGGGCGAGGTTTCGTTGGAGCAGAACAGACATGGTAGGCCTCCTTGCGGCAGTCCACGCATCGTAGGCCTTGCCGGGGGTTCGGGCAAACCCGATGCAGAGCGATCGCAAGAGCGTCCGTCCGACAGAGGCCCCCGGGCTGAAGGCCGTGGGCTACCGTTCAAGAAGTCCCTACCGGGACTGGAACCAGGGCCACGGTCGGCACATCCGGTCCCTTGAACCTCTGGACGACATGTCCAGGATGGCAACGGCAAGTGCAAACGGCGACGCCTACAGAACGGTGGTCACAGGCCAGGTCACCTCCTGAAGAATCGGGCCGCGCCTCCAGTCTGCGAAGTCATCGCCGCAGACTTCTAGACACGTAGCCCACGGCCTTTAGCCCGGGGGCGTGCCGGAACACGCGGGCGACCGTTCTTGCGACCGCGGCAAACCCCACCCCCTTTCACCTTGACAGCCGCCCTGCCCGCCCCCGACGCTCACCCCTCGCCGTTTCAAGGAGCTGCCGATGCGCCATCCCGTCACCCTGCTGTCCGCGCTGCTGTTTGCCGCCCTTGTGGTGGTCCCGACGCGCCCTGCGCACGCGGCCGAAGTGGTCCTGCCGGTCGACATCGGCGTGGGTCCGGCCGCGCACTGGGTCACGGGGCCGATTGGCGACGAGTTTGCGTACCACCCGGGCATCAAGCTGTCGGTGGCCGCCGTACTGGACAACGCCATGATCCGCAAGCTGATCCACCGCGTGCCCCCGAAGTATCAGGCACAGGCGCTGCAGATGCAGGAGTTCCGCTACTCCCCGTCGATCTTCATCCCGGATTCGCTGGTGATCTCGCCCGGTATCGGCCACTCCGGCATGTACGGCGTGACGTGGGAGCCCTGGAGCCTCTCGGTGGCGCTGGCCCGCGCACAGACCAACCTGGACATCAGCCTGGGCGCGATCCTGACCTACGCCTTCCTGCACTCGGACACGCAAGCCTTCTCGACGCTTCACTTTCTGCGTCCGGGCATCGCCGCGTCCCTGAAGTGGGAGGTGCCGGTGACCGACCGGTTCCTGTTCAGCCTGGGCTGGGCGTCACAGCTCTACATCCCGCAGAAGCTGCAGGGGCCGTATCTGGAGATGGGCGGCTTCGACGACGCGTCGATCTGGCACGTCGGTCAGGCTTTCCTGATGCTGCACTGGCGGTTTGACTACGCGGCCAATTTGTAGCCTACGCCGTCTCGCCTTCCGCCGCGGAACCCTGCCCCTGTTGCCGATGCGGCCGCAGCTTCATCCCGACCAGGTACACACCACCGGCCAGCAGAAAGCCGACGAACCACGCGTACACGTACAGCTCGTCCCAGAACGTCTTGGGCCCGTGCAACAGCCCCGCCGCCTTCAGGAAGCCCGGCAGGTTGGGCAGCACGCCGACCACCAGTGCGACCACCGCCACCGGATTGACGCCAGCGTAGCGACCGGTCGTCCGGTACAGATCCGGCACGTCGAGCTCACGACGCCGCACCAGCCAGTAGTCGGCAATCATGATGCCGGCGATGGGGCCCAGCAGCGCCGAGTAGCCGATCAGCCACGTGAAGATGTAGTCGCCCGCCGACGCCATCAGTTTCCAAGGCATCATCACGATGCCGACGATGCCGGTGATCAGGCCGCCCGTCTTGAACGAGATCAGGCGCGGCGCCAGATTGGCAAAGTCGTTGGCGGGGCTGACCACGTTGGCCGCGATGTTGACCGAGATGGTCGCGACGCCCACGCCGAGCAGCGAGATGAAAGCGACGGCCCAGCGCACCGCGCCCGACGCAATCAGCGGCTCGGTCAGGCCCTTGGGCGCGGTCGAGCTGGTCAGCTGGCCCAGGATCACCACGGGATCCCACAGCTCGGCGATCGTGTGCCCCGTCAGCACGGCCTGCGCGGCGCTGGTGATCACGACGCCCATGGCTGAGAACAGGATCATCGTCGTCGGCAGGCCCAGCGTCTGCCCCAGCATCTGCTCACGCTGGCCCTTGCCGTACCGGGTGAAGTCGGGAATGTTCAACGACAATGTGGCCCAGAAGCCGATCATGGCGGTCAGCGACGGCACGAACACGACCCAGAACTCGGCGGTGGTCGCGAACTTCGAGGGCTGATGCAGCATCGGCCCCAGACCGCCGGCACGGTTGACCACCCAAACCAGCAGCGCGGCAGCCAGGAACAGTACGATGGGGGCGGCCCAATTCTCGAAGATCCGCACCGCGTTCATGCCGCGGAAGATGATGTAGATCTGCAGCGCCCAGAAGATCAGGAACGTGATCGCGCTGGGCAGCGACAGGCCCAGGATCATCGTGTCGCCGCCCAGGCTTCCATAGGCCGGCCACAGCGCGACCAGAAAGGTCTTGACCGCCTCGCCGCCGATGAAGGTCTGGATGCCGAACCACCCGCACGCGACCACGGCGCGCAGCACGGCCGCGATGTTGGCGCCCTGCGTGCCGAACGAGGACCGCGCCAGCACCGGAAACGGAATGCCGTACTTGGTGCCGGGGTGGGCGTTCAACAGGATCGGCCCCAGCACAATCAGGTTGCCCAAGCCGATGGTCAGCAAGGCCTGCCACCAGTTCATGCCCTCGGAGATCAGGCCGCCCGCCATCATGTAGGTCGGGATGCAGTGGGCCATCGAGATCCACAACGCCGCGAACGCATAGGTGTTCCACGTGCGCCGCGAGGCCGGAACCGGCGCCAGGTCACCGCTGAACAGCGGGCTGTGGGCGATGTCGGCGGGCAAAGAGGCCAAGGCCTCTTGGGTCAGCTGGGGGTCGTGCATCGCGTCCTCGAGACAGGCGGTGATGAGGGGGAGCCGCGGAGTCTGTCGGGGGGGCAAGATCGTGTCAACGGTCAGGAATTGTCGGAGGTGGCCATGGGGACTTCGCTACATGTCCACGCGCAGGTTCAGGCCCACGGTCGCCACCTGCCGGGTCGGCAGTTCTGCACCGATCAACGTCGCCATGGGGCCGAATTGCTTGCGGATCTCACGCGTGTACCCGGTGAACTCGCCCTCGCCCACGGGCGCAGAGACGTAGCCCTCCAGCGACAGGTCGGTCAGCACCCTGCCCTGAAGGGACAGGCGCCCCAGGGCCGAGCCGTCGCTCAAGTTCGTCAGACCGATGAAGCTGACGACCGCGTCGGACCAGGATCCGGGCGAGATCAGTGCCGCCAACACCGCCGCGTAGTCGGTGCCCGTATAGAAGGGCTGATACGGCCAGGGCTTTCCCGCAACGATAGCCGCCGCTCCGGCCGAAACCACGCCTGCGTCGTCGCCGGCTCCCTGGGCGTTGTGGAAGTACTCGACGCCCAGCGTCAGGCTGTCGTCTTCGGCATACGCCCACGTCCAGTTGACGCCCGCGCTGGCCTGCCACTCGACGCTGTCGCCCACGAACACCGTGCCCAGCTCGCCCGTGACGTCGAAGTCGCCGACGCCTGCCGACAAGTCGAGGCCAACCTTCGGGTCCTGACCCTTGCGCACGGCCCCTACCAGCCCGATCTCGGCCGACTCGACCACGTACTCGATGCGTGAGGCGACGCCGGGTTGGTCCAGCTTGGCGGCGTCATCGGTCAGGGCCAGCAGGTAGCCGTTCCAACCGTTCTCGAACGGCACATGGATCTTGACCATCGGCAGACCCTGGCGCTCGTCGAAGAAGGTCAGCGGGTCGCGTCGCGTCGGGTTGATCACATCGACCGGATTCCACATGCGCGTCGTGCCCCAGCGGACCTGCTGCTTGCCCAGCGTCAGGAACACCCTGCGCGCGATGTCGAATTTCAGCCACGCCTGGTCCAGCAGCACCGAGACCTCGTCGGCGCTGGCCTTGGCCCCCAGCAGCCCCGCCATCGGCGACGTCGCCGCGGTGTCGGCCAGCGGGTTGTAGACGGTGCGACCTCGCAAGTACGCACGCACGCGGTCGTTCACGCGGGCGTCCAGGTACAGATCCACCAGCGTCGACTGCGACAGGCGCTGGTCCGACACGTCCGTGTCCTCGTTCCACTGCAAGGCGTTGCGCAGATAGAACATCCCGCCCAGCTGGGTGCGGTCGCGCAACAGCGCCGTGTTCTCCTCGGCCTGTCCCACCATGCGCGCGTCGCCCAGGTCGCCTGGGTCGTCGGTGGCAGGCGCGGGTGTCGCAGCGACTCCGGGTGTCGCCGGTGCGGGCGCGGCGGGCTTGGGGGCGCCATCGTCCTCGGCGAACAGGTCGGACTCGCGCGATTGTTCTTCCGTTGCGGCGGGTTGGGCGACGGCGGCCACCGGCATCACGGCCAGCGCCACCGCCACCGCGGCGATCGTTCGGAACATGGGGCCTCCTAACGCGACTGCGACTCCAACCACGCCTTGGTGAACAGGTTGGTCTGCAGGGGGCGCAGGTCCTGCTCTTTCATCAAGATCACCGTCGAGTTGCCCTTCTCGACCTCGTCGAAGATGCGGATCTCTTTGGGCGACCAGACTTCCGCCTTCTTCGACGCGCTATAGAGCCGGGCCCACTTGGGCGTGTACGTCGTGCGCATCAGCTTGCCGCTGGCCGCGAACTCCTGGCGCTTCAGGACCATGCTCGATGCGGCCGAAACCCAAAGCGAGAGCTTGGGATACGCCACGTCGACCCCCTTCTTCACCGTCAGGGTCAGCTTGTGCGCGTCCACCTTGCCCAACTTCTCGATGCCGTCGTAGACCGCGTCGTACTCGTCCGCCAGCCGCGACTCGTCAAAGTCCGCGCGGCGACTGTCGGTGCCGCCGATGTGCTCGCGCTCGGTCCGCCGCTCCCACTTGCCCGCGCCGGGGTCGTACATCCACAGGTTCTTCTCAATGCGCAGATAGCCCTTGCCCCGCTCTGCCTTGGGTTGCAGGAACAGGATCATCAGCTTGTCGTCGGCATCGCGGCGGTAGACGACGGCCTCGAAGACCACGTCGTTCTTGTTGCGCTCTTTGCGCTCGATGTAGACCAACGTCTTGTAATCACCCGAATTGCGCTGCCGGTCGTCGATCTCCTGCAGCAGCTTCTTCACCGCCGCGGCGTCCAGCGGCTGCGGTGGCGCGGCGACGGGCGGGGCCGTTTCTGCTGCTACGGCCGGCGCCGCGGGTTGGGCGTGGGCGGCAGCGGGCAGCAGACCGAGCGCGGCCGCGCAAAGGGTCAGGCAAAGCGTTTGTCGACGGATCATGGGCCTTCCTCGCATCAGTTGGCGTGCATCGCGGTAACGGGTTGCAGGCGGGCGGCGCGCCAGGCGGGTTCCAGCGACCCGAGCGTGGTGATGACCGAGATGATGACCAGCGACCGCACGGCCGTGGGCACGTCGACCACCAAACGCAGCGTGTCGGACATCAGGAACATCTGGAAACCCTTGGGCACGACGAACTCGGCGGCGTTCACCCCCGCGGCCAGCAGGGTTGCCAGCAACACGCCAAACAGGGTTGCCCCCAAGGCCAGCAGCGCGGTCTCGATGACGAACATGGCCAGAATCCGCCCCCGCTGCATGCCGATGGCCCGCAAGGTGCCGATCTCTCTGGTTCTCTCGCGGACGGCCATCCACAGGGTGTTCATCACGCCAATGACGATGATGACCAGCAACACGGTCACGAGGATGGCAATCAGGACGCTCAGCGTCTGTAACGTGTAGCGAATGAACAGCATCTCGTCGATCCAGGTGGTGATGTCGATCTTCTGCCCCACCCAGTCTTCGCGCTTGACGGTATCGAACTTGTGGAAGAAGGGCTGGGCGACCTTGTCCATGACGCCATAGCCCTCGGCCTGGATGACCTTGCGCAGCTTGGCCGCCACCGTATCGGCCTGCTCAGGATCCTTCAGGTACAGGTGCAAGGCGCCGGCGGTCGTCACGTCCAGCTGGTACAGGTCGCGGATGGCCTCAGAGTTCACGAAGATCATGAAGTTGCTCATGAACCCAAGGTCGCCGCCAATGGCCACGATGCGCACGTCGACCGTGTTCTGCACGCCACGGAAGGTGGGAGACGACAGCGTCAGCATGTCGCCGACCTTGACCTCCAGCCGCTCGGCCTGGGACTCGAAGATCAACGCAGTGCGGGGTTGCGCCAGGTCCTCGAGCCGTCCCGACCGCACCTGCACGACGTCGCGAAAGCCCTTTTCGTGCGTGATGTCGATACCGTTGATGGCGCCCTGCAGCGAGGTCGTGTCGCTGATGACCTTGCCGAAGCCGCGGCCGCGCACGACCACGTGGTCCAACCCCTTGATCTCGCGGCGCACGATCTGTTCGATCTTCGCGTAGTTGGTGACGACCGGCGCCGCCGAGCCCGCGGTGATCTTGTAGAAGCCGCCGATGTTGACGTGGCCGGTCATCAGCGTCGTCGCCGACCGCAACATCGTGTCCTGCATGCCGTTGAACAGCGACGACAGCAGCACCAGCAGCATGGTGACGAACGCGATCGCCGACCCCAGCAGCAGCGTTCGCCGCCGATGCTGGAACAGGTTGCGCAGGCTGATCAGAAGAAGCTGGCCCATCGTGGTTACTCCGCGTCCTGCATCGCCTGCAGCGGCGTGATTCGGGTGGCCAGGTAGGCCGGGTAGATCGTCGACAGCGCGGCGACCACGTACACGATCGCCCAAGCGAACAGCAGGTGCGTCGGCGACAGCAGCAAGTGCAGGCGCGGTCCCGCGAACAGGAAGACCATCTGATCGACGTACGCGGGGATGCCGACGTAGCCCAGCGTCCCGACTATCGCCGCGCCGAGCCCCACGCCCACCGCGCCGAAGACGGTCCCCAGCACGACGGCTTCCGCCGCGAACATCTTGAGGATCTCGGTCCGCTGGGCACCGATGGCCCGCATGGTGCCGATCTCGCGCACCCGCTCCATCGTCGCCATCACCATCGAGTTGTTGATGATGACCAGCGCCACGATGAAGATGACGAAAATCGCAGTGAACAGAATGACATAGATGACCCACACGAAGTCGCCGATCAGGCCGCTGGCCTTGCGCCAGTCGACGACCTTCAGCCCCAGCTTCTCGCGCTCGACGGCAAGCGTGACGGCCCGCAGCCCGTCGGCCACCGCGACACCCGGCTTCAGCATGATGGCGGCGTTGCGCACCACCCCACCGTCGGTCTGCGCTTGCGTGTACGTCAGGTCGGCCAGCGACGCTCCGTGGGTCTTGGCTCCGGTCGCCATGTCGACGCCCGCGAACTCGTCGAAGCCCTCCGTCGGATCCAGGGCTGCCTCGACGGCAGTGGGCGTGACGGCAACCGCCTCGGGGGCCACTTCTTCGCCCTCGCCGCCGAACAACGCGGCCTCCGCTTCATCGCGGGAAATCGCGCGCACGCCGCTCTTGGCCTCCAATGCCTCCAGTTCCTTCTTGCGGTCGGCGCTCATGAAGCCGTAGAGGTCGCGAAACGTGTTCAGATCCGTAAGGTTCGCTGCGCCAGATACCGCCGACTTGTCCAGACTGCGGAAGCGGAACGTGCCGTACAGTGTGACAGGAACGGACGTGGGATAGCCCGACGCCGTCAGCCCGCGCAGGGTCAGCGTGTCACCGATCTTGACGCTGTAGAGGTTGAGGTGCGGCACCACAGTCTCGTAGAACAGCTTGTAACGACGAGCGAAATTCTGATCGTTCATGTCCATGAACGCGACGATCAGCTTGACAAGGTCGGTCTCGGACGACTTCAGCTCGGCTTGCAGGGCCTTGCGAACGGCAGCAGCCGAGTCGTCGTCGAGCTGGTAGGTAATCTCCTTGTGCTGGTCCTTGTTGAGCTTGCGCCAATTCTTCAGCTCATCGTCCGTCGCAAGCTGGAAGCCGCCGGCCAGTCGATCGCGCATGCGGTCGAGACGTCGCGCAGTCTTGTGCTTGACCTGCTCTTCGTACGTCAGCTTGTTGAACAGAAATCCGCGCTTGCCCGCAGGAATCGGCTGACCGTCGACCATCTCGAACAGGTCGAAGGCCTTCGCGTACCGGTTGGTGTCGGTGCCGATGTAGCGAAGGAAGATCATGTCCTCGCCCAAGGCCATCGGGGCGATCTTGTTCTCCAGAAACTCGAGATGCCCCAGCACGTCGGTCTCGTAGCTGTCCCAGAATTCCTTCGCAGCCGCGCGCTCAACGTCCACCAGCCCCTGGCGCGTCTCTTCGGTCAGCTTGGCCTTGTCGACCAGACCGTTCAGGTTCTTCAGCTCCTGATGCAGCATCACGACGATGCGCCGCACGTGGTTGCGCAGCGCGTGCGACCGCGCGTGGTCGCCCTGCTTCTCAGCGGCTCGCAGCTGCTCCAGCTTCACGTCCAATACGTTGCCACCGAACACCACCGCCGAGTCGATGCCCATCGGGATGACGGCCTGCACCTCCGGCAGACCCTCCAGCACCTTGCGGACACGCGGAAAGTCCTTGATTTGACCGATCTCCGTCCCCTCGAACGAGCCAAACAGCGCGAGGTTGTCCTTGGCGTCGGCGGCGTACACCTGCAGGTGCCCCGCGACGCTGTTGACGATGCTGCGGGCCATCGACTGATCCAGCGTGGTCAGCAGGCTCTGACCCAGCACCACCAGCAGCGTGCCGAAGACCAGCAGGCCACCGACGATCAGGGTTTTGGTCTTGTGACTCCAGAGGTTCCGGAGCGCGATGCGAAACAGCACCATGGGCGTCTCCGTGGCTTCAGGCTGACTGGGCGATGCGGGAGGCCCCCACGGCGCGGCGCGTGACGTCCTCGACGATGCGGCCGTCCATCAGGCGCACGACGCGACCCGCGCGGTCGACGACACGGGGGTCGTGGGTCGAGAAGAGGAAGGTCGTGCCCTCGTCGTTCAGCTTCTCCATCAGGTCGACAATGGCGTTGCCGGTCTCAGAGTCCAGATTCGCCGTCGGCTCGTCGGCCAGCACGATCTGCGGACGTGTGACCAGCGCCCGAGCGATCGCCACGCGCTGCCGCTGTCCACCGCTCAGCTCGTTTGGCCGGTGCTTGGCGTACTGGTCGATGCCGACCTCCTGCAGCAGGTCCATCACCCGCTCGCGCCGCTCTGCCTTGGTCAGCTTGCGCTGCAGCAGCAACGGAAACTCGACGTTCTGAAAGGCATCCAGCACGCCGACCAGATTGAACGACTGGAAGATGAAGCCCAGTCGCTCCAGCCGCAGCTTCGTCAGGTCGCGCTCGCTGAGCTTGGCCGTGTCGTGCCCGTCCACCGTGACGATGCCGCGCGTCGCGACATCGACGCAGCCGATCAGGTTCAGGGCGGTGGTTTTGCCGCTGCCGGACGGTCCCGCGATGACGGTGAATTCGCCAGGCTGGATGGCGAGATCGATGCCTCGCAGCGCGGGGACGACCACCTTGCCGAGCAGGTAGTCCTTGTCGACGCCAGTCAGGCGGACGATAGCGGGGGGGTGGTCCATGCGGGTTCCTCTTGCAAAACGGTGACGGTGCGTGACCCGTCGGATGCGGCGGAACGCCTGGGGGGTTCAGGCAGACCACCAAGCTAGGAGGCTCGTGTTGCGGCGTCCATGAACGGCTCGTTTCGAATTGTGACGGTCAGCGCCACGCGATCCAGAACGCCGCAATCGTCATGCCGATTCCGACCCCGAGGATCAACAGCCCCCAAGGTGAGTGAGCGAGGGCCCGACCGACGGCGCGGGTGCGAGCGGCGGGCGTCAACAACGGTGCGGCGCGATCGGCGTCGGGCAAGGGATCGAGGCGGTCGTCCAAGGTGCCCCAGCCGCTGTCGGCAGGCGCGAACGGAGGCGCGTCAGAGGGACCGACCGGAGGTCTGGGGCGATTCGCTGCGCCGCGGTCCTCCCGCGTGGGACCAGGAGCGCGGGGAACGGACAAGCCGCGGCGGTCACAGGCCTGCAACAGCTGAATCCGCAACGCATCTGCACTCGCGGGGCGATCGCTCGGGTCCTTCGCCAAACAGCGGAGCACGACTTCAACCAACGCCGGGGGCAAGTCCTCACCCGACGGAGCGACCAGTGGCGGAGGGCCCTGCAGGATGTGCATGCGCAACACTTCCGCAGTCGAATTCGAGTCGAACGGCAAATTCCCGGTCAGGCACTCGTACAACACCACGCCGAGCGAGTAGAGGTCCGCTGCCGGCCCCACGTTGCCGCCCGACGCCTGCTCTGGCGCCATGTACTCCGGCGACCCGACGACATAGCCCACGCGCGTCAGCTGGTCGCGCTCGAAGTCCCCGGCGATGAACTTGGCGAGACCAAAGTCCAGCACCTTTGCGAAGTCCTTTTCGCCTGCAATTTCCTGCAAGAAGATGTTGTCGGGCTTCAGGTCGCGATGCACGACGCCCTTGCGGTGGGCTTCCTCCAGCGCCTTGGCGACCTGCGTGACGATGTGCACCACACGCCCGGGGGGCAGCACGGGAGTCGAGCGCAGGACGTCCGACAGCTTCTGGCCGACCAGAAACTCCATGACGATGAACAGCGTTCCGGTTCGGTCGTCGGCGCCAAAATCGAACACGCGCACGGAGTTGGGATGGCTCAGCAGCGACGCGGCCCGGGCCTCGCGCGAGAACCGCCGCACCTCGACCGGGTCGGCCGCCAGGTCCCGCCACAGCACCTTGATCGCCACCTGCTGGTGGGTCATGCGCTGCTGCCCGCGGTACACGGCCCCCATGCCGCCCACGCCGATCAGGTCGTGAACTTCGTAGTGCTCCAACAGCAGATCGCCCTGATGCAGGCGACCCGGAAACTCCGTGTCGGTGCGGATGAAGCGCGTCTCGCCGCCGTCCTTCTCGCAGGCGTACGAGTCGGTGCGATGACCACAATTGGGGCAGATTCGCCACACGCCGGGGTGCCTCGGGGACGGGCCCGTGTCGAGCCGGGAAGGTGGGCAGTGTAGGCGTCGCTCCCGGTGGTGCCAAGCGTGAGCCATGTGCAGCGGACCGTGGCGCAGTCCCGCCCTTGCTGGTACCGTGCGAGGGTAGGCCGCGCCCCTGCGGCCCGCGCGCTCCCCCCGGGCGCTGCAGAGGTCCGATGAGCAAGTCGCACTGGCCCTTCCTGCTCGGTCTCGCGGTTCTGGCCGGCAGCTGCAACGACTATCCGATCGTGCGGCTGACCGATTCGCTGGAAGTGCGTGTCGTCAAGTCGTTGTCCAACACCGACCCGGTGAAGCTGGATTTCCTTTGGGTCATCGACCATTCGACATCCATGTGTCAAGAACAACGTGAACTTGCTGCCGGCTTTACCAGCTTCGTCAAGAACCTCGAGTCCCTGGGCACCATCGACGCGCAAATGGCCGTCGTGACGGTGCAACAGGCTCCGGACCCCGCCGGCACGACCGACACCTCGTCGGTCAAGAAGGTCGGCGCCTTCCTGCACTCTGCCGCCAAGACCTTTCCCGCGCAGTGCATCGAGCGCGTCACCGTCCCCTGCGCCAGCGACAATCAGTGCGGCAAGAGCTCGTTCGAGTTCACCTACGCCAACAAGACCGCATCCTCTCTGTGCCCTGCCGCAGCCACCGCCACCTTCGCCAACGCCTCGGCCGGCAACCTGACGTGGAAGTGCACCAAGCCTTCGCTGGCCTCGAACATCGCGAACAGCAACTGCTCCATCAACGCGTTCTGCGAGTCCCGCTGCAAAAGCGACGCGGAGTGCCGAGCCACGTTTGAGCCCAAGGTCGCCGTCACACAGCAGAAGATGATCTGCTACGCCCCCGGCGGTGACGCATCGATAGCGGGTTGCATGTACCCGCCCGACACTTCGACCTGCCCGACGGCCGACAAGCTGCCTGCCGTCCTCAAGTCACGTCCCAACCCCACCGATGCCACCGTCAAGGGCAACCTGGACCTGTTCCGCTGCATTGCGTCGCCCGGCATCTCGTCGACGACGGAGGCGGGCTTCGAAGGCGGCCTGCGGTCGGCGTGGATGGCGCTGGACCCATTCGGCCCCAACTGCCCGCGCGACGCCAAGGGAGAGATGACGGCCGACTGCCAGTTCAAGCAGCTGGTGCGTGACGACGCGTACCTGGTCATCGTCTTCATCAGCGACGCCGACGACTGCTCGGTGCGTCTGGACTTGCCGATGGCCAGCAACGCGAGCTACAAGACTGAGATCACAGGATTCTCGACCGGTACTTGCGCGCTGAAGGGCGATCAGGTCGGCGGAAATCCCGTGCTGAACACCGCCTTGGGCGCGCCGACCTTCAACAACTTCGTGGCACCGGTGGGCGACTTCGTGAACCGCTTCCGCACCCTCAAGTCAGACCCCAGCCGCGTCATGGTGGCGGCCATCACGGGCGACGCGGTGCCCATCGCAGGGACGGCCGCGGCCATCGCCGCCCAGCTGACCACCGACCGCATCGAATTCTACAAGTCGTCCGTCAAGCCGTTCTTCTCCAGCCAGTCCCCGTACGTGTGCGCGGGCGCTCGGGGTTCCGCGGATTACGGGTCCCGGTACCTGACCTTGGTGCAGGCGTTCCGCGAAAACGGCGTGGCCTTCAACATCTGCTCCGGCAGCGACTTCGGCCCCGCTTTGACGCAGGTGTCCGACCTGGTGCTGCGCCGCGTCGTCAAGGTGTGCTTGCCGCATCCGCCCTTTACCAATGCCAAGGGGGAACCCCTGCTGGACGTCGTCCGCAAGCGGGGCAAGGTGTCGAAGGAGATGGCGTATGTGGCCAATCCCGCCTCGAACGCCGTTGATTCGTACTACGTGGCCCACGCCCCGGACTGCCGCGCCGGTGCGGTCACGCCCCCGGGTGAGGGCGAGTCGTGCAAGTTGTCGCGGGACTGTCAGGGTGAGCTGGTGTGCGAATCCGGCAAGTGCACGCCGTTCGACACCGCGGTGTTCTTCACGCAGGCGCCGCTGCCCGGTGACGAGGTCCAAGTGACCTACGCGGCCAACCCGGGCCTGTAGAACTGTCCATCTGCTCGTATGCTCAGGTTTCCCTACCGGACGCCGACCCAAGTCCCGGGGTTGTCGGCCGCCGAGTTCGAGCACTGGTTGCTGGCCGGCCAGCCCGACCCCAGCGCCGTGTTCGAGGCGAAGTAGTTCCCACCGTACACGTAGACGTAGTCGTTGGTGCAGCCGCCGTTCAGGTCCATGTAGCTGCCGGGCGCGTGGTGGTCGGGGGCACCGTTGGCCAGTGCGTACCAGCCGCCGCCGCCGATGCCGGTGTTGGAGAAGGCGAGCGTGGCCGCTGCCGTCTGACCCGACGCGCTGGTGATGGTCGCGGAGTAGTGGTTGTGCCCCGGCCACTGCGACGAAGCGAAGAACGGCTTGTTCACCTTCAGCCAGCCGGCGCCAGACTTGCGGACCAACAAATGCTCGGTCTGCTGCAGTGCTTGCAGGTAGGCCAGCGTCACCTTGGACTTCTCGATGAACGGATTGGTGCCGTACGAGCCGGTCGTCCACGGCACGTCGCCGGGATCGGTGTCGGCCGAGGCCCACACGACTGTCCAGCCGCCGCCGTCGGTCGTCATGTCGCAGCCCACCTGTCGCGCCGCCAGCGCCCCGGCGCCGTCGGGGTCGACCCAGTACAAGCCGGTCTTGGGCGAGCCGCCGTTGGCCTTGGCAAGCGTCAAGACGTTGGCACACGATGAACCCGGCTTGGCCTCTGCGTAGCCCGTCGCTGCGACACAGGTCGAGCTGCAGCCGTCGCCGTTGGTCTGGTTGCCGTCGTCACACTGCTCGCCCGTGTCCAAGTTGCCGTTGCCGCAGGTGTCGTTCATCTTCCGCCAGATCGAGCCGTCGCAGTACCGCACTGCCTTGTCCGTGCTGTCGAAGTACAGGGCGCCCTGCACCGATGTGCCACACGGGAACGGCTCTTGAGCGACGTTCTGCAGCACCAACGCGCCGGCCATGCCCACCTTGACCGACGACTGCACCTTGACCTGAATGCTCCAGGCCTTGAGGGCGCCGTCCTTGGTGTTGTTCAGGAAGGCCGTGTCGACGACCTGCAAGTACCACTTCCCCTTCGGGTTCTTGCCAACCCATGCACCCAGATCGCCCGACACGGTCTTGGTCAGGGTGGGCCAGGTCGTCTTGACGGTGGTGCCCTTGGCGGTCTTGCTCCACAGGACGTACTTGGTGCCGGCGGGGTCGACCAGATTCAGCACCAGGTTGGCCGTGTCGCTGTTCGTCACCTCAGCAGACACCGTCAACGACTGCGCCAGACCGAAGTCGGGCAGGTCGATCAGGTCGCTGATGCCGACCGGGTTGTTGTCCGGGATCTCCAGAGGCGTCTTGGCACTGGCAGCGGCCTCGTCGAACTGGTTGGTCAGCAGGCCGCCTGAGATCTCGTCCAGCCCGTCGCCCGGCAGCGCGGACGGGTCCATCGCCGCCACGCACTCGTATTCGCCGTTGGCCTTCAGGCCCTGGATGACCAGACCGGTGCCGCAGGAGGCATCGAGCTTGGCCAGTACGGGCAAGTCTTCGAGATCCTTGTAGCTTCCGCTGGTTGCCACCGTCGCCAGCGAGACGGCCTTGGCGTACACGGTCAGGTCCGGCAGCCCCAGCAGGTCGGCGTACGCCCCCGACGTGGCGACCTTGGCCAGCTTGGACAGCTGCGCATAGCCGCTGAGGTCCGGCCCTCCCGACAGGTCGGCAAAGGCGCCCGTCTTCGCCACCTTCGCCAGCTTGCCCGCCGCGATCAGGTCGTCGATCACGCTCGCACCCAGCTGCGCCGCGGTCACGCAGCCTGAGCACGACAGCCCTTGCGACAACGCCGCACGCAGGGCGAACAGCGACGCGTTCAGCGGTTGCTTGGGCAGCGCCGGGTCTTCGCCGATCTGGATCTGCAGCGAGACGGCGTCGGGCTTGTCGAGGATCGAGGCGTCAAGCGGCGTCACCGAGCCCAAAGCGTGCACGAAGGCCGCGTTCTTCACGGCGATCGTCACCGGCCCTTCCTTCCACGTCGTCGGGTTCTGCCCCGCCGTCACCAAGGTGAACGTCATCGCGTAGTCGCCGTCGGCTGCCGCGCCGCCGCCGGTCGCTTGCAGGACGCCCTCGATCAGCACCGTGTTCGGGATCGCTGCCGCCGCGGGCAAGGCCAACCCCGCAGCCACGCACATCAAACCCAGCACCACGAGCCAACGCAGCCGGACCATGACCGTTCTCCCTGCCCAGTCGGGGCGAAGTGGATTCGGGAACTGTACGCTGGCGCGCGGTTGGGCTCAATGGCGGGATGCGGAGGGCGGCGCGACCGGTGGTCTTGGGGTCGCGGGGTCAACCGCAGTCGGGATCGGCGTCGACGCAGTACTCCTCGCAGGTCCCGTTGCCGTACAGGTTGTACTGCGCGCAGGGGTCGACGCAGGTGCCCGAGGCATCGGCCGGGTCGACGTAGGAGCAGTAGTAGTTGCCCATGCAGCCGGACGAGCCGTACTGACAGGTCTCGTCCTTGCCCTTGGCCACCACGCACGCGCGGCTGGTCTGCGAGCTGTCGGTGAACTCGCAGGACAGGTACGGCGTACACACGCCAAGTCCGTAGCCACACGCCTGCCCCACCAGCAGTTGTGTCATGCACGTCGCCGGCGCGCCCTCGGCGTCGCTCTCGGGCACGCACGTCAGCCACTCCGCGCACTCGGTCGCTTTGCCCCACGCGGCGCACGAGTCGCCAGCCTTGCCCGCAGGTGCGCAGATCGCCTTGATCTTGGCCGACGTCTGCCACACGCACTCGCTGCCCTCCACGCATCCGCCCATGGACCCGCACTCGGCCCCGGCCGGCTGACGAGGGCTGCACTTGGGCGGAACCGACGAGCTCATGGTCCAACACACCAGATCGTCCTGGCAGTCGCCCATGGCGGCCTGACCGCACGGCGCGTTTGCTCCGCCCTTGGGATAGCACTTGGCAGACGTCGCGGCCGAGCTGGTGTAGTTGCAGGTGGTGTTGGCGTCGCACAACGGCCCGCCCCAGGGCCAGCACGCGTTGCCCGCCTTGGCGTCGGCCACACAGACGGACTCGTTCAGCCCCGCGGTCGTGAACACGCACTGCGACCCGGACTTGCAGTCACCCAGCCCCGGTCCACACGCGGCGCCGGGGGCCAGGTCGGTCATGCAGGTCCACCCGGTGCCCTGGCTGCTGAGCGTGCAGGTGGTGCCGGCGACGCAGCTCTCAGTCTTGTTGTAGCAGTTCGCGCCCTTGGGCAAGCCGGTGCCGGCCTTGGTGCACTTGTTGGCGACGCACAGGGGGGCGGCAGAGAGGCACGGGCCGCACTCGCCGCCGCAGCCGTTCGACCCGCACTCCTTGCCCTGGCAATCGGGCACGCACTGGCTCTGGCAGTAGCCGTCAACACACGTGGGCGCCGCGGTGGGGCACTTGCCGCACTGTCCGCCGCAACCGTCGGAACCGCACTCCTTGTCGCCGCACGTGGTCTGGCAGGTGTCGGGCTGCGTGGTGTCGGGCGTGGTCGTGTCTTCGGTCGTGTCGCCCGGGTCGGTCGTGTCTGGCGTAGTCGTGTCAGGCGTAGTCGTGTCAGGCGTAGTCGTGTCTGGCGTAGTCGTGTCTGGCGTAGTCGTGTCGGGCGTCGTCGAGGCCGTGCACTGCGTCACGCGCTTGGCGGTGGCCGGGGCCGCCGGATCCGGCAGTTCCTGGCAGTAGAATCCGGTGGTGCAGATCTCGATCAGCGCCCACTTGCTCAGGGTCGGGTCGCACGTCATGCGCTGCGCCCCCAAGCAACCTTGGTTCTGGTTGACGGGGCTGCACGGACTGCCGGCCGGCCCTGCGCCACCGCCGCCGCCACTGCCGCCGCCCGACGAGCCGCAACCCATCGAAACGACTAGCAAACCCGAAACGATTCCCCAACACGCGACCGACTTCATGGCGAACTCCTGCATGGACGACCAGGCGCGGACGCTACGGCAGACCGCGGCCGGGTTCAAGGGCTCATGGAGTCACAGGAACCTCGGCGCGGTGGCACCCTATCGATCGATGGTTGTGGTCCATACAGATCAATAGCTTACGTGGACTGCAGGCAGGCGGCCGGCGTGGCCGATCCACCCACCATTGAAATGGTGGGCTATCAGTCGAGAAGCCCGCCTTCGCGGGCTGCCTGGCCGCTGAGCCCACGAAGGTGGGCTTCCCGTGTGATAGCCCGGGGTTTTTAACCCTGGGTGGCCCGGTCCGTGCGAGGCGGTTAGTGCCGTGGATCGCGACCTGTGAGCGCTTGGACAGGCTCGTTGTCGAAAGGATTCTCGCTCGCAGCCGAGGTTCCTGACTCAATGAAAGTCGCGACTCGCCCGGGCCGGAGCCACCGCCCCCAACTGCAGCTCCCAGAACCGCTCGACCACCAGGTGCACGACGTTGTGCTGCGACTGCAGCTTGCCTGACACGCCCGCCACGGCCGACGTCTTGGCCAGCAGTTGGAACTTCTCGTACACGTCGCGCCACACCACCAAATTCACGAAGCCGGTCTCGTCCTCCAGCGTGAAGAACGTGACGCCCTTGGCCGTGCCCGGGCGCTGCCGGCAGATCACGAGGCCGGCGTAGTCCAGGCGGCGACCGTCGCGCATCGCGTTGACCTGGGCGGCGGTGGGCAGACCCTGACGGCTGAGCTCGTCGCGCAGGGGTTGCAGCGGGTGGCCGCGGGTCGAGTGGCTGCTGCGCTGGTAGTCCCACAGGATTTCCTGTTGACGATCAAGCGTTTGGAACAGCGGCAGGTCCTCGTGCCGGTCGAGCTCCAGCGTCTCGTGCGCCCGCTGCACCAGCGCCCGCACCTGCCACAGCGCCTGCCGCCGGTCGAGCTGCAGACCGTCGAACGCCCCCGACTCTGCCAGGGCCTCCAGCGCCGCCCGGTCCAGCTGCGTCTCGCGCACGAAGGCATCGAGCGAAAACCAAGGCCCAGGGGCGGCTTCGATGGCCTGCCGGTGCCGCGCCCCCAAGCCCCTGACGTACCGCAGCCCCATGCGCACGGCGGTGGGTGCGCCCTGAAGAGTCACGTCAGGCACCATCGCGCAATCCCACCCCGAGCGCGTGATGTCGATGGGCAGCACCTGCACGCCATGCCGGCGCGCGTCCTCGAGGATCGTCGCGGGCGTGTAGAACCCCATCGGCTGGGCATTGAGCAATGCACACGTGAATTCGGCGGGATGGTGACACTTCAGCCACGAGGTCACATACGAAATCAAGGCAAATGACGCGGCATGGGATTCTGGAAATCCATACTCGCCAAATCCCCGGATCTGGTCGAATACCCGCTCGGCAAAGGCCGCGTCGATGCCCTTGGCCGTCATGCGCTGCACCAAGCGGTCGTGGTGGCCCTCGATGCGCCCAGACTTGCGCCACGCCGCCATGTCGCGCCGCAGCTGGTCCGCCTCTCCCGGCGTGTAGTCGGCCGCCACCATCGCCAGCTTCATCACCTGCTCTTGAAACAGCGGAACCCCCAAGGTCTTTTCCAGCACCGGGCGCAGACTGGGGTGCGGATAGACGACCTCCTCCTCGCCGTCGCGCCGCCGCAGATAGGGGTGGACCATGCCGCCCGTAATCGGTCCCGGGCGAATGATCGCCACCTCGATCACCAGGTCGTAGAAGGTCTTGGGCTTCAGGCGCGGCAACATGCTCATCTGCGCGCGGCTCTCGATCTGGAACACGCCGACCGTGTCGCCGCGCGAAATCATCGCGTAGGTCTCGGGGTCCTCGGCCGGCACCGTGGCCATCGACAGGTCCAACCCCTTGGTCTGCTTCAACAAGTCGAAACACCGGTGCACCTGCGTCAGCATCCCCAGCCCCAGCAGGTCGACCTTGAACAGGCCCAGCGCCTCGACGTCCTCCTTGTCCCACTGGATGACGGTGCGCGCCTCCATCGTCGCGTTCTCGACCGGCACCAGCGTGTCGACCGGCTCGTGCCCCAGCAGAAAGCCGCCCGGGTGGACCGACAGATGCCGGGGAAAGTCCTGGATCTCTTGCGTCAACTGCATCAGCAGCTGGTGCGCCTGGGTGTTGGGGTCCAGGCCCGCCAGCCCCAGCGCCGCCTCGTCTACGCCGTCGCCGTAGTGCGAGGTCAGCCGCGCCAACCGGTCGAGCGACGTCTCGGCGATGCCCAACGCCTTGCCCACGTCGCGCACCGCCGACTTCGCGCGGTAGCGGATCACGTTGGCGACCATGGCGGCGTGCGAGCGGTCGTACTTGGCGTAAACGTGCTGGATCACCTCCTCGCGCCGCTCGTGCTCGATGTCGAGGTCGATGTCTGGCGGCTCGGCGCGTTCCAGCGAGAGGAAGCGCTCGAACAGCAGCCCCATCCGCACCGGGTCGATGGCCGTGATGCCCAACGCATAGCAAACCACCGAATTCGCCGCCGATCCGCGTCCTTGGCACAGGATTCCCTCACCTCGGCAGAACTGGACGATCTCCCACATCGTCAAGAAGTAGCCGCCGTAGTCCAGCGTCTCGATCAGCGCCAATTCCCTGTTGATCTGCGCTTGTACGGCATCCGGCGGCGGTCCCTGCCAGCGGTCCAGCGCCCCACGGCGCACCAGCTCGCGCAGCCACTCGGTCTCGGTCGAGCCGTCGGGCAGCCGCTCGGACGGATAGCGATAGCGCAGGTCGGCCATCGAAAAGCGGCAGCGGTCGGCGATGGCAAGCGTTCGGGACACCAGCGCCGGGTCGTCGGCAAACAGCCGGTCGAACGCAAACGGCGTCCATAACCCGTGTTCCGCGTTGCCCTTCAGCCGCGTGCCCGCCTGGTGCAGCGGCACGCCGTGGCGGATGCACGTCAGCACGTCTTGCAGCGGGCGGCGGGCGGGCGAGTGGTACAGCACCTCGGTCGCACCCACCAGCGGCCACCCCAGCGTCTTCATGCGGGCGCGCAGGCGCCGTTCGGCGTGCACCTCGTCGGCCTGGTGGTGGCGGGTCAGCAGGCCGTACGCGCGGTCGCCAAAGGCATCGGCCACCTGGTGCAGCGGGTCGCGGGGCACGGGCGTGGGCAAGGGGCGCAGCAGGCGCACGACCGGGTCGGGAAGTTCGGGTAGGGCGGGGACTTGCTTGGGGTCACGGGCAAGGGGGTCACGGGCAAGGGGGTCACGGGTAGCGGCGAGGTCCAAGCCCGCGTCGGGGTACAGGAGCACGAGGCCTTGGGCGGCGGCGGCGATTTCCTGCCACGTGACGAGGCTCGTGCCCTTGGCGCAGCGGCGGCGGCCCACGGTCAGCAGTTGGCACAGGCGACCGTACCCTGCCCGGTCGGCGGCCAGCAGCACGGGTGTCTCGACGGGCCACCCGTCCAAGTCGGCGGCAGAGAGCGGCCCGGTCGCGGCGGCAGGCGGAAGGTGTGTGGCGACGGTGACTTGCGAGCCGACGATCAAGCGGATGCCAAGGGACTTGGCCTCTACGAACGCGCGGACGATGCCGTGGACGCCATCGCGATCGGTCATGGCCAGCGCAGGCAAGCCGAGCTCGTGGGCCGCGGCGACCAGCTCGGCCGGGTGCGAGGCGCCTTCCAGAAAGCTGTAGTTGGATTTGGTCAGGAGGGGGACGTACATGGGGGGCCTCGCTCCCGAGGATACTGAACGGGTGTTCAGTTGTCGAGTTGCATTGCCCTTGTGGGCGCATCGGCGGACTGATCTTCGATCTGATGACGCGGACATACGCGGGCAGGAGCCGGCACTTGAATCGTAACTCGGCAAAACGAAGGGAGGCGGTGTATCCCCGCGATGGGGAAGACACGAGCACCCAGCGCACGAGCGCCCACCGTAGACGCCATGGCGAGGACTGCGCCGATCGCGCCTCTCCCCGTCGCCGGGCGGCGACACCCCTCTCCACGCTCGCCCCGTGCTGCGTGGGGCAGCACGCGGGGCGACGTAGAGAGGGGATTCTGGTTCGAGCCGCGCGTCGTTTTCCCCCACACGCCGATCATACAGGCGGGGACTGACTCCCTGACGGTGACGACCAGCCATGACGCAGCACCACGACAAGGTCCACGCCGGGTATCGTCATCAAATCCTGTCGTCCGCCAAGGCGATGCGACGCCAGCCCACCCGCGCCGAAGCGATGCTGTGGGAACGATTGAAAGGCTCGGCGCTTGGCCGCAAGTTCCGGAGGCAGCATCCATTGGGGACCTACATCGCTGACTTCTGCTGCGTGGACGCGCACTTGGTCGTCGAACTCGACGGTCCGGGTCACCTGGAGCAACGCGAGTCGGATGAGGCGCGTAGCGCCGCGATAGCGCGCCGTGGGTACCGCCTCATTCGCTTCCCGAACCAGGCTGTCCTCACCGACATCGAAGGCGTGCTGGCCGCCATCCGCGCTGCACTCCAACCCAGACCTGGAGTGCACATCCCCTCTCCATGTCGCCCAGACGGGCGGCGAGCCGCCGCCGTCGGGTGAGCATGGAGAGGGGTGTCGCCGATAGGCGACGGGGAGAGGCGCGATCGGTTACGGGCACCGGTGGCTTGGGCCGATTCACCCGCTCCATATCTTGCTGCTGTCATGACGCTTCACAGTCCAATCCTAGAATCCGCACCCACGCCAAAGAGGCCCAAGAACCAGTTGTCGAGGCGCATCGCCCCCACCCGAGCGCGGTTCGAGAATCGGGGTCCAACAGGGTACGATCGGGCCACCAGCACCCCGCACCCTTGCCGCTCCGCCCGTCCACGTCCATGATGGGGTCCTCCCTACGAGGCATCAGGATGGCGAGACGCAACATGCCGAAACTCCTGACGCTACTGCTGACCGCGAGCCTGCTCGCCGCCGCCCCCGTTCTGGCCGGCGAGCGCTGCGGCCCCCGCACCTGCGACGACGGCGACACCTGCTGCAACGAGTCGTGCGGCATCTGCGTCCCGCCGAATGGCGCGTGCATCCTGCCGTACTGCGGCTGGGACCGCACCGGCTTCCAGGGCCACCGCCCGCTCGTTCCGTTCGGTTGGGCAACGCCGTTTGCCGCCTCGTCCGCGGCCGTGCAGTTGGGGACCAGGAGCGACGAAGACGAGTACGTCACGCACGTCGTCGACGGCAGGGCACAGGGAACGCTCGCGCTGTCCCGGTCGTGGTTCCTCCGTGCCGACGCGGAATTGGAGCGGGGCTGGCTGGATGAGGAGCGGTTGTCCGCGGAGGCCAAGGCGACAGCTCCAACCCGCGACGTCCGCGGATTCTTTCTGAGTGGATACCGCAATGTTCAGGTCGATGCCGCCTGGACGGTACCCGTGCGGCTGACCTGGCTGCAGCTTGCCCTGATGCTCGGAACGCGCCACCAGTCCGTCCGGTACGAGACACTGAGCTTCACGCATCTCGACGCGCCGCGGAGCGTCAAGTGGCACGACAACGCCGGTTGGTATCTGGTGCCGGGCGCCGCGGTCAGCGCCGGCGATGGCTGGCTGGCGCTGTCCGGGATGGCCCAGGCACTCTTGCCCGTCGGGGACCCCGACCCCAGTCTGTCTGAGCACTTCCTCACCATGGGCTACGAGGATGAGGGACTGCGAGTCGGCGCGGGGCTCAGCGTGGACCTGATGCGATTCGATGTGCCGATTCAGGCGATGCTCGCGGTCGCCCGCCTGTCCACGGGCGACCTGGGCGACCCGAACGACTTCGGGCGGCAACGGACCACGGCAACCGCAGGCGTATCTCTGAGTTTGCGGCCTTGGCGCATGGTCCTGGAGGCCGGTCAGGTCACGACGACGACCGAGCACTGGGAAGGCGAGGAACAGACCCTGGCGGTGCGCTTCGAGTGGCTGCCGCAGCCCTGACACCTCAGACACGTGGCTGGCCGCGCCGACGCGGCATGGAGGTACGGATGAACCGCAAACACTGGCTGCTCGCCCTGTTGCTGGTCGGACTGCTGCCCCAGGTGGCCTACTCGGACACGTGCGGGGACCTGAACGAGGTCCTGATCTTGTCGCCCCCCACCGTGACCGTAGACGGCGCGCCGCTGACCGCCGACGACCCGCAACCGACGATGCCAGAGCCGCTCTGCGTTCAGGCGGCGTACGGTGGCGGGGTGAAGGTCTACGACTGTGCACGGGATGCCTACAGCTACGGATCCGTCTACTTCGGAGGTCCGCAATGAAGGCGCGTTTCCTTCGGGGAATCTTGGTCCTGGCCTTCCTGGCAGGCTGTTCCTCAGACCCGACGGCGATCCCTCTGGACGCACAGAACGACGGTGACGCAGCGGTCTTGGACGGTCCGGGGCCGGACGGATCCCCGCCGGATGGCAACGCACTCGATGTTCCGTTGGTCGATGCACCGCCGCCCGGAACCGATGTCGGGGGAGGCGGCGACTCCGCACTCTGCAACAAGGTCTTCATCGAGGGCGGTACGTACAAGAAGCCCGACGGCAGCGAAACCCTGGTCATCGACCGCGTGACGGGCAAGGTCACGTGGACCTTCGTACAGGCCGGCAAGACCTACACCGCCACATACACCATCCAGGGCAGCGAGTTCTGACGGTTGGCGCGTCGCCCCTACCCCGCCAACCGCGCAGTCTCCGCCAACACCCGCTCGATACGCCGCCGACTCGCGTCGCTCACGCCGGCCGCCTCGGCCACCTCCGACCAACCCACCACCGCCTCGCGCACTTGCCCGAAGATCTCCCCCGCACGCCCCCGCGCTAGTCCGGCGGCATCGGCAACCCTGAGCAGATGCTCGCGTTTCGGCTGACGCCCCTCGCCCGCCACGGCCGTCGTGTGCTCCCCGCCCGGACCCATCGAGAACGTCAGGTCGTACGCCGGGGCGAGCCGCCACGCGCCATCCCGCTCCATCACGAAGCTGAACTGCTTGGCGTGGTCGTCGCGGTTGTGCGCGAGCACGTTGAACGCTGCGAGTCGAAACAGCGCCTCGCCTTGACGATGGTCGCGGCACAGACGGACCGCCAGTTTCGCCAGGTCCACGTAGTCGAGCGACGGCGCACGGAAGTCCGCATGCAACAAGCCTGCTGCGGTCGCGACGTGCAGCCGCCGCGGCCCGTCGCGGTCGAAACGGGCCGCAGCAAAGTAGCCGGGACCCGACCTCGACGGTAGCAACCGGACCTGCGGGACCTCGATCCCCGCCGCCGCCGCCATGTGCGCGTAGGCGAGCTCGACCGGACCGATGTCGGCCACGTCGGCCGGCGACGCGAATTTGACCAGCCAGTGCCGCCACCCCGCCCCACGGTCGGCGAGCCCGTCGGTCACCCGACCCGTGGCATCCTCGATCTGAACGAGCGCCTTGGGTCGCGCCCCCTGCGGCGAGCCGCCCAGCGCCTGCAGACGGCCGAGCACGTCATCTCCGGTGCCGTCCAACACGCTTCGCGTTTCCGCCGCGACGTCGTCCAAGTCGAGCCACGTGCCGCGAGCCTCGGGCGGGAACTCGGGGTGGTAGACGAGCGCCCCGATGCCATGGACACCCACATGCGCCAGGCGGTCGAGCGGGGTCAGTCGCTCGGGCGGCACTCCGTGCCGACGCGATTGACGGTCCAACAGCAGCCGGCCCCAGCCGTCGGGGAGGCTATCGTTGAACACGCCCGGCAGGTTCTCGAACAGGGGTTCGCGCGTCTCGATCACGCCAGGCCGCCCCCGCAACCGCAACGGCGAAATCTCGAGCCCGTCCGCGAGAAACGTGGGGTCGAATTCGAACAGACACAGCCGGTCGCGCATCCCCAGCCGCCCCACCGCAACCTCGGCCCCCGGCGCCCAGCACAGCTTGACGTGAAGCACCGTTCCCGATGGCAGTTGCATGGCCACGCTCACGACAACCTCCGTCGCGGCGCGCGCTTGCGAACCTTGGGCTGGGCAAGCGCCTGATCCAGCGAAGCAAACGGCGGCGGCGCGAACCACCGCTGCAGGGCGTCTACCTGGTCCAAGGCGATGGCGATCTTGAGGAGCGACCTGAACGCGATCTCGCCCGTGCGCTCGAACCGCTTGTAACTGGCGAGCGTCATGCCGGACCGCGCGGCGGCCTCGACCTGCGTCCACGCGTGATCGAGGCGAAGCGCGCGAACGCGGCGGGCGACTTCTTGTGCGAGTTCTTCGGCGGAGAGTAGGTCAAGAGACATCATGATGGCGAATCATCGCACATCTGGGCATCTATGGACAACATAAGATCTGTTGAGCAAGGAGCTTACACCCCGCGCCGCCGCCGCAACAACCCGACGCCCAGCGCCGTCACGACCGCCAGCAAGGCCCAAGGCGCCCACACCCGCGCAGCCGACGGCCCCGCGACGCAACCGCTGCTCTCTTCGGCGACCGTCACCTTGCCGCCCGTCTGGGTCACGTCAGCCCCGCCGATCACGGCGGTGGTGTCGGCCTCTGCAACTCCCTCGCACTTCAAGCAATCGTAGGTCTTGGTGGGCGGGCTCGAGCGCACGTCCTGGTCCCAGTTGGCATAGTCCAGGCCGGTGCAGGTGTCGGCCTTGCAGGTGGCGTCCTTGCCCATGTCGTCCTTGCACACGTCGCCCGCGGCCTTGCCCTGGCAGCCGTAGGTGTTGGGCGGGGCGACGTCGGCGAAGGCAGGCGATGCAGACAGGCAAAGGGCGGCGACGGTCAGGGCGAGGGTACGCATGGAAGGCTCCAGTCAAAGGCGGGGAAGCCGCTGGAAGGAACGTTAGACCTGGGCGAGGATCACCACGTAGTTCTTGCCGTACGCTTTCGCGCACTTGGGACAGGTCGTGTAGTAGAACCAGACCTTCTTGGGTGTGACGCCGCGTTCCTTCACGTAAGCCTGCATCTCGCGGGTCCAGCGGCCGATCTGGCTGTATGGCCCCTCGAAGACGCGGCTGATGAAGGTGCCGGTCAGGCGCTGCATGTCCGCGCCCGGCAAGTCCTTGTCCACGCCGATGTAGACGTCCGAGCCCCACAGCGAGTTCTCGTCGCTGAGCACCAGGCCGTCGGTCTTGACGCCTGCAGCCTCGATGCGCGTCATGTTGCGCGTCATCACGCCCCCGAAGTTCAGGGGAATGTGCAGGACGGCGCGGACGCGGTCCCGGACGAACAGGCGGTCCTTCCAGACCTGGTCCTGGCGGTCCCAGGGCTGGGGGTCAAAGCGGGGGCAGCAGCCGGTGTCGGCGACGGGGTCGGGGGGAATCGAGGTGGTCATGGGGACCTCCGGGGGGGCACTTCAGCAAGGTACGCTTCTGCGGCAGGTGCGGCAAGACTCAAGAACGGTCGGCGCCGAGGATGATTACCTATCTTCCACATCGACTCCATTGACAATGCAACGAGGGATCTCTAGCGTTCCTTCCTCATCGCTGCGACTTCCTTTCATCCATGTCCCGAAGGTTCCCCATGCCCACCCACTACATGCGCCGTTACGACCTGTTCCTGGACGCCGGATTCGACGACGCTGAGGCGCAAGTCGAAGCTCTGGCCCGCGAGATCGCCACGCTGAAGCTGACCTCTCCCGCAACTGGCGCACCCGACGAGCTTCTGGCTCTGCGCGACGCCATTCACGGCCGAGTGTCGCGCCTGCCCGCCGAACAGGCCCGCTTGGCGGCGCTGGTGCCGGAGTGGCTGGCGGAGCGCAACGGCGACCTGGCCGGAGTCCTGTGGCTGGCCCGCGCCGAGCATGGCGAACTGCTGGACCTGCCTGGTTTTCTGTTGGGGGTCTTTCAGGCATTCCTGTCGTCGGGTCGCCTGCAGGACGCGCTTGCGTTCGGCCGCTTCGTGCTGGACCTGCGCTTCGACTGGAACCGCGTCTACGGCGACGCAGCGCTGGCTTATGCGTTCCTGGACGAGCGCGACCCCAACCCGCTGGTCTGGCGCGTGCTGGACGAGCTGCGGGGGCGCCAGAAGCTGCGCGTGCTGGAGCTGGGCTGCGGCATCGGCAACGACGCGCTTGGGCTGCTGCGGTCGCCACAGTCCGAGGCGTACGTGGGCGTGGACCTTGCCGTCCGCGCCCTGACCCGCTTTCGCCAGCGGCTGGACGGCACGGGCATCACCGTCGAGCCGCAGCTGCTGGTCGGCGATCTGCTGCAAACCCTGGAGCGTCACCTGCCGGCGGGACCGGCGCCGAACCTCGTCTACTCCTACTCCAGCCTGCACTATTTCCCGTCGGCGGCGCTGCAGCGGATCTTCGAGCTCGTTCGCCAGCTGTTGCTGCGAAATGCCCCGGATCCCGGCTGGTTTGCGTTTGCCATCAAGGGTGCCGGGTCGGTGTGGGAGGGCCAAGGGCTGCCCCTGTATCGCCCGGACGTCTGGGTCAACCACGACGGTCAATCGCGCTGGTTTCCCTCGCAGAAGGCGCTGGCGCGGCAGCTGGACAAGGCCGGCTTCGAGATCCGGATGCATGAGGTGCACGACCACTGGGGCTACAGCGAGACCGGGCGGCGCGACGTCTTCCACTACGTTTTGTGCAGCCCGCGTGCGGAGTTTCTGGGCAGCGGGATCTGATCGCGGCGGTCGCGGCGAAAACGAATGGCGACGAAAGTGGTCTCGAGTTTGCGGCGTCGTCGCTGGCGGCCGCTAGTGCAGAGAGGTGGATGGCTTCGGCTGGCCGTACTTGGCGGCCACGTCGGCGCGCACGAACAGGCTGGCGTACCGCGCAACCCCTTGCATCGGCAACACATTGGGAAGGTACTGCGCTCGAAAGAGGGAGCTCTCGACAAAGACGTAGCGGTGCTGGGGCTCGGGCAACTCGCCCATTTGCAGAAACTCGCGCGCGCCGCTGGCGACTTGGCTTGGCGACAAGAGGGCAACGACAAACTCGGGACGGGACCTCAGCGACCAGTTGGCGTCGAACTTGCCGTGGCCGATGGGCGCCCCCTCCCGCGACGGCAGACGCGCGACACCTGCGTCACATTTTCCGAGGGCGTCTATCGCCCGCAAGCGGCTGAAATACGGAACCAAGCCGGCCGCGGTCACTGCCACCGCAGCGTCGGGCTTTGCGATTCGGCGCAGGTACAGACCGACTTCGATGCTGGCCCGTGGACCACCGTTGGCGCTGTCCAGCAGTGACCGTCTGGTAATGCCGGCCTGCAAGGCCACAAGGACTGCGAGCACCACCAGCGCGGGCCGCCGCCAATCGGCGACATCCCGGTCAGCTGCAACGACCGCCATGACCAGAAGCGGTGGCACCATCCAAGCAGCAAAGCGACAGAACGGGAAGACATCGCCTCCGGTCGCCATGACGTAAAGAAACATTGTGGCAACGCCCGCCGACAGCAGGGTCACCCTCCACCGATCGCCGCGCACGCGCGCTCCGATGAACGCCAATAGCACGGGCACTGCATAGGCCGCCCCGCACCGACGCAGGTACTCGATGGACCGATTGAACCGGTTCGGCACGTCGAGAGCCTTGGCGTAAAACGTGTTGGGCAGCCACTGCCCGTAGTACTCGTGCCGCCACATCACGTGGGCCAGCATCGGCAGCAGCGAGGCGGCGAGCCACGTGAGCTTGAGCTTGCGGTCGCGAGGGTCCGCCAACGCAACTGCGGCAATCGTCAGCCAGGGCGCCGCGGCATCCGACCGCACCAAGGGCAACAACGACGCGAACAGGTAGGCCCACGGACGCGTTCGCTGTGCCACGTCATCGGCGACAAGCTGACGCAACGCCAAGAGAAACACGACCTGCAGCAACGGCACCTCAAAGCCGTTTTGCGCCCAATAGCCCAAGTCGCCGCAGACCGCGAGCAGCACAGCCAGCAGCAGCAACGCCGCCGATGAAACCCCGCGCCACTGGCGAGCGAGCTGCAGGGCCAAGCCGATGACCGCAAGCTCCAATCCCGTATTGATGAGCTTCACCCACAATGCTGCATGGGCGTCACTGGCTCCGAGCGCGTGAACGGCCGCCATGACCAGCGTCCAGAGCGGATTGGTGTAGCCCTCGACGTAGTCGCCACGATTCCAGACGAGGCCAAGACCCTCCGCCAAGTTGCGGCCATAGCGCATCGAGATCATCTGGTCGTCGTCGAGCCAGAACCAGCGAACGCCGTCGATTTGGGCGCTGGCGCGGGAAAACTGAAACCAGCACTGCAGAGCGACAATGGCGGTCGCCGCGAGCATCGGCACCACCAACGGCGACCGGGCCACCCGCGTTCGCAGCGTGCTGCCGGGAGAACGGGCACCGCTCCCGCCCAGGGTGTCGCCCATGAACCGCACCTCGTGGCCGCCGCCGCAACGTCCGTCCCCCGCCTGTCGGACGAAGACGCCAAGCGTCGGCGCTCCGCGGTGTACGTGACCCTCCCCGCGCCGTCAATTCCGGGCAGGGGTGGTCAGGCCGACAAGGTCGGTCACGGCGGCACGGTGCAAGCAGCGAACGGACTCGGTGCGGGGGACAGGATGCTCACGCACCAGCTGCAGGCTCGTTCTGGTTGACGGCAGGCGGCTTGGGTCGCCCGACGGCAGCCCCCCCCGCGCCAGGGAACGGCAGGATCACGTGTGGCGCGCACTTCACGTCCAGGCACAGCGGCGCCGGGCAGTTGGCGCACGGGGAGTAGTCGATGACGGCCAGGTTGTCGGCCACGCGGATGGCCGCACTCGGGCAGGCGCGCACGCACAGGCTGCACGCGAGACAGCCTGCCTTGCAGAACTTCTTGACCTTGGCGCCCTTGTCGGTGTTGCGGCAGGCGATGTAGCTCTTGGCCGAGGCCGGAATCAGCGCCAGCACGCCGCGCGGACAGGCGCCGACGCACAGGCCGCAGCCGATGCACTTGTCCATCACGACGACGGGTAGCTTGGTGTGGGGGTCGATGTGCAGCGCGTCGTGCGGGCAGGCGCGACTGCAGTTGCCCAAGCCCAGGCAGCCGGCCTCGCACACCTTGTCGCCGCCCCACAAAAGCGCAGCCGCGTCGCAGTCTTCCATGCCCTCGTACACGTGCTTGACGCTGCAGTTGTCGTCGCGAACGCCGGCGCACAGCACCACCACCTTGCGCGGCGCAACCTCCAGCTCGGCCTTGCCCGTCAGGCGCGCCACCACGCGGGCCACGTCGTTGCCGCCGGGCGTGCACAGGTTGGGCGCGACGTCGGCGCGGGTGGCCACGGCCTCTGCGTACTGGCGGCAGCCGGCAAAGCCGCAACCCCCGCATTGGCCCTTGGGAAGTTCCTCGTCGACCTCGTCGACCAGCGGGTCGACGTACACACCCAGCTTCTTGTGGGTCCACGCCAACAGGAACCCAAACGACACGCCCAGGCCGGCCAGCACGCCGACGAGCGAGAGCGCGATCCACAACGGAGAAATGGCAGTCGGCATCGCGTACGTGCTCCCACTACATCGGGATCATCCCCGAGAACCCCAGGAACGCGAGCGACAACAGGCCCGCCGTGATGAACGCAATCCCCAACCCCTCGAAGGCCTTGGGAACCTTGGCGTACTGCAACCGCTCGCGAATCGACGCCATCAGCAGCAACGCGAGTGCAAAGCCCACGCCCGCACCCACGGCGTGGACCAGGCTCTTGCCCAACGCAAAGCCGTTCTCGACGTTGATCAGGGGCACGCTGAGCACGATGCAGTTCGTCGCAATCAGCATCAGGTAGATGCCCCACATCGCGTGCAGCGTGGGGAGGAAGCGGCGGGTGATGACGTCGAGCAGCTGCACCGTGCTCGCGATGATCAGCACGAAGCAGATCGTCGTGAAGAACTCGAGGTGCAGGGGCGCCAACACCAGGTTGTACATGGCCCAGGCCAGGAACGAGGCGATGGTCATCACGGCCGTCAACGCCACGCCCATGCCGGCGCTCGCGTCGAAGCTCTTGGAAACGCCGAAGAAAATGCACAGACCCAGAAACCGCGTCAGCACGAAGTTGTTGACCAGCACGGCCGAGAGAAAGAGGGCGCCGTACTCAAGCATGGCTCACCTCACCCGTTGCGGCAGGAGCCGGAACGTCAGTCGTCGGACCCGCACGCCGCCGCTCGCGCCACTGACCGACCACGCGGAACAGCGCGATCAGCAAGCCGATCGTGATGAAGCCGCCGGGGGCGAGCACGATCATGAGGATGGGCGGATAGTCCGCGCCGAAGACGGGATAGCCAGCCAGTCGGCCCACGCCGAACAGCTCGCGCACCGCCGCCGTGACCACCAGAGCCAGCAGAAACCCAAGCCCCATGCCAAAGCCGTCGACCGCCGCGGGCAAGGGCGAATTCTTGGACGCGAACACTTCCGCTCGGGCCAGGATGATGGCGAACACCACGACCAGCGCCAGGTACACGCCCAACGCCTGGTAGAGGTCGGGAAAGTACGCCGACATCAGCAGTTGCGTCATGGTGACCAGCGTCGCGATGATGGCGATGTACGCCGGCAGCCGCACCTTGGGGTGGATGAAGCGCCGCAGCAGCGACGTGCACAGATTCGAGAACGTCAGCACGAACACGACGGCCAGGCCCATCGCCAGCGCGGTCGTGACCTCACTGGTGACCGCCACTGCCGGACACAGCGACAGGGCCAGCACGAACACCGGATTCTTGCTGAAGATCCCGTCGGCGATCAGGCCGCGCAGGGTGGTCTGCTTCGACCCGCGAAAGGGCTCGCGCTCGGCCTCGAGGACCTGAGCGGCCAGCGAACCGGGTTGCGGAGTGTGGGTCATGGGCGACCTCCGGGCAGCGTGGCGTGCAGGGCCTTGAGCTCGCGCTCGATGCCGCGGGCAACTGCGCGCGACGTGATGGTGGCGCCCGTGATGGCCTGGATCTCGCCCAGCTTCGCGACCTTGGCGACCCCGAGCTGACCAAGCGAACGGCCGCGAAAGCGCTGACGAAACTCGATCTCGGTCGCCTTGGCCCCCAGACCCGGCGTCTCGTTGTGGCGCAGCACGCGGTAGTCGACGATGCGCAATCCGTCGTCCACGCCCACCAGCAGCTCGATGGCACCCGAATAGCCCTTTTCCTTCACGGCGATGACATAGCCCGCCGGCCGGCCGTCGCCCGTCTGGCCCGTGAACCAGCCGTCGTGACCGTCGATCGGCACAAACCGGGTCGCGGCGGGCAGGACGGCGCGCCGGGCCTCCTCGCGCGCGCGCACTTCGTTCTGCTCGCGGATCGGCGCCGTGTACGCATTCAGGGTCGCCAGCAGCACGCCAGCGATCAGCCCCGCGGCGCCCAGGTTCAGCGCGATACGGACCATGCCGTCGCTGGCGGGGGCACCGTGCGCGGCGTGTGCGGCATGGGCGGCAGGTGGGGCGGCTGCAGCGGGGTCAGGGGGGATGGCCGTCATGCGTGGGCCTCCTTGGGCGTGCGCGGCGACACGAACCGGTCGATCAGGGGCGTAAAGCAGTTCATCAGCAAGATCGAGTAGCAGACGCCCTCTGGGTAGCCGCCGAACTTGCGGATCAGGAACACCAGCAGGCCGGCACCGACGGCGAAAATCACCTGACCTTTCGCGGTGATGGGCGAGGTCACCATGTCCGTCAGCATGAAGAACGCCCCCAGCACCAGGCCGCCCGACAGCACATGAAACAGCGGGTCGCCGTCGAACCAGCCGGGGCCGCCCAGCACCCACGCCAGTAGCGCGACGGTGCCGATGTAGAAGACGGGTCCCTGCCAGAAGATGTACCGCTTCCACACCAGGAACAGACCGCCCAGCAGGAGCAGCAGCGCCGACACCTCTCCCAAGCTGCCGTTGACGTTGCCAAGGAACAGCGACTGGTACAGCCCGGATGGTCCGCCGAACGTGGCGACCACGGCAGGCATGCCCTGCTCCTTGAGCATTCCCAGCGGCGTGGCCGACGTCACGACGTCAACTTGGGTGGTCAGCGCCGTCCACGTCGTCATCTGCACCGGAAACGAGGCCAGCAGGAAGGCGCGACCGGCGTGCGCGGGGTTGAAGATGTTGTGTCCCAGCCCGCCGAACGGTTGCTTGGCGATGCCGATGGCGAACACCGCCCCCAGCGCCGTCATCCACAGGGGCATGCCGACCGGGATGCACAGGGCCAGCAGCAGGCCCGTCAGAAACGCGCTGCCGTCACGCCAGGTGATCGGAACCCCGCGAAACTTCTGAATCGCGGCCTCGCAGGCCACGGCCGCCCCCGCGCACACCGCCACTTGGGCCAGCGCCCGCAGACCGAACTGCCACGCGGCCCAGGCCACCGCGGGCGCCAAGGTCGCCGACACCGTCCACATGATGCGGGCAATCGACTCGCGCGTGCGCACGTGCGGCGCGGCGGCCACCGTCAACAGGGCGGCGTACAGCCGGCGCTCGTCGTGCACGGGTGCGGGCGGGGTCGGTTCGGCGGCAGGGGTGGACGTCATGGAAGCCTCCTGGACGGTCCCGTCAGCGGGTGGCGGCCGTCTGGGCACGCGCGGCGCGGACCTTGGCCTTGAGCACCTGAATCGATTGCAAGATCGGTCGGTTGGCCGGGCAGGCGTACTCGCAGGTGCCGCACTCGATGCACTCGAGGATGCCGGCAGCGTCGGCCTGGCTGACCAGGTGCAGCTCGGCCATCGTCGGAAAGTCCAGTGGTTTTCGGGCCATCGGACACACGGACACGCACATGCCGCAGCGCAGGCACGGGCCCTCGGGCGGGTGCGCCACCTCGGCCTTCGACAGCGCCAGCAGCCCGCTCGACGCCTTGATCACCGGCGCGTCAAAGCTGTTCTGGGCCACGCCCATCATTGGCCCGCCCATCACCAGCCGCCCCAGGTCTTCGGTGGGTCCGCCGCAGAAGGCCAGCACGTCGCGCCACGAAGTCCCGATGCGCACCAGCACGTTGCGAGGGGTCACCACGGCCGCGCCCGATACCGTCAGCACCTTGTCGATGACCGGAATGCCGCGCACGACCGCGTCCGCGATGGCCACGCAAGTCGTCGTGTTCTGGACGATCGCCCCCACCGACAGCGGCAACTGACCCGCCGGCACCCACTTGCCCAGCAGCGCCTGCAGGATGCTGCGCTCGGCCCCCTGCGGATACCGGGTCGGCAGCGCCACCACCCGCACTTGCGGCAGACGTCGGGCGGCAGCGGCAACCGCCTTCAGCGCCTGGGGTTTGTTCGCCTCGATGCCGACGTGACCGTGCACCGCGCCGGTGATCCGCAGCAGGATCTCGATGCCCGTGACCAGGTCCTCTGCCCGGGCGCACATGACAGCGTCGTCGGACGTCAGGTACGGCTCGCACTCGGCACCGTTGACCACCACGTGCTCGAGCACCGTGCCCGCGGGGGGCGACAGCTTGACGTGGGTGGGAAATGCGGCGCCGCCCAAACCCACGACACCGCCGGCGCGGACAAGCTCGCGCAGCGCATCGGGATCCAGGTCGCGCCAGTCGCGCTCGATCGGCAGCCCTTCGACCCACGCATCGCGACCGTCGGGCTCGAGGACGAACGCCATGCCCTTGCCCAGGGTTGGGTGCGGCAGCTCGAGGATGTCCTTGATCACGCCCGACGTGGGCGCATGGACCGTCGCCGACACGTACGCGTCCGAGCGCGCCAGAAGCTGACCCTTCGCCACCAGATCGCCGCGAGCGACGATCGGTTCAGGTACCGCGCCGATGTGCTGCCGCAGGGGCACGACCAGCCGCTCGGGCAGCGGCATCGGCTCGATGGGCTTGCCAGCGGTGCGCTGCTTCTCGTGCCGTACGTGGGTGCCGCCGCGAAAGGAATGGACCATGAGTCTTCCGCCCTATCCGATGGATTCCGAAGGAACTGCGCACGTTTCGCCGTCGGGGATGACGCGCGTGACGACCAGACCGGTGCCGGGCCGGGTGCGTTGCCCGACCGCCCGCACCGCAAGCGCCGCCGCCGCCAGCGCCAGCACGCCAGCCAGCGTGGCCAGAACGGCAGAGGACGCGCCGACTCGGGCTGCCAGCATATCGCCGCCCCACGCGCCCAAGGCCGCGGCCAGCAGCGGAAACCAGAAGACGAACAGCATCATGCGCAGCATGCGCACCGGCTCGTTGCGCAGCTCGACGCGCTGCCCGGCCCGCACCCCGACCGGATCGGTCGCATCGAGCTCGACTTGGGTTTGGTCTGCCGAATGGTGGCCGCAGCCGCCGCAGTACTCGCCGTGGCAGATGCGCACGCGGGCCAGGTGGCCGTCGTGTGACAGGACGGTGCCCCGCACGAACATGGCGCACCTCCGGATGGCAGGGACGCTGCCCAGCCTTGGGGGGGAGGCAGGGCGGCGTGCGCGGGATCAGACGCCCATCGAATCGAGTTGGCAAGCCCCCTGAACGTGTTGGTAGCCCTGTTGACCCGCCAGAGGTCAGTCCACCACCCCCTGCAAGAACCACCGCCGCCGCACCGCGTCGAAGAACACCCAAAGCAAATCGCCCCTTTCGGTCTCGACGTAGTAGTAGTCGCGCCGCACCTCGCGCACCCACCAGCCCCCCGTCAGCCGAAACGGCCCCCACAGCTTCACCACGCTGCCCTGCCGCCAGTCGCTCAGCAGCCAGCCGTCGGGCTCGTGCTTCGGTCGCGAGGGCAGCGGCTGGGGCTTGGGGTACAGACGCCGCACCAGCGTGCGGTGCTCAGGCGGCGGTGGGGGGTGCGGCGGTTGCATCTTCTCGAGCACCTGCCAGGCAAACTGCGCTTCCGGCAAGTGGCTTTGCCGCAGCTGCGCGTGCACGACCGCCAAGGGACCAAACGCCGCCCGCAGCCTCGCCAGCGCCAGCGTCGCCGCGTCGAGATCCCGCCGCCCTGCCAGCTGCCACATCCGCACCTGCTGCGCCGTCGCGGGCACCACCCAAGCCACCAGCATCAGTCGCTCGACCGGAGACGGCAGCTGCAGCGCGTCCAGCTTCAGGCGCACCAGATCGATCAGCACCGCCTCGTTCAACGTGGCCTCGGCCGGCCGCAGCTCCTCGCGCAGCGGTTCGGCACCCTGCCCTCGCTTTTCCAGCTCCAGATGCAGCGTCAGACCCGCCACCGCCTGCTGCCGCTCGGCCACCGGTCCCAGCAGCTCGGCCAGCATCCCCTTGGCCAAAAACAGCAGTCGGTCGGCGTTGTCGTCGGGCGGCTCGAGATCACGCACGGCAAGGGGGGGTGGCTGCGGGTGTTCCGGTCGCAGCGGGGTCAGCTCATCGCCGCGCGCCCGCCGATGCACCTGCAGGGCCGCCGCGCCGTGCCGCTCGCGCAGGGCCTTCTCGGGCAGCGCCAGAAACTGCCCCAGGGTCGTCACCCCCAGCCGCGTCATCGCCTCGCGCGTCGCGGGTTCCAGTCCCAGCAGCGACCCCAGCGACGCAAGGGCCACCCGGTCGACCAGCGCCCGCTCGGCCCGCTCGTCGGCGCACACCTGCAACCCGCGATAGTGCTTGGTGATCGCGTACAGCGCGAACCGCCCCCGCCCCACCGCCACCGACGCGTGAAAGCCCTGGGCCAGCAGCGCCCCCCGCACCGCCGCCGCCCAGCGCTGCATCGACCCGAACAGCCCCTCGAGGCCGCTGGCGTTGACCCAGCACACGCCCGGCTCGTCGCGCGACGGCTCTACCTCGGGCGAAAACAGGCGCAAGATCGCGGCGATGGCCTCGACACCTGCCTGCTCCTCCTGCGGCGTGACCACCCCTGCGCGCAGGTCGGCATTCAGCGCCAGGCCCGCGGCATAGCGCATCCCAGGCAGGATCCGCGCCGCCCGCGCCGCCCGGTTGACCCACAGAATCACGCCCTGCGGCCGGTCCTCGCTGACGACGACGGCCGGATGGTCGACCAGCGACGGGTCCCCACGCGCCAGCAGCTGCAGCGGCAAGGCGGGAACGTCGATGCAGGCGAGGAGATCCGTACCCATGGGCGGCAGGATCTACTGAACGCTTGTTCAGTGTCAAGGTGGGGGTGTGAACAGCGACCCGCCGTTGCAGCGACCCGCCGTTGCAGCGACCCGCCGTTGCAGCGACCCGCCGTTGCAGCGACCCGCCGTTGCAGCGACCCGCCATTGCAGCGACCCGCCGTTGCAGCGACCCG
>CAJBNH010000162.1 GCA_903955385.1 uncultured Myxococcales bacterium | reverse complement strand
TGACCACAGCCACCGACGACGACGCCCGATTCAACCACCGTGGGGAGCAGGGCCGGACGCTGCACGGACGGCCGAATTCCCGCCACGGATCGTGCAACGGAACGGTCACGTTGGTGACAGCGGGCGCGCTACGTAACAGACGCACCGGTCCCCACCGACGCCGCGGAGGTGCCCGACGGGCAGGTCGCGGACGTCACGACGGATGGTGAGGATGCTGGCGACGACGATGGGTTCGAAGACCAGCACGCTGAGGTACTGGACGTCCCCGAGACCGCCGAGGACGCCGCCGGGGACGCCTCCCCTGACGACATGGATGACGCTGCGCTTGCTGAGGACGTGCCGGATGGTTCCGACGTCGACAACAGCGATGCGGGCGTGGATCCTGCGGATCTGGACGGCGAGTTCGACGCGTTCGTAGCGGACACAGACGCCGCGGAAGCTGGGGATTCGGGCTGTCCCGATGGTGCTGCTTGCGACGATGGCGACCCGTGTACGGTCGATGACGCGTGCTCGGGCGGGAGTTGCCTGCCGGGCGCCCAGAACGTCTGCGAGTGTCAGACGGCGGCCGACTGCACCGCGTTCGAGGACGGCAACCCCTGCAACGGGACGTTGACCTGCGCCACCGGCACGTTCCCCTACAAGTGCGTGGTGGACCCGGCCACCATTGTCGTGTGCGTGCCGTCGGGCGATTCTGCTTGCTTGGAGAGCCATTGCAGCGTGGTGGATGGGCTGTGCAAGGAGGCGCCGGTCGAGGACGAGCTGGGTTGCGATGACGGCAACTCGTGTACCGGAGCCGACACATGTGACGAAGGCATTTGCACCCCCGGGGCGCTGGCGTCCTGCGATGACGGCAGCCCGTGTACCGCGGATAGTTGCGATCCAGGACTTGGTTGCCTGCACGTTCCGACTGGGGATGGGCAGGCCTGTGATTCGGTAGACAAGTGCATGATGTCGGGCACAGGTGTGTGTGCGGCTGGAATCTGCACCGGTGGCACCGCGAAGGCCTGCATCGCAGACGACGCATTCTGCGCGGTCGCCGTGTGCGACCCAGCGACCGGTGGATGCAAGTCCGTGCCGAAGGCCGATGGGTCGTGGTGCAACGCCGATGTGAACGCGTGCACGGTCGGCGATGCTTGCAAGGCCGGGGCGTGCGTAGCAGGAAAGCTCAAGACATGTCCGTTGTATGCGACGTGCAGTTCGGGCTACGGCAAATGCGTCTGCAACGCGGGCTACGTCGGCAACGGCGACTCGTGCACGCCGGGCCCCTGCCCCGCGGATACCACTGCCGTTGATGTGGATGGCGGGACCGTCTGTGCGCCTGAGTACCCAGCGTGGGGGATCCGGCCAGCGAGTCCGCCTGCCGAGTGGTTCGTGGACCAGGGCGACGGGACGGTGCGTGACCTACAGAGTGGAATTCTGTGGCAGAAGGGGATGACGCCAAAGCCGCTGGCGTATGTGCAGGCGCGGGCCTATTGCCAAGGACTTGTGTTGGCTGGACGGGCGGATTGGCGACTCCCCAGTCGGGCAGAGTTGCTGACGCTAAACGCCTGATCCTCGATCCGCTACAGGCCGCCGCGTTCAAGCCGCCCTCCGCAGCCCGGCCACGGCCCGGGCACCACGCCCGCCGTCGTAGTGGTCCAGGTAGAGCAGCGCGTCGTCCACCAGCGCCTCGATGTTGGTATGCCGATGATTTCGCGTGACGTTGTCGTGCAGGTTCAGCCAGACCCGCTCAATGGGATTGCCCTGCGGGCTATACGGTGGCAGGTAGTGCAGCACGACCTTGCCACCGAGCGCTTCCACGGCCTTGAGCGTCTTCTTGCTGTGATGGATCACGTAGTTGTCGACGACCAGGTGCACGTTGCCTCGGTCGGCGTAGCGGCGCGCCGCGTCCTGGCACAGCGCGATGAACAGCGCGCTGGCCTTGCGCTGCCCGGTCACGATGACCAGTTCCTTGCGTTCGCTGCGTTCCAGCGCACCAGCCATGAACCACTTGGCGTTGCGGCCCGGCGTCATCAGCGTCTTGCGCTGGCCCGGCGGCGTCCAATCCGGGCCAGACTTAGGGTTGAGGTGGACATCGACCTCGTCCTCGTACAGCACCACGTCCTCAGGCGGCAGCGCGTCGAGTTCTGCTTCCAGTTTCGCGAGTTGCTCAGTCGCATCCGGCGGCGTCAGGCGTATCGCCGGCTTGGGGCGCACCCGCCGGCATCGGACTTCGTGCAGCAAGCGGCCCATGTGCGTGCGGCTGATGCGGATTTCGGTCTGCACGAAGACCTCCAGGCCGACCAGTTCCACCGACCACGTCGGCCGCTGCCAGCCAAAGTCCGGCGGTTGCTTGGCGACCAGTTGCGGCAGCAGTGCCAGCACCTTGTCGCGCTCGGGGATGCGCACGACGCCCACTCGCCCATCAGCCAGGCCCGCCAGCCCGTGCGCCTCGAACGCCTGCGCCGCCCGGATCACAGTCGAGCGTGCGTGCCCGAGCACCCGCGCCACCGCCGACTTGCTCAGGCCAGCCGCCAACGCCACCATCATGGCCGCGCGGTTGCGTTCCACCGGTGTTTTCGCCTCCTTGCGCATCCGTTTCAGGTCCTTCTTGTGCCTCGCCGCCTTCTCGTTCAAGCTTTCCATCGCAGTCCTTCTGGGGTTGGGGTTCCAGCTAAGCCTTTGGTAACCCCAGGAGGACTGCTCGTCGATCTTCTTGATGTT
>CAJBNH010000161.1 GCA_903955385.1 uncultured Myxococcales bacterium | reverse complement strand
TCGAGCCGTGCGCGCAGAAAGTCGGCCAGATCCATGCACATCTGCCGCCCCGCCTGGGGGTCAGAGCCGACCAGCACCGCAATGGAATTCAAGGCGTTGAACAGAAAGTGCGGGTTCAGGCGCGCGTGCACGGCCGCCAGCTCTGCCTCACGGGCATACAGCGCGGCCTCCAGCGCGTCGGCTTGGGCGTCCTGAGCCTCGCGCCGGGCCTGCAGGGCGTGCGACCACGCGGCCGTCAGGAAATAGCTGCCTGCGCCCAGCCCCAACAGCCACGGCCACTCGCGCCCCAGCGTCTCGCCCGTGGCGCCCAGCAACCACGCCAGCGGCAACGCAACCGCCACCAGTAGACCGCCCGCCGCCAGCGACGCCCCGCCGACCGTGCCCAGCGACGACGCCAGGTGCAGCCGCCGCAGGGGAGCACCGCGAACCACCCAGCTCGCGCTGCGGCCCACCAGCGACTGCAGCACCGTCAGCCCCAGCCCCAGCACCACCGCCGGGATCCCCCCCAACCCCAGCCGCCACCCGAGCACGCCCGACAGCAGCGCCGCCAGCACCAGCAGGGCGACGAGCGCGGACGAGGTCAGGTGGCGGCTGATGGAGGTCATCCAGGACATGAGGTTTCCATGCTCAAGCTACGATGGGGGCCGAAGAATTCGCAGACGCGGCTAGTTCTTGATCTCGACGCCGCCCATGAACAGCCGGCCGACCAAGCGCAGCCGCTTGGGGGTCTGCAGCGCGTCGTTGAAGCGCGTGCGGTCCTCGATACCGCCCATCACCGGCGTCACGTCGTTCACGACCTTCCAGTGGCGGGGCACGCGCAGCTCGATGCCGCCCATGGTCAGGTCCAGATCGATGGTCGCTTCCTCGCCCTCGATCTCGGCGTCGGTCAGGTCTAGTTCCATGCCCGCGGCCGTGCACTCGACCTTGCCGCCGCGGAAGGTCTTGCTCTCGATGCGCTCCTTGCGCCCCGCGAAGACCAGACGGCGGTTCAGGGTGTGCTCGTCCGACAGGACCTCGCCGCAGTCCATGTGCCCCTTGCGAGGGCGACTGCCGCGAAACAGGACGTAGACGCCCAGCAGCATCAGCGCCAGCGGCCACACGACGTGCAGACCCAGCAGCGGCACCCCCAGGTAGTGCGCCTGGAACAGCGCGCCCGCGGCGATGACGACGACGCCCCACAAGCGGTTGCTGTGATGCCGCAGCCCCAGCACGTGCAGAACGCCGGACCAGATGACCAGCGTCGGCCACAGCTGCCACGGGTGCAGACCGCCCAGATAGCCCAGCTGCTCCAGCAAGTGCGCGCCACCGACCAGCAGCAGCGCACCACCCAGAAAGATTGGCCCGTGCGACCGGCCGCGGTGGGCGCGGTGGTGGCGGTGAAAGGCCTGACGCGGGTCATTGTCCAAAGTAGAGAACATCGAGAACCTCCAAAGCGGCCGTACAGGCCTTTGTTCCGGAACGCAAGATAGCTTGGAGAATTCGGGGTGTGGGGCAGAGTCGGCCAATGCTGCGGGTTCGTCGGTGAACGCCTCGTGATGAGCGGTGAAGTTCGCTTGCGTTGCCCGCGGAATCCGCCAGCATGGCCCAAGCAGCCACGGAGGCCCCCCACATGCGCCCTTGCCCCCTTGCGATCCTGTTTGCCGCCCTGCCCGTCGCCTTTGCCCTCGGGTGCAGCGACTCGCCGACTTCCAGCTCGGATGCGACGACCGGCGCGGCCGACACGGCCGATGCCACCGACCTGGGCGACGCCGTGGGCGATGCCACCGACGTGACGCAACTGACCAACATTACGGTGGTTGTCCAGACACCACCCGGCGACGACGACCCGTTCACCTTCGCCCCCAAGGGCCACATCGCCGTGCTGGTGCAGGGCCCCCAGCTGATGGCCACCTACAAGACGGAACCCATCACCGACAAGCGCACTTGGACCTTCCAGCTGGCGCCGGGCGAGAAGCTGCAGGGGCTGGTCGAGATCTGGACCGACTCGAACGGGCAGCCCAGCGACGTCGTGGGGCGCGGGCGGACGATCCCGTTCGACATCGCGGACGCAGTGCCGCGCACGCTGCACGCCTATGTCACGCGCCCCGGACGGTTCGCGCCGCTGCTCGACAGCGCCGGGGTGGCAACGACCTCGCCCGGATACGCTGCCTCGACCTCAGCCGTGCTGCCCGACAGCAACGTGCTGGTCATCGGCGGGGCGTTGCCGGGGTCGTCGTTCAAGTCTGCTTACGATGCAAACTCTTACGGGGCGTTCAGTGATCGGATTCTTCGCTATGACGCCGACCTGCGCACACTGACCGAGCTACCCCTGACAGCACGGCTCTCGCAACCTCGCGCCTTCCTCGCAAGCGCCGCGGGGGCGACCGGCCGGGTGGC
>CAJBNH010000160.1 GCA_903955385.1 uncultured Myxococcales bacterium | reverse complement strand
CTCGCACGGACCGGGCCACCCAGGGTTAAAAACCCCGGGCTATCACACGGGAAGCCCACCTTCGTGGGCTCAGCGGCCAGGCAGCCCGCGAAGGCGGGCTTCTCGACTGATAGCCCACCATTTTCAATGGTGGGTGGATCGGCCAGGCCGGTCGCCCGCCTGCAGTCCACGTAAGCTGTTGATCTGTATGGCCAACAACCGTGGATCGATAGGGTGTCACCGCGCCGAGGTTCCTGTCAGTCCCCGCACGGCCTGGCCCTGTCGACGCCGCATCGGGGTCGACAGGAGACAGGCGAGCACGCCACGGACTGTTCGCGGATCGGTCAGGCGGCCGGCGTGGGCAGTCCGGTGGATGTCCCTCGCGCCGGCATGGGTGACCCGCCCAATCTACTTGCAGCCAGGCCCGACGATCGGCGTGAACACGCACTGACCGGACACAGCGTTGCACAGATCGGCCGTGCACGCGTCCAAGTCGTCGCAAGTCAAGACGTTCATCACGACGCGGCGGATCACGTGGTTGCCCGAGTCGGCGACCAGCAGCACCCCTGACTTGTCGGCAAGCACCCCCAGCGGCACCTGAAAGGTCGCCTGAGTCGCCAGCCCATTGAGCAAGCCCGCCGTCCCGGTCCCTGCCAAAGTCGTCACCGTACCGTCGGGCCAGACCGCCCGCAGCCGATGCTGGACCATGTCCGTCACCACACCGAAGCCGCTGACGGTCCATGCCAGTCCGGTCGGCGCAAGGAACTTCACGTCCGCTCCCTTGCCGTCCTGATAGCCTGGGGTGCTGCCCGCGACGGTCTCGACGACGCCGTTGTGAATGCGGCGCACGCGGACGTTGCCGGGGTCCAGCACGTACACGTCGCCGTTCGGCGCCACGGCGAGCCCCGCCGGACTGCTGAATTGCGCCTGAGCCACCGGACCGTCCTTGTAGCCCTGCACGCCGCCTGCAACCGTCGACACCAGCCCTTGGGGCGTCACACGGCGAATGCGGTAGCCACCCGCGTCGGACACCAACAAGTTGCCCGACGACTCGATGGCGAGCGCAACCGGGCGTTCAAACGTGGCCGCCGCGCCCATGCCATCCTTGGACCCTTGAGTTTGGCTGCCCGCCAAGGTCTGCACGCCATTGGCGAGCGTGAAGCGGCGGATGCGGCGGCTGCCGACCTCCACGATGTACACCGTCCCTTTCGCATCCACGGCCAGCGCGATGGGCTGGTCGAAGGTCGCCGAACCCGCGGGGCCGTCGGTGGTGCCCTGCGCGCCGGTGCCCGCGACCACGAACACTGCCGTGCCATCCGAAGACATCCGACGTAGCTGGTGGTTGTCGCGGTCGGCGATGAAGAGCGAGCCATCCGGACCGCGAGCGAGACTCGCGGGGCCGTTGAACTGAACTTTGGCCACCTCCCCATCTTCAGCGCCCTTGATTCCCGTCCCCAACGCCGTGCTGACCACCGGTGCGGACTGGGGCTGGCACTTGCCCTCGAAACAGGACTCGTCCACGGTGCAGGCGGAACCGTCGGTACACGGTCCTGTCAGCGGCGTATTCGCGCACTTGCCGGCTTTGCAGGCGTCGGCGGTGCAGACCTGACCGTCATCGCACGGTGCGGAGTGGGCACAGGCCAGCTTGGCGGCGTCGCAGCTGTCGATGGTGCACGGGTCGGCGTCGGCACACGAAGTCAGGTTCCACTTCTTGCCATCTCCACTGCACACCGCGACCTGATCGAGCTGGCACTGAGTCTCACCTGGCTTGCACAACAGGGACTTGCAGGCGCCCGCCTCACAGGTCATGCCCGTGAATGCGCAGTCCTGGGTCACGCTGTACGAGGCCCCCGGCGGCTCGCACTTGCGCGCCACTTCGCCGTCGCACGACAGGGCTCCCGGCGAACAAATCACAGGCAGGCAATCGCCCGCCGCGCAGACCTGATTGACCGGACAGGCGACCGTCTTCCACGACATCCCGTCCGCCGCGCACACAAGGGACACGGCGCCCTCACACTTCTTGAGCTTGGGCGTGCAGAGCAAGGCCAGGCAGCTGCCGTCCTGGCACAGCGTCCCCAGCGCCGCACAGTCCTCGACGACCGCCATCAAGGTGCCGTTGACGTTGCACTTCTCGACATAGTCACCGTCGCAGCTGGTCTTTCCCGGCGTGCAGATCAGGGGCTGGCACACCGCGCCCTCGCACGCCATGTCTGACGGACAAGGCTGCTTGTTCCACGTCATGCCGTCGGTGCCGCAGGTCGCCACCGTCTGGCCGTCGATGCAGATCACTTTGCCGGGTGAGCACTTGGGGTCGACGCAGGCACCGGACGCGCAGCCTCTCGGTACACCGCCCGAGCTTTGCAGCGCGCAGTCCTCACCGACGGTGATGTCGGTGCCCGTTCCGTTGCACTGTGCCACTTTACTGCCCTGACATAGCGCCGCGTTCGGCGTGCAAACCTGAGGCTGGCACATCGCCGCGCCGCCCAGCAGGGCGCACGCGTGTGGTTTGCCGCCGATGGTCTGACAGGCCTCGGTCTTCCACGCAGAGCCGTCGGTCGCACACGTCGCAAGTTGCAGGCCCTCGCACTTCGTGGTGCCCGGCGTGCAGACGCCCAACAGGCACTTGCCCTCGAGACAAAACTGACCGTTTGGACAAGAAACTGAAGGTCCCCAAGCGCTGCCGTCGTCGATGCATGTCTGCACACCGCCGTCGGATGCACAGGACTTGGCCTTTGCCGTGCACACCGCCTGCACGCACTTGCCGCCGAAGCAGGACTGCCCGGTTCCGCAGGCGGTGACGTCCCACTTGCTGCCGTTGAAGTGGCAGGTCAGCTGCGTCTGCTCATCCTGACACTTCTGGGTCCCCGCCACGCAGGCGTCCACGGTGCAGACGGACTGCCAGCAGTACTCGAACGGGTTGCAGTCGACGTCCTTCAGGCAGCCGAGGCAGTGACCCGCGCTCTGGTCGCAGATTTGGCCCTTGGGACAGTCCTTGCTGGAGGTGCAAGCGGCAGGCGCCCCCACGCAAGTCTGCGCCAGACACGACTGGCCGTCCTCGCAGTCGGCGTCCCCCACGCACGCCACACATACGCCGGCGACTTCGCTGCAGACGTCTCCCTGCGCCAAACAAGGCTTGTCGGACTGGCAGGGCAGCTGGGCGACGCAGCTGTTGGCGACGCAGCGGTCGGTGGTGGCGGGACAGTCCGCGTGCACCAAGCAATCGACGCACTTCCCTGAGACGGGGTCGCACACTTGCTCGCCGCAGCTGGCCGACGAGGTGCAGCCGTTAGGTGCCGTGTCGGACCCTTGGGTAGCGTCGCCGGTGTCCGTGTCGGTGGATTGCTCGTCCAATGTCGTCGCATCGCCCGACGGATCGGTGACCGTTGCGTCGTCAGTGCCGCAGCCGGCCCACGCGATGAACGCTATGGACCAGCAAAGCGTGGCGCGACGAGTTGGGGGCACGACGGCAAAGAGCGGGTCGGCGAGGGGACCAGCGAAGGCTTGGGGGGATTGCATCGAGAGCCTCACTTCTTGACGAACACCTCGACCTCAGGAAGCAGCCAGCCGTCCTGGGCGCCCGCGAGCTGCGTGGTGCAGGCCGAGGCACAGGTATAGGTCGTGCCCATGCTGGACGTTCCGCTCATCACGGTTGCGCCCAGCTGCAGGTCCGGCCCGGTGCCAAAGGACGGACCGTAGGTCGCCACGTCGTAGAGCGCGTCCGACGGCACCTTGATCGCAAACTTCGCCGCGTTCGACACCGAGAACAGCAACGCCGCCGGGTCGGGCACGTAGTTGCCGAACGACTTCCACGGCTGCGACGCGTAGGCCCCGAACACCTTGCCCAAGGTCGAGCGGGCAATCAGCACCGTGGGCCCTTTGTTGTCGCACTTCTGGTGGAACACGGCAGAGCTGGGCAGGTCTGGGCCAAGCTTGTAGCACAGGGTCCACGCCTGACCGCTCAGCCCGATCCAGCCGTTGACGGACACCTGCTCGGCCTTGGTCAGCACCGTCGTGCCCTGGAACAGCGAACAGACGCCCGCCGTGCATGTCTCGTTGCTGGCGCAGACCGCCGCCTGGCCCTTGCAGGCACCCGACAGGCACTTGTCGCCAGTGGTGCAGGCGTCGTTGTCGCTGCACTCGCCGCCTTCCGCCACGGGCGTGAAGAAGCACGCGCCGGTCTGCACGTTGCAGGTGTCCAGAGTGCAGGGCTTGCCGTCGTCGCAAACGGGAGCAGGCAGGGACACCCGGCGCACGGCGTGCGCGTCGGTCACCCATAGCTGCTGGCTCGAGTCGATGGTCATGCCGGACAATGTGGCAAATTTCGCGGTGTTGGGCGAGCCATCGACCACGCCCTGACTGCCGTCGCCAGTCCACGTGGTGACCACGCCTGCGGGCGTCACGCGACGAATGCGGCGGTTGCCCTGATCGGCGACATAGGTCATCCCGCTGCTGTCGACCGCGACCGCAATCGGCGAACTGAAGCGCGCAACACGACCGTTCGCGTCGAGCATGCCCGCAACGCCACCCGCCAAGGTAGCAACGTTGTTGGCCGACAGGGTGCGGATGGCGTGGTTGCCCAGCTCAGCGATGAAGAGGGTGCCGGTCGCTCCAAACGCCAGGCCGGACGGTGCGTTGAAGCGTGCGGAGGATGCGGCGCCGTCGATGTGACCGGCGGCTCCGGCGCCTGCAAGCGTCCCGACCGCGCCGTTTGCGGCAACGGTGCGGATGCGCTGGTTGCCCGAGTCGGCCACATACAGCACGCCGTTCGCGTCGCGCACCAGACCGCGCGGCCCATTGAACTGGGCGCTACCCGCCGGACCGTCCAGATAGCCGCCCGTGCCGCTGCCCGCAAACGTCGTCACGATGCCCTGCGGTGTCACCTTGCGGATCCGGTTGTTGCCGGTGTCGCTGATGTACAGATTGCCCTGTGCGTCGCGGGCGATGCCCCATGGTGACGAGAACTTCGCCGCCGCGCCGGTGCCGTCCGCGTAGCCGTCGACGCCACCTGCCAGGGTCGTCACCACGCCGCTTGCATCCACCTTGCGGACCCTGAAGTTGTCGCTGTCCACGACGTACGCGTTGCCATCGGTGTCGACCACCAGCTCTCGCGGCACCTTGAACCTCGCGTCACGCCCGACGTCGTCCACCCAACCGCTCGTTGCGGCGCCCGCCACCGTGGTCACCTGAACAACTTCGGTCGAGCACTGGCCCGCCACGCAGTGATCATCGAGGGTGCACGCGTTGCCATCGGTGCAAGCGCCGGTCCGGCCAAGATTCTCGCAGACCGCCGAGTAGGGGTTACACGCGTCGTCGGTGCAGGGATTGCCGTCGTCGCAGGACTTCAGGGTGCCCAAGCACTGACCGTTCGCGCTGCAGGACTGCCCCACGGTGCACGCGTCGCCGTCGTCGCAAGGCGAGCCCAGCTGGGCCTGCACGTGCTGGCACTTGCCCGTCGTCTTGACGCAAGCGTCCTGTGTGCAAGGGTTGCCGTCGTCGCAGACCTGTTGCGCAGGAGCCAGCAGACGCAGGCGGTGGCCGTCGGTGGCGTACACCTGACCCAGCGCACCGACGCACAGTCCGCGCGGCGACGTCAGGCGCGCCGTCAAGGCCGGTCCGTCCTGCCAACCGTCGACCGAGCCCGCAAGGGTCGAGACGACGCCGCCGGCCACCTTGCGCAGGCGACGGTTGACGGAATCCGCCACCAACACGACACCCTCCAGATCGACCGCCACCGCGAGGGGCGCGTTGAACCGTGCCGTCGCGGCTTCTCCCTCCAGCAGTCCCGCCGTGCCGGAACCGGCCAGCGTGGCCACTTGGCCGTTGGTCGCCACCGACCGGATGACGTGGTTGCCGGTGTCGGCGACGTACAGCACGCCGGCCGAGTCCAGCGCTACGTCTCGAGGTCCGTTGAAGCGTGCGGAAGCGGGCGCGCCATCGACGTAGCCCGCCGTTCCCGACCCCGCCACGGTGGCCACGACACCATTGGCGCCGATCCGTCGGATGCGGTGGTTCAACCGGTCGGCCACGAACAGGTCGCCGCTGGCGGAAATCGCCAGACCGCCCGGGGCGTTGAAGGCCGCCACCGCCCCCGGACCGTCCAGATAGCCCGTCGATCCCGTACCCGCCACCGTGGTCACGACGCCTTGCGGTGTGATGCGGCGGATGCGGTGGGTGCCCTCGTCCGAGACGAACAGGTTGCCGCGACGGTCGACGACCAGTGCGACAGGCGTGTGGAAGCGTGCGTCGTGGGCGCTGCCGTCCAGCCAGCCGGCCTCTCCCGTTCCCGCATAGGTGGTCACGTTGCCGGCGGCATCCAGCTTGCGGATGCGGTGATTCCCGGTGTCGGCCACGAACACGTCGCCGCCAAGGCCACGCGCAACGGCTTGCGGCGCGTTGACCAACGCCACAGCCTTGACACCATTGAAGAAGCCGCCCGCGTCAGACCCCAGCACGGTCGAGAACTCAGGGGCGAGGACAGCGCACTTCGTCGCCTGGCAGCCGACAGTCAGCTGGCACGCATCGCCGAGGGAGCACGTCTGCGCGTTTTCGTCTGCGACACACGCTCCCAAGTACGGGTTGCAGGCATCATCGGTGCAGACGTTGCCGTCGTCGCAGTCCTTGGCCTTGCCCATGCACTTTCCCGTGGCATCGCAGGTCTCGTCGACCGTGCACTCGTTGGCGTCATCACACACCGCGCCCGTCGATCCCTTGCTGAATGCGCACTTGCCGGTCTTCGCGTCGCAGGAGTCCTGGGTGCAGGGATTGCCATCGTTGCACCAAACGCTGTTGGCGATGACCTTGCGGATGCGGTGGGTGCCGGCTTCGGACACCAGCAACAGGCCTGCCAGGTCCGTGTCGACCGAATACGGGGTGTGCAGGTTGGCCGCGCTGCCGGCGCCGTCCTTGAATCCGGCAGTGCCGCTGCCCAGATAGAGGCTGACGGTGCCGTCCGCGGCGATCTGGCGAATGCGGTGGTTGTTGCTGTCGGCCACCAGCAGCACGCCGCTGGGCAACAGGGCCACGTCCATGGGGGAAGAGAAGCGGGCGTTGACGCCCACTCCGTCCAGACTGCCCGCCGTGCCGCTGCCCGCAACCGTCGTCACCTCGCCCGCAACGCTGATGCGCCGGATGCGGTGGTTGCCGGCGTCAGCCACGTAGACGACGCCCGCGGTCGAGATCGTCAATCCCGCCGGAGAGTTGAACTGCGCAACGGCAACCAATCCATCCTTGTAACCTGCGGCTCCGGTTCCCGCGACCGTGACGACCGCCCCCGCCGGAGTCACGCGTCGGATGCGGTGCCCCGTAATCTCAGCAACCCACAGGTGTCCGACAGCATCGACCGCGATTCGCCAGGGGCGACCCATAGTTGCCCCGGCCCCAAAGCCGTCCGTCCCGCCCACGGCGCCGTTGCCGGCCACCGTGGTCACCTTGCCGTCGGGCGCCAGAGCGCGGATGCGGTTGTTCAACGAGTCCGCGATGTACAACACGCCGCCCGCGCCAAACGCGAGGCCCACGGGTTCGTTGAAGCGTGCCGTCGCCGCCGGTCCGTCGATCCACCCCGCAGTACCGTCGCCAGCCACGGTCGTCACGGCTCCGTCGACTCCGATGCGCCGGATGCGGTGATTGACGCGGTCCGCCACATAGACCGTGCCATCCAAAGCGCGCACCGCGTCGGCCGGTCCGTTGAAGCGCGCGTTCGCAGCTGCACCGTCCAGGAAGCCTTGCGTGCCGCTGCCTGCCAACAGGACCGCTGTCGCCCAAGGGGCCGCGCCGCATACGCCAGCCGTGCAGACGTCGGTGACCGAGCATGCCGAACCGTCGTCACAAGTCCCCGTCAGAATCGCGTGTTGGCACATGCCGCTGCTGCACGAGTCCTTGGTGCACGACTCGCCGTCGTTGCAGTCGGTGGGTGTGTGGACGCAGTTCTTGACGACGGGGTCGCAGACATCCTGGGTGCAGAAGTCTTGGTCGTCACAGGACAATTCGGACCAGTGCGTGCCGGTTCCAACGCAGATGGCTAGCACGTCCGGGCCGTGGCACTCCACGACGCCCTTGTTGCACACCTTGGGGACACACACGCCCGCCAGACAGAGTTCGCCCGTCACCGTGCAGTCCTGAACCACGGGTGCCGACACGCCGTCTGCGTCGCACTTCGTCACCTTCTCGCCCGAGCACGCCACGGCATTCGGGATACACACCACCGGCTTGCAGGCGCCCAGCTGGCAAACCTGGCCGGCACCGCAGGCCTGCGGCGTCCAGGACAGACCGTTTGCCGCACAGGTCTCGAGCGCTCCGTTGGTGCAGCGCGTGTCGCCGGCGGTACAGATGTGGTCCTTGCACTGGGCATCCTGACACGACTGATTGAGGTTGCAGGACTGGGTCGGGACGTAGCCGGTGCCCGTCGCGTTGCACTCGGCGACGCCGCTGCCAACGCACGCGGGCGTCGTGGGCAAGCAAACCACGGCCAGACACTTGCCGCTCTCGCACGCCTGACCATTTGGACAGTTTTCGGCGACCCATGCCATGCCGTCGGCTGCGCAGGTCTCCAGCGCCCCGAACGTGCAGCGTGTGGCCCCCGGCGCACACAAGTGCGCAACGCAGATGGCGTTCTTGCAGGTCTTCGTAGCGCCGCAGGGCGTCTTCGATGCATAGCCGGTCCCGGATGCGTTGCACACCGCGACGTCGTTGCCGCTGCAAAGCTGCTGACCGGGCGTGCAGACCACCGCAATGCACTTGTCGATGCTGCACAGCATGTCGGTGCCGCAAGGCTTGTCGATCCAAGAGGTTCCGTCGTCGGCGCAGGTCTTCAGAATGTCGCCCTCGCACTTGCGGCCGCCCGGCGCGCAGATGCGGTCGACGCAGACGCCGATCTTGCACGTCTGCTTGACGGTGCAGACTTGGGTCGCCCACTCGGTGCCGCTTGCGTTGCAGGTCCACGCCGTTGCGCTCACGCACTTCTTCTCGTTGGCGGTGCAGACGACGGGCAGACAGTCACCGCCCTGACACGCCTCGCCGACGCCGCACGCCTTTTGGCTCCACGAGAGACCATCGGCCGCGCAAAGCGCCGCCTTGCCCGTCTGGCACGCCTTGCTGTTCGGCGTGCACAACCACGCCTCGCACTTGCCAGCCTTGCACGATTGCTGGGCAGCACAGGCCTGGGTCGCGCCGTAGCCGGTGCCCGATGCGTTGCACACGCCGACGCCCTGCCCTTGGCACGACGCCTGGCCCGGCACGCAAACGACCGCGAGGCATTTGCCCGCTTCACACGCCTGCTGGGCAGAACACGAGGACAGCAGCCACTTCAGACCGTCGGGAGCGCATGTCTCCACCTGGCCACCCGTGCACTTGCCCGCGCCCGGGGTGCAGATGTGCGGCTGGCACGCGCCTTCCACGCAGGTCTCCGTCACTTTGCACGCGGTCGCTGCGCCGATGGCCGTTCCCGTCGCGTTGCACTTGGCGACGCCACCGCCCTGGCAGACGAGCTGGTGGGGGGTGCACACGACAAGCTGGCACTTGCCTGCGTCGCACGCCTGACCGACCAGACACGCTGTCTGGACCCACTGCAGACCGTCGTCAGAACAGGTGGTGAGCTTGCCCGACAGGCAGGTCGCTTCCGCGGGCTGGCAGATGCGCGGCAGGCACTTGCCCCCGGAGCAGGACTGGTTGGACTGGCACGGCGTGGCAGCCCCCAGGGCAGTGCCGGTCGCATTGCAGACGACGACCGAATTCTGCTGGCAGCTCAAGTCGTTGGGGGTGCAGACCAGCGGCAGGCACTGCCCGCCGTCGCAGGCATTCAGCGGCGGGCACTCCGTCTTGGTCCACGAGAGCCCGTCGGCAGCGCATGTCGCAACCTTGCCCGATTGGCACGCTTGCATGCCCGGCTTGCAGACCTGCGGCTTGCACACGCCGCCACTACAGGACTGGTCGGCGGGGCAGGCGACCGCGTCGCCCAGTGCGGTTCCCGACGCGTTGCACGCCGCTACGGCGTTGCCCACGCACGCAGGCAAGTTGGCGGCACAGATGGTCGGCAGGCACTTGCCTGCGTCGCAGGACTCGCCCTGCGGACACGCGATGGCATTCCAGGTCAGGGCGTCGGCGCCGCATTCCAGCAAGCCCAAGTCGCCGCACTTCCGCGCGCCCGGTGTGCACAACTTCAGGATGCACTTGGCATTCTTGCAGGACTCGTTGGGCGAACAGGCCTCGGGGTCCACCCAAGTGGTCCCCAAAGCGTTGCAGGTCACGATGGCAGAGAAGCCGTCGCACTTCGTGGCACCGGGGTCGCAGATCATCGCGATGCAATAGCCATCGACGCACGTCTTCTTGTAGCCGCACGCCGTCAGCGGCGCCCACTCGAGGCCACTCGACAGGCAGCCCCAAGGGACCCCCGCCTCGCACTTGCGCACACCCGGCTCGCAAAGCTTGGCCTCGCACACGCCGCCGTTGCAGATCTCTGTCGTGGCGCACGCCTGTCCCGGCCCCCAAGCGGTGCCGATTTCGTTGCACGTCCGAATCGCGTTGCCGTCGCAGGACTTGGCGCCGGGCGAGCAAACCACCGGAACGCACGCCCCCTGGTCGCACACTTTGGCCCCGTCGCAAGCGAGCTCGAGGATGGCCGAGCCGTCGGCGTTGCAGACTGCCCGTCCCCCACTGCCTACGCACCACGCCTCGCCGGGCTGACAGACGTCGGGCAGGCACAGCCCCTCGGAGCAGTGCTCGCTGGTCAGGCAGTCGGCATCTCCCAGACACGCCGCGCACAAGCCGGACGCCGCGTCGCACTTCGACCAGGGCACCTTGCATGCTGCGTCCGACAGGCAGCTGGGCGGAGCAGGAACGCACTCGGCTGCCTTACAAACCTGACCATTTGGACAGTTCCCATCGACGACGCACGTCGCGCAGTGACCATCCGGGTCGCAGAAGCCGCCTTGCCCGGCACACGCCACGTCAGTCGAACAGGCCACGGGAGCCAAGCACGCGTGGTCGACGCAGCGCCAGCCTGGCCAACCGCAGTGTCCGGTGTGCGTGCAGGCCACGCAGGTGCCGGTCTGCGGGTCACAGGCAGGGGTCGGCGACGCGCAATCGTCTGACGAGGAACAAATCGCGGGGCCGGTATCGGGCTCTATTTCGGTCAAATCAGGAAGCTGCGAGTCCGCGTCGGGCAGCACGACGTCGTCGGCGTCCTGGGTATCCGGGGGCGACTGAGGGTCATCGATGAGATCGGGCACGTCCGACACCGGCAGCTCGAGGTCGGACAGCGCGTCAGTGACCGAGGCGACGTCCTCCTCCTCTTGATAACCGGCGACCAGAACGTCCTGACCACAGCCGACAAGCCCGCAAGCCAAGAGAAGGGCTGCGAGTGGGGCCAATGCGGTCAAGGTGAGGAGGCGCGGGCCGTGGCCCACGTGAACGGTGCACGTCATCGGCGCCTCCTGAATCGGTCATCCTGAGAATTCGCGGCAACGCGCCGACGAGCATCGGAAAGTCTAGGGGTTGGCGACAGGTGATGCAATGCGAACGGAGAGGCAGGTGGCCTCCGCAATTCAGACATTCTCCGCCGCAGTCACAGTACCAAGCGACTCGATGGCGACAACCCGTGACAGGGACGGCAAATGCTGGACCGTCCTGATGAAAAAACGGCACCCGAAAGCCAAGGACCTCCGGGTGCCGCCAAGACTACCGATGGAGAAGGTCCCTGGGACTAGCGCTCCCAGCCGCCGCGACCGCCTCGGCCGCCGGCACCGCCACCGCCGCCACCGCCGAAGCCACCGCGGT
>CAJBNH010000159.1 GCA_903955385.1 uncultured Myxococcales bacterium | reverse complement strand
TTTCCATCGCAGTCCTTCTGGGGTTGGGGTTCCAGCTAAGCCTTTGGTAACCCCAGGAGGACTGCTCGTCGATCTTCTTGATGTTTTCCGTGTCGGCGCGCTTTCACGCCAACTGATCGAGATCGGTGGTCAGGCGTTTAGGCGAATAGGGGGCACGATGAGTGGCAATAGCCTGTACATTTCTGCCGCAGGCGAGGACGCCCCAGGGCATGGCCAATCCAAGGACAAGCCTGCGCGGTCGATCACGTACCTTCGCGGCAAAATCCCCGGGCAGCCGCACGACAACTGGCTCGTTCCGGGCACCACTATTTATGTGATGAGCGATTACGATCTGGACGTCGCGCCCTTGAACGCTGATCCGACGTTTGCCCAGACTGACCCCACGACCGCGCCGACGCTCTCGTCTGTGGTGTCGTGGCCCGGCGCCAAAGCGGACACGAGCTACGTCGCCACGAGTTTCGCCCAGATCACCGAATCGGGGTCTCGCTCGGCGCCAATTCGCATCATGCCGTTCGGACGTGACGTCGTTTCGATAGTGGGAAACGGACGTGGTCGATCGGTCGGCATCTCGCTCATGGGCACAGCATCCTACGTCACAATCGAGCGCCTTCGGTTCAGCGGCTTCCGGCAGTGCATCTTCGTCAATTCCTTCAACCCGGGCACCCTGACGCCGACGTATGAGAGCTGCCATCACATTTTGATCCGGCACTGCGTGTTCGAAAGGCTCACCACGACTCCGACAACGCTATTCGACCTGATGCCGTCGGAGCCGTGCGCGGTGAATGGGACTGGGGTGTTCACGAGTGCGCGCACCCATCATGTGTCGATCATCGACTGCAAATTCATCGACCTTTGGTACAACGGTCCCTTGCCCGCGCAGTACTGGCATTTGCTCAGTGCAATCCATCGTGATTCCAAGGGTCGAATCTACCACAGGGTCACCGATCCCAACAACGCCTCATGGGCGCGCATTGTGCGTCGGGCAACTTGGGGGCCGTTTACGCTTGAGGACCCAGCAACCGAGACCATCGGCACCGATCACCAAGGAGTCCTCGACGCCCCGTTGTTCCTGCAGTCCGGCTCGCTGACACCTGCAGGGTTGGACTTGTGCGCGGACCTCAAGGCCGAGTCTTCGGTCAAGGCGCTGACTGCGGTGCTTCAGTACTCACCGAACCATTGGTTTCAGCACGCGCACTCCGTCTATGCGCAGGGCTACGAGATCCTGATTCGCAACTGCTACTTCAACTTCAACAGCCTGACGTGGCACATCAAGATCGATGGCAATTTCGGGACGAGTCGTTGGTCCAAGAAAGCCGCAGCGGTGGGCGTGAATGCGTTGACACCCGAACCGGGCGCTAAGCCAGAGTACTACTTCTTCGACATGTTGCCGGACAAACACTCGCAGCTGAAGGCCGACTACGGCGTCGACTCGGCGGTCGCCGGGCCCGCGTACCAGCCCTCGGATTTTCCGGGTGGGAACACCGACGACATGGTTCGGACGCACCGCATCGAGAACAACATCTTTGATGCGTGGAACAGCTACACTTCCGAGAAGTACGTGAAGGCATCGGGCCTGCAGCCTGCGGCGGAGACAACGGCCCATATGATCGATGCTGTGATGGCGGCCGACAACCTGAAGCCGCACTTCAGCTACGACATCTGCACTCGGTGGGCGAACTTGGTGGTAGTCCGCAACAGCGAAACCATGGACTTTGACATGAAGACCGGCCTGCCGTTCACGGCCAAGTCACGTGCGACTGCCGTGAAGGTAACCGGAACGACGTGGTCGCCGATGAACGTCCTGATCTGCGACAACGTCTTCATACCGCCTTCTCCCTGGCAGGCGCCCACTACTACGGCACCAACGGGCAACGGCACAGCTGCTGTATTCATCACCACAGGTGTTTGGGGCAGTTTTGTGAACGTGCCGGTGAAGGATGAGCCCCTCCCGCCTGCCGGTGCGCAGGTGGGATACGTGCTGGCAATGGCGGGGACCGAGTTTGCTGGCAACGTCGTGTTGGGTCCGTGGGGTAAGCCCAATCAGCTTTCGAACGTGTTCCGGTTCTATCTGATGAATGTGTACATGACCGACAAGGCCGGCAACATCTCAGGACTCTACACTCAGGGGGGCGCGGCAACTACGCAGTACGGCAACCGGATGTTCTTGGACAATGGCTATCCGGGCGCGCCGGGTTCCGTAGTTGGAGGCATTGCCGATACCTTTCAACTTCCTAACGGCGTCAATTGGTGGCCCACGACCTGGGATCCCGGCGTTGATCCTTTCGCCTTCTATCACTTGGCCCCTCTTACGGCCGCAGCCATGACGACCATCGCACCGCTGACGAAAAGCCCGATCTCGAACGTGGCGCAATACATCGGGCCGGTGTACGGCTTGCTCACGCTGGACCTGACTCAGCAACTGGTCAAGCCGAAGAAACCTAACTACTTCTGGAGCTTCGGATGAACCGGCACCCTGCAGTCCCGCTGTCCACCAAGAAGCGCGCCGCCCAGTGCGCGGCTGCCGAATGGCTCATCTGTCTCGCCCTGGTCCTCATGGCCTGCGGACCCGACCCGGTCCAACCGCCTGACGCGAACCCGGACGTCGTCGATGTCGCAGACACCGCGGAGACTCCTGACACCGCTGACACGGCCATCGACACGCCACCCGCGACCTGCGACACCGACTGCAGCGATGGCAACCCGTGTACCGTCGACTCCTGTACCGTGGGGACCTGCACCCACGTCGCGTCGGCCGCGGGCGTTTCCTGCGACGACGGCGACGCTTGCACGACGGGCGATGCCTGTGCAACCGGAAGCTGCATTGGGGTGCCAAAGGTGTGCGGTACCGGCGCGGCTTGCGATGCGGGCAACTGTGTCGCGGTTGGCTGCAAACCGGCCATAGACTCGGAGATGGCGCTCATTCCAGCGGGCACCTTCCAGATGGGCTGCGTCCCGGGCGACCCGGACTGCCAGCCCGAGGAGTTGCCTCGCCACGCCGTGTACCTCGACGCCTACTACATCGACGCGCATGAAGTCACGGTTGGGGAGTACCTGAAGTGCGTCGCGGCAGGCGGGTGCAGCGAGCCCGCGAAGAGCAGCGGACCGTCGGGGCTTTCTGGTGAGCCATTTGATATCAAGTGCAACTGGGAGATTCCCGACCACGAGCAATACCCGGTGAACTGTGTGACATGGTACCAGAGCGACGCGTACTGCAAGTGGGCCGTTGGTCGGCTCCCAACCGAGGCGGAGTGGGAGAAGGCGGCGCGCGGTGGCCTTGACGGTAAGCAGTTTCCGTGGGGCGATGAACCACCCACGTGCGAACCCGGGCAGAAGAATAGTGCTGTGTTTTGGGGTGGAACTGCGACCACAGCCTGTGACACGGGCATGTCATGGGCAGTGGGAACTGGGAGCGCGCCCAACGGCTATTGCCTCTATGATATGGTGGGCAACGTCAGCGAGTGGGTAGCGGACTGGTACGACAGTGGCTACTACGCCTCTGCGCCTGTCTCCAACCCCCATGGGCCCCTCAACGGCGAGTTCCCCGTTCGCCGCGGTTCTGGTTATCGCCACTTTTCCGGCTATTTCCTGCGTGCGTCCTTTCGCGGGCATGGGGGATTCCCTTCAGAACAGCACGTCGCCATGGGCTTCCGCTGCGCCAAGTCGGTGCCTGTGAGCCCCTGATGGCCGGAGGGTGTAGTACATCCCAAACACCACCACCTCGACTCAACCCCTCGCAACCATCCCGCCAGCCCCCATCCCCGGACCTTCAAAGGCTCAAACGACCAGCGCGGAGGTGAAGAACGGCGCGAAGGGAATTCCCGCCACCCCGGCCTCGATCAGGAACGGGTCCGCCACCCGGGCCGAGGCGCTCGCCCCGGCCATGTCGGGGAAGCCGACGAGCGGCACGATCCGCGCGGCGGCCACATCGGGCTGGGTTTCGAGGGCGCGCCCCTCCGACACCGCACCCACCCTGAGCGCGGCTTCTGGACGCCCGCCCCAGCCCGGTGCATCCTCGGTGCCGCCGTTTGCGGGGGAGCGCCCCCCGGCAGCGGCGCACGAGCGCGGAACGAACCCCGGAGTCACGATGCAGGCGGTCGAGGATCTGCTCAACACCCTCAGCGGCTGGGTCTGGGGCGTGCCCCTCCTGGTCGCGCTGTGCGGCACCCACGTGTTCCTGACGGTGCGGCTGGGCTTCATGCAGCGGCACATCTTCCACGCCATCCGCCTGTCGCTGTCGCGCAAGACCGAAGGCCCCGGCGACGTCGGCCCGTTCGCGGCCCTGATGACGGCCCTCGCGGCGACCATCGGCACGGGCAACATCGTCGGCGTCGCCTCGGCCGTCGCGGCGGGCGGTCCGGGCGCGGTGCTGTGGATGTGGCTGACGGGCGTGTTCGGCATCGCCACCAAGTACGGCGAGGCGGTGCTGGCGGTGAAGTACCGGGTCACGACCGCGCGCGGCGAGATGGCGGGCGGCCCGATGTACGCGCTCGAACGCGGCCTGGGCCTGAAGTGGCTGGGCGTCGTCTTCGCCGTCTTCACGGCGCTTGCGGCCTTCGGCATCGGCAACATGGTCCAGGCCAACTCCATTTCTTCGATGGTCAAGGACAACTGGCAGATCGAGCCGTGGATCACGGGCGTCGTCCTGACGGTCGCGGCGGGCTTCGTGATCCTCGGCGGCATCAAGTCCATCGCCTCCACGTGCGAGAAGCTCGTGCCGTTCATGGCGATCTTCTACGTGGTCGGCTGCCTGGTGCTGCTCGGCCTGGGCTGGGAGACCCTGGGATCGACCGTGAAGCTCATCTTCTCCAGCGCCTTCACCGGCCAGGCGGCCATCGGCGGTTTCGTCGGCGCAGGGATGAAGGAGGCCATCCGCTACGGCGTGGCGCGCGGCCTGTTCTCCAACGAGTCAGGCCTGGGGTCTGCCCCCATCGTCGCGGCCGCTGCTCAGACCCGCAATCCGGTGCACCAGGCGCTCGTGTCTTCCACCGGCACCTTCTGGGACACGGTCGTCGTGTGCGCGATGACGGGGCTCGTGGTCGTGAACTCCGGCGAGTGGGTCAAGGGCCTGTCGGGCACTTCGCTGACCCACGCCGCGTTCCAGGGCTTCCCCACGGTGGGCCCGATCATCCTGAGCGTGGGTCTCTTGACCTTCGTGTTCTCCACCATCCTCGGCTGGGAGTACTACGGCGAGAAGGCCGCCGAGTACCTGTTCGGGCCGCGCGTCATCAAGCCCTACCGCATCGCCTGGGTCGTCGCGGTCATGGTCGGATCGGTCGCCACGGTGCCCGCTGTCTGGGCGTTTGCCGACATCATGAACGGCCTGATGGCCGTGCCGAACCTCGTCTCGCTGCTCCTGCTGTCCGGCGTCATCGCGCGCGAGACCAAGCTGCACCTGCGCGACGAGATCGGCCGACGCCCGAAGTCCTGATCCCAGGGTCGTCCAACCTTCGAGCCCTGCCGCCGCCACCGAACGCACGCGCCGCCTTGCCGAAGCGCCGGTCGGCAGGGTGCTGTGGACCGACCTTCTCGCTGCCCGCCATCGTCGGCATGGTCGTGGGGGGAAGGGCGGGTAACCCCCGTCACCCCCGCCGAAACGCCGCCTCCCGCCCATACCGAATCGTCCGCGCGACCTTCTGCGCCGTCATGCCAGGCAGCGCCGCAACCCGCGCGTACTCCTCAGGCGCATCGACCTGCGAAAACAGCACGTTGTCGGTACAAATCGTCGCCCGCACGCCCAAGTCCAACCACCTCGACAACGGGTGGTCCTCCAGACTGGCAATCGCCCCGACATGCAGGTTCGAGGTCACGCAAGCCTCGATGGTCACGCCCTTTTCCATCACCAGTGCGACCACCGCCTGGTCGTCCAAGCCTACGCTATCACGGCGTTTTTGCTCCCAATGCGGCCCTGCGGTCCAAGGTGGTGCCGGCGGGCGACAAGCCGCGGACCGGTCGCAAACGGCACGCGCACGTTCCGGGCGAGGAGCCCACGGAGCGCGAGACCTCGACGCGAATGCTCTACCAGGAGGCGATGCGCCGGGCGTTCGGGCTGGAAATTCTCAAGTGCCCTTGCGGAGGTCGGCGCGTGGTGCTGGCGGCGATCAAGGACGCGGTGCAACTCGAGCGGATCCTGCGGCAAAACCAGGGCATTCTTCTCACGGATCACCCTTTCCCATTTCCACGCCGCCGGAAACGGTGAACGGTTAATACCTGACCCTCATCTCTCCTCTACGCCGCGTCTCGCAGCGGCTTGACCGCTTTGCCTGGTCGCGTTCGTCCCAGGTCGTGGGCCGCCTGCAAGTTCATCCAGAACTCCGGCGTCGTCCCCAAGGCCTGCGACAGCAGCCAAGCCGTCTCAGGCGTCACGCCCCGCTTGCCA
>CAJBNH010000158.1 GCA_903955385.1 uncultured Myxococcales bacterium | reverse complement strand
TCCATCACCTCAAGGACGTCTGTGTTGTCGAGCTTCGGGTTCATGCAAAGCCTCCACGCGTTGAGGCTTGCAGCTTAGCCAAAGTCTACTTGTACGTCAATGTTCTATGTACGCGCCTAGGGGCTTCTGTACAAACTCCAGCAACTGCTTGTAGAACAAGCAGTTCACGCGACATAGAGAGGGGATCATGGTCCAGGTTCCCTTCTCCATGTCGCCCAGACGGGCGGCGACCCGCCGCCCGTGGGTGAGCATGGAGAGGGGTGGCGCGAAGCGACGGGGTGAGGCGCGCAAAGCATTGGCATCACACCAGATTCTTGCAGGTGTGACCAATGATTCGGGCGACGGTCGTCCCTTCCGCAATCGCCGGCTTGCTCAGGAACCTCCCGCCGCCGTCGCAAGAAGGCGAGCGGTCTCAGCAACCTGGCAGACGCGCGTCGTCGATTCACGCCCAGAAATGCTACGTTGGACCGCCCATCAGGGTGTCGCCGTCTTGGCCTGGAGCCGTGCACATGAATCTCTCTTCCGTCGGTTCCCCTCATCGCCCGCAGGGCGGCACGCGCCTCCTGTCGAACGCTGGGATTGGCCTGGCGTGCGTCGCCGTCATGTGGGCCTGTGGTACGGCGCCTGACGACGGGGCCGACGGCCTGACCGGCACGGATGTCGCGGCCCCGACCGATTCGACTTCGGACGCCGACGCCGCGGTGTTGACGGATGGCTTTGCACTGGAAGACGCCAAGCCCGACGCGCAGACCGACTCTGCCCATGACCCTGACATGGATCCGGACTCTGGGACCGACGTCGGTGAACCGGACGTGGCGGCGGACGGTTCCCCTGACGCCACTGCCCCGAACGCCTGCGCCGACCTGCTGCAACAGGGTGGACCAGGGCCGTCGTCGCTCGGTTGTGAGTTCTGGCCGACAGTCCTCGCCACCGCCGTGCGGCCGGTCTTCGACTTCGCTGTCGTCGTTGCCAACCCGGGGGCCGTAGCTGCACAGGTGACGGTGACCGGGCCAGGAGGGGTCGCCAGCACGGCGATTGTCGCGCCGGCGGCGGTCGCAACGGTCTATCTGCCGTGGGTCGATTCGCTCAAGGTGTTCGAACCCAGCAGCTGCACCGCCCCTGCAGGCAGTGTCGCCTCGGTGAAGGCCTTGGGAGGCGCCTACCATCTCGTCAGCACGGAGCCGGTTCTCGTCTATCAATTCAATGCGATCGAGCCGCGAAGTCTCGGCGGCCCAGCCGGCAAGGATTGGGCGGCCGCCTGCACACCACAGCCCGCGACGGAGTGCCTGAACGGCGGCTGCTACGCGCAGAGCAACGACGCATCGGCGCTGATGCCAAGCACCTCGCTGACGGGCCGCTATCGCGTGGGCGGCTGGCCCGGGCAAAGCATGGGTTCGTATCTCGCTGTGACTGGCACCGCGCCCGGGACGAGCGTGACGGTGACGCTCGGATCGTTGGGTGGCGTCGTCGCGGGGCCGGGGGTCGCCGCCACCGCCGCGGGCGGGACGCTCCTGTTGGCGTTGGGCGCAGGCGATGTCGTCGAATTGTTCGCCAATCCAGGCGACGATCTCAGTGGCGCAGTGGTCCAGGCAGACAAGCCCGTTCAAGTGATGACCGGCTCTCCTTGTACAGCCGCGCCCGACCAGGCCGCCTTCTGTGATCATGTGGAGGAATCCGTACCGCCTGCCGCGGCGCTCGGGAGAGACTACTTCGTCCCGGTGCCCACCGCGCCGACCGGGATGCCGGTCGGCCATATGGTGCGCCTGTACGGCGACGCCAACGGGACCACGCTCTCGTACGCGCCGGCCGCTCCGCCCGGCGCGCCGACGACGCTGAATGCGGGACAAGTCGTCGATCTCGGTCAGGTGCACGTCGGCTTTCGGGTGGTCGGCGACAAGCCTTTCCTCGTGGGGACTCTGTTGTTGAGTGCGGCCGTGGTGGATCCGGTCTCCTACAACGGCGACCCCTCCCAGAGCTTTCCCGTGGCTACCGAGCAGTTCACCGACTCGTACACGTTCTTCACGCCGGGCGATTACGCGTCCAGTTTCGCGGACGTCGTGGCGCCGTCCGGTGCGGCCGTGTCACTCGACGGCGTGCCTGTGGTCGGCGCGCCGACCCCGGTTGGCGCTACGGGCTTCGTCCTCTACCGCATCCCGGTCGGCGGTGGCACTCACCACCGCATCAGTTCGACCGCTCCGATCGGACTCCAGGTCATGGGATACGCGAACGCGTCCAGCTACCTGTATCCCGGCGGTGGACGGCTCGTTCCGCTCTAGTCGATGGTGGGTCGATGGTGTCCTGGCGAGCCGACGGCGCCGCCGGACAAAGTGGCTTCGGTCCGACATGCCTTCGTGTAGAAGCGCGCGTCTTGGCCAAAGATTGCGGTCGAGCTGGCGGCGGCCAGGCGAGAGGGTGTCAGGACTAGACAACTGACATCTTTCCGTCGAAGGAGAGCGCTGCGGGGGATGGCCAAGACGCGTGCGCCAGGCGGATCAGGTGCGAGAAGTCCGGGAAGACCTGCACCTGGAAGTCTCGCTCGCAGATCGCGATGGCGTGGCATGGATTACGGCGCGGGGCACAGCGGCGCGACGCATTTGCCAGCCTTGCTACACGTGTAGGGATAGGCGCAGCCCCAAGTACACGCCTCGCCCAACGTCGGATCCGGTTGGCAAAGGTTGTTGTCGTCGCAGGTGAGCCCGGCGCCGCAATCGCCCGCGACACACGGCTTGCCGGCGGCCCCAGGCTCAAGACAGACGAGGGCGGTGGCGCTGCACCCCAGGCCTTGCTGGCATGGCATCCACATTTGGGTGGGCGTACACGGTTCGCCCTTGCCCGGCAGCAGCTTGCACTTGCCGCCGAAGCAGCCGGCGTCCAAGGCCGCGCACTGGTAGTCCCCCTCACAGCTCTCGCCCAAGGTCCGCAGCGGCTTGCAGAGGGCCTCTGGGTGGTCCTCGGTCCCGACGATGGCGCAGATCAGGCCGTCGGCGCACTGGCTGGGCTCCTCGGCAAACGGCGTGGGGTCTTGGCAGGCGTCCCCTTCCTTCAAGAACGGCGGGCACTTCCCCGTCTCTTCGTCGCAAGTCAGGCTCCGCCGGCAGTCGAAGGCGTCGCTGCACCCCTGGCCCGGGCCGACCTGCTGAACACACACCGGCAGCTCCCGGCCCCACGCGCAGTACAGGCCGTCGGTGCACGGAACGTCGTATTCTTGGCACGACTGACCCTTGGCCGCCGGCTGGGGCGGCGAGACGGCGGTGCACTGGGCCGCGACGCAGTACAGGTCGCCCGCGCAGTCCGCGAGCGACTGGCAAGGGCTGCCCGCCTGCCCCAACGGTGCGCAGGTGCTTGGGCAACCGTCCGGCGTGCCTGGGGGGCGACTGCAGTAGGTACTGGCGCACCACGCCCCGTCGGTACACGGTTGGCCATCCGCCAACGACCCCACGAACATGGCACTGCACGAGGCTGGCGCCTTGACGGCGAGGTCGCAAATCCGCGCCGCCATCGCCGTCAGGCACGCCGCCGCCTGTGCGCCGTCGAACGTCACGACGCCGTCTTGGACGGCCTGCTGGAGTTCGGCCCAGTACGGTGCGCTCTCGGCCATCGTCAGTGCCGGGCACGAGTCCGGGCTGGCCAGTGCCTTGAAGTCCTTCACGCAGCGGGTGGCGTAGGCGCAGTACGCCGCGACAAACGCAGCCGGGAACTGCCCGACGGTCAGCGGGCCGGGCTGGGCGCTGTCCGGGGCGACGTCGGAGGTGTCGGAGCCGGCGTCGAGCCCACCGGCGGCGGGTGTGTCGCAAGCGAGCGCGAACAGGGAGAGGGTTGCGGCCAGGGCGATGCTGGGGATGCCGCCGGAAATGCGCTGCATGGGCCACCTGCTGCGGGATTTCCCGTCCACTGAAGGCTGTACCGGTTTCGGCGCGGGGGCAAGGACGTGACCACGAGGTAGAGGGTGTCAGGACTAGACACCTGACATCTTTCCGTCGAAGGAGAGCGCTGCGGGGGATGGCCGCGCCCCGCCCACCCGACCGCCAAGCAGGACTTGCCAAGCGATGCGGCGCCCTCCCCTCGGTCACCCGTACATCCACCGCCACTGCACCAGGTAAGTCTCAGCACCAGCGACATCGCCGAAAAGAGCCAACCCGCTGATCCGACGCACGTACCCGAAGAAGTCGATCCGCTCGAGTCCCATCGCAACAACTCCAGCACCCGAGCCGATGATCACGCTGACGAAGAACGCGTGCTGGTCCTTGACACTCGAATTCGACCATCGTAAATCGACGATAGACCAAGGAGACCCGCCCGCCATGCCCTGCGACGCCCCGCCCCCCCCCACCTGCACCACAGCAAACCGCCCCGCCCACCCGACGACGCCCGAGCTGCCCCCCCTGGACGACGACGGCTTCAACGAAACGCTCGCCCGGCTGGCCAAGGCACTGGGTCACCCGGCGCGGGTGGCGATCCTGCGCCTGCTGCTGCGCCGCAACGACTGCGTATGCGGCGAAATCGTCGACGAGCTGCCGCTGGCGCAGTCCACCGTCTCGCAACACCTCAAGAGCCTGAAGGAAGCCGGGCTGATCCGCGGCGAGATCGACGGCCCCCGCGTTTCGTACTGCGTCAACCCGGCGACCATCGGCCAACTGCGCGTGCTGATAGCCCTGCTGTGAGCCTACCCTGAGCGCCCGGCTGGGCCGCAACGCCCCCATGAGGTCCCCCATGCCCCCGAAATCCCCCGCAAACGAAGCCAGCATCGTCCAACGCCTGTCGTTTCTGGACCGCTACCTGACGCTGTGGATCTTCCTGGCGATGGCGGTGGGCGTGGGCGGCGGCTACCTGTTCCCGGGCGTCGTGCCGTTCGTCAACCAATTCAACGTGGGCACGACCAACATCCCGATCGCCATCGGATTGATCGTGATGATGTACCCGCCGCTGGCCAAGGTGCGGTACGAGGAGATGGGCGCCGTCTTCCGCAACAAGCGCGTGCTGGGCCTGTCGCTGGTGCAGAACTGGATCGTGGGGCCGATCCTGATGTTCGCGCTCGCCGTGGGCTTTCTGCACTTCCTGCCGCTGGCGCTCGGGGCGTCGGAAGCGGCGATGGTCACCAACCACGAGTACATGGTCGGCCTGATCCTCATCGGTCTGGCGCGCTGCATCGCGATGGTCATCGTGTGGAACGAGCTGGCCCAGGGCGACACAGAGTACTGCGCGGGGCTGGTGGCCTTGAACTCGGTGTTCCAGGTACTGCTGTATTCGGTGTACGCGTACGTGTTCATCACCGTGGTGCCCACCTGGTTCGGCGTCACGGGCACCGACGTCGCCATCACCATCGGCGACATCGCCAAGAGCACGTTCCTCTACCTGGGCGTGCCGTTCCTCGCGGGCATCGTCACGCGCTTCACGCTGATCAAGCTCAAGGGCAAGGACTGGTACCACGCGGTCTTCATTCCGAAGATCAGCCCGCTGACGCTCGTCGCCCTGCTCTTCACGATTGTCGTCATGTTCTCGCTCAAGGGCGAAACCATCGTGCAGTTGCCGTTCGACGTACTGCGCATCGCCGTGCCGCTGCTGGTCTATTTCGTGCTGATGTTCTTCGTGTCGTTCTGGATGTCGAAGAAGGTCGGCGCGACCTACGCCCAGTCGGCCACGCTGTCGTTCACCGCGTCGTCGAACAACTTCGAGCTGGCGATTGCCGTCGCGGTCGCCACGTTCACCCTCCACCACGGCGCGGCGCTGGCGGCGGTCATCGGTCCGCTGGTCGAGGTGCCGGCGCTGATCGGTCTGGTCCACGTGTCGCTGTGGCTGCGCAAGAAGTGGTTCGGTCACGAGGCCGTTCCGGCTGCCGCAAGCTGATCCTTCCCAGCATTCAGGGGGTTGCATGAAGGGCATCCTGTTCCTGTGCGTGGCCAACTCAGCGCGCAGCCAAATCGCAGAAGGCATCGGGCGCGCGCTGGCCCCGGCGGGCGTCGCTATCTGGTCGGCCGGCTCGCACCCCACGCGCGTGCGTCCAGAAGCCGTGCAGGTGCTGGCCGAGGTCGGCATCGACGCGTCGCTACACTTCTCGAAGCACGTCAACGACATCCCGGCCGACCAGATCGACACCGTGATTACGCTGTGTGCCGAAGAGGAGTGCCCGCTGTTCCTGGGCAAGGCGAAACGGCTGCACTGGGGGCTGCCCGACCCGGCGGCGGTGGTGGGGACGGCAGACGAGCGATTGGACGCCTTTCGCGCGACGCGGGACGAGATCCGGCGGCGGATGGGGGAGTGGTGTCAGGACTAGACACTTGACATCTTTGGCACGGGTCCGGTCCGACGCGCCGACAGGGCGACGCCTTCACGGCCTTCTCGCCTGCTTGCTGACTCAGGAAACAGACCAGATGCCACTCGGGCGGCTCGAGCCCCGCGACGACCTGAGCCACGCGCAAGTCGGCCCTTGCGAGCTCGCGCCAAGCGTTCACCGCTGCGGAATCAGGCAGTTGCATCAAGCCTCGCCGCCTCGGTCGTGATTTGCCGATCGAACCAGCTCGATGACGCCTTCAGCCCCTGCCAGTCTTCCGGCGTCAGCACCAGGAGGTCGAAGCCCACATTCAAGCCGCACAGGCTGCGGCGTGCGCGCATCGAGGTCTGGATCCGGTCGTCCGCGTGGGGCACCAGCACGACCAGGTCGACGTCACTGTCGCTTCGGGCGTCGCCGCGGGCGTAGGAGCCGAACAGCATGATCTCGACCGCTTTCGGCACGGCCGCACGAATCCTGCGGGCGATTTCTCGTCGGATGGCTGCGTCGAATGTCACGGTGTCACCTCGGCCGTGGGCCGGGCCGAAGGATGTCATGGCGGGGCGGGTGCGCCAGCGTCGGCCGTCGCGCGTCGGTGCAGCCGCCCGAACGTCCGGCCAAGTCGCCCCCCCTTACCTCACGCCTTCAGCGCCGCCAGCGTCCGCTGCAGTCGTTGAACGCCGTCGCCAATTCCCCCCGCAGCGCAGATCGTTGCGCATGAGACAGCTGACCCAGATCTGCGTCGAGGTCCTGCGCCACACACGACGCCGCCACCACGCGTTACCAGGCCTGACCGGCGTCCCAGCAGTGGCTTGGATTTTCCCAGCCGTTTGGCGAGATTTCCCTGTAGCTGTCTGTTGTTGCAAGCTCATTCAAGCGCTTCAACGAGAAGGCCCCGCTTGACCAACCCGAAGTCGATGCCCCAAGGTGGCCGCCGCGATCAGTCCACGGGAGACGCGATGCCGGACGCCGCCCACACGCCCGACCCTTCCGACGCGACGCTGTCCGGTCACCTCGAGGCTTGCCTGCCGCCTGGGTGGCATCTGGACCGGATCACTGCAGACGCGCAGGGCTGGCTCATCGCGGTCAGCGACGACGCCCACGCGCCCCACGTCCTCGAGATCGGCCATCGGCCCGCCGCCGAGGCCCTGACCCGCGGCGCGTCGTTTGGCTACAGCTACCGCGGCCGCGATGTCGCTGCGGACAAGATCGCGTTGTACCTTGGGATCTTCGAGCAATTTCGGGCGAGGGAAGCGGTCCTGTCGCCACTGCTGCCCCACCCTGCGACGGCCAACGCCGCGGCAAGACCAGACCGGCGGACGGTGACGTGGGGCGAGCGGGCGCTGCTGAAGCGGACGGCGGGCCGGCCGTCGCAAGTGGCGGCACTGCTGACGGGCATCCCGGACGACGAGGGGGTCGAGTTTCGGCTGTATCTGGAGACCGACTGCCGCCAGACCTGCCAGTTCTGTCAGCTGCCGGCGCTGCGTCGTCGGCTGGGCCACCGGGTGTTCGGGATGCTGGTCGAGCGGCGGCGGGCCGCAGGCCATGGGCTGGTGGGTACTGGGGTTTTTGCGGCCCTGCTCGACGCCCTGGCGCGGCGCTCGCCCCCCAGCGCGCTGATGGTGTTGGGCCACGACTGGGGCCAAGCGACCGAGCTCGAGGCCATGCTGACGGCGCTGGAGGCACAACCGCGCGTGGGCGTGTCGTTCATGGGGCCGTCGACGCGGCTGGCGGATCCGGCGCTTGCCGCCCGCATCTGCGCGCTGCCCGGGCTCGAAACGGTCACGCTGACGCTGCAGTCGGCGGACCCGGCCGTGCATGACGCCATCGTCGGGGCGCCCGGTGCCGCGGTGCAGGTCCTTGCCGCCATCGACAACCTGCTCGCCCACGGGATTACGCCAGGCGTCAACGTGGTGCTGACGATAGACACCCTGCCCGGTCTGGGAGATCTGCTGCGCTGGACGGCGGCCCGACAGCTGCCGACGGGGCTGCTCGGCTTCGTGCCCGACCCCGGTCCCGGGCGAATCGAGGGCCAGGTGCCGACCAGCGATGCGGTCCGTCGCACGCTGCAATGTGATCTGGAAGCCGCGACGCAGGCTGTGGTTTCGCTGCGCGGGCTGCCCGAGCGAGCGATCCCGCAGCAGCTGCGCGACCGGGCCGTGTTGCTGCCGGAGTGAAGTCGAGTCGCCATCGCCCTGCCCCGTCATGACGGCGCCAGGCGGCCGAGAGGGGGGGCGCGGGACCAGACGCAACCGGACGGAGTAGTCTCGCTGGGGCGCTCGACAAGCTCCGCCAACCCCAAAGACACTTCCGCCGCAGTTCACAACACCTGCCGCCAGAATGGAGTCCGCACGCGCTGCCGTCCGCTCCGTCAGGTTGCGTCCCTCGCAGTCTTGGCCGCGCTCGGTGCCTCGGTTGTCACGCCCGCAGACGGCGCGCCTTCTTCCTCCAGCTTCTCGGCACACTGCGGACAGATGCCATGGGAGAACAGGACCTCGGAGTGGTTCGAGAGGTACTTCTCCATTTGCTCCCACACTTCGTCGTCGTTGCGGATCTTGTGACAGTACGAGCAGATCGAAATGATCCCCTTGAGGACCTTGATCTCTTCTTCCAGCTTGGCGCGCAGAGCTGTCTGGGCGTCCACCCGTTCCGTGATGTCGATGCAGCTGCCGATGAAGCCGGCAAAGTGCCCGTCGGCATCGTGGTGGGGAACTCCGCGGTCCACGATCCAACGATAAGCGCCGTCATGCCGCTTGAGTCGGTACTCCATGTCGAAGGTAGAGCGGTTCCGAAAGTTGGTGAGGTAGATGTCCAAACAGCGGTCAAAGTCGTCTGGATGCACACCTTCAGCCCAGCCGTTGCCGTACTCTTCTGCCATGGTGCGCCCACGAAAGGCGAGCCATCGTTCGTTGAAGTAGTCGCAAAGGGCTTCGGTGTTGGCGCGCCAGATCAGGATGGGAGACTGCTCCACCAACGCCGCATATTCCGTCAAGCCAAGGTTGGCGTTCGACATGGCAGTTCCCCTTCTCGATGCTTCCTGCGTTTCCGCCGGCGGGCGTCGAAGTTGCGCGATGTTGCCAGCATTTGGGCGAACCGCAACCTGCGCAGAAGGGGGCGGTCGCAAGAACGTCTGCCCGATAGACGCTCCCGGACTCAAGTCCGCGGGCTACCTTGCAAGAAGTCCCTGCTGGGACTGGATCCGGCGCCAAGATCGCTCGATCCAGAGCCGTCACCGGCCGGAGGAAGCGTTTCTTATGGGGTGGATTCGTACCGTTAACCATTCGATGAACCGCAAGCCCGTGCCGGTCGGCAGCCTGACCTGCGGCGGATCGTGGCGCGGGAGCAAAGGGCGGTGGTGAGCCCTCCCCTGCCCCCGGCCACGCGCCATCTACTTCGCCAGCGCCTGCTCCAACGCCACGGCCACGGCCACGCTGGCGCCGACCATGGGGTTGTTGCCCATGCCCAGGAATCCCATCATCTCGACGTGCGCCGGCACCGACGACGACCCGGCGAACTGGGCGTCCGAGTGCATCCGGCCCATCGTGTCGGTCATGCCGTACGACGCGGGGCCCGCCGCCATGTTGTCGGGGTGCAGCGTGCGCCCGGTGCCGCCGCCCGACGCCACCGAGAAGTACTTCTTGCCCTGTTCGAGGCATTCCTTCTTGTAGGTGCCCGCGACGGGGTGCTGAAAGCGCGTCGGGTTGGTCGAGTTGCCGGTGATCGAGACGTCGACGCCCTCGAAGTGGTTGACGGCGACGCCTTCGCGGACGTCGTCGCAGCCGTACGAGCGAACCTTGGCCTTTTCGCCCTTCGAATACGGGATCTCGCGCACGACCTCGAGGTTGCCCGACAGGTAGTCGAACTTGGTCTGCACGTAGGTGAAGCCGTTGATGCGCGCGATGATCTGCGCCGCATCCTTGCCCAAGCCGTTGAGGATCACGCGCAGCGGGTCCTTGCGGGCCTTGTTGGCGCTGCGGGCCAGGCCGATCGCGCCCTCAGCCGCCGCGAACGACTCGTGGCCGGCGATGAAGGCGAAGCACTTGGTCTCTTCCTTCAGCAGCATCGACGCGAGGTTGCCGTGGCCGATGCCGACCTTGCGGTCATCCGCGACCGAGCCGGCGATGCAGAACGCCTGCATGCCCTCGCCCAGCGACGTGGCGATGTCGACGGCCTTGGTCTGGCCCTTCTTCAGCGCAATCGCGCCGCCGAGGATGTAGGCCCAGCAGGCGTTCTCGAAGCAGATGGGCTGGATGCTTTTGACGACGGCGTAGATGTCGACGCCCTTGTCCTCGCTCATCTTGCGGGCCGCCTCGAGCGACGGGATCCCGTACTGGGCAAGCACGACGTTGATCTGGTCGATCCTTCTCTCGTAGCTTTCGAACAGTGCCATGGAGTCCTCCTGCGTCGCCTACTGGTGCCGGGGGTTGATGATGCGGGTGCCTTCGGCGAAGCGGCCGTAGCTGCCCTTGGCCTTGGCCAGAGCTGCGGCGGGCTCCTCACCCTTGGCGATGGACTCCATCATCTTGCCGATGTGGACGAACTCGTAGCCGATGATCTCGTCGTTCTCGTCAAGCGCACAGCGGGTCACGAAGCCCTCTGCCATCTCCAGGTAGCGCGGTCCCTTGGCAACCGTGCTGTACATGGTGCCGACGGTGCTGCGCAGGCCCTTGCCCAGGTCTTCCAGGCCGGCGCCGATCGGCAGGCCACCCTCAGAAAACGCAGTCTGCGTGCGGCCGTACACGATCTGCAGGAACAGCTCCCGCATCGCCGTGTTGATGGCGTCGCACACCAGGTCGGTGTTCAGCGCTTCGAGAATCGTCTTGCCCGACAGGATCTCGGCCGCCATGGCAGCCGAGTGGGTCATGCCAGAGCAACCGATCACCTCGACCAGCGCTTCTTCGATGATGCCGTCCTTGACGTTCAGCGTGAGCTTGCAGGCGCCCTGTTGGGGAGCGCACCAGCCGATGCCGTGGGTCAGGCCGGAGATGTCCTTGATTTCGCGCGACTGGACCCACTTTCCCTCTTGCGGGATCGGGGCGGGGCCGTGGTTGGCACCCTTTGCCACGCGGCACATGTGCTCGACTTCGGTGGAATAGATCATGCCCGAGTCTCCGTTGCGCGCCCGAAGGCGCCGTGATGCATGAGAAATGTCAATCGGGTGGGGAGCAGTGACCGCACGGCCCGAGGGGGGGAACTCGCCGTGCAGTCGTCCGGCGGGCCGTGAACTCAGCCAACCGCGGCGCCCAGATAGCACAACCGACGGCGTCTGCCCACCGGAAAGCGGTGCAAGGCCGTGCTAGCGAGCCAGCGCGACCAGCCGCGACACAACGACCAGCCCCAGCACACCCGCCGCAGCACAAGCCGTCACCGTCAGCAGCACGTTGGCCGCAGCCAGGCCCCAAGCGCCGCCCTGAAACAGCTTCAGCGTCTCGTAATTGAACGTCGAGTACGTGGTCAGGCCGCCCATCACGCCGGTGACCAGAAACAGGCGCACGGGGGTCGAGATGGCGCTGGCTTCGAGGCTGAGACCCATGATCAGCGAGATCAGGAACGAACCCAGAACGTTGACGATGAACGTGCCGTACGGCAGGCCCGCGCCCAGTGCCCGGACCGCCCACTGGCCGATCAGGTAGCGCGCCCCCGTGCCCACCGCGCCACCCAAGCAGATCCATGCGAATTGCAGCACGGGGCCTCCCTCGGACGGCGTTCGCGACGCCGTGTGCCTGCGCCTACCGATAGGTGAAGGGATGCTCAGCCAACGCGATGCCCGCGCCACCACACACGACGATGACTGCGTGCTGCGCCTGACCGATCGACCCCAGCGACTCGTAGGCCACCGCCAGCGCCGCACCCGCCGCCGGTTCCACCAACACGCGATGGTCCAAGGCGAATCGATGCACGGCAGAGAGCGCCTGGTCGTCCGTCACGACGATCGACTCGACCCGATGGGCAAGGGCCCGCTCGAAAGCCCCGGCCGCCACCTGGTCCGCGCCCAACGTCTTGGCCACCGACGAGATCTTGGCCAGTCGCACCAGCTGACCCGCCTGCAGCGCCGCGTGCAGCGAGGCCGTCCCCTCGGTCTCGACGGCGATGATCTGCGCGTCCTGCAGCCCGTGACGATCCAGCCCCTGCAGCACACCGGCCAGCAGACCGCCGCCGCCCACTGCAAGCACCATGTGCGACGGGCGCAGGCCGTCGGCGACGATCTCGTCGACCAGTGTGGAGTGACCGGTCCAAATCTCAGGGTGATCAAAGGGATGGACGTAGAAGGAGTCCGGCGCTTCCGCAGCTCGAATCGCCGCGCGGTTGGCGTCGGCCCAGGTGGCACCGGCCTGCACGACCTCAGCCCCCTGATCGCGAATGCGCTCCAGCGCGGTCGGCGGCACCCCGTCGAACACGAAGATCGTCGCGCGCACGCCGAGTTCCCGCGCAGCGCTGGCGGTCGAAATCCCGGCGTTGCCCCCCGAGGCCGACACCAGATGCCGCGTGCCGTTGGCGACAACCTGCGCGCACAGCCGGCCGATGCCGCGGATCTTGAACGACCCGTCGGGCTGCAACGCCTCCATCTTCAACGACACCGGACAGCCCGCCGCCCGCGAGATCGGCAGCGAGCGCCACAGGGGCGTGCGAACGTGCAGCGAACGCGGCTCAGTCGGCATGGCGAAGTTCCTGACTCTGCTGGATAAATTTGGCAACGGCTAGGCGACAGGCATCGATGTCCGGCGCGTGGAAGATCAGACCGTGCTTTTGGACGTAGACAATCGCGTGCGTCCGGCAAGCCTCGGCCACCCGGCGCGCCAGCTCGACCGACGCATACTCCTGCGGCGGCACAATCGCCACTCCCAGCGCCTCTGCCTCCTGATTCGACAGCAGGTAGTGGGTGTGCGCCACCGCACCCGCAGCGGTCGTCTGGTAGATCAGGAAGTGCATCAGCGACTCGGACGACGGCACGCCGGTGCCCGCGTACTGCAGCACGCCGTCGCGATAGTTCAGCAGCCGAACAAAGTGGTGGGCTTCCAGGTGCTTGATGTAGCAGCCGCTGGTCGTGACCAGCACGTCGTCGCCGTCGCGCGCACTCAGGTTGCCGGTGGCGTCGGTCTGGTTGGGGAACGCACCCGCCAGGGCTCCCAACTCCCTGATCTGCAACACCGTCTGGTCCTCGATCTGGAACGGCTCGGGCTGACGCTCGAAGTCGACCCAGCGGTCACCGGCATCGGCAACGGCGTCTCTTGGCCCGACGGTGGCGACCGGCGACGCGACCGCCGCTGCGGTCACACTGGGCGCGTCGCCGGTGAACAGGATGTCGCGTCGGCTGCGCGCAAGCGCAATCACCAGCGGGGCAATTTCCTCAGGCGGCGTCCCGCCCAGCACGATGGCGGCGAACCACTCGGCGATGCGGTCCAGATCCCCGTAGGTGTAGCCGCGCCGCGTGATCTCTTGGACGCCTACGCGCAGCCCATCGACATTGCGAAACGGCACACCGCGCTGCACCGACAGATGGGCCCGCAGCAACCGCTCCATCGCGTGGCTGGCAGAGGTTCGCCCGGTCATGTCGAGGAAGAAGTGGTGGTTGGCCGTGTGCTCGCCGTCCGAGCGCGCCAGCACCGGCAGCCCGGCGTCCGCCATGCGCGCAGCCAGATAGCGGGCGTTGGCGATCACCTGACGGGCAAAGGCAGGCCCCACCTGCTGCATCTCGTGCAGGGCGATGCACAGCGACAGCAGCGACGCGGTGTGCTGGCTCGACACCAGACCCTGCGACAGGCTGTAGCTGACCCGCTCGAGCAGCTCCCGGTTGCGGGCCAGGATGATGCCTTTCTGCGGGCCGAAAAACGTCTTGTGCGTGTTGGCCTGCAGGATGTCGGCGCCCTCCAGCAGCGGGTTCTGGAACTGGCCGCCCGCGATCAGGCCCAGCGTGTGGCTCGCGTCGTACAGGATGGGCGTGTCGCCGACGATCTCGCGCAGCTGGCGAATCGGGAACGGAAACAGGTAGTTCATCGCATCGAGGTACAGCAGCTTGGGCCGGTCGCGCTTGAAGATCTGCTCCGTGGCGTCCAGGTCGATGGTCAGCCGCTCGCGGTCGAACCCGTACGTGCTGCTCTTGCGCCCGTAGAGCTTGATGATGTTCTCGGTCGCGAAGTGCCCGCCGTCCGCCACACCAAAGCGCATGACCACGTCGCCCGGCTCGGTCAGCGACACCATCGTCGTCTGCATGGCGTGCAGACCCGAGATGCAGCGCAGCTCGACCTGCTCGGCGGCGAACATCTGGCGACACACCTCGATGGCCGACCGCTCGATGGCGTTGACGCGGTCCAAGCCCCTGAACAGAAAGCCGTTCAGCCGCGAGGGCGAGTCCTGCCGCATGTCGATGTGTTCCAGCAGATAGCGGTTGCCCAGCGGCGACGACAGCACCTGGCTGGCCAGCGGCGACATCAGGGTCTCATTCGACGTCAAGTGAACGAAGTCGCGGTCTTCCGCCTCTTCTTCGCGAATCAGGGCATCGATCTCGTGCAGGGTCAGGGTCATCGCGTGGGGCTCCAGTTGTCTACCTTATGCATCGACAAGGTAGTTGATCGTCGGCCTTCCCGCCCCTGCCTGTCAAGCCGCATGGCCCACTTGCCTTCGGAATGAACGTGTTACCAGTCCGGCGTCGCAACCGCCGACACGGCAAAACGGCCCGCGGGCCAGCATCGTGCCGGAAAAAGACCAGAGGAGTTGGGAAGTTGCGTCGAGTCGAAGGCTTAGCGGGCCAGACTTCGGGCAATCCGTACCCGGTGCCAAGCGCCCGAGCCTTGCAGCAGCTTCAGCACGGCCGCGTCGCGGTAAGCCCGCTCGACCGGAAAGTCCGTCGTGAAGCCATAGCCGCCGAGCACCTGAATCGCCCGGTCGGCGATACGCATCGCCACGTCGCAGGCGCGCGTCTTGGCCATCGCGATGGCGGCGCCGGACGGCTTGCCTTGCGACACCTGCCAGGCGGCGCGTCCCACCAGCAGCCGCGCCGTCTCGAGCTCGACCGCGGCATCGGCGATCATCCACTGGATCGGCTGAAACGCGCTGATCGGCTTGTTGAATTGGTGACGCTCCTGGCTGTAGCGTCCGGCCTCTCGCAGCGCGGAACGGGCCACGCCCAAGGCCACCGCCGCCGTACCCAGCCGCGCCGTGTCCAGCGCCGGCTCCAGCGCCACCGCCGCACCACCGACCGGACCCAACCGCGCGGCATCGTCCAACTGCGCGTCCTGCAAAAGGATCGTCGCGGCGCCCGCCGTCCGCAGCCCCATCATGTCGGCCACTGGCTTGCGCGAGATACCCGCCAGGTCCAGCGGCACCAGAAACGCCGTCAGCCCGGCCTCGCCCGCGACCTGTGCCGTCACGACCGCCAGCGACGCTCGTGAAGCCCCTATCACCGCTGGCTTTTCTCCCGTCAGCCGCCAGCCGTCGCCGTCGCGGGTCGCCTGCGTCTTCACCTCGGCCGAGTCCAGGTCGTCCGCGTCCTCACCGTGTGCGTGACAGCCCAGCTGCTTGCCCGACGCCAGCCGCTTGGCTGCCGCATCCTGCCCGCCGGCCCGCACCACGTGATCGAGACAAAGCCCATGCTGGACAACCAGTTGGGCAAGCCCGGCCTCAGCCGCGCCCAGCTCTTCCAAAGCCGCCGTGACGGACTGCGCGTCCAGCTCGATGCCACCCAAACGCTCTGGCGCCGCCATGCCGAACAGACCGAGATTGCCCAGCTCTTTCATGGCGCTGGCAGGCAGGTCGGCCTGACTGTCCCACTTGCCGGCTGAGGCACGGACCGCGCCCTCGGCGAAGTCGCGAACGGCCTCGCGGATCATCTGTTGGGCTTCATCGGCAACGAAATCCATGGGTTCCTCGCAGGCACGGGTCGCGGTCGGGTCAGCCGGCGGTGGCGCCCAGAAGCGTCACGCCCTTCTTCTCCAGCACCTCGCGCACCTGCGCCGAGATCGACTGCAGCGTCGCACCGGGCGTGAACACCGCCGCCACGCCCTTCTGCATCAGCGGACCGATGTCGGCCTCGGGGATGATGCCGCCCACGAACACCGAGATGTCCGAGGCGTTGCGATCGCTCAGCAGCTGCAGCACCCGCGGCACCAGCGTGTTGTGGGCGCCGGAAAGGATCGAGATCCCAATGATGTCGACGTCTTCCTGCACTGCCGCCGACACCAGCATCTCGGGCGTCTGATGCAGCCCCGTGTAGATGACCTCGAATCCGGCGTCCCGCAGCGCGCGCGCGACGACCTTGGCGCCGCGGTCGTGGCCGTCCAGCCCGACCTTGCCCACCAGCACGCGACCTCGACGGGCGGTCTTCTCTGCGTTGTCCTGCATCGTCATGGTTCCCCTCACGTCACGGCTGCACGAGGCTGCGGGCGATCACCAACCGCTGCACCTCGCTCGTCCCCTCGTAAATCCGGCTCACGCGCACGTCGCGGAAAGCCCGGGCAATCGGCGAGGTGCGGTCCAGGCCGGCAGCCCCTGCCAGCTCCATCGCCATGCGGCACACATCGTTCGCGGCCTCGCTGCCCATGACCTTGGCCATGGCCGCCTCGCGCGACATCTTCTTGCCCGCGTCCTTCAGGCTGGCGGCGCGCAGGACCATCCACCAGGCCGCCTCGAGCTTGACCGCCATGTCGGCGATGCGGAACTGGGTCAGCTGTTCGGTGCCCTGCGCCCGGTCGGCCGCCTTGCGCCGCTCGACGTGCTTTGCGCAGGCTTCCAGCGCCGAGCGGCCCATGCCCAGCGCCTGCGCGCCGATGCCGCAGCGACCGCCGTCCAGCGCCGTCATCGCCACCGAGAAGCCGGCCCCCTCGGGCCCCAACCGCTGCGACTCGGGCACGAACAGGTCGGTGAACGATAGCGACACGGTCGACGACCCGCGCAGGCCCAGCTTCTCTTCGTGCCGCCCAACCTCGAAGCCCGGCGTGCCCTTGTCGACCAGAAACGCCGTGATGCCGCGCGCGCCCACCGACGGGTCGGTCTTGGCCATCACCAGCACCAGACCGGCCACATCGCCGCTGGTGATCCACATCTTGCTGCCGTCCAGCACGTAACCGTCGACGCCGCCTCGGTTCGCCTTGACGGCCCGGGTGCGCAGCGAGGCCGCGTCCGACCCCGCGCCGGCTTCGGACAGGGCAAACGCGCCCACGACCAGATCACCACTGCACAACGGCTTGAGATAGCTGGCTTTCTGTGCCTCCGAGCCGAACGCCAGCACCATGTCCGCCACCATGTTCGACACGGCCAGGGCCACGGTGGTCGAGGGGCAGACCGACGACAGCTCGCGAATGACCGAGCAGTGCGCCACCATCGAGGCGCCCAACCCGCCGTACTGCTGGGGGATCTTCACGCCCAGCAGGCCACGGCGCCCGGCCTCGCGCAGGCTCTCGAACGGAAACGCCCCCAGATCGGTCTCGGCGATACGGGGCGCCAGCACCTCGCGGGCAAATGCGCGGGCGTCGGCTTCGATGCGCGCTTCTTGGGGACTGAGCGAAAAGTCCATGATTCACCCGTCCTTGCGTCAAGCCTGCGCGGCGATCTCGGTCAGCACCTCGCGGGCGATGACCAGACGCTGGATTTCGCTGGTGCCCTCGTAGATCTCGGTGATGCGCGCGTCGCGGCAGTGGCGCTCGGCGGCGTAGTCCTTCACATAGCCGTATCCACCGTGGATCTGCAGCGCGTCGTGCGTGACCCGGTGCGCCATCTCGGCAGCGTACAGCTTGGCCATCGCCGACAGCTTGCCGTACTTCTCCTTACGGTCCTTGGCCACCGCGGCGCGCCAGATCAGCAGCCTGGCGGCGTCGATCTCGGTCGCCATGTTGGCCAGCATCTCTTGGATCGCGCCGAAGTCGCCGATGGGCTTGCCGAACGCCACGCGCTCCCGCGAGTACTGCAACGCCTCTTGGTACGCCGCCCGCGCGATGCCCAGCGCCTGCCCGGCGATGCCGATGCGCCCGCCGTCCAGCGTGGACATGGCGACCTTGAAGCCGTCGCCCTCTTCGCCCAAGCGGTTCTCGACCGGCACGCGCACGTTGTCGAACACCAGCGAGGTGGTCGAGCTGCCCTTGATGCCCAGCTTGTCCTCTACCTTGCCGATGCCGTAGCCGGGCGACTTGGCCTCGACGATGAAGGCGCTGATGCCCTTGTGGCGCTCGACGGGGTTCGAGTGGGCGATCAGGATGCAGATGTCGGCTTCCTTGCCCGTGGTGATCCAGTTCTTGGTGCCGTTGACGACATAGTGGTCGCCGTCGCGGATGGCCGTAGTGCGCATGCCGGCGGCGTCGGAACCGCTGCCCGGCTCAGACAGGGCAAAGCAGCCCAGCAGCTTTCCCTGCGCCAAGGGCTTGAGGTACTTGGCCTTCTGCGCGTCGTTGCCGAACTTGCCGATCGGGTCGCAGACCAGCGAATTGTTCACGCTCATGATCACGCCGGTCGAGGCACAGCCCGCGCTGATTTCCTCCATGGCGATGGCGTACGACACGTGGTCCAGACCGGCGCCGCCCCAGCGCTCGTCGACCGCGATGCCCAGAAAGCCCAGCTCGGCCAGCTGCTTGACCTGGGCCCGCGGGAACTCGCCGGTCTTGTCGGTCTTGGCGGCAATCGGCGCGAGCTCCTGCTCGGCAAATCGACGGGCCGTCTCGAGGATCATCTGTTGGGTTTCGTCGAGCGACAGGTCCATGGCGCACTCCGGGTCGACTGCAGCGCGTGGGGTGCTGCGGGGGCCGGAGCATACGCTGGAACGCGCCCGAGTTGAACCGGGTCGTGTGCCGCTTCTACGTCCACCGCGCAACGGCACAGTTCGCAAGCAGGGTGCGGTCTGCGGTCAACAAGGGGGCCCCTTCCACCAGAGCCTGTGCGGCGATGAGGCGGTCAAACGGATCGCGCGTCCACGTCAAGCCGGTCGCCACGCGGACCACGTCGGCAAAGGGGTGCACCGACGTGCGCAGGCCGTGTCTATTCGCCAGAAACTCGACAACCTCCGCCGCCGGAATCTGCAACCTGTTGATCTCGTAGAGGTACTGCAGCTCGAGTACCACCATCGGCGCGACCACCAGACGGCGTCCTTCCATGTGGTGGAGCACCGGGCGCAGGCGCTCGAGGTCGCCCTGATACAGCCACGCCACAACGTGCGTGTCGAGGTGGACTACGGGGTCCATTCGCCCGACCAATCGTGATGAATGAGGTCGTCGGGGTCGCCCGCGACATACTCGGGATGAGGCTTGACGTCGGCCGCGCGGAAGCGGACCTGATCGGGGACCAAGCGAATCACCCGGCCGCCGCGCACGATGTCGACCGGTTCGCCGGTCTCGAGGATCTGATCGAGGATGCGGTACAGGTTGCCGCGAAGCTCGGTTGCCGTAACGGTCATCGCACACCTCCGTACGTACATAACGTACGTACGTGTTGGAGGCGCGTCAAGGTCTGCCGTGGGCGCGAGTCATTGCCGATTGGCGCGAGGCGATGGTCCTCACCTGCGACGTGCGGCCCATTCGCCGGTCGCCCGACCCGCCGATCCGCTCACGCGAGCCCCCCGACCCTACGGCTTCTCGCCAGCATCCTGCGGCGACAGGAACAGCGGCACGGTGATCTTGCCGTTGACGTTGCCCTGGACCTGGAACTTGGTGCTGTCGATGGCGGTGCGCACGCAGGTCAGGTAGGTCGGATCGGTGAACTGCGTCTCTTTCAAGAACAATTCACCGGTGCTGGCCTGTCCCGCGTCGGCGGCGGGCTTGACCGAGAACGTCATCAGCATGCGGCCGCGGGCTTGCGGGGCGCGCTTGCGCAGCTCGACGTAGCAGTCGCGAATGGCCGGGAAGATGGCCCGCACGGCCTTTTCGGCATCGCCTTCCTGCACGTCGCCTTCAAGCTCCAGCTGGCCGTGCGGCGTCGTCGGCGCCTGGGGCAGCACGCCGGCCGGCACGTTCAAGGTCGGCAGCGCGCCCGGCAATTGCAGGTTGGGGTCCGGCCTGGCCGTCGGGTCGTCGCCGCGCAGGCCTTCCTCAGCGCCCGTGACAGACGCCTTGCCGCTGGCTTCCGACGCTTGGGGAGCCCCGTCCTTTCCCGCACCCGCAGCGCCGTTGTCGTCGCCCTTCTTGTCGGACCGGAAGCCCCAGACCAGGAACACGAGCGTCGCGACGACCAGAATGCCCAGCAGAGCCAGACCGAGTTTGCGGTTCATCGAGGATGCCTCAAGGGGGATGATGTAGGGGAACGGCGACCGTCCGGCGTGGGCGGCGCGTCTACAGGTGCTTTTCGATCAGGGCGGCCAGCGCGGGCTTGGGACGACCGCCCATGATCTGCTCGACCACGCGACCGTCCTTGAAGACCATCAGCGTGGGGATCGAGCTGATCTGGTAGTTGCCGGCAAGGCTTTGATTCGTGTCGACGTCGACCTTGCCCACCTTGACGCGGCCGGCGTACTCGTCGCTCAGCTGCTCGACCAAGGGAGCGATGGCGCGACACGGACCGCACCAGGCGGCCCAGAAGTCGAGGAATACGGGGATCTTGGACTCGAGGACCTCTGCCTTGAAGTTGGCTTCGGTGATCGTCACGAGGTTCTTGCCTGCCATGGATGCTCCTTTTGGGGCTGCGCTTGGGTGTCCGCAAAGATAGGGGCAGCACCCGATGCACGCAAGGTGGTCACGCCACCCGTGTGATCGGCACGCGCACGCCGCCCTCTGCAACGGGGCGTGGCGACTCGGGAATCACGAACCGCTCGCCGGCCTCGATGCGATCCTGCAACGCGATCATCCCCTTCTGGTCGTGGCCGTCCAGCCAGAAGTCGGGCGCCGGCCGCGCAAGCGTCACCGTCGGGTCACCCATCGACGCGCGCAGGGCCTCGTCGGTCACGCGAAAGCCGTAGGTCAGCGTCTCGGACTCGGAGTGTGCGGGCGTCCACGCGGTCGACAGGTTCAAGGGACCGAACTTGACGTGGATGTACAGCGCCTTGGACAGCCACTGCGTCGCGCCCCAGAACTCCTGGACTTGAAACGCCTTGAGCGCCAGGCCCTTGGTCAGGCTGCCCAGGCCGCGCAGGTCCAGGTCCGTCACCTGTTCCTGCTCGAACACCGGCGCCAGCGACGACAGGTTGTGGCCGAACCACATCCCGGCCTTGGGCATCGGGATCGCGACGTACATCGAGACGGGCACCAGGCCCTGATAGTCATCCGGCACGCGGAACAGGTCGCGGGCGCGCGGCCACAGCGTCTGGGCAGGACGGGCCAGGCCGTAGATCGCCCCCGGCAGCTCGGCGCAGTCGTAGAACACCCAGCGCGGCATCGGCATCCCTTCCGGGCCAAACGTCAGGCCGTCCAGGCGCTGCAGCAGCGTCAGAAACGTCTCGCTGTCGAGGCGCAGCGGGTCGATCACATGCTCTGGAAGCGTGGGCACGCCGAACGGATTCAGGTTGAGCTGCGGCAGGTTGAAGGGCGTCGCCACCACGTACGGCACGAGCTCGTCGAGCAGTGAAGGGTTGCGGATCTCGAAGGGCAGGCGCATGGCGGGGCTCCGGCGCGGGGGCGGGAAGCGGGGTTCAGTCGGCAGGGGCGGCGTCGGGCGGCTGGCGGAACAACGGCACGCGTACGGACGAACCGCGCACAACCGGATGACCAGCCACGTGAATTCGGCAACCGGCCTCGATGTCCCGCTGTACGGCCTTCAAGGCGGCCACGTCATCGACCTCCAGCACCAGATTGGCGTGGGGTGCAGACAGCGGCTCTGCGGCCAACAGTCGCTCGATCGACGCATCGGCCATCCGCAGGCGAAAGCTGAGCGTGCGCGGCAGCGAGTGCGCCGGCGTGTAGGCGGTGACGAGCTCCAGCGGTCCCAGATCCGAGTACGGCACCAGTCGAGGCGAGCGCCACTGCGTGGTGCCGTGCAGCTCGTCGATCGGAAACACCCGCAGCCCCAAGGCCATGGTGGCGCGCAGGGCGCCGGCGGGGGCGATGCCGGGCGACACGAGGTTGAGCGACTCGAGCGTGTAGAGCAGCCACGACCGCGGCGTCGGCGCGCCACCGGCGAACCCGGCCAGCATCGGGATGGCGATGAACTGCGACACCGGCACCAGACCGTCATACGTTGCGGGGACTTGCATGGCCTCGCGGGCCCAGTCCTCCAGCCTGTCGGCACGGATCCCCAGACCAAACACGGCGCCCGGCATCACCGCGCAGTCGTAGAACACCCACGACGGCATCTGCATGCCGAACGGGCCAAAGGTCAGCTGGTCGACCAGCCGCAACATCGTCAGGAAATCCGCGTTCTTGCGCTGCTGTGGGTGAAAGACGTTGCGGTCGGGGATGCGCACGCCCAGCGGCTCGCGGTCAAGCAGCGGGGCGATGTCGGATCCGGCGATCAGGAACGGCTCGCAGCGGTCGAGCAGGCCGTAGTACGGGGTCAGCATGGACATGGGGGGGCTGCCTTGCGTGGGCGCCGTCGGCATGGGCGCGCCTGCGGTGTCCTTCACCCCGTCGGGGCTGTCAACCCGGCCCGGGTCCGCCGGTGGCCAGCGGACCCGGCGATGGGTCGGAAGCAACTGGCAGCAGGCGCAATTCGCCGATCAGACCGGTGTCGAGCCACAGCCACTCGGCCTCCAGCGGACCGCGCCAACCGCGCAGCTTTCCGACGTCGATCTGGGCTCCGGGTCTGGCCAGCAGCCCCTGCGTCTCGCTGAGCAGCCGCTTGGTGTCGGGACCCAGCTCGGGGACACCGTCCAGCTTGCGCGCCTTGCGCACCAACGCCTCGCCACGGCCAACGGTCGTGCGGTCCGTGCCGATGACCAAAAATCCGTCCACCATTCCTGCGGGTTGCGGGTTGTCGCGCCGAGTCGCCAGCCAGCCCTGCACCACAGCCGCGTCGCGAACCTGCAGCAGCACCAGACCAGTGGGCGTTGCCTCGCTCCCCAGACCCGCGGCCGGCAGTTCTTGCCAGATCGCTTGGCCGGTCAAGCCCTTGGACAGCTCGGTCGGCAGCTGCCCGGGCAGGCTGCCCCACGCGGCCCACGTCGCCAGCGGCAGCCGCACCACGCCCACCACCGTTGCCTGCGCATCGACGTACGGCGCCGCGTCCAGCACGCCCGTCACGTCGAACGTCTGCTTCAGCCAGGCTGCACCCTTTTCGGTCGTGCCCAGGTGCGCGTGGATGCGCACGCCGGTCGCGTCGGACCGCAGCGCCACCCCCAGCCACCGCAAGCTCGGCAGCCCCGGTTGCCACGGCGGTACGCCCGCCCCGTGGCCCAGGTTCGTGCGCCTGGCAAACACCCGCGCCGCCTCGCCGCCGATGTAGAGGTGCAGCTGACCGCCCCCGGCCCGCTCGATGGCGGCCCGAAACTCCTCGTCTTCCTTCAAGGGGTTGCGACTCGCCGCCACGCGTGACTCGTCCAGCACCGCCGTCGCCTCGACGTCGCCATAGCTCCAGGCGACCAGCACCACGCCCTGCTCCTGACTGACCGCCGCGCGACTGCGCCCTTGGTCGTCGCGCAGGATGGCCCGACCGTCGACCTGGCTCCACGTCCCGCTCTGCAGTCCCTGCAAGGGGTTGGACACATCGGCGGCAGCCAGCATCCGGGGCCACGGCGCCGCCCGCAGCCGGTCGAACCACGCCCGCGCCATCGGCAGGCCGCCGCCCGCGTCGGGCAGCGCCGCCACCGCGCCCTGCCGCAGACCGCACACCGCCCACGCGCCACCGCGTGCCAGCCCCGGCACCGCCGCCAGATCGCGAAGCAGCTCTTGCAGACCACGCGCGTCCTTGGCCATTTCGTCAGGCAGTGCAGGGTGTTGCGACATCGCGCGCCAGGCCCCCGCGAGCTCGCCGGGCAGGTCGGACTGCACCACCCAGACGCAGTCCGCAGGCAACGCCTCCAGCGCGATCGGCACCTTCTCCCCGCGGATCAGCAGCCATGCGCTGTAGATCGCCACGCTGGCCGACACGGTGATCATCACCAGCAGCAGCGTCGCCATCACGCCGGTGCGCACAGGCGTCTTGACGTCGGCGGCGGTGGGAGGCGGAGGGGTCTCGGTCGCGGCCATGCGGCTCCTCACGGGGCGGGCGGTCCCGGGTCGGCGCGTTGTCGCCCGTGACGCAGTGCGCTATGCTTCTCTGCCTCATGGCGATGCGCAAGTTCCAGATTCTCGACACCCCAAACGCCCTCGCCACCGATCCGCCCGACGCCCAGCGCCAGCGCGCCAAGGCCTTGATTGGCGGCTCGATTGAGAAGCGCCGCGCCCACGGCACCCCCTCGCCCCTGAAAGGCCGCTACGTCGTCGACCCGATCTTTCGGGTGCAGGACGAGGACCTTCTTCGCGCCTACTGCGACCCGACCGACAAGCGACGGCTGGTGGTCGAAATCGGCTTTCAGTTGGGGCGGTTCGTGGCGGGCTACTGCGCGCTGCACCCCGACGAGCGGTTTCTGGGCTTCGAGGTCCGCCGCAAGTTCTGCGAAGAGGCCGACGAGTGGCTGCAGCAACACGGGGTCGAGAACGCCGTGCTTGCGCTGGTCGACGCCCGCGAGATGCTGCCCCGCGTGCTGGTGCCGGGGACGCTGGACGAGCTGTTCGTGTTCTTCCCCGACCCTTGGTGGAAGCTGCGGCACGTCAAGAAGCGCCTGATCTCGCCCGAATTCGTGGCCGATGCTGCGGGCTGGCTGCGCGACGGCGGCCGGCTGCTGCTCAAGACCGACGTCTCCGACTACGCCGACTGGGCCGAGGAAGAATTCCGGCGCCAGCCCGCCTTCGAAGTCACGAGGCTGCAGGACCCCAGCGCGGGGCTGCCGCCGACCTTGCGCGAACGACGTTGTGGGCTCCGGGGGGAGCCGACTTGGGCCGTGCAGGCCATCCGTCGTCCGCGAATCGAACACCCCTGAAGCGGGCTCGGGGTCCTGCGACCGGGGTGTCCTCCGTCCGGGAGCGACCATGAGCTTTGACTATCGCGTGATCGTCGCATCCGTGCTGCTGTTGGTCGGTCTGGGCCTGTTCGCCCGCACGATCGCCTTGCGATGGAAGGTCTTGCGCGCGGCCAAGCCAGAGACGCGCTGGGACCTCGTCGCCGCCCGCGTGCGCAAGCTGCTGGTCGTCGGCATTGCCCAGAAGAAGATGTTCAAGGAGCCGGCGTCGGGCCTGCTGCACGCCTTTACGTTCTGGGGCTTCTCGATCCTGGCCGTGCGCACGCTGCAGCTGTTCGTGCAGGCGTATGCCCCCGAGGCCGCGCTGCCCGGTGTGCTGCAAGCCGGTTACGACTTCGTGAAGGACATCACGGAGGCCGTGGTGCTGGTCGCCATCCTGGGCTTCATCTGGCGGCGGCTGGTGGTGCGGCCCAAGCGCATCGCCTACAGCGGCGAGGCCCTGCTGATCCTCGGCTTCATCGCGATGCTGATGGTCACCGACTTTCTGTACGACGGTCTGCACTTCGGTGGTCTGGCCAAGACCGACCCGGCCCGGCTGGCAGAGGTCGCGCACGCCCCCATCGGCGGCTGGCTGGCAGGGCTGTTTGCCGCGGGCGGTGCCGAGGCCAAGACGCTGCTGCTGTGGGCCGAGGTCAACTACTGGATCCACCTGATCGTGGTCCTGACCTTCCTGAACCTGCTGCCCCTGTCCAAGCACTTCCACGTGATCACGTCGCTGCCGAACGTGTTCCTGTCGCGCCTGGAGCCCAAGGGCGCCCTGCCCTTCGTCCCCGACATCGAGGCCAAGCTGGAGGCCGAGGAGCCCTTGGGCATCGCGAAGTCTTCCGACCTGACGTGGAAGCAGGTGCTGGACCTGTACACCTGCACCGAGTGCGGCCGCTGCGAGGTCAACTGTCCGGCGTGGCAGACGGGCAAGCCCCTGAACCCCAAGATGATCATCCTGGACACGCGCGACTTCGTGTATGCCGAGGCGGCTGGCAAGCCGATGGCTCCTCTGGCCGCGGCGGGCGGCGAGGATGGCGAGGGCGGCGACCTGCCGGCGCTGATCCAGGCGGTGAACCTCGACGCGATCTGGGCGTGTACCACCTGCCGGTCGTGCAGCGAGCAGTGCCCGGTGATGATCGAGCACATCGACAAGATCGTCGGCATCCGTCGGCACATGATGATGACGCGCAACGAGTTCCCCAAGGAGCTCGGCACGACGCTGAAGAACCTGGAATCCAAGTCGAATCCGTGGGGCCTGGCGTCCGGCAAGCGCGGCGAGTGGGCCAAGGACGAGGGCATCCCGACGCTAGCCGACAACCCCGAGGCCGAGTGGCTGTTCTTCGTCGGCTGTGCCGGATCGTTCGACGACCGCGCCAAGACCATCTCGATCGCCACCGCGCGCATCCTCAAGCAAGCCGGCGTGTCGTTTGCGGTCTTGGGCAAGAAGGAGAAGTGCTGCGGCGACCCCGGACGGCGCATGGGCCACGAGTACCTGTTCCAGGACCAAGCCAAGGCCAACATCGAGACGTTTGCCGAGCTCAACGTCAAGAAGGTCTTCACCGCTTGCCCGCACTGCTACAACACGATCAAGAACGAGTACCCGCAGTTGGGGGGCCAGTACGAGGTCGTGCACCACACGCAGCTGATCGCCGAGCTGATCAAGGCAGGCAAGCTGCACTTCAAGACCGATGCCACCGCGCAGAAGGTCGTCTTCCACGACTCGTGCTACCTCGGCCGCCACAACGACGAATACGACGCCCCGCGCGAGACGCTCAAGGCCGTTCCGGGGCTGGAGTTGGTCGAGATGGAGCGGTCCCGACAGCTGGGCATGTGCTGCGGAGCCGGCGGCGCGAGAATGTTCATGGAGGAGAAGATCGGCAAGCGGATCAACCACCTGCGCATCGAGCAGGCGATGGAGACCCAACCCCAGGTGGTCGCATCGGGCTGCCCCTTCTGCGTGACGATGCTGGCTGATGGCTTGAAGGACAAGGACTTGTACGACGCCGTCCGCACCCGCGACATCGCAGAGATCGTGCTGGACGCGTTGGAAGCGCCCGCCAGGCCGGCAACGCAAGATTTGGACCCGGAGGCCGCTCCGACCTAGGATGCGGCGTTCGGGCAACGTCTTGTAGCCCCTGAGTGACCTGCCATGCCCACGCCCTTCAAGCGCCCCGTGGAACGGCCGCCCGTCCGGGGTCCCGAGTCCCGCGCCAACCGCAAGAAGCTTTGGCTCATCGTCGGCGCGTCCGTCGCGGCGCTTGTCCTGTTGGGCGGCGTCATCGGCTCGGTCGTGGCGGGCGGCGTCGTCCGCGGCAAGCTGGAGCGGATTGCGAAAGAGGCCAACCTGCGTCTGGAGCTGACCGATGTGTCGGTCAGCATGATGGGACGCGTTCAGATCCAAGGGCTTGCATTCATCCGCGCCGACAACAGCAAGGTCGTTGCGGTGGAGAATGCGGAGGCCAAATTCTCGTTCCTGAGGATTCTGGCCGGTCGTCGCCGTCCCCAGAGCGCGGACCTCAAGGGCTTTCTGATCGACGTGGTCGTGGATGACGGCAAGCCCAAGGAGATGCTGGATCTCTACCGCGCCGCTCGCACCGTGTTCCCCCGCAAGGAGAAGGAAGACGACAAGGACGACGAGAAGTCCACGACGGCGTCGGCGTTCTCGATCGAGCGCGGCCAGATCGCCCTGCGCGTCCGCGGCAAGGGGAGCGAGTACCTGCCGCAGGGCCTGCGCATTCGCGACATTGCGGCACATGTCGACCTGAATCACGACGTCGGCGACCTGACGGCCGTGGTCGATGGGTCCGTTGCGTCCAAGCTGACGGCGTCGATGGTCGCGCAGAAGGAAGGACCGCCGCGCCTGCAAGCCCGCTTCGCGCCTGAGTTTCGCCTGAAAGTCCCCGCCACCTCGCCCCTGCCGCTGGGGGCCGATTCGCTGTCGGTGGGCGGTTTCGGCTTCGACGCGGTGGAAGGCGGAGCCGTCGAGGACGTGGTCCTGCGCAAGGGTGATCAGGTGCTGCTGTCCGTGCGCAGCGTGCGGCCCGACAGCGTGCGCGGTCTGGGCGTGACAGCTGAGGACATCGCGTTCGCCGTGCCGATTGCCGCCGAAAAGCCCGCCGCCCCCGCCAAGAAGACCGGCAAGGGCAAGGCCCCGCCACCACCGCCGGCACCGGCCGCCAAGGTCTGGTCGGGCAAGGCGAAGTCGCTGTCGCTGGGCGTGGGTGCCGTGGTCGGGACCGAGCTGCCGCTGGTGGCGCGTCTCGAGGCCCTGCAGGTCACACTGCCCGGCGAGATCGGCGTGCTGGGTCTGGCCGCGGCTGAGCTGCGCACCGACCGCATGCCATCGGACAAGCCCTTCGAGTCGTTGGTGTTGCTGAAGGTCGAGAAGCCATCGATCGACCTGCCGTGGCGCGAGGACGCCCTGAATCAGGTGCCGCTGGGCCGCTCCATCTGGGGTGCGGTCAAGGCCGCCGAAGAAGCCAAGCTGCGCAAGCAGATGCAGGGAGAGGCCGAAGACGAGATCGACGACCCCGAGCTGCCGCCCGAGTCGCGGCGCAAGATGGTGCAGGAAAAGGTGGCGCTGAAGCTGGAGCAAGCGGGTGTCGCGGCCGCCAAGCCCACCGCCAAGCCGGTGGCCAAGGGTGCCAACGGTCAGAAGTCGGCCGTTGCCAACTATGCGGAACCGCTGAGGGCGCTGCACGCCAAGCTGCTGGGCGGCGAGGCGCTGGTGCAAAACGTCATCGACCGCATGGCGCAGGCCCCCCGCCTGAAGGTCGAAGTCATCGGCGGCCGCGTCGGCTTCGTGCAGCCCGGCTCGACGCAGCCGTTCGGCGGCGTATCCGACATCACCGTGCAGTGGACGCCCGTGCTGGCGGACGGCTCGCGGGGTCTGACGGCCAGCGCCAAGCCCTTCGACGCTGAGCGGGTGTGGGGCGAGCTGAGCGCCGACGTCGTCACCGGCCCCGGAGCCAAGCTGGACCGCGCGAAATTCAAGATGGCGGGCAGCCAGTTCGCTCAGGCGCTGCGGGTGGTGTCGTCCGGTGTGTCGGTAGCCGAAGACTCGGACCTGTCCGCGAATCTGGAGGTTCGACTGGGTGCCGGACCGTCGCTGAACATCACGGGCGACCTGCTACTGAAGAAGGTGGGCGTCGACTGGTGGCGGCTGGCCCCCGAGCCCGTGGATCTGCAGTCGGTGACGACCAAGATGCAGCTGACGGCTTCGGCGGCCGACGGCTCGATTCGTCTGGAGCTGCCCGACCTGAAGATCGGCGACGCGCAGATGCGGGTGCTGCTTGAGGCCACCGACGTCACGAACAAGCCCGTGGTCCACGCCCGCGCCGAGATGGCGCGGCAGGACTGCGGTGCCGTTGCGCGGTCGATCCCCAAGGCGCTGCTGACGAACATCGGCGCGATCGAGGCGACCGGGCAGGTGTCGTGGATGGTCGACCTGGCCGTGCCGCTGAAGGACGTCTACAAGGCGACGATGGACCTGACGCTCGACGACGCGACGTGCGAGGTCAGCAAATTCGAGAAGATCGACCTCGACGAGCTGGCCGGCGACTTCGTGCGTCCCGTCAACGAGAACGGCACCATGCTGGAGGACGTGCTGGTCGGACCGCAGTCGGGCTACTGGGTTGCGCTGGCCGACATGCCGCCCTGGCTGCCCTGGTCGATGATGGCCACCGAAGACGGCGCCTTCTACAAGCACCGCGGTATCCGCCCGGGCCTGCTGCTGCGCGCCATCCGCATGGACCTGGACTACGGCCGCTTCGTGTACGGCGGCTCGACCATCACCCAGCAGCTCGTCAAGAACGTCTACCTGTCGCGGGCCAAGCACCTGTCGCGCAAGTTCGAGGAATTGCTGATCGTCTGGCAGTTGGAGCGGCGGGTGCCCAAGGACCGCATCCTCGAACTCTACGTGAACATGATCGAGTACGGCCCCAAGATCTACGGCATCGAGCGCGCCGCGCAGGCCTATTTCGGCAAGTCGGGCAAGGACCTGTCGCCCCTGGAGTCCGCGTTCCTGGCCGCCAACAAGCCCTGCCCGCGCTGCGGCTATGCCCGCTTTACCAAGAAGCAGTGGGACCCGTGGTGGCAAGAGCGCATGATCGGCATCATGAACAAGATGCGCGACGAGGGCGTGATCGACGACGAGAAGTACCTGGCCGAGGCGCCGTATGTACCCAATTTCCTGGGTTGGCCGGCGCCTGTCGCGGCCGACCCGGCGGCGCCGCTTGGGGGCGTGCAGGAGTAGGGCCAGGGGCCGTCCGGGCTACGCCCCGAGCTTGGCGCGTACCAGCCGACTGACCACGCCCGGGTCCACTTGGCCTTTGTAATCCTTCATGATCAGACCGGTCGCCTTGCCCGCCATCTTGGGGTCGGTCAAACCCTGCTCGGCCACGATACGGTCGACCAGCGCCTGCGTCTGCGCCTCGTCCAACAGCTTGGGCAGAAAGCGGTCCAGATAGACGATCTCGCCCTTGGCCAGAATCACCTGCTCGTTGTCGCCCGCGCCCGCCGCCGTCAGCTCGTCGATGCCGCCCTGCAACATCTTGACGTAGGCGCGAATGGTCTCGACGACGAGCTCGTCGGTGATCTCAGGGGCGTTCTTGGCGGTGCGGCGCTCCATGATCTTCGTGCGGACCATGCGGACGGCGGCCAGACCGACCTTGTCCCCCGCCCGCATGCAGACCTTCAGTTGTTCACCAAGCTCGAGTTCCAGCGGCGTGGGCATATCCAATTCCTTGTACTTCGAAGGCTTTCCACGCTCGCGCAACAAATGCCGCGCGTGCGAGTCGAGCCCAATGTCGGGGTCAGAACGGCTTGGCGGCCGGTGCGGGGGGCGCGCCCGGGGGGACGGCACCGGGGGCAGGGGCGGCCGCACCGGGGGGCACCGCGCCAGGCATCGTGCCCGGAGGCGGCAGCGGCTGCAGCGGAACGTTTCCGGGAGGGCCATTCGGGTCCGGCGCAGGGGTCGGGACGGCCGGGGGCAGGCTGCCGGGCATCGGCTGACCGGGAGGCACCGCGCCGGGGGCGAGCTGACCGGGAGGCACGGAACCGGGAGGCACGCTGCCAGGGGCGGCTTGTCCAGCGGTCGCGGCGTTCTGAAGGCGCTGCCGCTCAGCCACCTGGGCCTTCAGACGGTCCAACGGCTCGCGGGCGCGGGCCAGATGATCGTTGGCGGCGCGCAGGCGGCCGATCGCCTCTCCCGGCGTGGTTGACGGTCCCGTTTGCAGCGAAGCGCGCACCTGCTGCACCTGCCAGTCGGTCGCCTGCAACACCGGATTCAGCTGATAGGCCGGCAGCACGACAAGCGAAGGATCCGTGCGCAGTTGGTCGATCTCGCGGAACTTGCGGTCGATGTCCTGCGCGGGCGTCAGCATCACGGTCAGCAGCTCGTTGGCCTTGCGCATCTCTTGGGCGCGCTGGTCCTTGTCCGTCAGCGCCTTGGCCTTGTCCCAAGCAACTTGCGCCTCTTGCTGGCGGGCCTCAAAGGCGGGCTTCACCGCCGCAAACTTGCTTGAGAATTCCTGAACCAGCAGCTTGTTGGCGTCCCACTTGCGGGTCTCGCCCTCTTCGCTGGGACCACAGGCGGAAACGGTGAACGCAAGTGCAGCCAGCGCGACGAGCGGGCGGGCCAACCGGGGCATCCAGACGGTCATGGCAGACTCCTTGGCGTGGGGGTCAGACGGGCCCCGAGTGTTTGCCGCTCCGTCAGGTGGATGTCAAGGCGCAGGCCGACCGGCCCGCTTGGCCTTGCGAAACTCCCACGGCGGCTGCGGATCCGCGTCGCGCCACAGCCCCAGCTTCGCTGACCTCGCTTGCTGCTCTGCCACCTCGATGTCCTGCGCCTTGGGCGAGTACTGCTGGTACCACCACGCCATGCCGGCGCGCACCATCTGCAGGTTCACGTCGGTCGCGTCCACGAAAATGCGCCCCAGCGTGCGGTCATAGCGGTCGCGCCCCCACACCTCGACGCGCACATTCTTGCCGAACACCAGCGACGAGACGTGCTCGCGCGACCGCTGACCAAACGCCTGCGCCTTCTCGGGAGCATCGATGCCCCACAGGCGCACCTTGACCTGCACGCTGTCGACCAGAACCGTCACGGTGTCGCCATCGGCAACCGCCACGACCTTGCCCTCGATCGTCTCCTTGGGTCCTTGGGCGCGCGGTCCCGCCAGCGCGGCGGCGGCGTACCCCGAGGCCAACGCAGCGGCAACGGCGATGGCCCACAAAAACCACGTGAGGGTGGTGCGTTGGACGCGAGAGAGCAGAAGTGCGGGCATGGTCGAAGCCTCCGGATGCGGTGCCGTGCCAAGGTGTGGCACGGGGCGGGTGCTGTAAAGGCAGAGCAGCGGCCGACCTGCGTGCAAGCGACAAATGACGTCGCAAACCGACACGGCCTAGAGGGTCGCGGCCCACGCACCCAAGGTTCGCACGTCGTGGGTGCGGGCCAAGTCCGACAGAACCTTTTGGAACAGCGGGCCCTTCTTCGCCAAGGGCACACGCTGGTCGGGCTGCGTCTTCAGCCGGTCGGGGATGCCGTCGCCCGCGTGGTCGGTCAGGTCGATCGCGTGGCACTCGAAGTTCATCCAGTCGCTGCGGGCAACCACAGGCGCCAGCACCCTGCGCCCCGCCTCGCCCCACATCAGCACCGACGTCCCGATGAAGGGTACGCGCATCCCGGGCAGCACGCCGACCGGCAGCTCGACCAGCGTGCGGCCGTCGGGCAGGCGGTCGCGATAGGGCTTGCGGGGGCCGACCCAGACGCCCACCGGCTCGATCAGACTGCCGCTGGGGCGTCCCAACAGCTTGTAGGCTTGGATGAAGGTCGCCTTGGCCAGCTGGTACGGCGGGCACGGAAAACGCGAGCTGTCCCACGTGTGGCCGACGTCGGCGATGGCCGTCCGCAGCGCGTCGCTGAGCACGTATCCGGGCGCGCGGAACCCCAGAACCGCTTGCCCCGTCGCGTCTTGCAGGGTGTGGCGAGCGCGCACCAACTCCTCGCCAATGGCGTCGGGCGCCAGGCGGCTCAGGTTGTACGGGTGGGTGAACGAGTGGCTGCCGATCTCGTGGCCGGCCGCCACGCAGTCCTTCAGCACCGCGCGCACGTCGGCCTGGGCCAGGTCCTGGGCCACGACAAAGAACGTCGCCTGGATACCGGCTTGCGCAAACGCGTCGAGAAAGCGGGGGATGCCGCGTGTCCAGACGGTGGGGTCGTGGGCGGCCGGATCGAACCCGGCGGCGTTGCCGCTGCCGCCCGCGTGACCGTGGATGCGGTCGTACAGGTACAGGCCGTCGATGTCGACGTTGACGGCGGCGCGGGGGCGAGACGGGGTCATGGCTTGTGGCCTAGCGGTTGCGAATGCGCACCACGTAGACCAGCTTGGCCAGGTTCTTCAGCACGTTGGGCACGCGCTTGAACAAGTGGATGCTGGGCGGGCGCTTCTCGTGGATCTGGATCGGGATCTCGACGACGCGCACGCCGTAGCGCTCAGCCCGGATCACCAGCTCGCTGGCGAACAGGTCCTTGTCGACCACGCAGCGCTGCACGGTGTTGGTCAGCTTGACGCGATCGAACGCCTTGAGGCCGTGCGTGTCGGTGCCCTTGAAGCCCAGCATCACGCGCAGCAGGCCGTTCATCACCATCGTGGCCGCGCGACGGGTGACCGGCCGCTCGTCGTGCGCCTGCGGGTGCGCCTTCGAACCCACCACCATGTCGGCTTCGCCCGCGTCCAGGATCGTCAGGGCGCGCTTGTGGAAGTCGAGATCGCACAGGTCGATCTCCTCACACAGCACGAACCGGCCCTTGGCGGCCTCGATGCCCCGGCGCAGCGCCTTGCCGTAGTTGGGCTCGTCAGAGGTGACGGCCCGCACTTCCGGGTAAGCACGCGACAATTTCTCGGCGATGGCGCGGGTATCGTCCTTCGACCCGTTCTCGCTGATCAGAATCTCGAAGCTGCGGTTCAGGGTCTTCAGGCCCTCATGGAGCTCGACGACCGCGCCCCACAGGATCGCTTCTTCGTTGTAGCAAGGGATGACGACGCTGAGATCAAGCGCTTTCGAGTCGCGGGACGACGATGCCACCGGGAGCCTCCGGAACCGTTCAAGGCGTACGCGCAAGTCGAGTGGCGGCACGCAACGGGGCAAGCACTTTCGACAATCACGGCGGGAAGGTCAAGCCGAACGCCGTGCCTCCAATCCCATCGCCACGCCGTAGCCGTCCCACAGCGCGTCTTCCATGCTCGAGTACACCCACGCGCCATAGCGGCCCAGCGAGTGCACGCCCTGCTGCTGCAGCCACGGAAAGATCGCCTCCTTGGCCGGGAAGTAGTGCTGATCGAACACGACGTAGCCGTACTTCAGGTGCCGCGCTACCTCGACCTCGACCTGGGTGTCGTCGTCCAACCAGCCCCGCTCACGCAGGAAGGCCCGCACCGAAGTCTTGACCTCGTCCAGGCGGATCGGCCGGTCGTTCGCCACCTCGACGTACAACCCGGACTTGCCGGCGGGCGCCAGACTCGGCACCGCGTTCGAGAACGAGCCGATCCGATAGAAAGGCGTCGTCGGATCGGGCACATACAGCCACTGGATGTCGTCCAGCACCGGCCGCGCGATGCCGTACAACAGGTACGTCATCTCAGTGCAGCGCAGCATCGACCGCGCCTCGACCACCTCAGGCGGCACGTCGGTCGCCAGATCCAGCAAGTCCGGCAGCGCCACCGACGACACCAGCTGCTCGTACTGCACCACCTGACCGTCGCTCAACACGCAAGTCCGCTTCTGCAGGTCGATTTTCGTGGGCTGCGTGTTCAGTCGCACCTTGTCGGTCGGGATGCCACGCACGATGGCCCGCGCAAACGTCTCGATGCCGCCGGTACGCGGATACACGAAGCTGGCGTTGTAACCCGCCTGATCGTCGACAAGCCCAAGCGCACCCGACGTCATCTGCGACAGGTTGGGACGCGGGAGGAAGCGGTGACACCAATCCGCAGCGATCTCTTGCGGTTGTACGCCCCACAGCTTGGTGTTGTACGGCACCATGAACGCGTCGGTGATGCCGTCGCCGAACTTCTGCCGACAGTAGTCCTCGAAATGCGCCGGCGGCCCAAACTCGCCCCTCGCCTCCTTCAGCGACGCATCGATCGCACCCTGCAGGCACTTGTGCACGACCGGCAGCGGCAGACCAAACAGGTTGGCCTGAAAGGGGAAGTGCGTCAGCGCCCCGTGCGACCAGATGCGGCTGCGGCGCGCGACCCGGTGCATCTCGTCGCCCATCACCTCGTCGACGAACGCCTTCATCTCGGGATAGCGAAGGTGCAGCCAGTGGCCGGTGTGGTCGAAGAAATAGCCTTGGATCTCCTCGGTTCGGGTCAGTCCGCCCAGCCGGGCGTCGCGTTCGACCAGCAGGTACGACGCCATCGACGCGTCGCCTGTATCGCGCGCGCGGCGCTCCAGATGCCAAGCCGTCGACAGGCCGGTCAGCCCTCCGCCCAGGATCAGCGTGCGCACTCGGATCACGGGTGGCCTCCGCCCTCGGGCACATGCACGCGCACCACGCCGGTGGGGTCGTCGTCCAACCCTTCCAGCCAATGCCCCATGCGATCACGTTTGGTCTGCAAATACCGCACGTTGTCGCGGGTGGGGGCGATCTCGATCGCGACGCGTTCGGCGACCTCGATGCCCAGCCGCTGCAACGCCCAGACCTTGGCCGGGTTGTTCGTCAGCAGGCCGATGCGGGCCATGCCCACATCGCGGAGAATTTGCGCCGCCACGGCGTAGTCGCGCTCGTCGGGAGCAAAGCCCAGCCGCAGGTTGGCCTCGACCGTGTCGGCACCCTGATCCTGCAAGGCATAGGCGCGGATCTTCTGGATCAGGCCGATGCCCCGCCCTTCCTGCCGCAGGTACACCACCGCGCCGTACCCCGCCCGTGCCACCCGCCGCATCGCTTCGTGCAGCTGGTCGCCACAGTCGCAGCGTTGCGAGTGCAGGATGTCACCCGTCAGGCACTGGCTGTGCAGGCGAACCAAGGGCAGCGCCTCGGGATCCTCGGCCAGTCCCTCGCGCGTCAAGGCAATGTGACTGGTGCCGTCGATGTCGTTTTCGTAGATGCGGATGCGGAAGGGACCGTCGCTGGTCTCGACCATGCCGTCGGACACTACGTGTACCAACCGCTCGTGGGCGGCGCGGTAGGCCAGCACGTCGCTGACGCGAACCACCGGCCATCCCCGCTGTTCGGCAAACACCTCCACATCCTCGGGTTGCAGCGGGTCCAGTCCGTCGACCACGTGCGACAGCGCCGCGGCAGGCTGCAAACCGGCCATGACGACGAGGTCGTGCGCGGCGTCGCTGCCATAGGGCCGTTCGAACGAACCCAGAACGCCCACGATGCTGGGCATGATGTGCCCGGGACGCACGAAGTCGTCCAGCGTGGTGTGGGGATCGGCAACCGCGACGATGGTCTGCGAACGGTCGGCGACCGAGATGCCGGTCGAAACGCCGCGCGCCGCCTCGACACTGACGCCATAGCGGGGCGTGGTCACCGCCGCACGCCTGCGTTCCAGCGCCGGACACCCCAGCGCCTGAGCGCGCGCCTCGGTCATCGTCACGGCGATCACGCCGCGGGCATGGTGTGCAAGCTCGTTGACGGCATCACCACTTGCGTGCTGTGCCGCGAGCACCGCGAAGACCGACGATCCGCCGGCCAGATCCTCGACCAGGGCGACGATTCGCCCCACGCGCAGGGCTGCAAGGGCAAGCTCGACCGGCGTGTCAGCAGGGTCCGCCAAACTGGGGTCGAAGGGGGGAACGAGGGCATGGGGGTCGCGCATGGAGGCTCCGTTGGGGCGCGGGATTGTCGCCGCGGTATGGCTGCGAGTCAAAGCGAAGCCGTCGGGTGCCGCAGCGAAGCTCAGGATTTCGACGCGGTTTCGATGCGATGCAGGCGCCCAGCCGGCCTGTTTCGCCGCCAATGCCCGCAACTCTTGGGCCTTTCCCGAAGTCCCAAGCCGTGATAGCTTCCCGCCGCCCGCGTCCCGGCGGCCCCCCCTTTCCGCACAACGGCCGCCTCGGAGAACACCGCTGCCGCACTCGAGGACGAGCATGGCGGGAGACGCACAGGACAACGACTTCTCGGAGCCGACAAGATGAGTGGACACAACAAATGGAGCACGATCAAGCACAAGAAGGGCAAGGCCGACGCTGAGCGCGGCAAGATCTTCACCAAGCTGATCAAGGAGATCACCGTGGCGGCCCGAATGGGCGGCGGTGACATCGCCGGCAACGCCCGGCTGCGCAAGGCCGTGCTGGAAGGCCGCGCCAACAACATGCCCGCCGAAAACATCAAGCGCGCGATCATGAAAGGCACGGGCGAGCTCGAGGGCGTCGTGTACGAAGAGTACACCTACGAAGGCTACGGCCCGAACGGCGCTGCGGTGCTGGTCGACGCCATGACGGACAACAAGAACCGGACCACCGGCGAAGTGCGCCTCGCCTTCAACAAGTGCGGCGGCAAGATGGCCGTGGTGGGTTCGGTTGCGTATCTGTTCCGCACCGCAGGCCACATCACGGTCGACAAGGCCAAGGTCAACGAAGACGAGCTGATGCTGGTCGCGTTGGATGCAGGGGCCGTGGATGTCGAGGCAGAAGACGACCAGTGGATCATCGAGACCGGCTTTGAGGACTTGTGGGAAGTCCGCGAAAAGCTCGAGGCCGCCGGCATCGCCATCGCCGACACCAAGACGGTCAAGCTGCCGTCCCTGACCGTCGAGCTGGGCGGCAAGGACGCCGATACCATGCTCAAGCTGATGGACATGCTCGAGGACAACGACGACGTGCAGCACGTGTGGTCGAACTTCGATCTGGACGACGCCACCGTCCAAAGGTTGAACCAATGATGAACACTTGCCTTTCTCGTTCTCGCCTGCTTTCTCTCGTTGCGCTCGCCGGTTTGCTTGCCGTCGCTGCGGTCCAGTCGGGCTGCCGCGGTTGCAGCGACAAGCCCAAGGAGCCGACGGGTGCCAGCACCGCCCCCACGGGCGCGACGGGTCTGCCCACGGCCGCCACGCCCAGCGAGCTGCCGGCGGACACGACGCTCGTCGAGCCCAAGTACCTGGGTCCCAGCTCTGAGACGCTGGACGGCTGGCGCATCACCACCGGATTCGCAAACGCTGAAGGCAAAGCCGTTTCCGCGCCCGCTGCCTACGAGCAGACCAAGATCTACGTAACGGTGCTGGACCCCGAGAATCGCCCGATCGGCAAGTTCGACAAGCTCGAGCGCGGCGATATGCACGGCTTCCTGGTGGCGCGTGACCTGCGGCAGGCGCTGTACGCGTCGGCCAACGGCTCGATCCGTGAAGGCGCCGACGCCCGCGAGCTGTCGTTCAAGCCCGGCGAGGGCGGCGACCACGCACTGATCGTCGTGTTCCGTCCGATCGGCGGCAAGCCCAAGGTCGTCTCGTCGCCCGTGACCATCAAGGGCGCCCTGCCCGAGGTGATGGGCCCCGGCGTCGTCGGTATGGCCCAGAAAGCAGAGGCCGGTCAGGACAAGCTGCTGCTGACCCCCACGCCCGCACAGCCCATCGTCGGCCAGCCGGTCACGCTGCTGGTGCAGGATATGGACGAAAAGGGCGCCACGCGCAGCGAGATCAAGCTGCCGTTCGTGGTCGTGCTGAATGACCAGCTGGGCATCGGCGAAGTCGTCGAGTGGGATGCGGCTGGCAAGGCCGTGTGGACGCCCCGCAAGGCCGGCGACTATCTCGTGCTCGCGCCGCCGACCAATGGTGCCAAGGCGCTGCCGTTCAAGCTGAACGTGATCGCGCCGCCCGTGCCCGCCAAGCCGTAAGGGCGCGGCCGCTCTGCCCTCCGACCGCAGCTCTGCCCGCGCGCAGCGGTCGCCCGACCGCGTCTCCCCACGCGTGAGGCTCGACATGCACCTCCTTGACGAACTCGCCTGGCGCGGTCTCGTGCATCAGGTCACCGACCCCGAGGTCGCCCGCGAGGCCCTGTCCGGCCACATTCGCGCCTACATCGGCTTCGACCCGTCGGCCGCCAGCCTGCACATCGGCTCGCTGCTGCCGATCCTGACGCTGCGGCGCCTGCAGCTGGCCGGGCACACGCCCATCGCGCTGGTCGGCGGCGGCACCGGCATCATCGGCGACCCCAGCGGCAAGTCGGCCGAGCGCAAGCTGCTGGACGCCGACACCGCCAAGGCCAACGCGCTGGCGATCCGCCATCAGGTCGAGCACTTTCTGGCCAAGGACGGCCCCAACGCCGCCGTGTTCATCGACAATCTCGAGTGGCTGGGCGAGGTTCGGCTGCTCGACTTCCTGCGCGACTTCGGCAAGCACTTCTCCGTCAACGCAATGGTGCAGCGCGACTCGGTGAAGAAGCGGCTGGAGGAACGCGACCACGGCATCTCGTTCACCGAATTCAGCTACATGCTGCTGCAGGCGTACGACTTCTGGACGCTTTGGCGCGACCACGGCTGCCGGGCGCAGCTGGGCGGGTCGGACCAGTGGGGCAACATCGTGTCGGGCATCGACCTGATCGGTCGGCTGGCGCGCGAGGACGGAGCCAACGCCGGCACGCCCTTTGGCGTCACGATGCCGCTCGTGACCACCCGCAGCGGTCAGAAGTTCGGCAAGACCGAGGCCGGGGCCATCTGGCTGGACCCCAAGCTGACGACGCCGTATCGGTTCTACCAGTTCTGGATCAACGTCGAGGACGCCGACGTCGGCCTGTACCTGCGCTACTTCACGTTCCTTTCCCGCGAGGCTGTCGAGACGCTGGAAGCTCGCCACGCCTTGGCGCCGCACCTGCGCGAGGCGCAGCGCACGCTGGCCCACGAGGTCACGCTGCTGGTGCACGGCGAGGCGCAAACCGACGGCGCGGAACAGGCCAGCAAGGTGCTGTTCGGCGGCGATCCGCGTGAGGCGCCGCTGAGCACGTTCGCCATGCTGGCGGGCGAGATCCCCTACCAGGACCATCCGGCGCTGACCGACCAAACGTTGGTGACCGTGCTGGTGGGCGAGACTGAGACGCACCCGTTCCGCAGCAACGGCGAGGCCAAGCGGGCCCTGCAGGCGGGCAGCGTGTCGTGGAACGGCGTCAAGCTGGGACAGGACCTGCAAACGCCCATCGTTGGCTTGGGCCTGCTGCACCAGCGGCTGGGTCTGGTGCGGGTCGGCAAGAAGCAGTACTACCTCGCACGATTCTCCTGATCTCTTGAAGTGTTGCGGAGCTCCATGACCGACCTGGCCACCACCGCCTGGCTGCGCGCCGCGCTCGAACACCCGCCCGCGGCCAGGATCGAGGTGGGGACCAACCGGGCGTCGGCGGTGCTGGTGCCGGTGCTGCGACGGCCCGATGGCCCCACCGTGCTGTTCGTGCGCAAGTCGACCCAGCTGAACCGCCACGCGGGCCAGATCGGCTTTCCCGGTGGCGCTGTAGACCCTGTGGACGTCGATCTGGTGGCGACGGCGCTGCGAGAGGCGCACGAAGAGGTCGGGCTGGACGCCGCGCGTGTCGAGATCTTGGGAAGATTGAATGAAGACAGGACGTTTGTGACCGACTACCACATCGCTCCCATCGTGGGCTGGGTGGTGGACCCGCCGCCCGAGTGGCGACTGGACGAGCGGGAGATCGAGGCGACGCTCGAGATCCCCCTGGACGAGATCGTCGCGACCGACCCGGCGGGATGGCTGGAGTTCACGGCGTACGGCCAGCAACTCCGCGCGCCCCGGTTCGAATTTCGCGACGGCACGGTCGTTTGGGGCGCATCGGCACGGATCCTCATCGACCTGCAGCAGAGGCTGCGGAACAGCCTTGCCGGGCGTTGACGCAAGGTGTCATTCGACGACAATGCTCGTGCCTCTTTCGGCACTTCCGGCGGACAACATGAGCGGTGCCCGGGTGATCAAACGCTATGCCAACCGCAAGATGTACGACACGGAGCTGTCCTGCTACGTGACGCTCGAAGAGGTCGCGGCCATGGTCCGCGCCGGCCAGGATGTGCAGGTCATCGACAACAAGACCAAGCGCGACCTGACCGAAGTGACGCTGACCCAAGCGTTGCTCGACTCGGAGCGCCGCAACCGCGGCTCGGTGCCGCTGACCGGCTTGCGAACGCTGATCGAGCAGGGCAACGAGTTCCTGCACAAGCGGTTCGCAGAGCCCGTGCAGCGGGTCCGCACCGACGCAGAGCGCACGGTCACCGCCTGGAAGGACGAAGCCGAGCGCACCGTGACGGCATGGAAGTCTGAGGCCGAGCGGCGAGCGGAGCGCGTGTTGCATCGCAAAGGTGCCGGTGAAGACGAGGCGGAGGAGTCGACCGCGGCCTCCGAGTCCGAGGCGGCGCCCAAGCGCACGCCCGCGGCTAGCCAAACCTTTGTCGGGCAGACGCAGAAGGCGGTCGACGATCTGCAACAGCGTCTGGATGAAGGCATTCGCCACGCTGTCGCCGCTCTGGGCCTACCTGTGCGAGAACAACAGGAGCTTGCAGACCTCAGGCGCCGGGTCGAAGCTCTGGAGGCACGACTGGCCGAGCTGGAGGCCCCGCGCAACCCACCGGACGCCGCAACCTGAGACCCCATCGCATGAATCCCGCACCCGCCGCCTGCGTCCCTTGGACGGGGACCGACCGGACGAAGCGGCCCGACTCCCGAACGACCCCCATGCCGCCCGAACAACCCCGCGGGCAAAGGAGCTTCCGATGAAGATTCGAGCCTACCCCCTTTGGATCGCCCTGATGCTCGCGATCGGCGCCGCCGCGTTGGTTGGCGTCAAGGCCTACGCAGCGCCCGAAGCCACCTCAGAGGTCGACGAGGACGAGATCCCCGGCGAGGCCTACATCCGCATGAAGCTGGAGTTCGTGAAGTTCACGCTCGATGGCAAGGAATGGGAGAACCACGAGTACGTCGACGGTGCCAAGACGCTGGTCATCCGCGGCATCGGTCGCGATGAAGAGCACACGGTCGTTCTGAGCCCGCGGGACGGCATCGCTGAGCCCAGCACGCTGACCCTGACCAAGGCCGACTTCAAGCGCACCATCCTCAAGGCCAAGGGCAAGACGCGGTTCGTGGCCTATCGCGCCAACTACGCGGTCGACTTCGGCAAGTCCGGGCAGCCGGCCCAGCCTGAGAAGAACGTCGACAAGGCCAAGGGCGACGAGACAGCGCCCGCTTCGGACGAAGACAAGCAGTCCAAGCCCAAGGTCAAGAGGAAGGACAAGTAGGGACCCGGGAACTCGCCGCCGGTCCGCTAGCGCCTGTTGCCGAACAATCGCAGCAGGAACAAGAACATGTTGATGAAGTCGAGGTAGAGGTTCAGGGCGCCGCGGATGGCCCACTGGCTCGCCTCGCGCTGGGTCGAGAACCCCGAGTAGCCCAGCTTGCGGAAGCGCTGCGCGTCCACCGCCGTCAGTCCCGTGAAGATGAGGGCGCCGAGTGCGCTGACGGCAAAGTCCAACGCGCTGGACTTCAAGAAGAAGTTCACAACCGATGCGATCAGGATGGCGATCACACCCATCATCAGGAACGAGCCGAAGCCGCTCAAGTCCTTCTTGGTGACGGTGCCAATGACGGCCATCGCGGTGAAGGTGCCGGCCGTGACGAAGAACACGTTGGCCACCGATGCGGGCGAGTAGAACGAGACGACCAAGCCGATCGTCATGCCGTTCAACGCCGAGTACACCAGAAAACCCGCCGCCGCCGCCGTCGACGACAGCTTGTGCAGCGCGGCGCTCAACGCGAAGACCAGCACCAGCTCGGCGATCATCAGGGGCAGAAACAGCCGGGCGGTGAACTCGTAGAGCGCAGGCGACCCGAGCACCATCCACGCGACGCCGCCCGAGACCGCGAGTCCGGCGGCCATCCAGCCGAACACCTGATTCATGAAGCTGGCGGCAAGGGCCGTGCGATTGGCGTGGTCGATGTCGGTCGCGGGAGAGCTGCCCCATGCCGCGGAGTGGTCGTGTTCGGGTTCGAAGGCCATGTCGGTCTCCTGTCGTGGCGGTCGTTGCTGTGGGGCAGCCGCGTGGCTAGCGGTGCCCGCAAAGGGTAGGTCGCTGGGCGTCGCGGTCAAGCCAATCCGCAAGACTCGCACCGGGCGCACCTGCCCCTTCGGCAAGGCCAACACCTGGGCGGCCAAACCATTCCTGACTTCGGGTGGCTGGGAGGGCGGCTAGGACGCGGAGCGATCGAAGCGCTTGCGCTCGTTGATGCTGAGGTACTTCTTCCGCAGCCGCAGGGACTTGGGCGTGACCTCGACCAGCTCGTCGCCGTCGATGAACTCGAGCGCCTCTTCCAGGCTCAGGCGCTTGGCCGGCGTCAGCAGCAGCTTCTCGTCTGCACCGGCAGACCGGATGTTCGTCAGCTTCTTCTCGCGCCCCGGGTTGACGGTCAGGTCGTTGTCGCGGTTGTGAATGCCGCAGATCTGGCCCTCGTAGACGTCCACCGTCGGCGAGACGAAGAACTGACCGCGGTCCTGCAGATTGAAGATGCCGTAGGCGGTCGTCGTCGTCTGCTCTAGCACCACCAGCACGCCGTTGTGACGCCGACGGATGTCGCCGCGCCACGGGCCGTACTGCGCGAAATTGTGATAGATCACGCCGGTGCCGCGGGTGTCGGTCAGGAACTGCGAGCGGTAACCGATCAAGCCGCGCGCGGGCACCAGGAACTCCAGACGCACCATGCCGTCGTCGCCCACGTGCATGTGCCGCATGTCTGCACCGCGCTGGGACAATTTGTCGATCACGATGCCGCTGTAGGCCTCGGCGCACTCGGCGACGACGTCCTCGTAGGGCTCCAGCTTGTGACCATGGTCGTCGTGCTTGACGATCACCTTGGGCTGCGACACCTGCAGCTCGAAGCCCTCACGCCGCATGGTTTCGATCAGGATCGACAGCGACAGCGTGCCGCGCCCCGAGACCTTCAGCACCTCTGGGCGGTCGGTGTCCTCAACCCGCAGCGACACGTTGTGCTCGAGCTCCTTGGCCAGCCGCTCGCGCACGTGCCGCGACGTGACGAACTTGCCCTCGCGCCCGGCGAACGGCGAGTTGTTGACGATGAAGTCCATCGACAGCGTCGGCTCGTCGACCGGAATCGCGGGAAGCGGGTCGATCGTGTCCTCTGCGCACAGGGTCTCGCCCACGGTCACGTCGCCCACGCCTGCCAACGCGATCACGTCGCCCGCAAACGCCTCTTCAGCGTCGATGCGGTCGATGCCAGAGAAGAGCATCAGCTTGACGATGCGGATGGGCGAGGTGGTGCCGTCGAGACGCACCTGCACCAGTCGGTCACCTCGCGCGATGCGCCCCCGGTAGATGCGGCCAATCGCGATGCGGCCCAGGAAGTCGTTGCGGTCGAGCGTGGCCACCTGCAGCTGCGCCGGCCCTTCCATGTCAAAGCTGCACGGCGGCACGTGGGCCAGGATCAGGTCCAGCAGCGGCCGCAGGTCCGTGCCTTTGACGTCGGGGTCCATGGAAGCCCAGCCGTCGCGCCCACTTGCGTAGATCACCGGAAAGTCGAGCTGCTCGGGCTTGGCCTCCAGGTTCACGAACAGGTCGAACACGGCGTCGAGCACGCGGTCCAGCTGGCGGTCCGGGCGGTCGACCTTGTTGATGACCACGATGGGACGCAGCCCGAGCGCCAGCGACTTCTTCAGCACGAAGCGCGTCTGGGGCATCGGCCCTTCGCAAGCGTCGACCAGCAGCAGCACCGAGTCGACCATCCGCAGGATGCGCTCGACCTCGCCGCCGAAGTCCGCGTGTCCCGGGGTGTCGACGATGTTGACCACATGCCCGTCGTAGTGGACGGCCGTGTTCTTCGACAGGATGGTAATGCCCCGCTCACGCTCCAGGTCGTTGGAGTCCATGACGCGCTCACGCAGCATGCCACCCCGGCCAAACGCGCCGCATTGCTGCAGGATCTGGTCGATGAGGGTGGTCTTGCCGTGGTCGACGTGAGCGATGATGCCGATGTTACGAACGCGTTCCATGGTGATCTCGTGCTGCCGGTCGGGCAGAGGGCGCGGGAGAGTGCCACAGATCGTCGGTCACGACCAGTGCTTCATCGCGAAGTAGCAGGGAGAATCGCGAGGTCCGGGGCCAGACGAGTGGCTAGTCCGGGTCGCAGGGGCACTGGCGCGGCACCTTGGTGCGGTGCACGCGGCAGCGTTCGCGGGTCACGTCGCACCGCGCCTTCAGCGGCTTGGTGTCGGGATAGCGCTTGGCGACGTTGCAGACGTTCGACGCGAGGACACAACTCTCAACGGAATGAGCGCACATCTCGAAGCACAGGTCCATCGCGTTCTCTTGAGCAGCGACCGACGCGATTTGAAAGCCGATTTGAATCTGGCGATTGGTGGCGACATCGACCTCACGGCGGTCGCCGTCGGTGACGCCTTCCAGCTTCTCGGTCTGCTTGTGGCCCGAGCAGCCGGCAAGCGTCGCGAGTACCGCCGCGATCAGCACCAACCGTCCCATCCGCTTCCCCTTGTCGAACAGAGAGAACAACTCGCGGCAGTGTAGGGTTCTGAGCCGTAGAGGGCAAGTCGCCGTAGGGGTTGCGCCGCCCGAGGTGAGAGTCGACACTAACGCTCACGCTTCCCCACCCGTTGGAGCCCTCCCATGGACGCCCTCCGCACCCTTGTCGACCTGTTCGAGACCGCCGCGGCTGAGTCCCCGGACCGGGCGATGCTCAGGTCGCGCATCGGCGACGAGTGGCGCGCGATCTCGTTCGCGCGGTTTCGCCACACCAGTGCGACTTGGGCCCGCGCCCTGTGCGCTCTGGGTCTGCAGAAGGGCGACCGTGTGTTGATCGCGGCCCAGACGAGCCCTGAGTGGGTCATCGCCGACGTGGCCGTGCTGCTGGCCGGCGGCGTGACGGTGCCGGTGTACCAGTCGGCGATGCCCGACGAGATGCACTACATCGCCGAGAACTCCGGCGCGCGCTTCGCCTTTGTCGAAGATCCGCTCCAGCTCGAGAAGCTGCTGTTGCACCGCGACGGACTGCCGAGCCTCGAAAAGATCGTGTGGTTCAAGGCGTTGGCTGAGCTGGACAAGCCCGACGGTCATGGGCGGACGACGCTGCGCTTGGATGCCGTTCTGCAGCACCCCGACCCGTCGGTGCTGTCGGTCGACGAGCTGGGCAAGCTCGCGCGCAGCGTGGACGAGGCGGTGCTGCGCGAGCGGCGGGCGGCACTGGACCCCCAGGATGCCGCGACCATCGTGTATACCAGCGGAACGACTGGCTTTCCAAAGGGCGTGGTGCTGACCCACGACGCCTTCGTGTTCGAGACGGCGGCGGGTGTCGAGGCGCTGGACATCCGGTCCGTCGACACGCTGTTCCTGTTCCTTCCGCTTGCTCACATCTTTGCGCGCGTCATCGCGTTCGGCTGCATCCGACAGGCGACCGAGATGGCGTTCCCGCGGTCGATGGCGACGCTGTTGGACGACGTGGCCGCGGTGCAGCCTACGCTGATGCCCAGCGTGCCGCGCATCTTCGAGAAGGCGCACGCCAAGATCCTGAGCAACGCGCACCGCTCTGGCGGCGTCAAGAAGCGCATCTTCGACCTGGCGCTGGCGACCGGACGCGAGATGAGTCTGGCACGGCAGCGTGGCCGCAACCCGGGGCCTTTCCTCGTGGCCCGTCACAAGCTCGCGCACGAGCTGGTTTTCTCGAAGATCCACGCCACGTTCGGCGGCAAGATCCGCGCGTTTGTCTCGGGCGGCGCTCCGCTGTCGAAAGATCTGGCCGAGTTCTTCCACGCCTGCGGGCTGCTGATCCTCGAGGGCTACGGCCTGACCGAGAACACCGCCGCAGCGACCGTCAACCGCGCGGAACACTACAAGTTCGGCTCGGTCGGCAAGCCCCTGTCAGGCGTTGACGTCGCGATTGCCCCCGATGGCGAGGTGCTGGTGCGCGGCCGCAACGTGATGACAGGCTACTGGAACAACCCGGAAGCGACGCGCGAGGTGCTGGTCGACGGCTGGCTGCACACCGGCGACATCGGCGAGCTGGACGCCGACGGCTTCCTGCGCATCACCGACCGCAAGAAGGACATCATCGTCACGGCGGGCGGCAAGAACGTCGCGCCGCAGAACCTCGAGAGCCTGGTCAAGTCGTCGCCCTTCATCTCGCAGGTGCTGGTGTACGGAGACCGACGCAAGTTCCTGTCGGCACTGGTGACGTTGGACGAAGCGACCATCCGCAAGTGGGCTGAGGACCACGGAGTTGCCTTCACCTCGTTTGCCGAGCTGACCCAGAACGCAGAGGTCTACAAGCTGGTCGAGGGCATCGTCGCCGCCAAGAATCGGCAGCTGGCGAGCTACGAAACCATCAAGAAGTTCGCCATTCTGGACCACGATCTGACCGTCGAGGAGGGCCACCTGACGCCGTCGCTGAAGATGCGCCGCAAGGAGGTCACCTTGAAGTACCAGGACCTGCTGGATTCGTTCTACAGCGAGCACTACTGATGCCTCACCCCACCGCCGTCATCTGCCTGCCGACCTACAACGAGCGCGACAACCTGCCCCTGATGGTGCAGGCGGTTCACGCCGTGGTACCGGAGCTGCACATCCTCGTCATCGACGACAACAGTCCCGACGGCACCGGTCAGCTGGCGGACGAGATCGCGGCCAAGGACCCGCGGGTGTTCGTGATGCACCGCGAGAAGAAGCAGGGGCTGGGGCGCGCGTACGTCGCCGGGTTCAAGTGGGCGCTGCAGCGGGACTACGAGCTCGTCTTCGAGATGGACTGCGACTTCTCGCACCGACCGGAGCACCTGCCGGAATTCCTCGCCAGGGCAGAGACTTGCGACGTAGTGCTGGGGTCACGCTACATCCCCGGCGGCAGCACGCAGGACTGGGGCTGGAAGCGGCGTTTCATCTCCAAGGGTGGCAATACCTATGCGCGGGCGATCCTTGGGCTTCCCTTCAAGGACCTGACCGGCGGCTTCAAGTGCTTCCATCGCAAGGTGCTGCAGACGCTGCCGCTGGACCAAATCCTGAGCAACGGCTACGTGTTTCAGGTCGAGCTGACGTATCGCTCGCTGCTACTGGGGTTCCGCATCGGCGAGGTGCCGATCCAGTTCCCCGATCGCACCCGCGGCGAGTCCAAGATGAGCGGAAGCATCTTCACCGAGGCGATGAAGAACGTGCTGAAGCTGCGGCTGGCCAAGGGTCGGCTGAAGTCAGAGCGGCAAGATACGCCTTGATTCCCATCCTGTTAGGACGTCTGACCGGGGCACCGTCACCACTTGTCGCTGGACAAGCCCCGGACGAGGTGCCACCGTCCGCCACTGGTCACGCGGGGCGTGGTGCCGTACAGTATCCGGCCTCTCCAACCCACGGGCAGTGCAGGCCCGGGGGATGGTTGTCCCCGCATCGGCCAACCTGACGGAACCCAACGCGAACGACCCCGGCGTGTGCCCCACGCGAGACAGGACCCCATGAGCAACGAACTGAACGCACTCCTCGGCAAGGGCAGCGAATTCAACGGCAAGCTGAATTTCGAAGGCAGCGTCCGCATCGACGGTCGCTTCAGCGGCGAAATCTTCAGCGACGGCACCCTGATCATCGGTGAGGGCGCGATCGTCACGGCCGAGATCAACGTCGCCACGGTCGCTGTCTACGGCGAGGTCACGGGCAACATCACCGCCACCGACGGCGTCGAGCTGCACGCCCCCGCGTCGCTGCGCGGCAACATCACCTCGCCTGCCCTGCACATCGACAAGGGCGTGTTCTTCGACGGCGCCTGCCAGATGACCACGCCGCAAGAGCGCCCTGCGCCACCCGCGCTGCCCCACCGTGCGGCCCAGCGCCCGCTGTCTCCCGCCCAGCCGCTGCCGCCCGCCGCGCCGACGTCGATGCCGGTCTCGCAGCCGGTGCGCAACACGGGCGTGTTCACCGTCGATGGCGCTCGCACCACCGGCGAGCTGACGCACAAGTTCTAGTTTCTCCAGCGCAACGCTCGCTCCCCCACGCGCTGCGCCTGCCGCGGCCGCCGCGCTGCATCCCCCCCACAGCCCCGCAAGCGAGGACCCCATGGCCCTGAAGCACTTCCTCAGCGTGTCCGATCTGTCCCCCGCGCAGGCCGCCGACATGTTGGTCCTTGCCGACCGCATCAAGCGCGAGCCGGCCAAGTACCGCAAGGCATTGGAAGGCCAGACGCTTGCGATGATCTTTCAGAAGAAGTCGACCCGGACGCGCGTGTCGTTCGAAGTGGGCATGTACCAGCTGGGCGGCCACGCGCTGTTCCTGTCGGCGACCGACATCCAGATCGGCCGCGGCGAGACGATTGCAGACACCGCCCGCACCATCAGCCGCTACTGCAACGGCATCATGGCGCGGGTGTTCGGCCACGAGATCCTGACCGAGCTGGCCGAGTTCGCCTCGATCCCCGTCGTCAACGCCCTGTCGGACCTCGAGCATCCGTGCCAGACCCTGTGCGATGCGCAGACGCTGGTCGAGAAGTGGTCGCCCGCCGGCACCTTCGACGTCAACGTCCTGAAGGGCCGCAAGCTGGTGTACGTGGGCGACGGCAACAACATGGCGCACTCGCTGCTGGACACCGGCGCGGTGTTGGGCATGGACGTCACCATCGTGGCCCCCAAGGACTACGAGCCCAGCCCCGTCATCCTCGCACGCAGCCGCCAGATCGCGTTGCAGACGGGTGCCAAGCTGGCCGTCAGCAACGACCCCATCGAGGGCGTGCGCGGCGCCGACTGCATCTACACCGACGTCTGGGCCTCGATGGGTCAGGAGGCCGAACAGGCCAAGCGCGTCAAGGACTTCGCCGGATTCCAGGTCGACGAGGCCATGATGCAGCGCGCCAACCCCGGCTGCCTGTTCATGCACTGCCTGCCCGCCCACCGCGGTGAGGAAGTGTCGGCCGAGGTGTGCGACGGTCCCCGCTCGATCATCTTCGACGAGGCTGAGAACCGTCTGCACATCCAGAAGGCGATCCTTGTTTCGCTGATGGGCACGCGTTGAGCCCACCGCGCATGACGCCGGGGACGCGGTCGCTGCTGGCGCTCGTGCCCTTGGCGCTGTCGCTCGCCGTCGCTTGCGGCCGCAGCTCGCCACCGGCCCCCCGCCCATCACCTGTCGCCAAAGAGACCGCCGACCCCGTCGTCGCGCAAGTCGACCTGTCCGAGCTGCGCCTCTCGCAGGTGCAGGACCGACTGGACACGACCATCTACGCCGACAGCAAGGCCGACGCCGCCGCTCAGGCGCTGCAACTGGCCGTGTCCGACGTGCTGGTGGTGCGAGAGATGGCCGTGATCGGTCAGAAGCCCTTGCCCGGCGAGAGGTTTTCCCAAGCGTCTGACCGCTTCCTTGCCCAGGTCTGGACCGGCCGCAACGCCTGCCCAGCCACCGAGCCCGACCTGAAGTGGGCCTACCTGAGCGAGATGGGGCGCTACAAGCACCCTCCCAGCTTCACGTTGTGGGACGCCCAGGTGCAGTGCTGCGAGGACGTGGACGCCTGCCCGCAAGCCACGTTGCAGGCCTGCCGAGACGACCTGCGGCCGATGCTGGACGCCCTGCGCGCCGCCGCTGCCAGGGAGCTCGCCGCCCTGCCCCCGCTGCCCGTCGATGTGACGCAAGTGGCGCTGGACCAGAGTGCTGTGCGCGACCGACATGTACCGGCCTTCGAAGGGGTGGTCGCCAACGCATCGGCCCACGAACCGCGACTGCAGCTGCGCCGGTATACCGCGTTCGCCGCGGATCCTGCCTTTCCCCGCAGGGGCTTCCGCCGCACAGACCCGCAGCTGGAGCGCATGGCCCGCGACGCCGCGTTGGGCTCCGTGGTGGGTCCGATCGAGACCGTCTGGGGCCTGTCGGTGGCGCTGATCGTCGCCCGGGAACCTCCTGCGGAGGGCGGACTGGAGGACCCGGCCGTGCGAAAGGCCGTCCACCTGCGCCTGTGCGAGCTGTCGGCAGTGGAAGAGCGGCAGGCCTACCGCGGGCGGTTGCTGAAAGGCGCGCTGGTGAAGTGGCGGGACGACCTGATCCGCAGGCGCTTTGGTGACGAAGTGGTGCGGAAGCTGCCCAGACGCGAACCGCTCAACCCTTGACGCGCTCGACCCGGGTGACCCCGCGCAGCCGCGACAGGTTGGCGATCACCTCATTGAGCTGCACGACATCGGTCACCATGACCTCGAAGTCATTGATCGCCCGGCGACCGTCGATCACGCGGCAGTTGGCCTGCTGGATGCTGACGCCGGCCTCTGTGAAGCGCTGCGACATCGCCGCCAGCAGCCCGGTCTCGTTCTCGGTGTAGACGCGCACGGTGACCACGGCGCCCGAGCCGCCCTCGGTATTCCAGTCGCAGTCCAAGCGCCGCATTGGGTCAGCGTCCAGCACGAAGTGGCAGCCCCGGGCGTGCACGGTGATGCCGCGACCGCGCGTCACGACGCCGACGATGGCATCGCCCGGCACCGGCGAGCAGCACTTGCCCATGCGCACGACCACGTCGTCGATGCCGTCGACCGTGATGGCGGCGCCCTTCTTGCCAGGCTTGCGGGGCCGCCGAATCTCGTCGGGCTTGGGTTCCTCGACCGGCCGCGACTCGGGCAGCAGCTCTTGCACGGCATCCGACGGCGTCAACTTGCCGTAACCGACCAGCACGGCCAGATCGTCCAAGGTCGAGACCTTGAAGTGTGCCAGCAGCTTGGGGAAACGCTCGTGCTGCTGCATCCGGACCATCGACCACTTCACGCGGCGGAAGGCCTTCTCGAGCAGGTCCATGCCGATCTCGAGCGCCTTGGCCCGCTGCTCTGCGTGGATGTACGTGCGGATCTTGGTCTTTGCGCGCGCCGTGACGACGAACTCGAGCCAGTCCGGGCTGGGGCGCGCGTCGGCCCGCGTCATGATCTCGACGATGTTGCCGTTTCGCAGGTGGTGCTTCAGCGGCACCATCACACCGTCCACCTTGGCGCCGACGGCCCGCTCGCCGATCTTCGAGTGGATCGTGAAAGCGAAGTCAATCGGGGTCGACCCGCGCGGCAAGACCTTGACGTCGCCCGCAGGCGTGAACGTGTAGACCTCGTCGCTGAAGAGGTCGATCTTCATGCTGTCCAGGAACTCGTCGGAGTCCTTGACGCCCGCGTGCCACTCCAGCAGCTGCTTGAGCCAGCTGAACCGCTCTTCGTCGCGCACGCTGATCGACTCGCCACGCTCCTTGTACCGCCAGTGCGCCGCCACACCTTCCTCTGCCACCCGGTGCATGTCCTGCGTGCGGATCTGCACCTCGATACGCTCAGCGCGGGGACCGATGACAGACGTATGCAACGACTGATAACGATTGGCCTTTGCGAGCGCGATGTAGTCCTTGAAGCGCCCCGGGATCGGCTTGAAGTGGGTGTGGACCGCCCCCAGCGCCGCGTAGCACTCGCGCAGGTCGTTCACCAGCACACGGAAGCCCTGCGCGTCGTAGATCTGGTCGTACGGCAGGTTCTGCACGGTCATCTTGCGATAGATGCCGAACAGGTGCTTCGGGCGCCCGTAAACAAGCGCGTCGTTCATGCCCTCGTCGGTCAGGATCTTCTTGAGCGTCTCGACCACCTCAGACACGTACGCCTGACGCGTGGCCTGACGCTGGCCGACCATGCGCGCCAGCTTGTGGTACTCGTCGGCGTACAGGTGGCGGAAACACAGGTCTTCCAGCTGTGCCTTCATCCAGCCGATGCCCAGACGATTGGCCAGCGGCGCGTAGATCTCGATAGTCTCCTGCGCAATTCGCTTCTGCGCCTCGGGCTTCATGTGCTGCAGCGTCGTCATGTTGTGCAGACGGTCCGCGAGCTTGATCAGCAACACGCGGATGTCCTTGGACATGGCGACGAGCATCTTGCGGAAGTTCTCTGCCTGCTTGTGCTCGCGGCTGGAGAACGTGATGCGGTCCAGCTTGGTCACGCCATCGACGATGAGGGCGATCTCCTCAGAGAACCGCTTCTCGATCTCGGGGACGGCGACCGTCGTGTCCTCTACCACGTCATGCAACAGACCGGCGCAGATGCTGGCGCTGTCCAACCGCAGGCGCGTCAAGAGGAAAGCGACCGCCACCGGGTGCGCGAAATAGGGCTCACCGCTCTTGCGGGTCTGGCCCATGTGACAGCGTGCGGCAAACGCGTAGGCGCGACGGACGATGTCGTGGTCACCCTCTGGCAGGTAGCTGCGCACCGTGGCGACCAGCTCTTCGGCAGTCGGGACGCCCTCGATGACGACGGGGGCTTCGGCCGGGTCGCCGGTGTACGGCTGGTCGCGGCCCTTGGTAGACGCCGCGGCAGAGGATGCAGGGCGAGGTGCCGGTACAGCCGCTTCCGCCACCACAGCCGGCTCGTCAGCAGTGACGACTCGCAACTGCACGGATCCCTTCGGCTGCGCGGCCGAGGGCGCGGGAATCTCAGGTTTGTCGGTCAGATTCGGCTCCATGCGGAGTTGTCCAGATGCCGGGATTCGCATCATCACGACGCCGCAACGCAGGCGACGGCCTTCTCCCAGCTTGCATACGTTCGGCACCGCTGTCACCATTTTCGCCGTTCGCCCTTCGACGAATCGCACATCTACCTGACTTTGCTTGTCAAACGCGCGAACGGAATCGACGCCGCCAGCAGCATCCCGCACAATTGGCCGACCGCTGGGTGGCGAATCGGTCGACTCCGCTTGGCGAGGCATCGTCTCGGTGCCGGTCTCGAGAGTGGTCCCGAGACCGCAGGTGAGACCGGCCGCCCGCCTGGCGAATCGATAAATACATTTACTTCTCAATGGTTGTGTCGCGTGACGGCTGGCACACCTCTTGCTCTGCGTCTGTCCCGGCGCCATTCCGCGCCCGGAGGACCGCCATGCCGCCAGCCCACCGTCACCGCTTCCCTTCTCTCGACGCCGGGGCCTGGGTCGCCGCGGCCCTGGTCGCCGCCTCGCTGCTGCTGGGCGCCTTGGTACAGCAGGCCCGGGGGCAACCGCGGACACCCTCAGGAACAGAGCCGCCAGCCAGCCACCCGTGCGAGGTCGGGGACCTGCCGGACGGCCTGCTGGAGTCGGCCCTTGCCACCCTGACACGCCCCGTGACGGTGACGGCGCCAGGCCGACGCTGGACGGCGCTGCTGCCCGACCGCGTGTCACTGGGTCTTCGGGAGCAGCTGCAAGAGGGTACGGGGGCTTACCTGGGCTCGACGGGGCTGCTGTCGGAGCGTGCCGCCGCTACCGCTGCGACCGGCTACAGCCTCAAGCTGGACTGGGACCTGAAGCCGCTGTGGACGCCCCCGCCCCGACCGCCGCCGCTGTCCATCGAACAGCGGCTGGAGGCCTCCCTGAAGACCGAACAGCTGGCCGCCAAGCTGGCCGGACACCTGCGCAAGCTGCGGGCGGCGCAGGCGGTGGCGACGCAGACGCGAGCGGGCGACCCAGCGTGCTTCGATGCTCAGGCAGATGCCGAGGCGGCGCTGGTGACTTTGGTGGCGGTATTACGGAAGTAGCTGTGACGACTAGGCTTCCTGCGTCTCGGCGAGCTTTCGCGCCCGCTCGGCAGCCTGCAGGGCCTCCACCACCGCTCCCAGCTCGCCTTCCATCACCAGATCCAGCGAGTGCAGCGTCAAGCCGACGCGGTGGTCGGTCAGGCGGTTCTGCGGGAAGTTGTAGGTGCGGATGCGCTCACTGCGGTCGCCGCTGCCGACCTGTTCCCGCCGCGCGCTGGACATCGCCGCGTCGGCCGCCTGCTGCTGGGCATCGAACATCTTGGCCCGCAGCTGGGTCATGGCCTTGGCCTTGTTCTTGTGCTGCGAACGCTCGTCCTGACACTGCACGACGATGCCGGTGGGCAAGTGCGTGATGCGCACCGCCGAGTCGGTCCGGTTGACGTGCTGGCCACCTGCGCCACCCGCGCGGTAAGTATCGATGCGAAGGTCCTCGGTCCGAATATCGACCTCGACCTCCTCGACCTCGGGCAGCACGGCGACGGTACACGCGGACGTGTGGATGCGCCCTTGCGACTCGGTGACCGGCACACGCTGCACCCGATGAGTCCCCGACTCGTGCTTGAAAACCGACCAGGCACCATAGCCGTTGACCAGAACAACCGCTTCCTTCAAGCCACCTTGCGCCGCCTCACTCTCCGACATCAGCTCGACCTTGAAGCCGCGCTTCTCGGCAAATCGCGTGTACATCCGCAGGAGATCGCCTGCAAACAGCGCCGCTTCCTCGCCGCCGGTACCGGCGCGCACTTCCAGCACCACGTTGGCGCCGTCGCGTGGGTCGCGAGGCACCATCAGGTCGCGCAGCTTGCCCTCGGACGACTCGGACTCCGCCCGCAGCCGCGCCAGCTCGTCGCGCGCCATTGCCCGAATCTCGGGGTCGCTGTCGTCGAACATCGCTTCGGTTTCGACGATCTGCTCGTTGACCGATTTCCAGGCGCGATAGGCCTGCACGGTCTCGTCCAGCCCCGCTCGCTCGCGCATCAAGCGCAACGACAGCTCGGGGTTGCAGGCCACTTCACTGGTGGCCAGGGCTTCGCTCAGCTCGTCGAACCGTGCGACCACGGACTCGAAACGCTCGTACATCGGGGCCTCAAAGGGGGTCGGTCGTTGGGTCAGGCCGCCAAGGTGTCGACCGGCGGCGGCGGCAACGTGGCAATGCTGGACACGAACGCATCGTAGGTCGGGAAGACCAAGGGCTCGGCGTCGCCCACAGGCAAGCCGGCGGCAGCGTTCTGCTGCAGCTGCGCCTCGCGCCATAGCGTCTTCTGCAGGGCGACAAGGGCAATCTCGAGCTGGGTGTCGTCCGGCTCTTGGGTGGTGATGTTCTGCAACATCAGGCCCGGCCACGTAAAGCCGCGGACGAACAGGTTGCGAGGATGTCGGGCCGACAGCCGGGTAGCCTCGTAGGCGATGCCTGCAACCGGAAACATCAGGGGGATCTTGATGAAGACGTAGGCCAGCTGATTCAGCCACCCGGTCGACGAGATCCGAGGCAGGAACGGGAACACCACGGAAAACAAGAGGATGGAGACCACGACCGTGATCAGCAGAAAGCTGGTGCCGCAACGCGGGTGCTGACGCGAGAAGGTGCGGGCATTGGCGACGGTCAAGGGCAGGCCGGCCTCGTAGCAGTAGATGCTCTTGTGCTCGGCTCCGTGGTACTGGAAGACGCGCTTGATGTCCTTCATCCGAGATATCAGCGCCATGTACCCGACCAGAAACACGATCTTGACGATGCCATCGACGATCTGGAAGCCGAAGTCCTTGCCGGACGCAAGCGACTCACTGCCCAACATGACGCCTGCGAGCCAGGTGATGAAGTGCGGCAGCGCCGCGAACATGCCGAAGCCGAACGCGACTGACAGCGCAATGGTGCCCGCAATCGCAAGGTTGGACGCGCCACTGTCGGTCGGGGGCTTGGCGTCCGCCGGCTTGCCTTCGGCACCCTCGACCGGAAGCTCGCGCGCGGCCTCGTTGGCACTGAACGTCAGCGCACTGATGCCGTTGTGCAGCGACTCGAACAGCACGACGGCGCCGCGCAGGAAGGGCTTACGCAGCCAGCGCGCCTTCTCCCAGATCGAGTGCCACGCCGCCTCCTTGACCACGATCTCGCCACTGGCACGCCGTACGGCGATCGCCAAGGAATGGGGCGACCGCATCATGACGCCCTCGAGGATCGCCTGACCTCCAACGCTCATCGGACCTTCTGCCATGAAACCTCTTGCCCGGGGGGTCGCTTGGGACGTCCACCGCCGGACGCAACCTGCTGCACGGACTTGGACGTGCTGCGAACAGCGCATCCTACACGATCATTCCGCCGCCCGACAGTTGCCGGTCGCGCGGGGCGCTGACAGCCCGACGGACCTCTGGCACGATGCTCGTTCGACCTCGCCGCTCGCCGGCCCCCCGCCCGAGGCCCCATGGACGAAACCCAGGTGTCGATCCTCCGTTACCCCACGCCGTCCCAGGTGGTGCAGGCCCTTGCCGCCCTGCCCCGCGGGTCGCGCGTGGCCACCGATGCCGACAACACGGTGTGGGCCGGCGACGTGGGCGACGAAGTGGTCCTGCTTGCCGCGACGCCGCCCCACACGCCATGGCTGCCGGGTCAGGCGGACTTCGCGTGGTACATGGGGCAGATGGACACGGACTATCCAAGCGGCTGCCGGTTCGCGGCCGAGCTGATGGCGCGGGTGGACGTCCACGACGCGCGGGGTCCCGTCGAGGCAGCGCTGCGCGAGCGGGTGCGGCCCCGACGCTGGCTGGTGCGGGCGCTGCGCGAGGCGATGCAGCGCGGCGTCCAGGTGTGGCTGGTGTCGGCCTCGCCGCGGCCGGTCGTCGAGGTGGGCGCGCGATTGTTCGGGCTCGAGGGCTGCAGCCTGATCGCGGTGAACTGTCTGGGCGTGGACCCGGCGCGCTTTGCGGAACCGGTGCCAATTGGTCAGGGAAAGGTCGACGCTTGGACTCAACTCGGCCTGCCGCCTGCGGATCTTGCCCTGGGCGACAGCTCGTGGGACCTGCCGCTGCTGGGGTCCGCCCGTCAGGGCATGCTGCTCACCCGCGCCTGCGATGACCCGACTTGTGACCACGAATTCCCTCTCGCACCCTGACCCACCCAGAGGTTGCCTGTGTCCGCGCCGCCGCCCCGCAGTCCCGACCCACTTGCCGGCACACCCCTGCACCAGGCCTGGACGGGCTTTCGCGCGGCGGGGGCCGGCTTTGGCTTCACCTTGCGCCACGGCGACTTGCTGTCGGTCGCCGCTCTGGCGATGGCGCTCTACCTGGCGGTCTGGGTCGCCTTCCTGTGGCTCGCCGCGACTTGGGACGGCGTGGCGGTCGCGGCCGTGATGGGTCCCGCCCCCGAGTCGTGGTGGGCGGTGGCGCTGTGGCATGTGGGCCGAGTGCTGCTGTACGCGGCGCTGTGGCTGGCGTCGTTGGTGCTCGCAGCGACCGTGGCCCTGCCGGTGCTGTCGCCCGCGTTCGCCTGGCTTGCCGAGCGGGTCGAGCAGCGCTGGTACGGCGCGCAGGTGCCGGGGCAGACGTGGGGGGCATTTGCCGTCGAGACGCTGCGAGGCATCGGCCGCGGACTCGCGCTGCTGGCGATCGAGGTGACCGGCGGCGTGGCCCTCTGGGCGGTCGGTATGGTGCTGACGCTGGCCTTCGCGCCGCTGGGCGCCCTGTTCACGATCGCGGTCGGGGGCGGCTGGGGGGCTCTGGCCCTGGGCGCGACGATGTCTGGATTCGCGCTAGAGAACAACCGCGTGCCCCTTGCTGCCCAGTTGGCGTTACTGCGGCGCCGGACCGCGGTCTGGCTGGGCTTCGGTTTCGCGGCGCAGTGGCTCGTCTGGGTGCCGCTGACGGTGCCGTTTCTGGTCGTGAGCGCCACGATGCTGGTGTGCCGGCTGCACGACCACGGCCATTGCCGGCTGCCCGCCCGCGACGACACAACACAACTGCCTGCACAGCAAGGAAGATGACCGATCGAGGCCGCGTCGCGACCCAGGCCGACGTTGTGAGGGCGACGCGTGCGGACTATCCTGTTGCGGCAATGCCTTCACCCCATGACCATCTGAACCCGACTCGGGCCGCCGACCTATCGCAAGCTCCGCAGCTTCTGGATCGCTCAGTCCTTCTCGTTACCGGCAAGGGTGGCGTGGGCAAGTCTACCGTCGCGCTCGCGCTGGCCAGGGCCGCTGCAGACGCCGGCAAGCGTGTCTTGCTGCTGGAGGTCGAGCCCGTCTCTCGTGCCGCGCCGCTGTTCGGTCTCGAGACCTTGGGTCCACAGCCCGTCTCGGTCGCTCCGAACCTGTCGGTCGCGCGCATCGACGCCCACGAGGCGTTGCGCGCGTTCTTCCTGCAACAGCTCCGCATTCCCGCACTCGTCCAGCTGGCCCTGCGCAACAAGGCGGTCGAGGGCTTCTTTCAGGCGATGCCGGCCATCCGCTCGATTCTGTTCCTGTATCGCCTGTGGCGCCTTGAGGCGGAGCAGGGTCAGTCGGGCGACCGCACCTGGGACCTGATCGTGTGCGACCTGCCCACCAGCGGCTTCGTCGTCGGCATGTGCGCGATCCCCAAGGCATTGACGCAGATGCTGCCGTTCGGACCCGTTGCCGCGTATGCCGAGGGGATGCAGCAGCTGCTCTCGGACGGCCAGCGCACCGGGCTTATGCTGGTGACGCGACCCGAGGAGATGCCTGTCGTCGAGACGCTGGAGCTGCACCACACCCTGCAGTCCCGCTTCGGCTTGCGCGCCGCCGCGTTCGTGATGAATGGTATGTACCCGGAATTGCTGGATCCTGCCGAACTCGACGCGCTTTCGCACGCGCTGGAGACTGGCGAGACTGGGGCGACGGACGACCGCTGGCTTTGGGCCGCGCGCTTGCTGGGCGAGCGGCACCGGAAGTCGCGAGGTTTCCTGCCCGAGCTGCGGCGCACCGGCCGCCCGGTCCTCGAGCTGCCCTTCCTGTTCCGCCGCGAGCTGCCGCTGGACGCCATCGACTTGCTGGCCCGACGGCTGGCCCCCGCGCTCAGGGGCGCCGCGTGACCTTCCCAGGCCCTGTCACGACTTGCGAAACCACGCGCAGTCCAGGTCCCCTGGCCGACGTGCTGCGTCAGACCAAGCTGCTGGTGCTGGCGGGCAGCGGTGGCGTGGGCAAGACCACGACGGCGGCGGCACTGGCGCTGACCGCGGCGTGCATGGGACGGCGGGTGCTGGTGCTGACCATCGACCCGGCGCAACGGCTGCTGCAGGCGTTGGGACTGCTGGGCGAGGCGGTGCCGGCCAACACACCCTTGGAGATCCTGCCGCGCCTGACGCGCCAACTGACCGATCTCGGTCAGGATCCTCCCGCCGGTACGCTGCACGCGATGATGCTGGACGCCGAGTCGGGGGCCGAGCTGATGGTCGAGCGCCTGCTGCCCGACCCCTCACTGCGCGATCAGGTGATGGGCAATCGGGTGTACCGCGCGCTGTTGCCGATGCTGTCGTCGTCGCCGGACTACGTGGCCCTCGAGCTGATCGCCTCGCTGCTGGCTGAAGACCGCTACGACCTGCTGGTGCTGGACACGCCACCGATGCAGAACGCCGTCGACTTCCTGCACGCGGGCGGCACGTTGTCGGCCTTCATCAACGAGCGGGTCCTGCGCTGGTTCTCGCGGGTGCCGCAGCCGGGTGAGAAGAAGAAGTTCTCGCTGCTGGGGGCCGGCGGTTCGATGGCGATGGCCGTGATGGGTCGGCTGGTCGGCGGCGAGACCCTGCCGGACATCGCCCAGTTCTTCGTGTCGTTTCGCGATGTCATGCCCAAGATGGCCGAGCGCGCCCGAGAGACTGACCGGATGCTGCGCTCGCCCGGCACGCGATTTCTGCTGGTCACAACCCCGGGAGCGACCGCGCTGCGCGAGGCCAGGCACTTGCAGGCCGAGCTGCGCAGCCAAGGACTGCCGTTCGCCGGATTTGTCGTCAACCGCGTGCTGCAGGTTCCCGACGGCTTCGGCGGTGGCGCTGGGCGAGAGGTTGCGTTGGGCGACCTGCGCGGCCGACTGCAGCGATCGGGGATGGACGAAGCAAGCGCGGACGCGATGAGCCGACGCCTCGACCAGGCCGCCGCTGGCTTGCACCATCTAAGCCAGGCTGACGAAGCGCACATCGTTGCACTGCAAAGGCTTTCCGAGCCACACGGCTTCTGTGCGGTCGCCGCCGAGCGCGAGGGCGACGTGCACACGCTGGCCGAGCTGTGCGACCTGGGAGCTCGCCTGCTCGACGGTGTCCGCCCCGGCGTGGTACCCTAGCGACCTCCCTCGGACCGGCCCGGGCCATGCCTCCCCCCGCCCCCAGGCCGCAGCAAATCCAGGGTTCGCGAGGTCTTCTCTCCATGAACACGAACGACGCACCCGTCGCAGCTGCGACCCAGATCGGAGGACACGTGTCCGGCCCGACGCTCTCCATCGCCGCTCCCGCCCGCGTGAGGCCGACCGCTGCCGCCAGCTCGATGGCGCACGGCAATCTGCGCGAAGGCGCGTTTTGGCAGACGCTGCCGGCCTGGCGCGACGTGGACGAGGCGACGTTCCTGGACTTTCGCTGGCAGGGCCGCAACTCGATCACGCGCATCGACAAGCTGCTCGAGGCCATTCAGGGCATTGCCCCCGCGGAGTTCATCGCCGACGCTGAGGCCGGGTTCGCCAATTCGCCCATGAGCGTGCGGGTTTCCCCCTATCTGATGAGCCTGATCGACTGGACGCGGCCCTACGAGGACCCGCTGCGTCGGCAGTTCATCCCGCTGGCGTCACGCCTGCTGCCCGACCATCCGGAGCTGACGCTCGACAGCCTGCACGAGCAGGACGACTCGCCGGTGCCGGGACTGACCCACCGCTATCCCGACAAGGCGCTGTTTCTGGCGCTGGATACCTGCCCCGTCTATTGCCGTTTCTGCACGCGCTCTTACGCGGTCGGACTCGACACGGGGATGGTCGACAAGGTGCACCTCAACGCCGATGCCGCGCGGTGGGAGCGCATCTTCGCCTACATCGCCAGCCGCCCCGAGCTCGAGGACATCGTGCTGTCGGGTGGCGACGTCTACAACCTGCCCGCCAAGCACATCCGCTTGATCGGCGAGCGGTTGCTTGACCTGCCCAACGTCAAGCGCCTGCGCTACGCCACCAAGGGCCCCGCGGTGATGCCGCAGAAGCTGCTGACCGACACCGAGTGGACGCAAGCCTTGGTCGACGTGGTGGAATTCGGCCGCGCCCGTCGCAAGGACGTGGTGCTGCACACGCACTTCAACCACGCCAACGAGATCACCTGGATCACGCGCGAGGCGATCGGCAAGTTGCTGGAAAAGGGCGTGTTCGTGCGCAACCAGTCGGTGCTGCAGCGGGGCGTGAACGACACCACCGAGTCGATGAAGCTGCTGGTCAAGCGCTTGGGCCACATCGGCGTGCACCCCTACTACGTTTACGTCCACGATCTGGTCAAGGGTGTCGAGGACCTGCGCACCACCCTGCAGACGGCCATCGACATCGAAAAGGAGGTCCGCGGCTCGACCGCCGGCTTCAACACCCCGACCTTCGTCGTCGACACGCTGGGCGGCGGTGGCAAGCGCGACGCGCACAGCTTCGAGTACTACGACCGCCACAACGGCATCGCGCTGTTCCGCAGCCCCAACGTCGACCCCGAGCGCCTGTTCTATTTCTTTGACCCGGTCGAGACGCTGGCGCCGGAAGTGCAGGCGCGCTGGGCGGATCCCGTCGAGCGGCAGCGCATGAAGGACGAGGCGGCGACCAATGCGAGAGCGCGGCTGCCCACGCGCTGACCTCTACAGGCCCATCTGCAGGTATCGGCTGTCTGTGGACATCGCGGCCACGCTTGGCCACAATGCCGCAACGGTCCGCATTCAGGCGGGAGAGCGGCGACAATCGCGCGCGGAGACGGCACATGGGTGGAACGCAGCGGCAATCGGTGGTCCGGGTCCTCGTCACCGCACTGCTCGTGCTTGCGACGATGGGGCTTTCCCTGCCCGCGTTCGCCGGACCGCTGGACTTGCACCTGGAGAAATTCTTCGCGGGCACCCAGACGACGGCGCTGCAAGCCGTGCGGCAGGAAGGCTACAACTCCCTGATGCGCGAGATCGGACTCGCCCTGGGGCCCCGCATGTTGGGTCCCGGCGCGTCAGGCGGCCCCTTGGGCTACAGCGCCACGTTCGAGAGCAGTTGGATTGGCATCCACGACAAAGCCGAGTACTGGCAGAAGGCCGCCGACGCCCCCAAGAGTCTGGTCACCAGTGGACAGCTGCGGGTGCGCAAGGGCCTACCCCACCAAGCGCAAATCGGCACGGTGCTGACGAATCTGAACGACTCGGACCTGTGGGCTTTTGGCGCTGAGCTGGGCCTGTCGCTGATCGACGGCTTCAAGTACATCCCCGATCTGGGCGTGCGCGCCAGCCTCAACACCGTGCTGGGCAACTCGGACGTCGACATGTTCATCGTGGGCGCCGACGTCGCAATTTCCAAGTCTTTCGGCATCGCCGGCGTCATGACGCTGGAGCCGTGGCTGGGCTACTCGATGACGTATACCTACGTCGGCACCCACCAACTGCTGACGTTCGCCGACGAGCATGCGGTACGCCCCGACGTGATCGTCGTGGAGGAATTTGGCAGCTGGGGCAACGTCTCTGAGGCCTTGGGACACCGCGCCGCGGTGGGTCTGCGCACGGTCGTGATGCGCGCACAGCTGGGCGCCGAGTTCATGCGGTCGTTCACCGACGGGCTCAACGTGATCACGGTCAAGGTCGGCGCCGAGTTCTGATGCGCGAGCAAGCTGCCGCTGCCATCCTCGCTGGAGACCTTCGCGCGGGCGCCCGCCTGATGCGCATGCTCGACGACCGCGAGCCGGGCGCGACCGACGTGCTGCGCCTGCTGTACCCCCACACCGGCCGCGCGCGCGTCATCGGTCTGACCGGCAACCCCGGCTCCGGCAAGTCCACGCTGTGCAGTCGGCTGGTCGGTCACTACCGCCGCCAAGGTCTGAAAGTCGGCGTGCTGGCGGTGGATCCTTCCAGCCCCTTCTCCGGCGGCGCCATCCTGGGCGACCGCATCCGGATGATGGAGCACGCAGCCGACCCCGGCGTCTTCATCCGCTCGCTCGCCACCCGCGGCGCTCTGGGCGGTCTGTCGCGGTCAACCAGTGAGATGGTCCACGTGATGGACGCGATGGGCTACGACGTCGTGCTGGTCGAGACTGTGGGCGTGGGTCAGGACGAGATCGACATCGTGCGCACCGCCGACACCACCGTCGTCGTGATGGTGCCGGGGATGGGCGACGACATTCAGGCGATCAAGGCGGGCATCCTCGAGATCGCCGACGTGTTCGTGGTGAACAAGGCCGATGCCGATGGCGCCGACCGAACGGTCAGTGATCTACGCGGCTTGCAAATGCTGCTGTCCGAGATGCCTGAGTGGATGCCGCCCATTGTGCGCACCATCGCCTCGCGGGGTGAGGGTATCGACCTGTTGGGCGAGGAAATCCTGCGCCACGGCCAGTTCCTGACCTCCAGCCCCAGCCGCGCTGAGCGGGAACGCGCCCGCGCCGCCTTCGTCGTCACCGGCCTTGTGCGCGAGACCTGTACCCGCATGGCGCATCGCTGGCTGACCGCCACCGCCGACGGCCGGGATCTCGTCGCCGAAGTCGCCGACCGCAAGCGCGACCCCTACTCCGCCGCCGACCGCGCGATGCTTCAGGCGATTGCGCGGCCGCCCGGCACCGAACCCCGCGGAAGCTGACCCATGGCCAAAAAGACCCGCAGCCGAGTCCCCGAAGCAGCCCATCCTGCTGCGGAATCCCGCGACTCGGACCAGGCGGCGTTGCCGGTTGCCGCAACCGAAGTTGCCGCCGACGCCAGGTCCGCAGAGCCCGCTCCCCACGTCCCTGCCCCTGCCGCCGCAGTATCGCCGCGCTGGCTTCAGGCGTTGGCGGCTGCGGCCGCGCTGGCGTTGGTGGCGCTCGCGCTGCCCGACTCGGGCTCCGTCTTCCCGTCGGTGCGGGTGCTGACGACCCTTGCGACGCTCGCCGCCATCGGTCTTGCGGTGGGAGGCACCTGGCTTGCCCGACGCCCGGACGACAAGTTCGCCGATGCGCTGCTGGTCGGGTCGGTGGCGCTTGCGCTGCTGTCTCTTGGACTGCGCGGCGCGACGTCGGGGCTGGACACGTGGACGGCGCCGCTGCAGACACCCCTATTCGGCATGCAACCGGCTGTCTTGGCAGCGATTTCTGCCGCTGGCGCAATTGCGCTGGGACTCGCGCCCACGTCGCTGTCAGCACGCACCGTCTTTGCTGCCGGAACGTTTGGCCTTTGGCTGATCGCCTGCCTGCCGGTCGGTTGGGTCGGCAGCTCGACCCCGGCCGTGTGGGGCGCCCTGACCGGCGTGCTGGCACCCGTGGGACCTCAAGGCAAGCTCGTCACGACGGCGCTGGCCGGTCCGACGATGACGCTGGCCCACGCGGCACTGGCGACGGGAGTGCTGGTGCTGCTGGCGACCTCGCGCGAGCTGTCGCGGTCGCTGGCATGGGGCGCGGCAGGGGCGCTGCTGCTGCTGCCGGTCGCGTGGCCGCTGGTGGCGTCGCATCCGGCACCCGGTGTCGCGCTGCACGTCGCGGGAGTGGCCGGACTGGCCGCGGTGGCCCTGGCGTTGGTGCTGCATCGGTGGGGCGAGCGAGGGCTGCACGTCGTCACCAGAAACGCCGAAGTGCTTGTGTTCGCCGCGCTTCTTGCCGCTTTCCTGATTCTGAAGACCAACGGACTTCGCTACTCGACCACCGACGAGGCCATCTACTTCTATGCCGCCCGGTCCTGGACCGAAGGGCTGTGGCCGTACCGCGACTTCTTCTTCGCGCACCCGCCCTTGCACATCGCAGTGCCGGCCCTGTTGTACCTGGTGCTCGGCTCGGGCTTCCTGGTCGGCAAGTGGCTGTCGGTCGCGGCTGCGACGGTTGCGGGCGTGTTCGTCTGGCGCATGGCCAGGCGATTTCTCGGCGTGTGGCCGGGGTTGGCGGCGCTGGCCCTGTACTGGACGTCGTGCGAGGTGCTGCAGGCCTCGACCAACCTGACCGGCATCAACCTGACGACGGCGTGGATGATGGCCGGCCTGTGGGCGGTGTTCTCACGGCGATTCCTGTTGGGTGGTCTGCTGTTGGGTGCGGCAGCCTCGACGGGCTTCTACGGCGTGGGCGGCTATCTGGCGACGGTCGTGCTCGCGGCCTTCCTGCCGCTGCCCCCAGCCGCGACGGTGGGTGAGCCCGTGTGGCGGCGCCTGCTGCGGCATCCCGGCGTGCGCCTGACCCTCGGCTTTCTGGCCGTGTGGGGCACGCTGAACCTGTTCTTCCTGTGGCTGGCGGGCGACGCGTACATCCAGGGCGCCTACACCTACCACTTCGCCAAGAAGGCCAAGGTTGCGGGCTTCACGCCGCCCGGCGATGGTCCCATTGCGATCCTCTCGAATTTCTTCCTCTTGCTAGACAGCGGCGACTTCACCAAGAACGTCTACTACCACGCCGCGCATTGGTGGCTGGCGCTTGTCGCGCCGTTGGGCGTCGTCCTGACCATCGCCGTCGACCGCGCCCGGCACCATGTCCTGCAAGTACGCACCCTTGCCGACGCTGCCGCCCGCCGGACCGCCGCTGCCCTGCCGTCTTGGGAGCTGTTGTGGAACCCGCGCGCTTGGTGGCGCCAGCCGGCCGACGGTGGCTTCACGCTGCTGATCTGGGCGGTGACGCTGGCGCTCCTCATGGAGTTCGGACAGTTCAAGGAGCGTTACGACTTCTACTACTCGCTGCTGATGCCGACGCTGGCGATCGCGGCCGCATCGTGGATCGGCACCGTGGCGCGGTTGGTCAAGGTCGTGATGCTGGCCGAGTCGCTGCCGACTTCCGCTGGGCAGGAGCCGACCCGCCCGTTCGCGCCCACTGGGGGCTGGGTCGCGGTGACGGTCGGGGCCGTGCTGCTGACGATGGCGTGGGTGCCCGTCAACATGGCCGCCAATCGCAAGGCCTTTCCCAGCGAATTCAAGGCAGTGACCAGCTCGAAGGGCTTGGGCGAGCGCCTCGAGTTTCCGTGGAGCCCGGCGCCGGGTCCCGCCGTGGTCGACGAGCTGAGCCACGCGCTGTTCTGGCAGGGCGTGCGCTTGCGAGGCAGCATCGAGTCGGGCGTGCACCATTACCTGTGGAACAAGAAGCGCTGGTGGTCGACGGCAGAGGAGATGGCCGCCTACGTCCGCGCCAACACCACGGAACAAGACACGATTACCGGGGCCAGCGACTACGCCCCGCTGATCGCGATGCTGTCCGGACGTCGGTTGGCGGGCAACGAGGTCGACACGAACTCCAAGGTCTTCAACACCGGCATGGTCACGCCGCAGGAGTTCTGGACCAAGGTGTGCAGCGACCACGTGAAGTTCTTCGTGGCAGCACCCATGTCGTACTTCGCGCCGCAGTCGGTCGCCAAGCGCCCCTTCGAGCGCGATAACTTCATGCGCGACAAGGTCTTCGTCGACCGCACGCTGAAGCACTGGAAGACGCAAGAGATCGAGTTGTGGGTCCGCAAGGCCCAACCGCCCGCGCCCGCCTGCGTCTACACGCAGAAGCCCAAGCCCGACACTGCCCCGGACAAGGACGGCGCGGACGGGGAATAGCGCTGCAGCTCAGGCAGGAACCCCGGCTGCGAGCGAAGACCCTCTCGATAACAAGCCTATCGAAGCGCTCACCGGACGCGATCCGCCGCACTGCCCGACTCGCCTGGATCGTGCCACCCAGGGTTAGAAACCCCGGGCTATCACATGGGAAGCCCACCTTCGTGGGCTCAGCGGCCAGGTAGCCCGCGCAGGCGGGCTTCTCAACTGATAGCCCGCCATTTTCAATGGTGGGTGGATCGTCCAGGCCGCCCGCCCGCCCGCCGTCCACGTAAGCCATTGATCTGTATGGACCACGACTATCGGTCGATAGGGTGCCACCGCGCCGAGGTTCCCGTCAGACAGTCGCGAGAGCCGATTCGGCAGTCGCAGAGGTCAACGGCAGGTCGCGATGAAGATCGGCGACGTGCGCGGGATCCGGCAGCCTTCTTCCTCGCCACACTTGACCGCCACGCCGTTGAGCGCTTCGAGCAGCTTGGCATAGCCAGCCTTGGCAGACACGGCCACGACCATCGAGGCGGTCTGCTGGTCGGCCCAGGTCTCGAGCCGGTCGCCGTCGCCGTGTCCGGGCGCGGTCTGCGCATCGTTCAACGTGCCGTCATCGGCCAGGCGGGCAGTCGTGACCTTGTCGCCGTCGTGCCAGACCACCGGCTTGAAGCCCTTGGCCTCAAACGGGTCCTTGCCCACCACGGCCCACGCCGTGCACGTCAGCGCCTTCTTCGCCCCGATGGGCTTGAGCTTGAACGGCACAGCCTTGTCTGCGGCCAGAACAGAAATCGTGAAGCCAGCACGCCGGTTCGAGCCGTCAGAGCGGCGGCGACCGACCAGAATCTGCTGCGGCCACTCCTTGGCATTCGGACCGACGACGGCAGCGCGCAGCAGGGGCTCCAGATAACCGACCGGCACATCGGGAGCGGGGACGATGAAGATGGGCGACTGGTTGTACTGCGAGATGGTCGAGCTGCGAACGTCCTGCACCAACGCTGAAATCTGCGCTGCCAGGCCCTCGTCGGGCAGCCAGTCGGCCTTCCACGGGGCGCCCGCGGGCTTGTCCGCGACCACCGGGGCGACGCCGGGCTTGCGCAGCTCGTTGTCCATCAAGGTGATGCCGCGGTCCGTCACCCACATCACGGCGTTGCCGCCAAGCGGCGCGGCCATCGTCGAGCGAATCGCCGGCAGCACGGGGAACTCTTCGAACTTCGGCACCTTCTCGATGCGGATCTTGTAGTGCGCGGCAATGCGGTCCAGCAGCGGGTTGTAGGGGCTGTTCGGGAACTTCGCCTTGTAGCCCGCGATCTTGGCAATCGTGCCCTCGTAGTACGGCCTCATCACCTGGAACGGACGCTCCTCCATCGGGATGGTCTTGCAGTAGCCGTTCAGCTTCTCATCGCAGAGGCGGTTGACCTCATCCTCGAAGATGGAGGTCCGGGGCACGAAGTCGAACACGTACTTCCAGTAGGTGAAGAAGCGGATCACGCGCTCGTCGTGCGGGTCCCAGGCGAACAGCGTGTACGTCCGGGCCTGTTCGGCGGCGTGGAAGAAGATCGCGTCGAACTCGAGGTCCACGGCCCACGGCTGCCCCTGAGCGTCGCGGCGGGCGGGGGCCATCTCGCGCATGTAGTCGTTGGGCGCGATCTTCTCGTTCAGCATGTACTCGCGCTGGGCCTCGAAGTACTTCGCCAGCGTCTCAGCCTGGTCGGCCGCCGCCGTCTTCTTGGCCTTGATGGCGATCTTGCGCAGGTCGTTCGACGGCGTGGTCGTCACCGAGCGCTTAATCCACGCGAGCCACGGATGCTCCTCGTCGCCCGGATCGTCCGATGTCGGCAGCTGCTTGACGATGCGCGCGCGGCGGGCGGCCAGCAGGTCGGCGATGTTGGCCGTTCCCTCCTCTGCGCGAATCTCGGACTTCTTCTTCTGCTCGCCGCAGCCCTGCAGAACAGGTAGCGCGACCGCAAGCGCGATCAGGACGGACAGCAAGCGCACGGGGGTGTGGAGCATGGCAATTCTCGGTGGCAGGGTCGTCAGGTAGGGCGCGCACTTGCGCGGCACTCGGTTCTAACAGGGAGGGCGAATTCGGACAAGGCGCGCGTCAGAAGCCGATCTTCTTCAGGACTTCCCGATTCTTCCGGGGTGCCTCGCACGTCGGACACCGAGCCAAGGCTTGGTCGAACGCCGCAGACGCCGCCGCAAGGTCGCCCAACTTCACTTGGCAGATCCCAAGGTTATGCCACGCCGACCACCCTGCCCCGCGCGCCGTCAGCCCCGCCAGCAGGTCCTTGGCCAGCGCGGCCTGCCCGGCACCCAGCTGCGCGGCGGCCCAGACCTCGGTCGGATACGCGGCGGTCGGATCGCGGCGCACGGCCTCGGCGGCCTGCTCCAACGCTTTGGCGGATTCTCCTTGCGATAGCAGCGCTTCGGCCTTCAAGGCCAGCACCAACGGCGTCACCGCCTCGCCCTCCAGCTTGGCAAGCGCAGCGGTCACAACCGCCCAGTCGCCGGCGCCACGCGCGAGCAGCGCCTGCAAGACGGCCCGCTGCGGAGAGTCGGGGGCCAGCGCCAGCGCCGTGGTCGCCGCCGGCGCGTCGCCCGCATTCCACGCAAGGGTGGCTCGCAGCAGCCCGGTTCGCGGATGAACCTCGCCCAGCGCAAGCGCTTTTTCGTGCGCCTCGCGGGCCTTCCCCTCTGCCGCCAGCAGGGCCACCTCGACCTCTTGGCGGGCCTGAGCCACATCGGGCGCGTCTTCGGGCAGTAGCGCCCTGCCGGCATCGAATCGCTTGCGCGCCAGCTTTGCGTCGCCATCGACCAGCGCCAGATAGGCCGCGAACGCCGCAACCGCCGGGTGACTCGCCTGCTTCTTCATCAGGTCCGTCAGCAGCTCGTCGGCTTCCTTGCGCCGGTCGGGTAGTCGCGCAAGCACCCGGATCCGCCCCAAGGCGGCGCCGACCAGCTGGCCGTTGCGCCCCGCGGCCTCGCCATACCGCAACACGGCGGTGTCATACTTGCCCGCGGTCTCAGCCTTGGCGCCCGCCTCCCACGCCAGCACGGCACGCGAAGTGGTGCAGCCCGCCGTCGCCCCGACGAACGCTGCGCACAAAACACCCAGAATGATCGATTGTTGCGTGACCCGCGGGCGGTTCACGACTTCGACGCCGCCACGCGAAGCCGCGTCTCGGCCAGGTCCAGATCGTGACGCCGGGCCTGCCACAGCAGCGTGGAGATGTCGTCCTTGATGGCGGACAAGGCAGCCGTCGCCTTCTCCTGATCCACGCGAGCGACGGCTGCGTCGATGTCCTGCCAGCCCTCGCACAGCTCTGTCGTGATGGTGACGTTCTTGCCATCGGTCACGTGGACATAGCCGGCGTCGATCACCAGGTGCAGCGGGTCCTTCTCAGGCACGGCGACGATGCACACGCCCGTCCGCAGGGCCGCCATCATCGTGCGGTGACCGGGCAGGATGCCCAGCTCGCCCAGCGCGCCCGGGGCACGCACGCCCGCGGCCTCGCCAGAGAACTTGACGCCGACGGGGGTGACGATCTCGACCTTCATGGTGCCTCGCTGCCTGCTTTCCGCTTGCCCGACCCTGACTTACCGCAGGGTGCGCGCCTTCTCGATGGCCTCTTCGATGGTGCCGACCATGAAGAACGCCTGCTCGGGCAGGTCGTCCAGCTCGCCGTCAGCGATCATCTTGAAACCCTTGATGGTGTCCGCCAGCTTGACGTACTTGCCGGGGATGCTGGTGAACGTCTCGGCCACGTGGAACGGCTGCGACAGGAAGCGCTGGATGCGGCGGGCGCGCGCCACGGTCAGCTTCTGCTCCTCCGACAGTTCCTCCATGCCTAGAATCGCGATGATGTCCTGCAGGTCCTTGTATTCCTGAAGGATACGCTGCACGCGCAAGGCGACGCCGTAGTGCTCCTCGCCCACCACGTTCGGGTCGAGGATGCGGCTGGTCGAGTCGAGCGGGTCCACCGCGGGGTACAGACCCAGCTCGGCGATCTGGCGCGAGAGCACCGTCGTCGCGTCCAAGTGCGAGAACGCCGTTGCGGGGGCGGGGTCGGTCAGGTCGTCGGCGGGCACGTAGATGGCCTGCACCGAGGTGATCGAGCCGTCGCGCGTCGAGGTGATCCGCTCCTGCAGGGCGCCCATCTCGGTCGAAAGCGTGGGCTGGTAACCCACCGCCGACGGGATGCGGCCCAGCAGCGCCGACACTTCCGAACCCGCCTGGGTGAAACGGAAGATGTTGTCGATGAACAGCAGGACGTCCTGATTCTTCTGGTCGCGGAAGTACTCGGCGACCGTCAGCGCGGACAGGCCGACGCGGGCACGGGCGCCCGGCGGCTCGTTCATCTGGCCGAACACCAGGGCGGTCTTCGCGAGCACGCCCGACTCGGCCATCTCGACCCACAGGTCGTTGCCCTCGCGGGTACGCTCGCCGACGCCGCCGAACACCGACACGCCGCCGTGCTCCTTGGCGAGGTTGTGGATCAGCTCTTGGATGATGACGGTCTTGCCGACGCCCGCGCCGCCGAACAGGCCGATCTTGCCGCCGCGGCTGTACGGAGCCAGCAGGTCCACGACCTTGATGCCGGTCTCGAACGCCTGGACTTCGGTCGACAGCGTGTCGAACGGCGGCGGATCGCGGTGGATCGGAAAGTGGTCGGCCGCATCGATGGGGCCGCGCTCGTCGACCGGCTCGCCGATGACGTTGATGATGCGGCCAAGCACGCCATCGCCGACCGGCACCTGGATGTACTTGCCGGTATTGCGGACTTCCTGGTCGCGTCGCAAGCCGTCCGTCGAGTCCATGGCCACGCAGCGGCACGAAGACTCGCCCGTGTGCAGCGCCACTTCGACCGTCAGGTTCCAGGGCTTGTCGTTGATGGACGGGTTGGTGATCTGCAGCGCCGTCAGGATGGGCGGCAGCTCGCCTTCCGGAAACTGCACGTCGACCACTGGGCCGATGACCTGGCTGATGCGTCCGTTCGCCATGATGTCCTGTTCTCCTGTCTGCTAGGGACTAGCCCTTGAGCGCCTCGGCGCCCGAAGTGATCTCGGTCAGTTCGGTGGTGATGATCGACTGCCGCGCGCGGTTGTATTGCAGCGTCAGGCGAGACATCAGGTCGTTTGCGTTCTTGGTCGCCGCGTCCATCGACGTCATGCGCGCGCCCATCTCGGACGCCACCGACTCGAGCAGATAGCGGTAGAGCTGCACGTGGATGTCCATGGGCAGGATCGCGTCGAGCACGTGCTTCTTGGTCGGCTCGAACAGCGTGTCGTCCAGCGTGCTTGCGTTGTGGTCGTGGTCCTCGGGGGTCAGGGGCAGCAGGCGGTCGATGCGGGCGTTCTGGGCGATGGCCGACTTGAACACGTTGCAGACGACGTAGACCTCGTCGAAGTTGCCGTCGACGTAGGCAGCCACGACCTCACGGCCGATGCCGGTGGCGCGCTCCAGCGTGACCTGATTCAGCACGTCGGTGTAGACGTGACCGATCTCGAACTTGCGCGCCTTGAAGAAGTCGCGTCCCTTCTTGCCGACGACGCGCAACTCGATGTGATCGCGCTGGTCCTTGTGCTCGAGGATCCAGTTCAGCGCGGCCTTGTTCACGTTGGAATTGAACGCGCCGGCAAGCCCGCGGTCCGACGTCAGCAGCAGCAGCAACGTGCGCTTGGGCGGCCTCTGCGCGAGCAGAGGGTGCGCCGTCGCGTCCGTTCCGCTCGCCAGCTCGGCGATCATCTGCGCGATGCGGGCGGCATAGGGCCGCAGCTGCACCAGACGCTCCTGGGCACGGCGCAGCTTGGCGGCTGCAACCAGCTTCATGGCGCGCGTGATCTGCCGCGTGCTCTTCACCGACGCGATGCGCCGACGAATGTTCTTGAGAGATGGCATCTTCCCTCGGCTCCCTGGACGCGACTAGGCCTGGAACAGGCTCTTGAACTCGGACAACGCCGCCACCAGCTCCTGGCGCAGCGGATCATCCTTCTTCTTGAGGTCGCTCTTGAAGATGCCGGTCGCCAGATTGCCCAGCAGCCCCGGTTGGTGCGACCGCAGCCACGCCAGCAGCTCCGTCTCATAGCGCCGCAGCACCGGGACGGGCAGCTCATCGATGAAGCCCTCCGGCGCCGACGCCGCAAAGAGCAGTACGACTTGTGTGACGGCATCCAGCGGCTTGTTGACGGGCTGCTTCAACAGCTCGGTCAGCCGCGCGCCTTGGGCCAGCGAACGCTGGGTGGCGGCATCCAGATCGGCGGCAAACTGCGAGAACGCGGCGAGCTCGCGGTACTGGGCCAGACCCAGACGCAGCGGACCGGCCACGGCCTTCATCGCCTTGACTTGCGCCGCACCGCCCACGCGAGACACCGACAGACCGACGTTGATGGCCGGACGGATGCCCTTGTAGAACAGGTCGGATTCCAAATAGATCTGGCCGTCGGTAATCGAGATCACGTTGGTCGGGATGTACGCCGACACGTCGCCGGCCTGCGTCTCGATGATCGGCAGCGCCGTCAGCGAGCCGCCACCGTCCTCATCACGCAGCTTGCACGCGCGCTCCAACAGACGGCTGTGGAGATAGAACACGTCGCCGGGGAACGCCTCGCGACCGGGCGGGCGGCGCAACAGCAGCGACATCTGGCGATAGGCCACCGCCTGCTTGGACAGGTCGTCGTACACGATCAGGCCGTGCATCCCGTTGTCGCGGAAGTACTCGCCCATCGCGCAGCCGGAGTAGGGCGCCAGAAACTGCAGCGGTGCAAGCTCGGACGCGGGCGCCGAAACGACCGTCGTGTAGGCCATGGCGCCGAAGTCGGTCAGCCGCCGCACCACCTGCGCCACCGTCGAGGCCTTCTGGCCGATGGCGACATACACGCAGTACACGGGCTTCTCGCCGGTGCGGTGACCCTCGCGCTGATTCAGGATCGTGTCGACGGCAACGGCGGTCTTGCCCGTGCCACGGTCGCCGATGATGAGCTCGCGCTGGCCACGGCCGATCGGCACCAGTGCGTCGATGGCCTTCAGGCCGGTCTGCAGCGGCTCGTGCACGCCCTTGCGCTGCACGATGCCGGGTGCCTTGACCTCGACGCGGGCGTACTGCACGGGGCTGCCGTCGGGATTGGCCAGCGGGCCCTTGCCGTCGATGGGCTGGCCCAGCGGGTTGACGACGCGACCGAGCAGCGCCTTGCCGACGGGCACTTCCACGATGCGGCCGGTGCGCTTGACCAGATCGCCCTCGCGGACCAGCGCGGCGTTGCCGAGCAGCGCGACGCCGACGTTGTCCTCTTCGAGGTTGAGCACCATGCCGCGAACGTCATGGGGAAACTCGAGCAGCTCGCCGGCGAGGACGCCTTCGAGGCCGTGGACGCGAGCGATGCCGTCGCCGCACGTCAGCACCCGGCCGGTCTCTTGCACGTCGATGGTGGCGCCGTAGCGGGCGACCTCGTCGCGGATGACCCGGCTGACCTCTTCCACGCGGATGTCCATCTTCTGACTCCCAGCCCCCGACGTCGCGGGGTTCTCTCGGTTCACGGGGGCGCTGTCGCCCATCCCGGTTCAGGTCGCCCGACCGCTACTCAGCCAGAAGCCGATGGCGCAGGCGATTCAAGTGGTTACGCGCCGAGGCGTCGTACACGGTATTGCCCACGCGCACGACCACACCGCCCAGCAGCTCTGCGTCGACGCTGGGATGCAGCACGACGTCCTTGGCCAGCAGACGGGCAAGCAGCTCGCGCAGGCGGTCCAGCGATGGTTGCGTCAGTGGCGTGGCCGACACGACGTCTGCCTGCACGCGACCAGTGCGCGCGTCGAGCATGGCGGTGAATTCTGTTTCGATCCCAGGCAGTTCAGCGATGCGCCCCTTGTCGAGCAGCACCTGCACGAAGGTGCGTGCCGTACCCTCGGCCTGAGCCGCCGTCAGGACCTTGTCCAGTGTCTGGCGGCGCGTTTCGACCGCGATCGTCGGGTTCGCCAGATACGCTTGAGCGCCCGGCGTCTCGACCCAAACTTGGGCAAGCGTGCGCAGGCTTGCGCGCACCGCCTCGCCGTCCCCTCGCTCATCGCAGAGGGTCACGAGGGCTCGCGCATAGCGCCGGGCAAGCTTGGAAGAGGACGTCTTCATGCCTTCTCCACGGCGACGGGGGCGTCGGAGCCCTGCGCGGCGAGCCCCTGCAGGTCGACCAAGGCGCGCTCCACGAGCTTCTGCTGGCCGGTGGCGTCCAGACGCTGTCGCAGCATCGTCTCGGCAAGCTGCAAGGCCAGACGGGCGGCGTCGCGCTCCAGCTCCTGACGCAGGCGCTTGGCCTCTTGGTCCATGCGGGTCTGTTCCTCAGCCGTGATGCGCTGCACCTGGTGCTCAGCGTCGGCAAGGATGCGCTGCACCTCGAGTTCGGTGCCTTGGCGGACCTCGGCCATCGTGCGGGCCAGCTCCTCTTCCAGATGCTCGACACGGGCGCGGTACTCTTCGTAGCGGGCGCGTGCGGCCTGTTGCAGGACGCGGGCGGCGTCGATCTCGCGGGTGACCTCGTCGTGACGGTCATTCAGCATCTTGGCGATCGGCTTGCGACCTGCCCAGACCAGAATCGCGACGAACGCGATGAAGTCGATGATGTAGTAGCCTTGGATCGGAAAGCAGAATTCCGACGGCTTGCAGGTGCCCTCGCCACCGCCGCCCTCCGACGCAAAGGCCACGACAGGCAGCAACAGCGCCACGACGGCCGCCAGCGACGGCGCGATCCGGTTCCATGCCAAGCGCGCGAACGGCTTCATCTATCCCTCGACGATCTTGTCGGCGACCTGGCGCGCGATCAGGGCGGCGTCCTGGGTCAGGACCTCGCGGTGGCGCACAGCCTCAGCGCGCTGGCGGGTCAAGCCCTGGTCGATGCGGGCGGCGGTCTGGGTACGGGCGGTGGCGACGAGTTCCTCTGCCTTGCGCTGCGTCGACTGGCGGACCTCGGCCCGCTCTGCCAGGGCCTTGCGCTTCTCTGCCGTCATCGCTTGGTCAAACAGGGCGGCCTCTTCGTCGGCGGCGTGGCGCATGGCACGGGCATCAGCTCGGGCGCCCTCGGTGCGGAATTCGCGTTGCTCGATGCGCTCGAGCATCGGCCGGAAGATCAGTCGCGGCAGCACGAGGACCAGCAAGAGGAAGAAAACCCCCTGAGTCACGATCGTGATGTCGAGGTCGATCAACCCAGCCTGCTGCACCCGGGCGGCGAGCTCCGGTGCGGCGAGCGGCACGACTGCGAGCATGTTTCCCATCCTTGGCCGAACCGTGAAACGAAGCTACCGCGGCAACTTCTGGACTCGCGCGCGTTCCCCAGAGTGTCCGCCACACGGTCTGCAAAGCGGCGGCCGGCTGCAACGGGGCGGCGGTATACCGAACCACGCGTCGCCGGTCAACGCTGGGCAGCGCAGTTGTGTTTGACGCAGAGGGGGTTGCTCCGACACACTGCGGGTCACTTCGACCGCTGCCAAGGCCGTTCGCCCCCCCCGGGGCACTTTCAGGAGTCGCCATGCACCGCCCCCTTTTCGTGATCTTCGCGCTCTCGGGTCTGGTCATCGCCGCCACTGGCTGCAGCCCAGCCACCGAGGCGGGCGCAGAGACCGTCAAGTGCGGCACCGGTCAGGTGATCAAGTACGACGCCAACACGGGGGCACCGTACTGTGCGTTTCTGGACGATCTGGGCAACGTCGACGACGGCACGATCAGTGACTCGACCGTAGATGCGACGGTGGACTCGACCACCGACTCGACGGTCAGCGACGTCAAGACGGACGCCGACGCCAAGGTCGACACGGACGCGGCCGTCGATAGCACGCCGGACATCAAGCCTGATGTCCCCAAGGTGCCGGATTCGTTCAAGTGCCCGATCAAGACGCCCGGCCTCGGCGGCAAGATCGGCACGGCATGCACCAAGGACGAAGACTGCAAGTGGGGCTCGTGCTTCTTCGGCCCGCCGCTTGCGGGTTACGACGGAGCGATCGGCATCTGCGCCAAGAGCTGCTCCTGCACCGGCGGCGATGCGAACATGAACAGCTGCTACTACGACGACACGCCGGACCTGACCGAGTCGTACAAGTGCGTGATGGAGAAGACGGCGGGCGCTGGCAACAAGCTGTTCGTGGGACCTGACCCGGTCAAGATGTGCGCCAGGACCTGCAAGAAGGACGCGGACTGCGTCGCTTGGAACCCGGAGATGCCGAACTGCATCAACGGATCGACCAATGAGCTGTCCTCGGGTGCGTCAGTTTGCGGCAAGGCCGTTCCGCAATAGCACGACCGACAGCGACGCAGACCTGCGAGCGTTTCAGCCGTCCAGGGTGCCCAGCAGACGCTCGATCGACTCTTGGTCGGCGGGCGGAAAACGGTAGTCGCCGAACTCGGTTGGCTTGACCCAGCGAAAATCCCACACCCCGGTGCGCTGCAGCGTCCCCCGGTCGATCCGGGCTGAGAAGCTGTGGAAGTCGATGCTGTAGGTGCCGTAATCGCGCACGGTCGACAGGCTGGGGGCCTCGATGCGGATGTCGACGTCCAGCTCCTCGCGGATTTCGCGCAGGAGGGCGGCCTCGTCGCTCTCTCCCGCCTCGACCTTGCCGCCAGGAAACTCCCACAGCATCGGCATGGCGGCGTGAGGGTGGCGCTGGGCGATCAGATAGTCACCGTGATCGTTGCGGATCTCAGCAGCGACGACGCGTATGACGCGCTTGGGTCGGGCATCGTTCACGGGCGGACTCCAGCGCGGGGCGAGCGTCGGCCCCGTCGGATGCGGAGGGTGGAGGCGGTGGACGTGGGCGTCAAGCGAGATCGGCGTCCACGCACTCGCGTTTCAGGGCTTGCCCTTGCAAGTGGCGGCTTGGTTGCCGGGGGAGGCGATACCCTGATTCTCGTAGCAAGCGGTGATGCACGGGTCACCCGCGGGCTGCCACATCTTGCCGCCCTTGGGATTGCCCGGCGCCGACTTGGCCAGACACGCGTCTCCGCTCTGACGACACTCAGTCACCGGAGGCAGCGTCGTGCCCAACAACTGATTCGGCCAATGGATCTTGCCGACGTACCACATGTCCAGCGGCTTCAGTTCGGTCGGGTCGGACTCGTACGTCAGCACACCCATCAGGTAGATGCGGACGGTGGCAGCCGATGCGCCAAAACCGTGGTCATTCCAATAGTGTACGCCCACCGAGTAGGCGATGGGGTTGGCCGCGTCACCCTCGGGCTGGTCGAGGTTGAGGTTCTCGGGTCCCGCGCCGTCGGTGTCGTCCAGCGCCAGCAGAGGATCGTCGTCCACGTTCGGCAGCAGGTTGGCCCAGTTGGGGTTGGTGTTGAACCAGAAGACATCGAATGGATTGGAGAACCACGGGTCGAGCGTGCCGTCGCAGTCGCGGTCCGTCACCCCACCGTCGGGGTGTGCGAAGTGCAGGTCGACGTCGGCGCCGTTGCCGTCGCTCAAGTCCGGGTCTGAAGGCGTGGTCCACACCAGTTCGGTATGAATCGAGTTGTTGGGCACCACGAGGACGGTGACGCAGGCGGGTTGCAGCGACTGGGTGCCGATGTCGTCGCGGACGTTCAGACAGAACTCGTACTCGCCGACCATGTCGGGCCGGAAGGTCGGGTTGGGCTGTTTCGTGTTGGGCTGCAAGGACTTGTTGGACCCTTGCGGCTGGTTCACCTTCCACTGATAGTCGGCAATCGCCCCCCCTCCCACCGCGTGCGACTGGTCGCCGAACAGGTGCAGCTCGGTCTGCGGCACGACCTCTTCGCCCTCTGCCACCGACACGACCGCCACCGGGGGCAGCGCCTGAACGCCCCAGCCCTCGACCGGCAACGTCTTGACGGCAAAGGCGTTCGACTTCACCTCCAACACGTCCGTATCGGCGAGCTTGGGCTGGCCCTCGGCGTCCAGCGGCGTCAGGTCGGCGGGGTCGTAGCGCACCGTCACCTTGGCCTCGCCCTGCTGCGTCAGCACCAGCGGATGGTCGACCGACGGCCCGGTCGCAGGCAGCCCAGGGAAAGCCGCCACCGTGCTGGCCCAGTCGATGGTGAACTCCTTGGAATTCCCCTTGCCGTTCAGTTGGATGGACGATACGACCAGATCCTGCCCGCCGCAGCTGCGAATCCTCGCCTGCTTCGAGGCCGACTGGCCCAGCAGCACCGCGCCCATGCTCAGCTTGGGCATCGGCTCCAGCAGGATGCAGGGCGTGTTGGAATTCCCCAGCAGATCCACCTGCAAATAGCGGTCGACCGGCACGTCCTGCTCGTCCTTCTTTGGCACCAGTGGTGCGGTCGGGTCATTCACCAGCAGCCGCACCCACCCGGAACGCGCCAGGTCGTCGACGGGTGAGAAGCGCACCCGCAGCTCACGGCTCTGACCCGTCGGAATCACGAATTCGGGGGCGTACAGGCCCGGTTCCGCGTCGGGCGAGAACACCGCCTTCGCTCCGGACTGCACGAGCACCGGCTGGCCGTCGGCGCCCGGCACCTCTACCGCGAACACGTCGGCGCCCTGCAGGTCCAGACTGAACACACGCAAGTCCGCATCGCCACTGTTGATCACCTGAAAGGCCTGCCACTTCTGCGCCTCAGGAGCATCGATCGGCAGGAACGGCCACACCACCTGCGGCGGCGACACGTGCCCCTTGGGAGCGCCCTGCCGGGTCGAGAACCGCAGCACGAATTCCGTGCGCGTCCGGTCGCCCGAGAACGCGATGCGCACCTTGGCGGTGCGGTCCATTAGATCCAGCCGCGTGTAACGAATCGCAATCGTCTGCGCGTCGACCAGACCGACGGCGGGGTCGGCCAAGCTGGCGGGCACGATCGGCTTCCAGGCGCCCTTCATCTTCACGCAGCTCGTGGACAAGTCGCCGTTGAGGCACTCGAAAGCGCGCACGCCGCTGGGTTCGGTCTCCGGGTTGACCGGTTCGTAGAGGAGGGCCACCGACTCGATCTGCAACGCAGCGGCGGCCAACGCGGACGCGGTGTTCAGCACGCGGAACCGCAGCACCTGCGACTCGCCGATGGCGACGCCGCCCAGTTCGACCACAAAGGCTTGATTCGGCTGGACAACGCTGTCGGTGGGCTCCGTGCGGACCTCAGCCCGCGCGGTGCAGTCCAGCTGACTGCCGGCCTTCAAGCACACGATCGGCTTGGGGTCGTCGGTCTTGGTGTCGTCGGGACTGCTGCAGGATGGCAGCAGGAGCATCCAGGCCAGCGACGAGAAAGCGAACAGGCGCGTGCGGGTCATGGCGGTGTCTCCCGGGTGCGGAACCTCCTGGCCAACCGCGGCAAACCGATGCGCGGCGCAGGCCATGAAGTCACCGTACGCTTGGGGACCCCCTGTCGCAACGCGTATTTTTGCCAGACGCTGTCCAGGGGTCCGGTCACCCCGGCCGCTCCGACCTTCCTAGAAGTAGTAGCGAACCGCGCCGCCGCTGCCGGCCAAGTACAAGCCTGCGTAGCCCAGGTCGCCGGTCACGAAAGTGGGGCGCCAGTCCGTGACGACCTCGACCGGGAACTGGCTGAAGTGCCAGCCCAATTCCACGATACCCGACACGCTGAACTCGGTGTAGGTCGCCCCAGCCCAGAACGTGTACATGTACGCGCCGACGCCCGCGCCAGCCCCCCAGAACAGGTGCCCAGCCTCGTGGTTGAACAGCGGCTTGAACTCCATCACGTAATCGAGGTCGGCCGAGGTTCCCCAGCCGTTGAAGCCAACAGCAGCCTGCACCGCAGCCTTCTCGGTCAGGTAGTACTTGGCGCTCAGACCGCTGGTCATGGTGCCGCCGCCCAGACCGACGCCGAACTTGGAGGTGGTGCCGACCTTGGAAGCGCCGGTTTCCTGCGCCATGGCGGGAACGGCCATGACGGCCAGCAGCAAAGCGGTGAGCAGGGTCAAGACAAGGGTACGCTTCATGGGGACGGCTCCATGCGCCAAATTGGGGCGCGTTACACGGAATACAGCCGCCGAAGGTATCCTTTCGGCACCCAATGTCCAGCTTTGGGGCTTTCGGTGCTGTTCAAACAAGCGGAGGCGTAGGCTGCCGGACGAAGCCCTGCCCCGCGCCGTCTGCTCCCAGGCGACACAAACCGTCGCATGACCGCAACGCTGCCGCCGTTGACACTTGTGCCGTGGCAGGACTACCTCACAGCACGCCCCCCCACTGCTGCCGCAGGAACGCCATGACCACCGTCGACTGGTCGCAGATCACGAACGAAACGCGCGCGATGCAGTCGCTGGCCGGCATCTGCCAGGGGCTGGCGCTGGACGGCCGCATCTCGGACGACGAGGCGACCGAGCTTGCGCGGTGGCTGCTGATGTACGAGAACCTGTTGGATCGATGGCCGTTCTCGCAGTTCAGCCGCCTTCTTTCCCGCATCACGCTGGACGACAGGATTGACGAGGCAGAGCGCGAGGAGCTGCTCGACTGGTGCCAACGCTATGTCGATAACGAGTCGGTGGCGGTGCGGACGACGACCGATGCCCTGCGCCGGCTGCACGGCGTGCTGCACGGAGTGGCGGCCGACGGCAGGGTGACGGCGGGTGAGGTCTCGCAGCTGGCCCGGTGGCTGGGGGATTACGAGGCCTTTTCCGAGGTTGCGCTGTTTCGCGAGCTGCGGACATTGATCGACCGCGTCCTGGCGGATGGGCGCGTCGATGCTGACGAATACACGGAATTGCTTGTGTTTTGTCGGCCATATCTCGAGAGACCGGCCACCCCCAACGCCACCGCTTCCGTCGGCCACACGCTGACGTCGATTTGCGACCCGCAGGCGAAGATTGCCTTTGCGGACAAGATGTTTCTGTTCACCGGTCAGACAAGGCAGGACCGCGTCCGGCTGCAGCGGGCCGTTGAGTCGCGAGGCGGCCTGACCACCGTCAAGGTGCGCCCCCACTTGGACTATCTGGTCGTGGGGGCGCTGTCGCAGCCGGGCTGGGCGTACGCGGCGTATGGTCGCAAGGTCGAGGCGGTGTTGGCGATGCGAGAGGCCGGCCTGAACGTCGCCATCGTGCATGAGGATGTGCTGATGCGGGCGTTGGCGGTGGGACTCGAGGGGGCGACGTAGGCCAGCGGCGAGGTCACGAGCTCCATCGGTCGGCTACTTCGAGCGCGTGCCGTCGGTGCAGACATCGCCGACACCGCAGGTCGCACCGTTCGTCAAGTCGGCGTGCGCGCATCCCTTTGTCGCGTCCCACAAGTCGGCCGGGCAGAGATTGGTGGGCTCGCAGTTCGCCGCCGCACCCCCACGCGGGCGGCGAGGTAGGCCAGCCACGGTCGCGACGTGGGGCGCGAGGGCTGTGGGCTATGCGACATGGGATGTCGTTTTGCGGACGACCCGCCGCCAGGGTGTTACCGACGCGGGCTGGGCGTCACCGCTGACGTGATGCTAGCCGAAGTACGAATCACAGCGGATTTCTAAATGATTTGGCGGAAGTGCAGGAGAATCGAACACTG